>JAZDCZ010000324.1:0-165374 GCA_036679605.1 Gemmatimonadota bacterium
CCCAGATACTAACCTGGCACGACGCCTGGCTTCCCAATCAAGCGCATGACCCCGTTTGCACGGGCTCAGTTAGGCGGCTGGGCTTGCCAGGCGCGGCCACTGCTGCTGTTTCGTTCGACCGAGCGGTTTGTTCTTGAACGAGCCGTTGAAGTTCTCTCCAGTACTCAGCACATGGTAAACGATGCGGGCAATCTCTAGTGCAACGAGCGTACGAGCGACCTTGATGGGCTTCCTCCTGGCCTTGGCTCGGTAGAACGATCGGATCTCGGGGTAATACTGCACAGCTCTTATGCAGGCGTGGCTGAATGCGATCTTCAAGTAGCGGTTGCCTGCCTTGGAGCCCGAGCGATGCCGGTTCTTGCCGGCCGAGTTGGGCACCAGGTACCAGACGGCAGTAAGAGAAAAACTGCCGTACTGAGGGAAATCGTTCGATGTCGTCAATCTCGGTGTAGATGGTAAAGGCATTGACCTTTCCGATCCCAGGTATCCAGAGCATACGTTGGACATCTGAGTTGGGGATTAGATGTGGGTGAAGAGCTGCCTCGAGGGCCTTTCTTTGCTGGTTCAGTAATTCAATCTGAAGCTCATGGCTGGCAGCTTGCAGGCGATATAGTCCGTCCAGCTCGGCGACGCTTCTGGCGTTGAACTTTTCCAGAAGGCGCTCGATGCTGTTTTTGCAGCTGCCACATTTCTCAACCAGCCGCAGCCGTGCACGCATGAGATCTCTAGGGGCACGTCTCTCTCTAGCGATCATGTGAGCTTCGGGAATGAGATCGGCTTGCAGCAGCAGGGCCAGGATGTCGGAGTCGACTTTGTCTGTCTTCACCTTTGCGGCCGAGATTGCCTTGAGTCTGGTGGCATGAGCGAGCGTGAGTTCCACGCCCAGATCCCCGAGTAGGTCGGCCAGCCAGTACCAGCTGCCAGTGGACTCGACCACCGCTTTGTGTGGTCCTGGGAATTGTGCGAAGTAGCGTCGGATGAGCAGCGGGCTGTTGGGTACTCGTTCCTGTTTGACGATGGTGCTCTCCGGGCCATAGGTTGTGATGTAGGAATCCCGTTTGTGTTGATCGATGCCTGAGTAAAACATGGGGTGCCCTCCTGGGGTAATGGATCGACGAATCTCACTTGCCAATTGAGACGTTACTCCTCGAGGGCACTTCTTGGAAACATCAAGCGATTGCTGCCGTCGCGATGAGCACTCAGGCTCGCGCGTACCGCTTGCGGTCCACATCTTGGACGCGCAGCAGAATCGCGGGACGTTATGTGGCCTTCCCGGGTACGAGGTGATGGTCCTTGATCCGACAGCCGTGCTGCGCTGGCCTCGACCCGCATCATAAAATGGCTCGACCGTCTCTTACCTAATCCTCAAAAACAACTCCCGGACATGGGAAGCCGGGGAAAGCCCTGTGCTGGAAGGCCTTAGATGAGGGAGAGTTGACAGTGTCCTGGTATAGATTGCAAGTAGCCATTGCGGAGTCGGTGTGAGGAAGCCAGCATCCGCCCCGAGTGTTCTTGCCCCACCCCCTTAGATTCTTCCCCCGTGATCTCCATTTCCAATCTCGAGAAGTCCTTTGGAGACCGTACACTGTTTGCCGGGGTGTCATTTCAGCTCAACGCGGGCGAGCGGTACGGACTCGTTGGCGCGAACGGCTCCGGCAAGACAACCCTGCTCCGGATCTTGAGCGGCGACTTGGTTCCGGATAATGGGACGGTCTCGCTCCCCAAACGACTCCGGCTCGGCGTTCTTCGTCAGGATCAGTTCCTCCATGACGACCAGGAGATTTTGGGTGTCGCGCTACAAGGCCATCCGGAATTGTGGAACGCGATGGTAGAAAAAGAAGCGCTGCTCGCGAAAGCCGAGGAGTACTTCGATGCCGATCGTTTCACCGCATTGGAGGACATCGTGGAACGACACGATGGCTACGCAGCCGAGGCGCGCGCCGCGACCATTCTGGAGGGATTAGGAATTCCGAGTGACGTACATCGCCATCCGCTCTCGACCTTGTCCGGAGGCTTCCGCCTTCGGGTACTCCTCGCGCAAGTGCTTGCGGGCAATCCGGATGTGGTACTTCTGGACGAGCCCACAAACCATCTCGATATCCTGTCGATTCGGTGGCTCGAGAAATTCCTGCGAGACTTCGCTGGCGTCGCCCTGGTGATTTCGCACGACCATCGTTTCCTCGACAACATTGCAACGACGATCCTCGATGTCGATTACGAGACCGTGCTCTCGTACGCTGGGAACTACAGTGATTTTCTCAAAGCGAAGGTCGCTGAACGCGACCGTCGCGTGAAGAGCATAGCGGCGCGCGAGCGTGAGATCGCGCACCACCAGAAGTTCGTTGACCGCTTTCGCGCCAAGGCGAGCAAAGCGAGACAGGCGCAGAGCAAAATCCGCATGATTGAGAAGAAAGCGCAGGGGCTCGACGAGCTACCGCAGAGCTCACGGTGTTACCCCACGTTTCACTTGGGGCAGCGACGTGACAGTGGACGCGATGTGCTGATCGTGCGGGGCGTCACAAAGGCCTTCGACCGCAACGAGGTCCTGCACGATGTCGACCTCACGGTCGCCCGCGGTGACCGCCTGGCCATCATGGGGCCGAACGGGATCGGCAAGTCGACGCTTCTCAAGATCGTGCTGGGTCAGCTAGATGCCGACGCCGGGCAGGTGCAGTGGGGTTACGAGACCCATCCAGGATACTTCGCCCAGAACCACCGAGACGAATTCGGGGCGAAGAAAGGCACTGCGGAAGATTGGGTGTGGAGTTTTTGCCCCGACAGAGATTTCGGATACGTGCGTGGTGCCATGGGGCGATTGCTCTTCACCGGCGACGACGGCAAGAAGCCATTGCGCGCCCTCTCGGGCGGCGAAACCACGCGCCTCGTGTTCGCCCGTCTCAGTATCGAGCAACCCAACGTGCTGGTTCTCGACGAACCGACCAACCATCTGGACCTCGAGTCGATCGAAGCGCTAGTAGAGGGTCTCGATGCCTATCCGGGCACGCTCATTTTTGTCTCGCACGATCGATGGTTCGTAAGTCAGTTGGCGACTCGTGTACTCGAGATCAAGCCTGACCGTATCACTGATTATCTCGGTACGTATGACGAATACGTCCACGCGTGCGGAGACGACCACCTCGACGTCGATCACGTCGTCCTGAAGGCTCGATTAGGAAAGCAGCGGAACGATCCAGCACACCTCGACGCATCCCGCAGTGCTCCTACGTCCAAGGCAAACCCCCAGAGAGAGCTGGACAGGTGCCGGCGCCGACTCCGAACCGTCACCGAGAGAATTGAGATTGCCGAGAGCCGAGTACTCGCAATTGATGAGCTGTTTTGCCAATCGGACTATTCCGCGCGCTCTCGGTCCGAGGAGGTGCGCGAACTAGAAGAAGAGCGCACCAATCTGCAGAGTGAACTCGGGGAACTCCTCACCGATTGGGAATCAATTGAAGATGAGGTCGAAACATTGGAGGATCTGCTCGGGGGTGCCGATTAGCAGCACGCTGCCAGCGCGGCCGTGGTCTTGAAGTTGCGCATCGGCGTGTCACGGTTCACCGACCAGACCCGATCCCTCACGGCCGCGGCCATTGCGCCTGGTGCTCACAGCGGGAGCCGCCTTCATTTGCGAAAACGTGGTTGGCGGTGCAGCTCAATCGTGATCCGTTAAACTGCTTGTCTTACGCGGGCAAGCGAGTACTGGAGATTACGCATGCGAATGATCATTTGCGGACTTACCGCACTGATGTTGGTGTCCTTTCCGAGAAACGCCATTGCCCAGATGGGGGACAACGAGTCGTCTGCCAAAACTCCCCACTGGCTAGCGGGTTGTTGGGAGCGAAGCGCCGGCGAGCTAGTGATTGAGGAGCACTGGATGTTCGTGCGAGCTAGAACGATGCTGGGGATGAGCCGCACCGTTCGAGGGGACGAGTTGGTGGGCTACGAGCTGGTTCTACTCCGCGAAGAAGAATCTGGGTGGGCGTACGAAGCACATCCATCCGGGCAGCAGCAGGATAGCTTCAGGCTGTCAGCGATGACCGATACGAGCATAGCATTTTCCAATCCTGATCATGATTTCCCACAGACCATCACGTACTTCAGGCTTCGTTCAGACTCGTTGATTGCCCGGATCGCAGGTGAGCGAGGCGGCCAGCTTCGCGAAGTCGATTTTCCATATCGCCGTGTCGCTTGCCCGGGAAATGACTAGCCGGCGAACCGTCTAATACCTATAAGGCCTCCCTTGTCAAGCGGGCCGTAGCTAGACAACACGGGTTTTCTTGCTTCCGTTGTTCGGTTTGTTTTCCAGCAGCGGTGCTCTGACTTCATTTCAAATGCGGTGCGATGCTCCGATGGTTTGCCACGGCTAAAGCCGCAGCTCGGGTGCGCCTGTGAGCGTGTTTGGTCGGAGAGGTGGAAGTCCTCTCCAGGCATGCACACTCCGGCCTGTAATCAACAGTAACTGCGTCCTTGCGAAAGGGGGTGGGAAGCAACTGGAGATGAAAGAGCAGTCCGTAGGATGACGAACTCGATTCGGCCGGGCCGACCGGCGAGCCTGCCCGAGCAGGGCGAAGCCCGGAAAGAGCCTGTCGCGCTGAGGGGTTGTGTGTTAAAGCGGCGTCAGGGGTTGGTCAGGTGGTTGGAGACGGAATGCTCTGAAGGCCAGACACGTGAAGCAGGGAGACCTGGGTGGCAAGAGGGACGGAGTTCATACGCGTACAGCTGGCGCCGCTGCGCTGGCCGAGGCCGTCGAAGAGCCGACCACTCAGGAGTCAGAGCGTCCATAGTAGCGATGAAGCCGGGTAATGCCGGTGGAGCGAAGGGACGCAGGAAGGTGGATGAGGGATGACCAGATCATCGGAAACCAAACCGGGCGCAGTGTCTGGGGTGCGGCATCGCCGTGCCCGGACTCGACCCGACGGAGAGGTTCGCACCCGCTGGTCGTGGACTGAACCGGCGGTCTGGACAAACCGCATGTTGACGGCACTGGAGAATGGAGTGCAAGGAGGGAAATGGTTTCGACTGATTGACAAGGTCTACTCGGGAGCGAACTTGCTGGCTGCACACAAACGAGTAGCAGCCAACAAGGGAGCTGCTGGCGTAGATCAGGTGACGGTTGGTGCTTTCACGCGCTACCTGGATGACAATCTGCAGCGGCTAGGGCAGGCGTTACGGAAACAGACGTATCGTCCGCAGGCAGTTCGCCGTGTGTGGATACCCAAACCGGGCCGGAAGGTCAAGCGACCACTCGGCATACCCACGGTGCGGGATCGGGTGGTGCAAGCTGCACTTCGCAATGTAATGGAGCCCATCTTCGAGCGGGATTTTGCCGAGCATAGCTACGGTTTTCGTCCTGGGCGCGGTTGTAAGGATGCGCTGCGACGCGTCAATGCGCTGGTGAAGGCGGGGTATCGTTACGTTGTGGATGCGGATCTGGAAAGTTATTTCGACACGATTCCGCACGATGGGTTGTTGGCGCTTATCCGGGAGAGAGTCGGCGATGGCCGAGTGCTGTCGCTTATTGAGATGTTCCTCAAGCAAGGTGTGTTAGATGGCCTCCATGAATGGACGCCGCAACGTGGCAGTCCACAAGGGGCCGTCATCTCGCCACTGTTGTCGAACGTGTATCTCGATCCGCTAGATCATTTGATGGCAGAGCGGGACTTTCAGATGGTGCGTTATGCTGATGACTTTGTCGTGCTGTGTCGGACGCGAGCGGAGGCTGAGGCAGCATTGGAACTGGTGCGGGCGTGGACGGTCGAGGTTGGCCTCACCCTGCATCCTGAGAAGACGGACATCGTCGACGTAGAAGTCGAGGGCGTGGATTTCCTAGGGTACCATTTCCAAGGGCGTACACGCTGGCCCCGGAAGCAGAGCATTGCTAAGCTCAAAGAGTTGATCCGGGCCAAGACTCGTCGGGCCAATGGACACAGCCTGAGTTTTATCATAGCAGATGTGAACCGGACGCTGCGGGGCTGGTTCGGCTACTATCAGCACAGCCACTGGACCAGTTTTGGGAATTTGGATGGTTGGATCCGCATGCGCCTGCGTTCTATTCTGCGCCGCCGCGCCGGTCGTCATGGTCGAGGCTACGGCTACCGCGATTACGCTCTCTGGCCGAACGCCTTCTTTGCCGAGCATGGGCTGTTTTCCCTAGTTACCGCCCATGGCTTGGTCCGTCAATCCTCTTAGAGGTGAGACTACCAACTGGAGAGCCGGATGCGAGAGAACCGCACGTCCGGTTCGGAGGGAGGGGGGACCGAAACCAATCGGTTCTCCCTACCCCTATCTGCCCACGGCGAGTGAGCGCTGACGTTATGCGCACCTGACCTACCATGTGATGCTGGACGCGAGGATCGACAGTTCGGAGCGTTGTGTGCGCGCTACTTGGTAGAGGGTCGAACATGCGGCGAGATGTCGGGTATTCCACGTTGACCTGCCGGTGCCTACAGAGGCATGATCGCGAGTTTAAGAGACGAGTCAAGCAAGGAGACTGAATGTACTCCCACCAATCCCCGAAGATCTGGCACATGAAAAGCGCTAACGACTGGCTCCGGGGGCTGGCACCCGCTTTCCGATCGGCCGGAACCCTGTGCCTCCTGATGCTCTTGGCCTCCCCAGGCGCTTCCGCACAGTCTGCTGAGAAGCAGCTCTCCGAGGCCAAGGTGATCACCGTTCGACCGGGTGACCCCCGTGTGGACGGACACCAGCTTCCGTCTGTTACGGCAAGTTGGCGTGTGACTCGCACTGCACCCGGCGGGGAGGAATCTGAGGTTGGGGTCTGGACCGATACATGGAAGGTGGTCGAGCGAGACGGGGAAGAACTACAGCGTTTCGAGACCGTTGTTACGAGGGTCGATCAGGATCTTCGTCACGACATCACTTACAAACGCCTGCCAACCCTCGCGGTCGCTGCCGTCGAGCTGTTCAACTACAACGGCAAGGGCGGCTGGGCCTACCTCCACTATGACGCGGGGCGGGCGACGAGTGTCTTTCGCCGCGAGCAGGGCTCGGAGACCCTATCGGAGTCCGAGGATCTCGGGGAGCGAGTGTTCTCGGCGGGCTCAGAGGTCGAGTTGCTGCAATTTTTCGAGCCTGCGGTAGGTCTCAAGTTGCGCTACCCGACTCACGACCAGGCCAAGGGTGGAATCGTCTGGGTCACCGCTCAGGTCGTCGGAAGGCAAGTCGACGACGACGGGGCGTTTCGCGGAACGGAGGTCTGGCTAGTCGAGAACTCCCTTCAGTGGAAGTACCGGCTCCTGACACACCCTCCCTACGTGTTGCGGCTCGAAACCACAACGGCAGGCGGCGTGGTGACACGCTGGGAGCTGATCGATTACCGTCTCTTGGCGAAGTCGGGCACGGATGGAAGACATCCCGTGATGGCAGACGGCGACAGTCGACTCGATGGGGTGTGGCGGCTGGTGATGGCCGAGGTGATCGGACCGGACGGCGTGCATCGTCCTGGCCACGCCCAGGAGAGCTTTCTCATGTTCTCAAAGGACTACTACAGCATGAACTGGGCGGGGGGCAAGGCACCCGCACCATTTTCTGCGAAGCCGCTCCGTCCGACCGATGCCGAGAAGATTACTCGGTATAGCTCGCTCATCGTGAACGCGGGGCGTTTCGAAGTATCGGACGGGAAGCTGACGATCCGGCACGAGTGCGAACTCGGGCCGGAGTACGTCGGCGGCCTCGGCGAGTTCGACTATGCGGTGAGTGGCGATACGCTGGATCTCGTCTGGCGTACGATCGAATCAGCGGACGGCACGCCCGACCCGGCCACGGCCGCGGGAGTGCGTTTCCACTACACGTGGATTCGAAGGTAGCTGCCGGTGCTTTATAAGAAACGTTTGCTGCCGGCGCCGGAGACCTGTGTAGCGCTATCGCCGACTGGCCTCGCGGGCGCGCAGCGGAAATGGAGAATCGTTGGACTGCTCGCCTTCGGCGGACAAGCGAGTGCTGGAGATTACGTATGCGAATGATCACTTGCGGACTTACCGCGCTGATGTTGGTGTCGCTTGCCCGGGAAATGGCTAGCTGGTGAACTGTGTAACACCTGTAAGGCCTCCGCTGTCAAGCGGCCGTAGCTAGACAACATGGGTTTTCTTGCTTCCCGTTGTTCGGTTCGTTTTTCAGCAACGGCGCTCTGACTTCATTTCAAATACGGCGCGATGTTCTGATGGGAGCGGCAGAACCGTTGGGCCGCACAAGCGCTGAGGGGACGTCAGCGTCCTTGACTTGGCAGCGTTTGTTAGATATTTCCGACTCGATGCCCCGCGTCTCATTTACTCCCAACATCCAGCGACACGTCGAGTGCCCATCCTCAGACGTCGTAGGCGAGACCGTTCGGGAGGTACTTGAAAATCTTTTTGCAGAGAAGACGAGGGCGCGCGGCTACGTGCTAGACGATCAGGGTGTTCTGCGGCAGCATATGGTAATCTTCGTCGACGGCAGGCCGGTTCAAGATCGCAAGGACCTGAGTGATCGGGTGTCGCCGGATGCCGAGATCTACATTATGCAGGCGCTCTCCGGAGGGTGACGAATCATGAGTGACACGCTATGGGTGGCGACCCGAAAGGGTCTGTTTACCGTAAGTCGTGCAAGCGATGGGAAATGGGCGGTGTCGAATTCTGCATTCCTCGGTGATCATGTCTCGATGGTGTTGCCGGCTGGGGACGGCCAACTTTACGCCGGGCTCTACCACGGTCACTTCGGATCCAAACTGCATCGCTCCATGGATGCCGGTAAGAGCTGGGCGGAGTGTGCGACGCCATCATTTCCTGAACGTCCCCCGGACGCCCCTGCCGATATCAGTCCGCTTAGTCAGCAAGAGGTCCCGTGGAAACTGATCATGATTTGGGCACTGGAGACCGGGGGCCCTGACCAACCGGAACTCCTCTGGTGCGGTACGATTCCGGGAGGACTGTTCCAATCGAGTGACCGCGGAGATTCATGGGAGTTGGTGCGCTCGCTCTGGGACCACCCGCTACGGCGGGAATGGTTTGGCGGTGGCATGGACTATCCGGGTATCCACTCAGTATGCGTCGACCCACGTGACTCCCGCCGGGTGACCGTCGGGGTGTCGTGCGGTGGCGTATGGGTCACCGAAGATGGCGGTGGGTCGTGGAATTGCCGTGCAGACGGAATGTGGGCAGCGTACATGCCACCGGAGCGCAAGAACGATCCCCAGATCCAGGATCCACACTGCATCGTTCAGTGCCACTCGAATCCGGACGTGATGTGGACTCAGCATCACAACGGAGTATTCCGAACCGTCGATGGTGCTGCCAATTGGTACGAAATCGAGAACGTGCCACCGTCAACGTTCGGTTTTGCAGTGGCCGTTCATCCAGAAGACCCGGACACGGCATGGTTCGTCCCGGGGATCAGTGACGAACACCGCATCCCGGTCGACGGCAAGGTCGTGGTATCGCGCACCAATGACGGTGGCAAGTCGTTTGAGATGCTGCGGAACGGATTGCCGCAACAGCATGCCTATGACCTCACGTTTCGTCACGCGCTCGACGTCGATGAGACTGGCAACCGTCTAGCATTCGGCAGCACTACCGGATCACTTTGGGTAACGGAGAATGGTGCTGACACCTGGGCAAGCGTGTCGACACACCTGCCTCCAGTCTACTGCGTGCGCTTCGTCAAGTAACCTGCCCTAGTTTTCCACTCTTCCACCTAGGTGTTTGGCCAGGAACCGTTCGGCCACGGCGTAGAACTTGAGTCGATTCTCCGGCTTTACAAATCCATGTCCTTCATCTTCGAACAGCATGTATTCATGGTCGATGCCCTTCGCCTTCATCGCTGCGACGATTTGCTCCGACTCCGCTTGCTTTACACGTGGGTCATTCGCTCCTTGCGCAATGAGCATCGGAATCTTGATCTGTTCGACCTTCGAGATAGGCGAACGTGACGTGAGGAAGTCAGCCTCGGTTTCCGGATTACCGACTCTCTTGTGTAGCATGGCCAAATACGTAGACCAATATGCGGGGATCGTATTGATAAAGGTGATGAGATTGCTTGGCCCGACTATGTCGACGGCGCACTTGAACAGGTCGGGCGTGAATGTAGCACCGACCAACGCTGCGTAGCCGCCGTAGGACCCTCCGTAAATCGCTATTCGTTCTGGGTCGGCGATACCGCTATCCGTCACCCAACCGACAGCGTCCACCAGATCGTCGTGCATCTTGCCGCCCCACTCCCGATCACCGGCGTTGAGAAATTTCTTGCCATACCCGGTGGAGCCACGAAAATTTACTTGGAGAACGGCGTATCCTCGATTCGCCAACCACTGAGTCTCGGCGTCGAACCCCCAGGTATCTCGATGCCACGGGCCACCGTGCACGTTGAGTATCGTCGGTAGCATCTGGCGCTCGGCACCTGGTGGTATGTGTAGGTATCCGTGAACGGTGAACCCATCCCGCGTCTCGAACGAAATAGGCTCCATAGACGTCAGCGTATACTCCGCTAGTGCCGGCCGGTTATGGAATAGGAACTCAGCTTGCTTTGTCGTGCGATCGTAACTGTAGTAGGCCAACGGCTGGCTGTCTTGGTTGAACCCAACGAGCCAGACGTTGTCATCGTGCGTGCGGTTGTAGATGCCGAAGTCTCCTGAAGCGACTTTGCCGATTGCATCGATATCCTGCTGTATCGACTGGTCGAGCACGGTATGTTCTTCCCGTGCCTTTACGAACGACACCATCTGAACTTCCCTGGTGTCGGGATGCAGCATTACATCGCCAACGTCGTAGTGTGGGTCACGGGCGAGGATTTCGGTATTTCCGGTTTCTATATCTATGCGAACGAGTGGTGCCGCGTTCACATTCCGTGAATCGAGCAGGTAGAGGGACCTGCCGTTCTTGGTAAATCCTACCGGGCCGCTGGTCAGAGAATCATCGGCATTCCATGATACAAGAGTGCGCCATTCCGCGTCCGCATTTTCGCGTATCAGTAGATCGAATCCACCATCATCGGTAGAGGCGGTCGCGCCACGCACGTTGAGATCGGAATCGACAGTCCAGCCGGCTATGTTGCCCGGGTTCTTGGCCACCAGCTTCGTATCGCCGGTAGTGAGATCCAAGTGATAGACGTCGTGTAGACTCTCATCTTCCTTGTTCATGGCGATGAGTAACTCGTGCGGGTGGTGCTTGTCATGTTTGATCACTTGCACTTGGATACCATCGTGCGGAGTGAGATCAGATTCCGATCCGGTCTCGAGATCTACACTGAACAATCGCCAATTCTCATCACCACCTACATCCTGTAAGAACAAAATGTGCTTGCCATCATGTGCCCAGAAATAGACACGCACTCCCCGATCGGTATCGTGAGTTATTGGTTTGTAGTCTCTCCGATCGATCTGACCCACCCACACGTTCAACACCCCGTCCGTTGGAGCCAGAAACGCTAACCGGCTGCCGTCGGGTGAGATTTGTGGGTTGGCCTTTTCGGGGTTGCCGAACAAAACGTCGCGGGGAATTAGTGGAACTTGCGTAACGTCTTCTGCCATTATCTCCACACTCTATCGGATCGTCTCATCGGTCGATCGTCGTTGAATTATTGTTGCCGCGGCCATGTGGCCGGTAACGTTCACTGCGGTTCTAACCATATCGGGGATGCGGTCGACTCCAAGGAGAATCGCGAGCCCGGCGGTGGGAACGCCCACGGCCGACAGAGCCGGTGCCAACGTGATTATGCTGGCCGAAGGCACAGATGCTACCGTGAAGGAGACAAGAGTAGTGGCGAGTATCGCGATCGCAACCGTTACCGGAGTAAGCTCCACGCCGTATAACCAGGCGAGGAATACTAGGCCGGCTCCTTGAAACAATGCACTGCCGGCTCGCCCTATCGCAGAGCCCAGCGGGATCACCAAGCTCGCAACGGCTTGGGAGACCTCGAGATCGTCGGTAGCACCCTCCAAGAGTGCAGGTATCGCGGTCGCAGAACTGGTAGTGGTGAATGCTATCATCTGGCCACCGGAGCACGCCTTGAGAAATCGTGTTGGTCCGACGCCCCCGAAAAAGCGAACCACCGGCAAGTAGAATCCTGCCAAGAAGATCATGAGCGCCACAATGACGGCCACTATGAACACGCCGAGACTCCGGAAAATGTCGAGACCAGAGCTGGCAGCCACAGGCGCAGAGAGCGCGAACACGCCCACTGGAGCGGTCCACAGGATCCAGTGGACCATCTTTATCAATGCCGCTGTCGTTGCCTTTGCAAGTTCCATGAGGCGCGCTCGAGTATGGTCGGGAAGTGTGCTGACAGCCGCAGCGAAGACTACGGTGAAAAACATCAGTGGGAGCAACGCTCCGTCCGCCGCCGCTTGGAACGGGCTTGTCGGAATCAAATTCACCAAGAAATCAACCGGGCCTGGCAGGCTCGCGGCGTCTACTACCTCAGTCTGAGCCCCAAGGGACGGGACCGCTCCGGCGAGGGGCAGGAAAAGCTTCATGATGCCCATGCCGAGTGGAACGCTCACGAGCGTAGAGATCAAGAAGAAGGCCAGCGTGGAGAGTCCAATCCGACCCAGCTGTTTGAGATTGCCCATTCCCGCCACACCAACGAATACGGTGGTGCCCACCAACGGAACGACGACCATCTTGAGCAAACTGATGAATGCTGTTCCAAGCGGTCTCATGCCTTCGGCCACGGCCAGCAGTTCGGGCTGTTGGCTGACCGACGCTAGGAGACCGAGGCCGAGACCCCCAATCAGGCCAATGGCGATGGCGAGGTGCAGCTTCATGGACTAACTTCTGCGGACATTGAAACCATATTGGAGGTTGTGTTGGCACACGCGCAAGAGACTACACCACGTCGTGCATTGATCTTGGGTGCATCCAGCGGCTTCGGCGAGGCTTGTGGAAGAGCGCTGGCCCAGGCTGGGTACGACATAGTTGGTGTTCACCTGGATCGCAAGGCCGGCCTTGGGCATGTGGCCGAAATTCTGGCGGATCTGAAAGAGTCCGGTCGGGATGCTGTGTTCTTCAATGTCAATGCTGCGGATGAAGCGAAGCGCCAGGAAGTACTCGATGCACTAGAGGATGACATTAGAGAACGAGGCGGGACGGTTGCCGTGCTGATGCACTCGCTTGCATTTGGCACACTCAGGCCGTACATCGGCGAGAAGGCGCTTACCAAGAAGAATATCGAGATGACACTCGATGTCATGGGCCACTCGCTCGTGTATTGGACCCAGGACTTGGTAACACGGGGTATGATGGCCAATGGCGGACGTGTTTTCTCGATGACGTCATCCGGATCGACACGAGTGATCCAGTCCTACGGGGCGATCTCTGCTGCCAAGTGCGCGCTAGAGTCACACACTAGGCAACTTGCGGTAGAATTGGCTCCGTACGGCATCACCGTGAACGCGCTTCGTGGTGGTGTAACGCGTACTCCCGCATCCGAAAAAATCCCTGGGAGTGACCGTCTGTTCGAGGAAGCGATCTTGCGCAACCCGCACAAGCGACTTACAACGCCGCAAGATGTTGCTAATGCCGTCGTCGCGCTGTGCGATCCTGGTACTGACTGGATAACAGGCAACGTGCTCAATGTGGATGGCGGCGAAGAAGTGTCCGGGTGATCCTGGCAACTCGGTGAATAGCGCCTATGCCCGCTTTTCTCGGAGCATTGCGAGTTCTTCCTCGAGTTGCTCGAGTCGACGAATGACATCGATCTCGCCGCCTTCTGACGCATCGAGTACCACTCCTTGCTTATTGAGCAGTGTCTCTACCAACACGTCGGTGTAGCCGACGACTGCGTGGGAGATTCCCCTGTCGAGCAAGCGGTTTAGTCGCAGCACTACAGTCATCGACTGCCTATTAGAAAGAGCTGCAATGATCTCCAAGAGGTTACGAATTAGGAGTTCCCTCAGATGTTGCAACTCTTCGACGACCTCGCCGGCCGCCAACCCGCGGGCCGCAGCAGCCCGACCGTAAGTGTCGCAGGCATCGACCCACAGTTCGGCAACCTGGCGTCTGAGTGGCCCAGCAGTTTCTATCACCAAGTCCACGAGCAGCGCCAACTGCCGCTCGATAGTAGCGCGATTGATAATGGGCACGTGGCTCATACGCCCAGTGACCCAATCCGCCCACTTACGGACCAGTTGATCTCGATTTGATTCTAACCAGCGACCCACTGCCGTGATCGCGGGGTTGGAGGGACGCGTTGTAATGCCCATTGCTGCGTTCCCCAATCGGTGAGTTCGCTGAGAATTTACCCTGCGGTCACCTGGAGGTCAAAATATCAGATGGCAACTGTGAAGAAGACTCGGTTTGAGCTGAACGGTTCGGATGATAGGCCACTGCGGGGAGACGTGCGCACAGGAGGAGCCACGGACGATAGGCCGGTGGTGGTCGTATGTCATGGATTCAAGGGCTTCAAAGATTGGGGTTTTTTCCCATTCTTGGCCGAACGGTTGGCGAAAGCCGGCACGACCGCGATTTCATTCAATTTTTCGGGCAGTGGAGTCGGTCCCGATGGTGAGAGTTTTTCGGAACTGGACCGCTTTGCCCGCAATACATACTCTAAAGAATTGGTTGACCTGGGAATCGTGTGGGATGCAGTTCGATCCGGTACTCTGGCCGGCGACCTGCCCCCCGCCCAAACCTTTGGCTTGGTAGGACATAGTTTCGGTGGCGCCATTTCGACTCTGTTTTCTGCCGATTGCTCCGACGTGAAAGCACTTGTCACGTGGGCGGCCGTGGCAAATCCGCTGCGCTGGGACGAGGAGACGATAGTTCAATGGAGAGCAGATCGAAAACTCGACATCGTTAATTCGCGCACGGGTGAGGTGCTTCCAATGCACCTGGACATGCTGCAGGATATCGAAGACAATGGAGTGGATAGGATAGTCCTGGCTGCAGAACGTGTGGCCGTTCCATGGCTCATAATACACGGAGATGAGGATGAGTCGGTTGCTGCCGACGAGGCGCGGCGTTTGTATGATGCTGCCAACAAGGAATCTACAGAGCTAAATATTATTCCGGGCGGCGGCCACACTTTTGGCGCTCGTCATCCGTGGGCGGGTTATACAACGGAACTCGAGCAGGCAATGAATCAAACAGTAGAGTGGTTCTCGCGTCACATTTGCTGATGGCAAAAAAACGGGCAGAGTGCTTGAGCAACTCTGCCACTAAGCACTAGAGACCGGCGGTGTAAAGCCGATCTATGACGTTGGGCTTCCGGCCCAACTTGGGCGCCTTAGGCGTAAACTTGCGCCGCCGCAGCAGGAAGCTGGCTGCAGCAACGGTAGCCAAAGCAATGAGTCCTACACCAAAGCTACGAATACGACCTCCTGACTGATGAAATCACGGTCTGTGTGGCCGAGGCCACACGAATATGGCCGTCTATACAAGTCCGTCCTACAGGTCCGCTTCTAACTCTATCTGATGAACACCACGACTTGCGGGCAGTTCCATCTCTTGAGCGCGATGAGGTTCACCAGACAAAGAGTTAGGAGGATTACACAACGTATCCTCAGTTCCATCATGTAGTTATGGAACAGACGCCTGCCGCATCTTGTTTTTTGTCGTAACTCTATATAAATTTAGGCCAGCATAACTTACCCGGAGCTAATAGTGACTGCAGTATCTCGGAGGTCTAGGCTCACCCGGTCAACAGAGGATTATCTCAAGACCATCTACGAGTTGGTGCACCACGGCTCGCCGGCCCAAACTAGCGCCATCGCCGAGGCGCTGGACATCGCGCCGCCCTCTGTCAGCGGCATGGTGAAACGGCTCAAGGAGTCAGGCTTTTTAGAGCACGTGCCCTACCGGGGTGTCAAACTCACTCCGGATGGCCTTCGAGCTGCGCTAAAGATGGTGCGCCGCCACAGGATCGTTGAAACCTATCTGACGACCAAGTTGGGCTACGATTGGGATTCGGTTCATGAAGAGGCCGAGCGATTGGAGCATGCGGTTTCAGACGAACTCATTGAGCGTATGGCGATGGCCTTGGGCAATCCGCAGTACGATCCCCATGGGGCCCCGATTCCGACCAAGGACGGTCGGGTGGAAGAGGCCCACTATGTGGCGTTGGCTGAGCTACCGGTGGGTGAAGTGGCGGAGCTGCGGATGGTCAGCGATAAAGACCCGGAGCGACTGCGATATGTGGCTTCGATCGGCCTCAGGCCGGGAGTTTCCTTCGAGGTCTTAGCAAGGCAGCCGTTTCAGGGGCCGACGACCATCAGAATAGCGCTTTCAACCTTGAAGGAGCAGGTGGTTGGCCATGAGTTGGGTTGTTCCTTGCTCTGCGCTCCGGTAGGAAGAGAGGTCGGATGATGGGGAAGGACGTCAGCCGCCGCGACTTGTTCAAGCGAGGTGTCCTCGGTGCTGCGGGCCTTGCATCGGTAGGGACCGTCGTGAACGCTGCGGAGCGTTTCGTAGACAAGGCCCACCAACCTAATACGTCGGGTACGGTAGGGACGGTGTCCCGCGGATCATTCGACGCGAATGCGTTCTTGGAATCGTTCGACTACGGTACGGTCTCCAAACTTCCTTCGGGGCAGGTAGTGCGCGAATTCGAGATGACTGCCATAGACAAGGAAATAGAAGTGGCTCCCGGGGTCTTCTATCCGGCGTGGACCTACAACGGCCAAGTACCGGGACCGACTCTACGGGCAACCGAAGGTGATCTTGTCAGAGTTCGCTTTCAGAACCTCGGCACACATCCGCACAGCATCCATTTTCACGGCATGCACCCAGGAAATATGGACGGCGTGTTCGAGCAAATTTCTCCGGGTGATACCTTTGTCTACGAATTCACCGCCGAGCCATTCGGTCTGCATCTGTATCACTGCCACACGATGCCGCTAAAGAAGCACGTCGCAAAGGGTCTTTACGGCACGTTCATAATCGACCCGAAAGGTGGCCGGCCGCCAGCCAGAGAAATGGTCATGGTCATGAACGGGTTCGATACTAATTTCGACGGCGAGAACGAGATCTACGCGGCGAACACGGTGGCATTTGCCTATAAGAACAACCCGATCGAGATACGAAAAGGTGAACTGCAGAGGATCTACCTCGTGAACGCACTGGAGTTCGATCTGATCAACTCCATGCACATACACGCGACCTTCTTCCACGTTTACAAGACCGGTACCTCGCTCGAGCCCAGCGAGTACACCGATACGTTGATGATGTGTATGGGCGAACGGCATATCATCGAGTTCACGTATCAGCACACCGGAAAATTCGTATTCCATGCGCATCAGTCGGAATTTGCAGAGTTGGGATGGATGGGGCTGTTCGACGTGGTTGAAGCGACGGCATGAGCGCGAAGAGATCGTTGACCTGGTTTTGGGGCCTGCTCCCTTTGGCGTTATTGGGGGCCCTCTCCTTACTCCTCGCAAATACCGGACTATCGGACTTTATGCGTCGCGGGGTGCCTCCCGTGGAAGAGCTGTCGTTCGAACGCGTAGTCTTGTCGCCGAATCTAATCGAGATCGATGTGGTCAACGGTGGGCCGGATCCTGTCACCGTGGCACAGGTGAGTGTGGACGAAGCATTCTGGGAATTCTCGATCGAGCCGTCGGCTACCATCAATAGGCTGGGACGGGCCACACTGACGCTACCCTATCCCTGGGTGAAAGACGAAGCACATGAAATTACCGTGCTGACGTCTTCTGGCGTCACGTTTTCTCATGTAATTGAGGTGGCGACCATAACTCCCAAACCGGGAGTCCGCTACTTCGGAGTGTTTGCGCTCATTGGGTTGTTCGTGGGGGTGATCCCGGTTGGCATAGGGCTGTTGTGGTACCAATTCATCAGGCGGCTCGACCGTCGCTGGATCCACTTTGGCCTGGCTCTGACTGGAGGGCTCCTCATCTTTCTCGGTGCCGATGCACTGCACGAGGGTCTGGAGTCGGCTTCGCAGTTGGCGAGCGCTTATCATGGGGAGACGTTGGTGGTGGTTGGTGCACTAGGGACCTTACTGATTCTGCAGATGATCTCGCGCAGCATGAAGGGTAGCACTGGTGTGGAGGAGCGGCGGGCTGTGGCTTTTCTCATAGCTCTGGGTATCGGGTTGCACAATTTAGGTGAAGGGTTGGCTATTGGCGCCGCTTATTCGCTTGGCCAGGCGGCGTTGGGCACCTTCCTTATTGTGGGTTTCATGTTGCACAACACCACGGAAGGACTGGGCATAGTGGTGCCGATAGCGAACGACCGACCGAAGCTCACGACACTAGTGGCACTCGGAGCCATAGCTGGTGCGCCGACGGTCTTGGGCACTTGGATTGGCGGACTGGCTTACTCCCCGCTGTTTGCGACTCTGTTTCTGGCCGTGGGAGCAGGAGCCATAGCGCAGGTGCTCTTATCGCTCTATGGAGTGGTTGCGAAGGAAGCAGATGGGATGGTCGTCAATCCGCTGACAGCCAGCGGAGTCTTGGCGGGGTTGCTATTGATGTACGGTACGGGTCTTCTAGTCTCGGTTTAGCTCGACCCCGGTTTTTGGCCCGCCGGACCAGATGTGTGTCTGGCATGCTCCATACCCTGCAGTATGCCTGCTAGCCTTCGATCCCTGGCGCCCCGAATCAGTTCGATGTTCTCGCTGTAGGCGCGTTCGACCGCGTGAGTCAATTTGTGCTGCTCCTCCGGAGATAACTTGGACCAGCTGGCTAGGTCCTCCCATGTTGCTTCGAATGTCTGCAAGAGGTGCTGCAGGAACCCTTGCACGCCTAGCTTGCCGGCAGCTAGGTGATAGCTGAGATGAGGGCCGGCCGCCGCCCATCCCAGTGCCGGTCCTAAGGAGACGGCGCGGTCGAGATCGTCAACGTCGATGACCCCCTTGAGCACTAGGTCTATGCACTCGCGCCAGACTGCCGCAGCAATTCGGTTTGCCACGTTTCCGGGGACCTGCTTGTTGATCATCACGGGAATTCGACCCAGCGCCCGGAGCCATCCCTTGATCAGTTCGACCAGAGCATGGTCGGTGTAGGGACTTGGGGCTACTTCGACCATGGGAATGAGTTCGACGGGGTTTAGCGGATGCACTACGAGACAGCGTTCTTGCCGTAAGCAGCGTCCGGCAACATCCTTTGCCGTGAAGCCACTGGTGGACGTGCTCACCACTCTTGCCTTCCCAGCGACCGACTCGATTGCCTCGAACACCTTTTGTTTCGTCCGCAGATCTTCCCTCACGGCCTCTATGACCCACATTGCGTCTCCGCAGGCGTGAAGAAGACTACGACCCACCCTGAGGGAAGCTATGCCCCGGTCAACGCTTTCATCGGTGGCGCGCTCCAGCGCGACCAATGAGCGAGCCCGCTCGCTCACTTCCTCAGTCGCCTGCTTGAGCGATGTGGCTTCGTTATCGTACAGGGAGACGGGCCATCCTGCAGCGACGAGAAGAGAAGCCCAGCCCCGCCCAATATCTCCCATCCCAACTATGGCTGCATGTACATGCTCACCCGACATAGTCATCTCCAAGTCTGTTGCAAAATAATCGACTCAATAGCTGCCTCATTATTGGTAGGTCCAGATCGAGAGCAACCTTCGTAGAGGAGCCGTCTGATTGCTCCCTTGTATGGCCACGATTCGGCCCTTCGTCAAGGTCGACGGCGATATCCAGGTCAGAGACCTCCAGCAGTCCAGGCGCCAGTAGCTCGCCGATGGTGAGCACATCGTTCACAACACATCCCTCCTGCCGTCGGTGTTTGACGTGAAACTCGACGGAGAATTGCAGCGCCAGTCCAAGCCACTGGACGAGCGAATTCGGAGATTCTGTCAGGCGCTTCACCTCGAGGGCGCCAATCAGCATGCGGCGGGTCGCGTCGAGCCCAACCATCAGCGTATCGAGTCCCGCTTTCAGCACTATGTCGGTCGCTTCTGGATCGCACCAGGCATTGAAATCCGCCCAGCGATTGGTGTCTCCGCGTTCGTGGATGCTTCCAAACATGCCAACATGACGCCTTACTTGGTGTACCACCGTTGCGGCGTCGTGCTCGAGGGCGCGTGCCAGGTTCGTAAGCGGACCCAACGTTACGAGTGTGACGGGCTCCGGTTGCTGCGCAAGTACATCTGCGAGAACATTGTCATTGGGTGTCTCCAGACGATTGGCAGGTGGTACGGGAGCGTTACCCACTCCGGTGCTGCCGTGAGCCTCGGGAGCAGTGACGAGTTCTTTGACCAACGGTCTGTGAGAACCGGGCATCACTTCGATGTCGCTACGCCCCGCCAGTCGGAGCACCTCCTTCGCGTTGCGGGTAGTTGACTCGAGAGTGGCATTACCGTAGGTCGTCGTGACCGCTGCGATACGGAGCGTGGGGGAGAGTGCGGCCAGGGCGAGAGTTACTACATCGTCGATACCTGGATCGGTATCGATGACGACATTGGTTACACCGTCTGCTGGACCCGGATCGGGGTGGCGATGTCGGTCCATTGGACCTAACCTTGAAGGCGGTTTCAACGGGGCAAGTGATCTAAGGTGAGCGAAACAGCATCAAGATTGCAGGAAGTGCGAGCGGAGTTCGGCAAACTCGTGGAGAGGTTTGGCACGGGCTGGGAACAAGGGAGTGCCGAGCAGATCGCGGCGGTGTTTACCGAAGATGGCGCACTCATTCCATCACCGTTCGATCGACCCATCAAAGGCCGGCCGGCGATCATGGAGTACTGGAAGGACATTCCCCAAGAGCAGGCAGGGATATCGTTTAGGTTTGGCGAGATATTCGTGGTAGGTCCGTGGTTTTCGACCGAAATAAAGTGCACGTTTCGCCGCCGCCGAACCGGGCAGCCCATCGATGTCCGAGGTGCGTTGTTCTGTGAGACGACCGACGGGAAGATAGCCGAGATGCGGATGTACTGGGAGCGCAGAACGGGTGGGTCCGAGGGCTAGTGACCGCAACGATCTTGTTGGGCTGCCAAGGTTGGGAGTATCCTGCCTGGATCGGATCCCTCTACCCGGCTGGCACGAGACCGGCAGACATGCTGCGAGAGTATGGAACACGATTCAGCACAGTGGAGCTTGCGGATACGTTTGCGGGCATTCCACCTGAGCCGATTGTGACCGACTGGCGTGACAGCGTCCCAATTGGATTCTTATTTTCCCTCAAGGTCCCTCAGCAGATTTCGCACGAAAGGCGCCTAAGAAAATCCAAATCGTTGCTGGGCAAATTTGTGGACAGGGTGAGCTTGCTGGGGGACAAGCTTGGGCCGCTCCTCGTGCAACTACCGCCCAGTTTCCAACGAACCTCTGATAATGAAGCGGTCCTTCGATCGTTTCTGGAGGGTTTGCCCAGTGGCTTCAGATGGGCTGTCGAGTTTCGTGGAGCCGATTGGCTGACCCCCGATATGAACGAGTTGTTGACGGGGTTTGGTGCCTCAATGGTGCTGGCCGACGGGCGGTGGGTCAAGCGGTCGATAATGCTGGATCTTGCCCGTCAGCCGCACGCTGACTTCGCCTATCTCCGCTGGGGTGGATCGACTCGAGCTAGAGCCACCGACTCATCGGGTGCCTTGTTGCACCGGCTCTCGGCCTGGAGTGTCGCGGTGGAGGAGTTATGCAAGGCCGTCGACACGGTATTCGGTTATTTTGGAAATCGATTTGGTGGTGACGCACTGGGCGATGTCCGGAAATTCCAGGACTTGATGGACCGAGGCTCTCCGGTCTCAGATATTGCGCGGCGAGGCACTTTTAGTAATTAATCGAGTGGGAGGTTTCATGTCCAAGCATTCGGTTCTATTCATAGACGACGACGAAGGGGTCTTACGATCCCTCGGAAACTACTTCGAGAAGATCGGCCATACGGTCCATAGGGCAGCTACTGGTCAGGAGGGTTTGGACGTCCAAGAGCGAGTCCGGCCCGAAGTCACGGTTCTGGATCTCAGTTTGCCGGACATGACGGGGCTCGAGGTGCTGGGTGTGCTCCGCTCCAGGGGAGCCATGGTCATCATGCTCACTGCCCACGGCGAAGTGGACGCTGCCGTCGAGGCCATGCGGCTTGGGGCCGAGAATTTCCTGAGTAAGCCGATCGAGATGAACCATCTGGTGGCGGCCGTGGAAAAAGCCGCTGAGAAGGTGGCGCTGCGCCGAGAGAACATAGCCCTCAGGCTGCAGCTCAGCCCGAGCATCAAACGGCGCATGGTCAAGTTGGGATTCTTTGTGCTCTTACTCGCTGTTGCCGCCGTGGTAGGCACGCTCATTGGAGGCGGTACTCAGGTGCAGGAACGTCCTCGTGCAGAGATTCCGGTGGGGGCAATCGATGATCCTCTCGATACCCAACCTGCGGCTCAGCAGGAGCCGGACTCAGGCCAGTAGCGACCATAGGCATCGCTCCGCTCGTCTTCCTGACCTTGGCGCTCGTTGGAGTACCCCAGCGCGGTGCTACGCCCGAACATCGAGACATTACTCTGGCGACCACGACGTCAGTAAGAGATGCCGGACTTCTGGATGCCATCCTTCCTCAGTTCGAAGCTGCAACGGGACACGTAGTCAAAGTGATCGCCGTCGGCAGCGGTCAAGCCATGGAACTAGGTAGGCGCGGAGAGGCGAGCATCCTGGTGGTTCATGATCCCGTTGGCGAAGAGCGTTTTATGGCACAGGGGTTCGGAACCGTCCGCGCATCACTGATGCACTCCGAGTTCGTCTTGCTGGGCCCCCCTGCAGATCCGGCAAGAGTCAGAGGACTGGCTATCATCGATGCTCTGAGTGCAGTAGAGAACACGCACTCCCTCTTCATCTCTCGCGCTGATCGTTCGGGTACACACGTAAAGGAAATGCAGTTGTGGCAGAACGCCGGCGGGTTACCCAGGCCTGAGTGGCGTTGGGAGTCGGGCCAGGGAATGAGTGCGACACTACAGATCGCCAGTGAACTCGGTGGATATACGCTTAGCGACGTGGGCACGTGGCTCGCTCACAAATCACCGCTCGATTTGGAGATCGTGGTGCAGGGAGGTGAGATCCTCGACAACCCCTATCACTTGATCTTGATAGATCAGAGCCGCTTTTCCTGGATCAACTCAGCGGGTGCGCGGCGGCTCATGGACTATCTGCTATCGCCCGAAGTCCAACAATTGATCGGGGAATTCGGTCGCAAGGAACACGGCAGGTCTTTGTTCGTTCCGGATGTCTCCTAATTATCTTTAGCAGCTGTGACAATTCGGATAGCAATCGCCCAGATACGACCTAAGAAGGCTGACTACGCCGAGAATTTGAGGCGAGTTGGGTCGGTTTTCGCCACGGTCCGAGAGTGGGATTCACGTGTCGATCTGATCGTGTTTCCCGAAAGCGTGATGTCGGGCTATTTCCTAGAAGGTGGAGTGAGGGAGGTGGCGGTTACGGCCGGTGATCTCTACCGCGACCTGAACGACCAACACGCTGCCTCCGGAGCACCGCCAGTCGAGGTCGCGGTTGGATTCTACGAGGAATTCCGCAACCGCTATTACAACACGGCGCTCTACGCGGGTCTTGGTGAATCGGATGCGGGCATTCGGCACGTTCACCGGAAGGTATTTCTACCCACATATGGGTTATTTGACGAGCAGCGGTTTGTAGAGCACGGCGATTCGATAAGGGCTTTCGATACGCGGTGGGGTCGAGCGGCTATGCTGGTTTGTGAGGATGTGTGGCATTCGATAACCGGGACGCTCGCGGCGTTGGATGGTGCTCAGCTGATCATCGTGTTAAGCGCCGCGCCTGCGAGAGGAACGAGCCCGGAATCGAATGGCGACCGGAAGCTCGAGGGCAGGCCGGCTAGCGTTCGCCGCTGGGAGCGGTTGGTTCGGCACGTGGCCGAGGAACACGGCGTTTACGTTGCGCTGGCGCAGCTCGTCGGCTTTGAAGGTGGCAAAGGATTTCAGGGAGGCTCCGAATTGATTGCCCCGGACGGAGCAGTCGTGGTGCGCGGCCCGGTGTTTGAGGAGGCACTCATTCAAGCCGACCTCGAGTTTGACGCTATCACCCGTGCCCGCGCCGACCAGCCCCTGTTAGCAAATCTGAAAACTCAATTCCAGAATCTCCTAAAGGATGCTTCTCAGAGGACACGAGTCCGCGTAGAATATGACGCAGCCCGCAAAGGATCTTCAGTTGGGAGGCAAGAAACCCCTGCAGAACATCCAGTAGTGGTTCCGGCGCATAGCAGCGATCCAATGGATATCGATTGTGAGCTGACCGAACGTTGGCTAGTTGCCTTTCTCGAGGAAGAGGTTGTGAAGCACCGCGGCTTTGAGAAAGGAATTGTCGGTCTATCGGGAGGTGTTGACAGTTCACTTACCGCTGCGGTTGCAGCTCGGGCCCTCGGTAGTCAGAACGTGATTGGTGTGCGAATGCCATACCATAGCTCGAGTCCCGAAAGCCTTGCCCACGCCGAGCAAATCGCTGAGCAGTTGGACATACAATTGGAAACGATCGATATCTCTCGGGCTGTGGATGGTTACTTCGAAGCTTCCGATCGAGAGGCAGATCCAAGGCGTCGTGGGAACGTAATGGCCCGTATACGTATGACGACGTTGTTCGACTTGTCGGCCAAGTATGATGCGCTTCCGCTCGGCACGGGAAACAAGACGGAACGGTTACTTGGCTATTTCACCTGGCACGCAGATGATTCGCCGCCGGTGAATCCTTTGGGAGATCTGTTCAAGACTCAAGTGTGGATGCTTGCCCGACACCTGGGAGTTCCCGAAGAGATTCTCTCCAAGCCCCCAACGGCAGATCTGGTCCAGGGACAAACCGACGAAGGTGACCTGGGGATCAGTTACGAGCGTGCAGACCGGATTCTCTATTGGCTGCTGAAAGGACGTCGCAGAGATCAACTGTTAGCGCTCGGATTTGAGCCTGACGAGGTTGACCTTGTCAGCGACCGACTCCAAGGCACACACTGGAAACGCCGTCTCCCAACCGTCGCTATGGTAAGTGGAACAGCGATTGGGGAATCTTACTTGAGACCCGTGGACTACTAGAGCCTCAGAATGACGAGCACACCAAAGCAATCCTTGACCCCTAAGCCGGCGAGACTCTCGCAGGCCACCATGACGGAACTCATGATGCCGAACATGGCCAATGTCTTGGGCAACGTGTTTGGCGGTGTAATCCTGTCTCTGGTTGACAAGGCGGCAGCTGTTGCCGCTATCCGCCATGCAAGAGGTCCCTGCGTGACTGTGTCAGTCGACCGTGTCGAGTTTCGTGAACCGATTCATGTGGGGGAATTGGTGACTGCAAAGGCGAACGTGAATTTTGTAGGGCGCACTTCTATCGACGTAGGAGTGCGGATCGAGGCGGAGGACATAGTCACCGGAACACGACGCCACACGAACAGCTGTTACGCCACTTTCGTCGCCATCGACGGCAAGGGTCGACCGAGGCCGGTTCCACCGGTGGTCCCGGAATCCGAGAGCGAAAAGGCATGGTATGAGCACGCTCAGCGGCGCAAACTCCTGCAGAAGAAGGAGAGAGCCGACAGATCCGGTGGGTCGTGAAACAATCACAGATAATCTGTGTGCTGAGTGGCGGCGGTGCGAAGGCGGCGGCGCATGTCGGCGCCGTTAGGGCTCTAATGGAACGTGGTGTGAAGCCCGTCCACTATGTGGGTACTTCGATGGGGGCCGTAATGGCTGCATGCTTCGCGTATGGCCTTTCCTATTCTCAAATACTAAAACGCATCACATCCATCACGCGCAGCGACGTTGCATCCCTTTCGCCAGCAGTGCTGCTCGGCCCGTTTGCCAACAATCTGTTTCGCGCTGGGCCTTTGAAGGACACGATCGCCGCATTGGTCGGGACGGATACGTTCGATTCTCTTGAAGTGCCGCTGACCGTGACGGCAGTCGACAGCAAGAGCGGAGAGCTTGTTCTCTTTGGGGCCGGAGGAAGAACTAGTGTCTCCCTAGTTGAAGCGCTTTATGCTTCGTGTGCACTTCCGCTGTACTATCCCCCCGCTCAAATTGGGAACCGCGACTATGTGGACGGTGGACTACGGGCAGTGCTCCCCTTGGATGTGGCCATGAGGTTTGATCCTGAACTCTTGTTCGCAGTCGAAGTGGGTCCATCATTACATGCGGAGCCCGCCGAGAAGGCCGAACGCCTGCCGCCGATGGTGCGCGCACATGGACAGGCGGTCGGAATCATGATGGCGGCGCAGACGGAGCAGACCATCGAACGATGGAGGAATGGTCCGGTGCCGTGCGTACTGGTGCGTCCCAACCGCGAAAGCGAAGTGACGTTCGCAGTGCATCATGTTGTGCGGTACGTGGAGTTGGGTTACAGGGAAGCGAACGCCGCCTTGGACGAATGGATTGGCGATCAGCCGGACGACCGGACGGGAACGCGGCAATAGGTGATACAAGAGCCCCTGACTGTTTTTCTCGTGCTTGTGGCGGTGGTGTTCGTTGCGATCCGTCTCGAGGAAAAAGTCAAGGTGGCGCGGATGTTGGGCTCAGTCCTGCTGGCCATCATGATCGCTGCGATTCTGGCCAACACCGGAGTGCTCCCACAATCTTCGAGAACGTACGATCTGCTCGGTGGGCTGGGAGTCAACTTGGGGATTGCGCTTATTCTCCTCGGGGTCAATCTGCGGACTGTCGTGAGTGCCGGTCCAAAGATGTTGGCGGCTTTCGGATTAGGGGCAGTGGGTACTGTTGTGGGTGCCATTGTGGGCAGCTTGATGCTCCACAACCAGCTAGGCGGCGAGACCTGGAAATTGGCCGGCCAATACACGGGGACCTACATAGGCGGCGGGGTCAACATGGTGTCAGTAGGCCGCGGTCTCGGCACCAGCTCTGATGTCTTCAGTGCTGCCAT
The DNA here is from genome assembly GCA_036679605.1 of Gemmatimonadota bacterium. Lineage (GTDB taxonomy): Bacteria > Gemmatimonadota > Gemmatimonadetes > Gemmatimonadales > GWC2-71-9 > JAZDCZ01. The sequence goes on from JAZDCZ010000324.1 coordinate 26,743, forward strand.
CGCAGCCGACAATGTTACCACTGCGGTATGGATGATCATATGCTTTGGGCTGCCAGGAGTTCTAGGAAGCTGGTGGGGCGATTCTACCAGCAGCGCCAATGTTGGTATCACTGATAGTGAGGCGGCAGCGCATTCCTTTACGAGTAGCGTGACTGCTGTTCCAATCAAGGACGTCGCCGCCCTCGTTCTCCTTGCGGTCGGCGCTGTCTGGATCTCAAGTCTGATCTCAGATTGGGTGCCGTACATCCCGCAGGTACTTTGGCTGACCACAATCGTGCTCATGCTGGCGCAACTGGGGCCTGTGCGCTCTCTTTCAGGTGGCCCAATGTGGGGTAACTACATACTGCAAGTCTTTCTCGCGAGCATCGGTGCCCGGTCGATTATCTCGGAAATTGTGCGTGTCGGACCTGCTATCCTCTATTTTACGCTAATAGTCGTTGGGGTCCATGGTTTGTTAACTTTCGGCGTGGGTCGTCTGGCAAAACTGGACCTTCCCACTCTTGTGGTGGCATCTCAGGCGAACATAGGAGGTCCTGCGTCCGCCATGGCGTTGGCGACCGCTCGTGGATATGGAGACAAGCTATTGCCCGGAATAGCAATAGGTATCTTGGGATATGCAGTTGGTAACTACGCCGGCTTCGGTGTAGCTAGACTCGTCCACGCCTGGTTGACGGGCGGCTAGTATGCGACAGGAAGAATCGCAGTACTTCACGAAATCTGTCTCTGTTGGAAGTTAGGAGAACCGGAAGTACTCTATTGGCATGAGTCAGATGCAGGATTCTCTGACCGGCAGAAGATAGAACCCGAACTCGTTTCAAAGGGATCTGCGTAATGACGATCTTGAGGTTAGTTCATTTTTTCGGATTGGCACTGTGGATCGGTGGCGCGAGCGCCGCGATGATAATGGCGATCTCGTCCCGGCGTGAATCGATGGAGGTACGGGCGGGTGTGTTCCGGCTGTTGGCCAACGTCCAGACCATCGCGGTCGGCGCTGGTGCTCTGATGACTCTCGGTTCAGGGCTGCTGCTGACGATAAAGTTGGCCCAAGCGATGGGTGCTGAGAATATGATGGGGTCACCTCGGATCTTGATTATGCAGGGTGCGGGTCTGGTAGCGGGGCTGTTGGTTCTACTGGTATCGATCCCGACTGCAGTCAAAATGAGGGCACTCGCTGTGCCAACCGAGAGCGGGGAACTTCTCCCAGCGTTCGAGCGCTATCGAAAACGCCAGGCAGCCGTATCGTCCGTTGCCGGTGCGCTTGCAGTGGTGGCTCTGTTCGCCGCAGTGGTGCTTCGGTAGCCGGACAGCAATCCTTTGACCAAGAAGAAACACGCACTCGCTTCCATGACTCAACGCTGGCGCCTTACGGGATCCTATGCGGTAGTCGCCCGCAGATTTCCGAGTGTGCGGCAGTTGGTAGGGCGCACGAGCCTCCGGTCGATCAGCCATGTCGGGCGGGTTTCCTATCTCGTGTGGGAGATAGTTCGTGGGCTAGCGGAGTGGCGCATCTGGATGCCACGTGCGTTCGAACAGGCAGTACAAGTGGGATATGGTTCAATGTTCATTGTGCTTCTTACGGCGGGCTTTGCCGGAGGCGTGACGGCCCTCCAGGCGGGGTATCAATTCACCGCCAGCATTCCGATTTACTTCGCGGCAGGTGTGATTGTCCAGTCGATCATTCTCGAACTCGGGCCCGTATTGACAGGATTGATACTTGCGGGGCGAATTGGAGCGCGCTACGCGGCGGAACTGGGGACAATGAGGGTCACCGAGCAGATCGACGCTCTGGAAAGTCTCGGGCGGTCGTCGATCTCGCACCTCATCATTCCCCGCGTCATTGCCGGTACGATCATGCTGCCGATATTGGTGGTGTTCGCCGATGCCGCCGGTGTCGCAGCAGGTTGGTTGGGTGCGAAGGGAGCACTCGATATTAGCAACGCAGATTTTGTTTACGGTGTGCGCTATTTTTTCCGACCATTCGATCTGTGGTATTCGATGATCAAGTCGCTGGCGTTCGGCCTCGCGGTGACACTCATCCCATGCTACATGGGTTTCAATACCAAGCAGGGTGCGGAGGGAGTGGGCCGGTCGACGACGGCCGCTGTGGTCAGCGCATCGGTACTCATCCTGTTTCTGGACGTGGCGCTCGCCAAGGTCCTGTTGCGAGGGCAATGATCGAACTAAAAGGGGTCTGTAAGAGTTTTGGCGAGCACGTCGTTCTGGACGGTGTGGACTTCACCGTCGCGGAGGGCGAGACCGTGACTCTCATGGGTCCATCAGGAACCGGAAAGAGCGTTCTACTAAAGCACATTAACGGGTTGCTCCGCCCAGACAGCGGCGAAGTGTTCGTCGACGAGCTGAACATTCATACTCTCAAGCGGTCTGAACTGGCTCACCTCAGGAATCGAATCGGTTACGTTTTCCAGTTCGGCGCTCTATTCGATTCCATGAACGTGTACGAGAACATCAGACTGGGCATAACGGATGAGGACTGCGCATCCGATGTCGGTTTCTGTCGGAAGCGCGTGTTGGAATGTCTCGATCTGGTGAATCTCGCTACGGAGACCTCCGACAAATTTCCGGCCAACCTGTCGGGAGGTATGAAGAAGCGCGTGGGTTTGGCTCGGGCGATCGCCGGGCAACCATCATACCTGTTGTATGACGAACCCACGTCAGGGCTCGATCCCGTAAACGCCGACATAATCGACTCTCTCATTGAGAAATTGGGAGATGAACTGGGTGTTACGAGCGTTGTAGTTTCGCATGATGTACGCGGCTCCTTTCGCGTCTCGGATCGCATCGTTTTACTTTCAGACGGGCGAATCCGTGCGGTGGGAACCCCCGGTGAACTAAGAGAGAGTGACAACCTGATGGTACAGCAGTTCCTAGAACGCGACCTGGGCACCACTCCGGCGACCTGAAAGGTCAAGCACTATGGATCTTTATTACAAACAAGAGGTTAAGGTCGGTCTTTTCGTCATTGTGGCGATCGTCGGATTTTTCGGTGGTATGACGTGGTTGACTGGAAAATCGTTCTTCTCGAAAGACGTGGAGGTTTCGGTTCGGTTTGAAGATGTCGGGACGCTGACGAAAGGTGACCCGGTAGAGGTATCCGGTGTCCGTATAGGGCGCGTCTCGGAGACGGAGTTGGAGGCGGAAGGAAGGGTGCTGGTGGTCCTAGAACTGGACGAACGGTTCGCACCCAAGATAGATGCGAATGCGACCATTAAGTCATTGGATTTTCTGGGCGCGAAATTCGTAGACTACACACCTGGCACGTCCTCCATGGCGCTTGGCGCAGATCAGGTAGTGATCGGGACGGCCGGCACGGACTTGGCCGAAACCACCTCGAAGCTCACGGATAACGCAGTGGGGGTGATGCTGAACATGCAGCGCATGTTATCACAGCAATTGAGCGAGGACGTGCACAACACGTTGGTTGCCACGCAGCGCGCGCTCGAAGTAATGACCAATGTGGGTGAGGGTCCGGTCGTAAATGAGATACAGGAAACGCTCGCTGCCTTCCAGAGTGTGGCGGTACGGCTCGACTCCACGCTTGCGAATCCGGGAATAAACAAATCGTTGAGTCAGTTGGATGAACTCACCGAGAGCGTACAGGGGATGACCGACGGAATCGCCGGTGCCACTACGGCGCTTGGCGACTTACTCAGGTCGATGTCGGATACGTCAGGCTCGTTGGGCAAGATCCTCAGTGACACTACGATTCACGGTGACCTGCACGAGTTGATGGTCTCTCTCAGGAAGTTGTTGGATGACATCAGAGAACGACCGGGGCGGTATACCTTTATATCGGTGTTTTAGGGAATAGGGAGTAGGGAGTAGAGGGGGGAAAGTCCCTATATTCGTCCACAATGTTATCCGTCAAATTTCTAGGTACATCCGCCGCTAGGCCCACGGTCGAGCGTTCGGTGTCGTCCATTGTGGTGACGCGCAAGGGCGAAACGCTGATGTTCGACTGCGGCGAGGGTACTCAGCGCCAAATGATGCGCTACGGTGTGAGCTTCTCGCTCTCAGAAATTTTCTTTACCCACTTTCACGCAGATCACTACCTGGGGATTATCGGCCTGGTTCGGACCTTGGCGCTTCAGGGCCGGACCGACGTCATGCATCTCTACGGACCGAGAGGGGCGAACGCCGTCCTCGACGGATGTATGCAGTTAGGATTCGAGCGCCCGGGCTTCCGTGTCGATATTCATGAGATCAAGGCCGGAGATTGTTTGCAACGAGAGGAATACGATATCGAGGTGGTCGCGGTAGAGCACGGCCGCGATGCCGTGGGATACGCCATCAGGGAGCATGAACGTCTCGGGCGTTTCGAACCCGAGAAAGCGCGCGAGCTGGGAGTGGTCGAGGGGCCGTTGTGGGGCAAGCTGCACAAGGGCGAGAGTGTGACGCTGGATGACGGCCGAGTGGTGGCGCCGGACGATCTCGTGGGGCCCAAACGCCCCGGTAGGTCGGTGGTGCTGAGTGGTGATACGCGGCCATGTGAGAGCGTAGTTGCCGCGGCCGAGGGAGCAGATCTGCTGGTTCATGACGCAACGTTCGGTGAGGAAGAAAAAGATCGGGCGCGAGATACCGATCATTCTACGGCTACAGAGGCCGCACAGGTTGCGTTGGCGGCCCGGGCCCGGAGGCTAGTGCTGACCCATTTGTCGGCGCGCTACTCAATAAGCGAGAAGCTATTGGCTGAGGAAGCGCAAATGGTGTTCAAAGATACGGTGGTGGCCCGGGATGGTATGGTGATCGAGGTACCGTATGTCGGAGAAGGGTAGCAAGTGGGAAGTGGGAGGCTTGACTGGGTTTAGGCCCCTCCTTTACGTTCAGCGGCGGCCACCCCGCCCCTCAAAAGGGTGGGGTGCTGTATTTTAAGGGGCTGTAGCTCAGATGGGAGAGCGCTGCGTTCGCAATGCAGAGGTCAGGGGTTCGATCCCCCTCAGCTCCACTGCCCCGTGGTGTAACTGGCAACACGTCTGACTCTGGATCAGAAGAGTCCAGGTTCGAGCCCTGGCGGGGCAATTCAAAATAGGTCGCGGCCCAAGAGGCCGCGGCCTTTTGAATTGCCCCCACCAGGGCATCGCCGTCGTCTCTCGCCTTTGGCTCGAGACATACCGGTCGAGCCCATCGTGTTCGCCATCGCGTCTCGCTGCGCTCGACGCATTCCGGTCCGAGCCCTGGCAGGGGAACTATAAGCGAGTCAAGCGGTTAGGGTAGCTCGCTGTGGCATTTTGGAGGGCCCCTCACCGAAGTTGGTGTCCGGATTTTTTTCGCTGTGAGATCCTCGTCGCATGTTATGCTGCGTTGCTACCCACTGGCTGGCGACCTGCGTCCTCGCGCCGCATCTTAGTGATGCTACCAGCCGGAGCGCTGCGCCGTGACCGAAGCCATGGAACGCCTCAAGACCGCCCTTGCAGACCGCTACGCCATCCAGGAAGAGATCGGCGCCGGTGGCATGGCGACCGTCTACCTCGCTGAGGATCTGAAGCACAACTGTTGAGGAGACGCCATGGTTAAGGGCACCAAGAAGAAGCCAGATAGGCGGAAAGCCGTAAGACGGCTCGCGAACATCCCCGTGATGGTCGATCACCGCGTGCATCAGCGTCGTAAGCACTCACCGATGAGCCAGGCACGTTACTGCGTCAAGTGCGGCACTCAGCTTGATCCGCCGGGTAGCACCTGTCCTGTTTGCTAACGACGACGCCGGAGTCCGTTTCCAGTCACACTCTCCGAGTCGACGCTGACGTTGTAGACTCCCGATGACCGAGCGGCTAGATCAACGACGAGGATACGATGAAGACGAATGACCAACGGGGATGCACGGCGACGCTCATTCGACCAAGGACGATGGATGTCCGAACGACAAAAACGTAGGTTGCTCGTCGTCGACGACCCTGCACCAGAAGATGGCGAACGAGCGGTATTTAAGGCCGACGTGAACCCCGCTCTCAAGGGCTCAGGAGAGCTAGATCTTGAGTGTGGGAGTTGTGGCGCCGTGCTCGCTCAATCCATCTGGCCTTATGTGGTCTATGACGTTGGATTGATCTGTGCAGATTGTGGAGCTTTCAACGACACACCCTCAGCGGTAGGTGGGATGGCGTTAGGGCCCGTGCTTTACGTGCCTGTGGGAACTTATATATTTCCCGCGAGCCTTTCAGTCAGAAAAGATGTCCCGATTATTGGGGAAGCGTTTCCAGGAGCCGGTCCGCCTGCAGCGGGAAGTCTCGTCGAGCTACCTCACTAGTAGCAAATGGTAACCCCGAACAAAGGGACAGAAGGCGATATTATAGCACGCAGGTATCAACACGGTGTCCTGAAAGAGTTTTTCGTAATGCAATTCCTCAATGGCAAGATACATGACGGTGAGCGAACACTCCTAGAGGGTCTCTCGATCTACATCAAAGAGGTAACCAAGCCGTCTGGCATCAAGTCATGGTCCGGCGGGTTTGATCTACCCGAGGACAAATATATTGAAGTAGGTGGACCGTACAGAATCTCTCTTGAGGACGGACGCACAGGCGACATACTCGTAACCGAGGTAAATTATTCGTCTCGCTCACCAATTCGGGTGTTCTTCAAAGGAGTTAGCCCGCTTGATTAGAACCGTCCATCGGTGGTCGGGAGACATTAAACTCAACGGAGAGGATTGCAAGAGAGAATGACAGGTTCACAGTACGACAAGTCTGAAATCGAAACAATCCGCACCCGAGCACGGCTCGGCGATCTCAAGGAGCTACGGTGCCCACGGGACAGCGAACGCTTGCTCACCGATATAGTAGCACGCTTGATCGACGAGGAAGAACCAGCCGTCGGTGTCAGATGTGGAGATAATCTCGACGTAAAGACTGTTTCGGTGACGTGCACGAAATGTGGCGCTGAGGCCGCTCTGATTCGCCTGGGTCGATAAGGGAGGCACAGAGTACCGTACTCGATGCGTTGTGCAAACAGTTGGACTGAGAGAGAGCTTGACGAGGAGACGAGTGGGTAAGGTTTCTGACACCGACCACGAAATAGCTCGAAGACTACCTGACGAATTCCTCAGAGGTAGCGGCATCTCGGGTAACCGGGTTGTGCGACTGGTGAACGCGCATTGGGGGTCGTATGATAATCCAGCCCGTGCCGAACTTGCCCAGGCACTGCTGCCGATCCTGGAGGAACTTCTCTACGCCGGAGCCTACGTCACTGACGAACATCGTGATCTCTGCGAGGGTGTGGTGACGGTTTGGTTGGAGAGACAGTAGGCTCTGTGTCTACGTTGCAGAGAGCCACCTTACCGATACCCCAGCGAAAGCATAACTTGAATGCCCAACGACTATCTGGCAGCAAACCTCAGACAGTGAGAGCAAGCGATGAACAAGAGGCTTAGTTGCGGTGGACACATTATCGTCGCGATCCCAGAACGTGTGCCAGAATCGACGGAGTGGTACGCCAATGGTCGTATTGAACGCCTACGCGCCGATGGACCAGCGGTGTACGAGCGTAGTCCCGGTAACATATGTGCCACCGAGGAAGAAGCTGTGAAGTGCTACCACGCCTTCGGACAGCAGGTCATTTACGATGGCATTCAACTCACCCTGTCTACCGGTGATCCGAAACAGTTGGGGAAGCAATGAACAAGAGGCTTGAGTATCAGGGATACGTTATCGTCGCGACCCCCACTCAAGTGCGAGAATCGGAGTGGAGCACCCGATGTGATATTGAACAACACTCCGACGACGGTTTTGTTATGATAAAGTACTTCGACGCAACCGCGGATACATGGGCCACCGAGGAAGAGGCTGTGAGAGAGTCCCACGCATTTGGGATGCGGATCATAGACTGCGAAGTCCCCGGTCTGTCCATCGGGGGGTTGTAGGAGAATCACGTTAACAGGTTTTCTCGGCCTAACGACCTCTTTGAACGGTCTGAAGAACTGACCTAAGCTGATGTCCAGCGGTGCCAAGATCGCCGCCAGTGTCTCCACCGTAACGCCGCTCTCGCCGCGTTCTAACCTACCCACATAGGTACGGTGCACCCTGGCCTTCTGGGCCAGAGATTCCTGCGATGTAATCCCCGCCCTTAGCCGCAACTCTCTTAGTCGTTCGCCAATCCTCTTCCTGAACTTGGCGTTGATGTGTTGAGCCATAGAGGATCATGCTACTTCTATGATTCAACTATGCCGCGTGCATTGCAGCGCCAGAAATGGAAAGGAGGACAGAAGGATATCGTACAGCGGTGCCGCAGACCAGTTGCTGTCGGCCTCAGCGACGGCCTATACCTCGCTCCGTTCGAATGGCACACGCGCCGCCCTCTGAAAAAGCAAAGCGGATCCAACGAAGAGCACGACGAAGAACGCGTTCAACCCCACGATCTCTCGCGGCCCGTTTACTGGGGCACCCAACCCGGCGATGAGCGCGATCACGGCGATCAACGCCTGGGTGAACGCCGCCGCGAACAACGCGCGTGCCATTCCACGGGGTCGGAAGCGCGCGATGATGGCACCGATGATACCGACTGCCAGCACCCCGCCATACATCAGGTTGGCGTCGTTGTTCTCGGACCCGATGATGCCAACTGCGCCGTTCACCCAGACCAGGATGAACGCGGCCACGAGCGCAACGCCAACGCCGGCGCGGTACGCAGTGTCGCCTGACTTTCTCACTGCCAGTTCAAGGGGAATGCCGACGCCGAGCAGAAGGGCGCCGGCTAGAGCGAAGTCGGCCACACTCCAGTTCACCTCATCGGTGAACTGCATTGCAACCAGGGGCAGCAGCAGGACAACCGCCGCGGCTGACCAACCCGCGATCCTCCAACTGCTCCTGCGCCGTTCGCCTCCGCTTCCCGAGTCTCGTGTCATCGCCTTGTCTCCATGTCCGTCTATGTCCATTGCCCAGCCATGATTCAGTAAAGTACTTTATGATACAAAGTTCGTCAACCGCTTAAGCTGCCCACCGAGCGGGTGACCTCCACTATCTTCAACGTGGAGTCCTCGGTCTCACCACCTGCTTGAACGGTCTGAAGATCTGACCACGGCGGCCAAGATCGCCGACTCCGCTCTCACCGCGTTCTAGCCCATCGGGGTCAGTGAGTGTTCGCATCGTGGATGGTCGCGTTGAATCGGTTCTGTTTTCGACCGGAGCCCCATAGTATCTTTGTCGCATCATGGTCACGCTACATCGGTTCGGCCACAGTCAGAAGAGGACGAGGTTAGTGGCATACTTTCGACGGGCCAGTCGTCTTAGTGAACTCGTGCTACCGCTGTTCACTGCGCTGCTTCTCTTTGGGGGCGTCACGCTTCAGAGCGTGCGCACCTGCCCGCACCACGCTGCTCGCCACCATGGACCGAGTCAATCGGCGCTCGCGCCTACTCCAGAGTCTCAATCCGCTGAACAGACACACGCCGCAGCGGGCGAGAACCATGAGGGACGACCAGGCCCTTGTTCGTGCCTCGGCGCGTGTGAACTCGTGCAGAGCGCAGATCATGCCCATACCGGTGGAAGCACCTTTCTTGGTCTCCGCCCAACGCATGCACTCTCACTAGACAGACAGAGCACCGCCGCCGTATGCAGCGCCGTCGCCCTGTTGCCTCCCGCGCGCGCCCCTCCAGTCACTTCCTAGCCACAACTCAGACTGCAAACAGCAAGCGGGCCGTAGCACGCTAGAACAGGTGCTTACGGCTGTACGAGCGTCGTGGTGCCAACTCCTGAAACGGAGGACAAGCGTGCATATCAGAAGGTCTGAAATTCAAAGGATTACGGGGTCAACTGTTCGAGTAGCATTAATGCTCGCAGTGCTCACATTCGGAGCACGTGAAGCCCGAGCCCAAGAGGGCGAGTCGCACGAAGAAGATGGTCACAGTCATGGACTGCACTTCTCCCACCCACTGTTTACCGAGTCCATCTCTCCGGATACCAAACTCCGAGCCAACACTGGACGCGAGTGGGAAACGGACGGCAATGCATGGGAACTCGAAGCGGAGGGAGAATACGCTTTCGACCGCTCCTTCAGCATCGAGGTTGGCCTTCCCTACTTGGTTCTCCAACCATCCGGTCTGAGCAGCACTTCAGGAGTGGGAAACCTCGAGGTCCTTTTCAAGTTCGCGAACTTTGCGTTTGAAGAGCACGGGTTACTGCTGGGCTACGGCATCGAGTTCGAAGTTCCCACCGGTGATGACGCCAAGGGCATTGGAAGCGGCCACATCTGGGAGGTTGCGCCCGTCTTGAACGTGGGCTACAAGCGCGGCAACTTCGAACTGGTCGGTTGGACGATCTTTGGGATCCCGTTCGGCCAGGAAGCCGGCGAGGCAGTCGAGACCGACTTCGTGTATAACGGCTCCTTGCTCATGCACGTATCGCCGCGGGTCCAGTTGCTCGCAGAGCTAAACGGCGAGACCGTGCTGAGTGGTGCTGAGGCGGGCACTACACTGGTGCGGCTTTCACCCGGTGTGAAAGTCGCGCCGTCGCGTGCCATTCCGCTCCTTCTCGGTGTCGGTGTGACGTTTCCGTTGTCGGACTCGGAGCTAGACGCTGGAGTGCTGGTGTCACTGTTTTACCATTTCTGAGCGGGCTCGGTTCGCGAATGACTTACGGGATGACCACCGGGAAACTTCGGTGACACAGTGACTCTCGTCATCCATTCCTCCGTAGTACGGTATATATATCGATACCGATATCGTAATACGGTAACCGCATTGAGGTGCACAACAATCTTTTGGAGAGGCTCTGGCCGAAGTAGACCTAGGTACGATCAGGCGCCTGCGGCCCACATTGTCTTTACAGCTTTGTAGCGTGCGATTCGCTGGTCGGCCGTTACCACGGTCGCTCCCAAAACGAGTGCGGTCGCGATGATCAAGCGATCGGCCGGATCCCGGTGCACAAACCCCGGCAGCGCTATGGCGCGGAGAGCTATACGGTTATCGACCGGGACGAATTGGAGGAACGGCTGCGCCTCAGATCTAGCAACCCAATCGGCTATGCCAACAGTCAACTCCAGTCGCCCCCGCTCCACCAACATCGCCACCTCCCAGGTGCTGATGGACGAGACGTAGAGGCGGCCGCCGTCGCCGACGGTTTTATCGATGGTGGAGCGTGTGCGCCTGGGAATGCGTTTTGGATCTGCCACCCACCACACCCAGGCGTGGGTGTCGAGCAGCATCACGAGCTGGTTGCTTCCCAGTCGTCTTCGGCCACCGGTTCTGTCGGTGCGTCATAGCGGACAACGGTGTCACGCAGAGCACGCAAGGACTCGGTAGGATCCTCGGAAAACGGAACGAGTTTCAGAACCGGCGTGCCGCGATCGGTGATCACTATGGGCCGGCCCGTGCGCTCTACATCGCGAAAAAACTCGAGAGCCCGCGACTTGAACTGCGATTTGGAAACCTTCGACAGATCTGACATGACTGTAGATATATTACTATAGTCATAAGCTCACGGCAAGGCCCTGCGGGGGGGCTCTCCGCGGATAACCCGATCATGGTGCTCATGCGGGAGGTATTACGTAGAACAGCACGGCGAAGAAGTGAAACAAGCTCCCAACCAGCACGAACAGGTGCCAGATGGCGTGATGATATCGTAGTAGTCGCCAACCGTAGAACGCCACTCCTCCAGTGTACGCCAATCCTCCCGCGATCAGCAGCGCGATGCCGCGACTCTCCACGGAATGCAGCAGTGGCTTCACGGCTATAGCCGCGATCCAGCCCAACCCTAGGTACAACACAATCGAGAGAATCCTGAAGCGCTGCTTCGCTGTCGCTTCCAACACGACGCCGAGAGCAGCGAGCCCCCACACCAGTCCGAATAGGGTCCATCCCCAGCCACCTCTAAGGTTCACGAGAGTGAAAGGAGTGTAGGTACCGGCTATCAACAGGTAGATGGCGGCGTGGTCCAGGATGCGAAAGACACTCTTCGCTCCCGGCTTGGTCAGTGCATGATAGAACGTCGATGCAGTGTACAGGAGAACCAGCGTTGTGCCGTAGATGCTGACCGAGACGATGTGCCAAGCATCGCCGCGCAAACTGGCGAAGACGACGAGGATCACGAGGCCAGCGATGCTTAGCAGCAGCCCAGCCCCGTGTGTGATTGCGTGTGCAATCTCCTCTGCAACCGAATAGCGTTTGCTTGCCGCGTCGCTAACCACTTGGACCCTCCATTGAGATTTGCCTCAAGCCCTTCGGCTTGAACCTATCGTCACTGAGCGCTATGTTGCATAAAACATCAATAAACAGTAAAATATAGCGCCAAATCGTAGCATTTCTACCTCCGATTCGCTTGAGGCACAGAGGGGCAAATCATGTCGGATACTAGCGAACAACCGCCCTCAGAGATTTCATCCAGCTACCAGAGCTTCGTGACCGCCCTCCTGTCCGATCGAGAACGGCTGTTTTCGGAGGTCGTCGAAAGTGCCGACCTTGTGCGCAAGCTCAGGTACGCGGTGCTGACGGTCCTCTTGCTTTCGTCGTTTTACGGCCTGGCGACGGGTGCATATGCCGGTGTTCTCCAGGCGTTTGCCGCCGCCGTGAAGCTCCCGCTGCTCGTCCTGGCTACCTTCGTCATCTGTTTCCCTGCCTTCTATGTAGTTCAGATACTCGTTGGATCGCAGCTTCGGCTTACACAGGTGCTGGTGATGGTGCTGTCTGCTCTGGCGCTGACGGCAGTCCTCTTGGCAGCCTTCGTCCCTGTTACCGTATTCTTTCTGATCACGGGCGCCAACTACTACTTCCTTCAATTGCTCCATGTCTTGGCGGTGCTCGTCGCTGGATTGTTCGGTATGTATGCGCTCCATGAAGGACTGGCGGTCGTTTGCGAACAGCGGGGAGTCTATCCGAAAAAAGCCCTCACCATTATGCGAGCTTGGGCGGTGCTATTCGCCTTTGTTGGAATTCAAATGGCATGGAACCTAAGGCCCTTCCTGGGTGACCGCGGAGAACCGTTTCGCGTGTTCCGCACCTACGAGGGGAACTTCTATGCGGCGGTCGCCTACTCGGTAAACAAGTTGCTCACAGGTGGGGACAAGGCAGCCGGCCCCGCAGAGCGGACTGAACCGTCAACCGTCCTCGAAGACCTCTTGGCGTCGCCGGTAGACACCGGTGTGAAGCGACAAGAGCGGTGACCGATCATCGGAGGGATGGATCGCACCTCGAAAATGAGATCCTTACGATAGAGGAGGTGGCAACCTATTTACGCCTCAAGCCGCAGACGATCTACAAGTGGGCGCAGGACAAGCGCATTCCGTCGGCGAAGCTCGGTAAGGAATGGCGGTTTAGGAGGAGTGTGATCGATCGGTGGCTCGACGATCAGATGTTCGGCGAGGACTCGAGGTTTCACCATTTGAGGGAAGGGCACGAACAGGCCAACGGGTGAGACTGAACAACGTCTTGTTTTTGTCTATGTTCCGTCTTTGCACAATCGCTCGAAGAATGATGATCGGTTTCGGCAGGCGCTGGCAACAGTACGATGCAAAGAGACTGTCGACAACCTCCGTAGGACGTGACGACGTGACTCCTAGGGTGGACGGGACCTAGATGCCCTCGACAGACGACATTCACAAGGACGCCCGAGACTTGGTGCAGGGTGCGCTGCTTAGTCTCCTAGGCACCGCTGCCAAAGTAAGCAAGTTTCTGTTTATCCTGATCGCGGCGCGCGTGTACGGTCCGACCGCTCTCGGGATTTATTTTTTGGCCTGGAATGTCGTCGACTTTGCTTCCAAGTTTGGACTGTGGGGCCTGGACCGCAGCCTCATTCGTGATATTGCCAGAACTCTGTTCGGGATCATTCGCTTCAACCTCAGCGTAGCCATCGGCCTGAGTCTACTCGCAACGGCCGTTCTGCTCTACGCCAGCCGGGCAATAGCGCAAGGTTTCTTCCACGATCTGCAACTACTCGTCCCGCTCCGCCTGCTTGCAGTGGCGATCCCCTTTGTCGTTCTGACCCAAGCTCTAATCGCCACTACCAAGGCGCTTCGGTTCGTCCGCTACGAAGTAGCCATCCGCCAAGTCCTGGAGCCTCTCGTTCTCTTGCTTGCCATGGTCGCGTTGATCCCATTCTCGTGGGGGGCCCTCGGTCTGGTTGTGGCTCACGTCTTCGCGAGTATTGTCGGGACGGGAGCCGCGGTCTTCGTTGCTTTCCACAAGTTCCGGTTCGTCGGATGGCGACCGGCGCCGCTTCCGGGTGCGATCAAGCGGGACACGCTGCGCTTCATATCACCGATGGCAGTCATGGACGGCCTCAATCTCATGGCTGCCCGAGTCGATATCCTGCTTGTCGGTGCGCTGCTTAGCGTCACCGCCGCGGGCTCATATGGTATTGGTATCGAAATCATTTCGGTGATCAAGCGCGTTCGCCAGGGGTTCGAGCCGATCTTCTCGCCCATCGTTGCCGAACTCCATTACGGCGAGCAACAAGCTCGGCTGCGCCGAAATTATGTCATCGTCACCCGCTGGCTATTGGCAGGTACGCTTCCCACCGTCATCGCCGTCGGACTGTTTCCGACGCAGCTGTTGGCACTATTCAACGAACAGGCGACAGCCGCGGCCGGAGCACTTCTCGTACTCGCTGTGGGCCACGGGCTGGTCGCGGTGTTCAACGCCTCGGAAACGCTACTAGTGATGTCTGGGAAATCGTGGCTCAATACGTTTCTGGCGGCTGCGACGCTGACACTGAGTGCAGCCGTCGCGATTATCCTGATCCCGGAACTAGGTATCGTCGGTGCTGCGCTGGGAACGCTCGTCGGCTATGCGTTTGTGAGCGGATCGCGTGTTCTCCAGGGATACCGCCTTATGGGGCTACACCCGTTTGGCTACACCCTGTTGTGGCCTATCGTAGTTGCCGGGCTGACTGCGGTGGTCGTCTATGGCGTCGGTGCAGCGATCACGGTCGATTCAGTCTACAAGCTGATCATCATGCTGGTGATCACCGCCGTCACGTACGGCGGACTCTTCTTCTGGGGCGCGCGGGAGCCTGAGGAGCGGCAATTGATCGGCAAGCTAGTGGCCAAGTTCAAACGCGCCCCGAAGCGGTAGGGCCGCGGCAACGCTCCTTCATGCGTCACCGCGGCCCATCAGCAGGATCACGCCAAATAACTAACCGGGCCGGTTAGAACGTAGCGGTCGCTCCTCCCAACATGCGACGGCCGACCAACGACCCGCCAAACAGATGGAACCGGTCTTGATCGAACAGATTGGTCACCAGGACCGACAGCCGAAGGTTGGGATTCAGTTGGTAGCCGGCGGTGACGTCGAAAGTCTGGCTGGACGGAATGCGACCCTCGAAAACTCCGGCAGCCCAGTCGAAACTATCAACGAGGCGTGCCTTGACCGACGCGTCGAAACCCTGGAGTCCGTTGTAAGAGAGCGCGATGGATCCCTTGTGCTTCGGCGTATTCGGCACGATGTCGTCAGGCGATATCTGGTCGATGTCGAAATCGAAAAAAGTGTACGTACCGTCTATCCGAAACTCAGGTGAAGCAGCAACGCCTATCCCGACCTCTACGCCCTTTTCGGTCACCTCTCCAGCGTTGGCATATGAGATCACCAGGGCACGGTTGCCACCCGGCAACGTCGCCAGCAGTGGACCGGCGCCGGCAGCTAGCTGCTGGAAGCCTGGGCGCAACAACGTGTCTATTATCGCGCGCAGAGGATGTGCCGCAGGCAATCCAGCGCCTGCCAGCACAGCGTCGATGTTAGTCAAGTCTCCAAGAACGTCTGTGCCGCCGTCTGACAGGCTGTAACCCGAGTACTTCGGATTCCCACCCGGCAGCAACACCGCCGGTAGCAGGTCGGTGACGAAGTCGGTGATTTTGCTGAGAAAGAAATCGACGCTCACATAAGCGCGGTCTGCTATCGTGCCCTTATAGCCCAATTCGAATGAGGTGACGTGCTCTACGTTGGTAGTCGGATTCCCCAGAGCGAACGCGCCGGTCGCCGCGTCGAAGTTCCAAGGGATGTCCGCTGGGAGTCCAAGACCGCCCATCACCGCGGCGAGGCCCGGTCCGACGACCAATGGATTCTGCACTGTGGCATAGTAACCCTCGAGTCCGGCTTCCAAATCACCTGGGCTCGTGGTCCCGTTCCCCGGTATGTTGACCCGAAGGAAGAACTCGGAGTAGTTAGGGACCTGGAACGCGCGGTTCACCGTGAACCGGATGGCGTGGTCTTCATTCGGACTGAAAACTATCGCTCCCTTTGGCGAGAACTGAGTGTTGAACAAGTCACCCTTGTCGACACGAGACGCCGCCACGATGCGCCATTGAGGCGTCAACTTGTACTCGAACTGTCCGTAACCGGAGAAGTAGCCATCAGTACGGTTGTCGTCGGCCAACGACATGAGCGTGTTCTCGGTGTCGACGTGGTAACTACGTGCCGAGCCGCCTAGAACGATTCGCGCCCGGTCCTCGGCGAAGCTCCGGTTATACTGACCTTCGATATGGAGAATTCTCGAACTTTCCTCCAGCGGCACTCCACTGGCCAATGAAAACTGCGGGTCAAGCGACTTCCTGCCACTGTACCAGGCCATCAGGTTGTAGTTGGGATTGCCCCAGCTCACACGTGCCCACGGTCTCAAGGCCTTGGTTACCTGAACGCGCCCGATGCCTGTTACGAATACCTCGTTCTCGACCTGCGTGGCACCACCTTCGATGCTGAAGAGTGAGTTGTTGCCGTAGTAGTCGAAGCGGCCGGATCCGAAAATATTCCTCAAGTCGTCCCGGTCTCCGGTGGCCGAGGTACCGGGTGCGCCCGTCTGTCCGTCCAGCGGCCGCAATTCGAATCCGGGTGTCGGGGCCGTGATCACCTCGTCGGTGACGCCGGCGTACTCGCTTGCCAGATCTGTTGCACCAGTGCGCGA
Source organism: Gemmatimonadota bacterium (assembly GCA_036679605.1). Classification (GTDB taxonomy): domain Bacteria; phylum Gemmatimonadota; class Gemmatimonadetes; order Gemmatimonadales; family GWC2-71-9; genus JAZDCZ01. The sequence continues at coordinate 43,575 of JAZDCZ010000324.1, forward strand.
CCGGGTCCAAGTACCGCTGGTGTAGAAACCGGCGTTGAACTTGTAGCCGAACTTGCCGTCTGGAGTGACACCGGCATGCCGGATGTCTGTCTTGAACGTGCTCAATTCGCCGCCGCCCACGGAGATCTTGGTTCCGATCACTTCGCGGGCGGTTGGCGTAGTGATATTGATGACTCCGCTAAAGGCATTGGCTCCGTAAAGCGCGGAGCCAGGGCCCCGTACCATCTCCATCGTACCGATGTCTTCCAGCGGCATGGACAGGCTGTTCCACTCCTGCGAGCCGAGGAAAGCGATCGCCAAGTCGCGGCCGTCCTGGAGCACAAGCACTCGGCGGTTGAGCGAAGAGTTGAATCCTCGAGCATTGACGTTGAAGTCGTTGACACCGCTCTGTACCACGTCGGTACCAGGCAAGTGGGCGAGCGCCAGCGGCACCTGGCTGGTTACTGAGATATCACGAAGTGTGGCGGCACTTACCACGCTGACTGCCGCCGGTGCCTCTACCACCCGTTCCGGCGCACGCGACACGCCGGTCACGACTACCTCGCCAAGAGAGATCGCCTGAGCCACCAGAGCTGCGTCGGCTGTGGCACTCCCACCAGCGGTTACGGTGACAGCCACCTCAGCAGGTTGGTAGCCGATCCACCTAACCAAAATGACCTGCGGCCCGACTGGAACGCGGGCGAATTCGTACTGCCCATTGCTGTTGGTCACCGTGCTGATGCGTGTGCCACGGATGGTCACTGTCACGCCGGCGAGCGGCGCTCCGTTATCGGCCCGGGTCAAGGTTCCTCGGACGGCTGCAGTTCCTTGGGCAGCCAGCGTTGACGGAACTGCCCAGGACAGTAGTGCCACGAGCATGGCTAGAAACACGGGCCAGCGGCATTGGGCTCGCGGGACGCTCTTGAACATGTGCACTCCTTGGTTCGATCGAAGGACAACGGCTGCCGGGAGCGGTCTGGTCCCCCCGGGGGATCGGGAACAAGATGCAACCTATAGGGCGTTTGCGCGAGGTCTTTCGCAAGTCCCACCTCTTGAGCTCCGCTCAGTGAACGCCCGCGCCGATCATTCCTACGGACACAGGACGTTAAGTTTCGATGAAATTTGTGTGAAGCGTCCCGCCAATCCGACAGGGATGGTTTCCAATGACAGCGTATTTGCTAGTAGATATCGAGATTACTGATCCAGAAGGCCTCTGCTGAGGCCAAAAAACTGAGACAGCAATGTGCGACGACCCGGATGGTTGCAGTCGAGGGGGTCTCTAGCTATTGAGTACTGGGAGGCACCACGCGCATCGAAGCTGATATTAGGAAGCGACAGATTCCACCACGATCTCTCTCGCGATATCAGGATCCAGCGCCAGCTCGGTTTCGTCTACTCGGATCACACACGACGGGAGTTGTTGCAGGACGGTGACAACTGTTCCCGGTACTAGTCCGAACGTTGCCAACGTGTTGTGACGTGATGACCGATCGGCACCGAGACAGAGAACCTTTGCCCTCGTGCCACTCTTCAGTAGCCGTAGAGTTTGGAACTCTTCAGAAACCTCCTGCGTCTGTCGTGGCTTCATACGCATCAACCGCTTGAACCACGATACTCCACGCGGTGTCTCAGGAAATTCGTACGCGCAGCTAGGGCAGCGGATCAAGCGGCACAACGGTCCTAAGGGACAACCGTGTGCACACAGGGTGTCTTCCTTCTCGAACTCGAATCCGCAAAACGGGCACGTTAGATATTGGCTATCCATCTTCCGATCCAATTCACCAGTCCACCGACGAAAAACGCAAAGGGGAAAATGAACCCTGCCATACGCCACGCCATTTTCTGGCCTTGTTCCTTGGAGATCATGAGAAAATTGGCGATGCAGGGCATGAACAAGGTGATCGTCACCATGGCAACCAACACCTGATGGCTGGTCAAGACAGCGTTAGGACCGATCGCAGCATCTAGGATGTATACGGCACCGAAATCACGCCGCATGAATCCAACAAGGAAGGCGTTTGCCATATCGCTTGGCAATCCGAGCCACCCGACGACGAGTGGTTCTCCGAGTCGGCTGATCTTTCCTAGGATATGCAGCTTGTCGAGAATGAAGAGTAGTGCCGTCCCCAACACGAAAATTGGGATTACTTCCTTGATGTACCAGTTCAAACGGCTCACGGTCTTGACGAGTACGTTCGAGATTTGCGGTCGCCGCATGGGCGGGATCTCGAGAATGAACTCGCTGGTATCACCTTTGAAGAGACGAGAGGTAAGCCATCCTACCGAGAACATGATGCCGACCACCAATCCTACCCACACGGCAGCGCCCACCGGCGACAGCATCGACATCATTGCCAACAAGACTCCCAGTTGAGCGGAGCACGGGACGGCGAGTGCCAGTAACATTGTCGTGACGACACGTTCCCTGCGCGTCTCGAGGATCCGGGTGGTCATGGTGGCCATGGTGTCGCAGCCGAGCCCCAAGATCATCGGCAGCACCGCCTTGCCGTTGAGCCCCATCGGCCGGAAAATCCGATTGACCATGATGGCCATGCGCGAGAAATATCCCGAGTCTTCCAGAACACTGAAGACGAGGAAGAAAGTGGTGACGATCGGCAGGACGATGGCGAACGCGTAACTGAGCGCCATGGTGATAGCACCGTATTCACCGACAAAGAAGTCGTGCACGAATTGCAACGTACGTTGCAGCCAACTCAGGTTCGTGTTGGGCTCGATCGTGTACCCTGGAACAACAACGTCCTTAATGACCGAACCAATCGCAATCTCGTCCACCGGCGTGATCGGAACGGAGAGCGAGTAGGTCACAACCTCAGTGTCGTGGATATGCGGAAACGGCAGAGTCGCATCGACTGCGCCGATGACCAGCGGACCTATTCGTTGTTTGAAGACGGCCGTTTCCGCCATGTCCACCAGCGTACCCGCACCGAACAACCCAACGAACCAGAATACCGCCAACAGTACGACGCCCAAGAACGCGAGCCCTTTGACGGGGTGCATGGCCCAGAAGCCGAGCCGCACTTGTAGGGACGCACGGTCAGGCTGGCTGATGGTGTAGGTCTGGGAAACGATCTCCTTCACTCGCGCGAGGCGTTCCCGGTTGGACTCGTAGTTATGATTCTGCTGTTCCTTGGCGGCTCCGTTCACGGTAGGCGGACGGGCGGCGGGCAATGCCCGAATAAGTTCCTCGGTTCCCTGGTTACGGACCGCAACCGTGCCGACGACTGGTACGCCCAGCAGTGCGCTCAGCCGTTCGAGGTCGATGCTGCCACCCCGTTTCTCTAGCTCGTCCAGCATATTGAGCACTAAGATCATGGGACGGTGCAGCGTGGCCAGTTGCAAGGTGAGCAGGAGTGCGCGCCGCAGGTTCTTTGCGTCCGCTACCTGAACCACAACTGCGTCCTGATACTGATCGAGCACTTTGGCGGTGACTCGAGCGTCTTCGCTGCGAGGAGCCAGGTCGTTGACTCCGGGAGTGTCGATTACCTCTACGCTATCTGAACCAATATTCGTCCGTGCCCTAACGATCTCTACTGTGGTCCCGGGGAAGTTCGATACAGTGACGTATCGATTTGTGAGGTTCTTGAAAAGGACGCTCTTCCCGACGTTGGGATTGCCCACGAGCAACATCGTCTTCGATAGCGCGGCCGTGTTGTTCTCAGTCGCAACACCACCATGGCACCCGCACGCGGCTGGGCCGGTCCTCTTCTTCCGAAGTACAAGCGATCGCAACATGTACGTAAGGTGTACTCCACCGGTGCTGCCGGTGGTGAAGGCGGTATGAAGAAATCATGAAGCCCGAAGGTCTAGCTGTTCCTGGGCGCGGAGGGTATCGTTTAGGTAGATATTGCTCGAGGGCCAAAACGTGTCGGATCAGGATGGGACGGGCGTCGCCGAGAGACTGGCGGCGTACTTAGACTCAAGCAGCGGCAGACCGTTACACCGGCAGATCGTCGATCGGTTGTGGTTGGAGGTAGTGACGGGAACACTGGAAACCGGTGAGAGGCTACCCACGATTCGGCAGCTCGCCGTGGACTTGAATCTCAGCCCCAATACGGTCGCCCAAGCCTTCAAGGAGCTGGAATCTCTCGGCGTTGTGGTTACGCGTCAGGGAACCGGAACTTTTGTCGGGTTGCGCGATCCGGATCGATCGGAACTAGAGCGCCGCGCCCAACTCGAACGCCTATGCGATGACGTCGTGTCGCAGAGCAGCGCATTGGGAATACCGTTGGGTGATGTAGTAGATGCGCTCGAAGATATGCACTCGCCTGGCCACGATGGAAACTCCAGTGGGAGATAACTATGACCCTCGTTCCAGTGTCCACCGGAATACGTGCGGCAAAGAAGAGATCTCAGCAAGTGGCCATGACTAGGCAATCTCCCAACGATACTCGTTATCCGTTCCCTGCGATCGTATCGGGCGTGATCGCTGGCGCGGGTCTGGCCGGCGTCCTGTCGCTGTTTCCCTTCGGGGGTGAGTTGTGGAATGGAGTTCTGTTGCCTGCGATATCTGTGTTGGGTGGCGTCTTGACCGGCACGTCGATGAAGTTTGCGGATCAATGGGAAAAGGCAGTGGTGTTGCGGCTGGGAAAATACCGCGGGTTGCGAGGCCCCGGGGTTTTCTTTGTGATCCCGGTGGTGGACCGGATACCCTACCACATCGATCAGCGGATCCGCACTACCGATTTCGGAGCAGAGTCGTGCCTGACTAAGGACACGGTGCCTGTCGATGTCGATGCTATCGCGTTCTGGATCGTCTACGATGCCGAACGTGCCGCACTGGAGGTTCAGCAATACGAACAGGCCGTGATCCTCGCTGCGCAGACCGCGTTGCGGGATGCCATTGGCAAACACGATCTGGCCGAGTTGATACAGTCCCGCAAGGAACTGGGACACGGGCTCCAGCGAATCCTGGACGAGAAGATGCACGACTGGGGAATTCAGGTGCAGTCGGTCGAGATCCGCGACGTGATTATTCCCAAGGCCCTGGAGGAAGCGATGTCGCGTCAGGCGCAGGCCGAAAGAGAGCGTCAAGCACGCATCATCCTAGGAACCGCTGAAACGCAGATCGCATCGAAGTTCGTGGAAGCGTCCAAGAGTTACGCCGACAATCCGGTAGCGCTCAACCTGCGCGCTATGAACATGTTGTACGAGAGCATAGTCAAGCGCGGATCGCTCATGGTCGTACCTTCCGGCCTGGCGGACTCGCTAAATCTCCCGGGCATATTGGGACTGGCCGGCGCGAAAGGTCTGGCGAATCCCACCGATGAGAAGGAGGATGAGGCCGAGGGTTGATCGGAGCGATCAGCCCCCGTAAAAAATCTTCTCGCCCAAGTCCTTGAGCCACAAAGTGACATCGTCGGGGCGGCCTTCGATTTCTCCTGGAACCGATGCCTCCACCACCTCACCCACAACGATCGAGTGATCGCCTTTTTCGATGAACTCTACGACAGAACACTCTATTGATGCCGGAGCGCTTGCGAGAATAGGTACCCCGGTAGCGCCGGTGCCAAACGTGTGACCACCGATCTTGTCACCGTCACGACTTGCTGGTTTGAAAAAGTCGTATGCGATGCCACCCTGATCCTTGCCCAAGACACTCAGTGCAAAGCTACCGGTATCCTTGATAATTCCATGAACGCCCGAATCGGCCTTCACGCCCACGACCAATAGAGGTGGTGCGAATGACGCCTGTGTTACCCAGTTAACGGTTGCCGCTCCGACTCGGCCATCCTCGGCCTCGGCGGTCAATACGTACAGGCCGTACGGGATCATTCGCAAGGCAGTCTTCTTGGCGTCGGTATCCATGTAATCCTCTTCGTTAGTTGTGTGTTCAAAGAAAGCCCGTTATGGGTATTCCGGTCCCAGCGGCCATACTCGCAGCGGAATTTGCCGCTGCGTACATGCGTTCTCGAGAACGGAGTAATAGGGTGCCCAGCCATCCGTCTCCCGAGGCCTGGCGTAAAAAAGAATCGATGTCGCACCTCGCGTAACGAACCGTTCCGCTACTCTTGCAACAAGAGTGGCAATGCCATCGGCGACTAGCAAGTGATCGTAGTGGGGAATCCGGTCGTCGGCGTCGAGTAGTCCGTACTTTCCGGAGAGAATCGCGAACGGCAGATCCAATCGCTTGCTCTCGGCAAAGACGTATTGAATCCGCTTACTGATGTATCTGTGAATGGCCGGTAGCGGATCCGGATCCCTACGCTTTCGCTTGCAGCAAATTGTGCAGAGATATTGCACGGCGATTCCCAGGTCTCCAAGGTGCTCGGCCATAGGCCGAGTTGTCTCGCTCGGCACCAACGTCAGTCTGACCTCGTGCGTAATCCTACATAGTCAACAGGTTTACTTGAAGGGTGAACAGAGACCTAACCGATAGCGAGAGGCGGAGAATGGTAGAAGCAAAGGTGGCGGTATCGATAGTAGCGCTTACGGTCTTGCTTGGAGCGACGGGAATGAAGCCCGCAGTATCGCCGTCGAGCGTAGGAGATAGCACTAGGCTGGTGCTGGCGCCCGAGGGTAACGAAGCGCGCTACATGGTACGGGAGCAGCTCGCACGATTGTCGTTCCCCAGTGATGCCGTGGGTATGACCAAGGACCTTACAGGTGCACTCGTGATCGATGAGCATGGCAAGGTGGTGCCGTCGGAGTCGAGGTTCACGGTAGACGTTACCACACTGAAGAGCGATCGTGAGCGCCGCGACCGGTATCTTCAACGCCGCACACTTCATACGAGTGAGTTTCCCACGGTCGAGCTGAATCTGACCGAATTACCGGGGCTCCCTGTTCCCCTACCCGCGTCTGGGGCCTTCGACTTCGAACTCGTGGGTGATCTAACTGTTCATGGAGTCACGCGGTCTACAAGGTGGAAAGTCGTTGCGGAGGCTGAAGGTGCAGGGTTCTCCGGCACGGCGTCCACGTCATTCACCTTTGGCGACTTTGGTCTCGCCAAGCCCCGCATCGCCATGCTGTTAAGCGTCGCAGACACCATTCGGCTGGAGTACGATTTCCACTTGATCCCCGATCAGAAAGCTGAGCCATAGAGGTTCTCGAGCTAGCGGTTCAGTTGCGCGAGGCGGGCCGAGCATTCTGCAACACCCGTCTGCACATTGAGCGCCGTGTAGAGTGCCTTGGCCTCTTCCCACAATCGTCTCGCTTCTGCCACATCTCCCGAATCTTGTTTGAGGATCGCCAGCGGCCGGATGGCGTTTGCGAGATCGAGCTTGGGAGCCCGCTCGTGGTTGCGATATAGAGCAAGCGCCTCGTGGTAACATGGCTCTGCTAGTTCCGCGCAACCCGCATCCCGGTGGATGTCGCCTAAGTGTCGCACGGTGTGCGCCAATGTGAGAGGGTCACTCTCTTCGCGGCAAAGGGCGACGGCCTCCTCGTACAACGGCCGCGCCGCATCGCCGTGTCCGGAATCTCGCTCGATTTGCCCCAGTGCCTTGAGCGCCCGCACCAACTCCTGTCGTTGGCCGGCCTGACGACAGAGCGACACCGCCGCCAGCAGATCGCGATGGGCATCGGCCAGTCGGTTCTCTCGCCGCGCGGAATCGGCGCGTCGAAGGAGTGTTTCGGCAGAATCTGACATTCTGGCCTCGTTGGTGAGGACGTCGCGCGATGCAAGGACCGCCATGGCAATATCGGTGAGTTGAGAGTGACCGGCAACTCGGCGACGGTGAGGTTCATGCGTTACTCGGTCATCGCGACGTGCGGACAACGATGATCAATGCGCACGTGCTGAACCGGCCGGGGCTCGGTGTTAGGAGCCCGGCGGACGAGATGGGATAACCCGCTTGCTAACTCGCTACGCGGCGTAGTGGACTGCTTCCCAGGCTGCATATTGCCGGGTGCAGATCGGAACCGTATTCTTGAAGTTGTTGTGAGTGTTGGACTAACGCGAAGGGCCCTTGCGCTAACTGGCCGGAAAGCAATAGGAGCCACGGCGAGACAACTCGGAGCCGTGTTTCACCCCTGTGCCACGCAGCTGAGCGCCCAATCCGTTATGCCGCAGAGGATGGGGGAGATATGGGACCGGGACGGTACATCGAGGTGAGATGTCTAGTTGGCTTGGTCGCCTGCTTCGTGATCGGCCATCCGCTGAGTGCGTTCTAACAAGCGATTGCTACTGGCACGTATGACATCAGGGTCGCGCGCTACGCACGCGGAGGTCAGATTGCACACGCGGTAGAATTGCAAATCCGTTATACCGCACAAGTTTACGATCCGACCCCATCATTTCGTCCTCGGTTGACCCCCTTCGACAGAGTAATTACATTGTAATTACTACATCAGAGGTAAACAATGAAAACTAGGATTGTCAAAATCGGAAACTCTCGCGGGATCCGGATTCCCAAGCCGTTACTTGAACAGGCTGGCCTCCAAGATGAAGTCAAACTCGAGATCGATGAAGATGGCCTCCGTATTACACCTTCAGCCAACGTGCGTAGGGGGTGGAGTGAAGCAGCTCAAGTGATCGCAAATCGGGGCGAAGATGGCCTGCTTGATACGGAGACTCAGACCAACTTCGACGTGGCGGAGTGGACGTGGTAACGACTACCCGGCCCCGAAGAGGTGACGTGTTCCTGATTGGACTAGATCCGACAAGAGGGCGAGAGATCCGCAAAACGCGGCCCTGTCTGGTAGTGTCGCCCGACGAACTGAACGCCCATCTCAGCACGACTATTGTCGCACCAATGACCACCGGAGGGCATGCGTACCCTTTCCGCATTCAATGTCGTTTTCAGCGCAAGTCGGGCTTCGTGGTGCTAGATCAACTCCGCACCATCGATTCTGCTCGATTAGTGAAGAAACTTGGCAAGGTATCTCCGACAATCCTGTCTAAGGTGCTGGACAGACTCCGCGAGATGTTCACGGCCTAAAGGAGTGCGGCATAACTAGCGCATGATACTGACGCCGCCGCGAGCGTCCGTAGCGGTGGATACTTGGTTCAATACGAGAGTACTATCATGGGTATGAAGAGGAGGGTTGGAGGAGCGGCGCAGTATACGCGCAATGTCGTTAGGCGGACAGGTTCAGCTCGCGAAGGAGATCATGACAGTGGCCAAAGCGATCATCGGTTTCTTGGCGGGCAGCCTCGTAACGTCGCTCATCGCCTGGGCCTTCGCCATCCCGCAGGTACGCCAATCGTACCGCACGCCACCCCCCAACCACCGCACATCGGAGGTTCACATGAAGCGAGTCACTGGCATCGGCGGCATCTTTTTCAAGGCGAAGGATGCACCGGCGCTGCAGGCTTGGTACAAGGCTCATCTCGGCATCGATGTCCAGGCGTGGGGCGGTGCCGCATTCGACTGTGTCGACTCGGATGGCAAGCCCACCGGCGGAACGACCACCTGGTTGGTTGCTTCGGAGGAAAGCAAGCAGTTTGCTCCAAGCAAAGCCTCGTTCATGGTCAACTACCGCGTTGAAGACCTTCACGCTCTGGTCGCGGCGCTCAAGGCGGAGGGCTGCAACGTCCTCGACAAGATCGATGACTCTGAGTACGGCAAGTTTGGCTGGGTCATCGATCCCGAGGGAAACAAGGTTGAATTGTGGCAACCACTTGCCGGTCAGTGAAACGCGCCCACGCTCCCTGCGGCAGTCTGCGGCCTAACCCTTCGCTGCAGCCGACCTGCTACCCCTGGCTCCGCCAGCCTCCGCAGGCGGCTGAACTCAATCGTTAGGTGGCTCCGACGGGAGGTCAAGATATGACCGCCATCGCGACAAACGGGGACGACGTGAGAATGGAAGCGGCGCGCATCGCCTTCGCACTGATCCGCTTTGAGGGAGTCGCGGCCCACCCGATGGGAGCGTCCATACCGCCAGACTCGCTCCGGGTCGGGACCGAGGCGTTCTTCCTCCCGTCCTGGCGCGAAGTTCCATACGACGAGGTCGAAGCCTTCCTCGTCGGCTTGCCGTCCCCCGCGCTACTGGCACCGACCACGATGCGCGGCGTAATTGCGCTCGCGCTATTGCACGAGCTGAGTGGCGATCGGCAACGCTGGGCCGAGAAGACCCTGAGCAACTTCGCCGCAGGGCTTGAGGAGATCGCCCCGCAGCTTGGCTTGTCGCCCACGTCGCGCATTCTGCTCGAGTTTGACCAAGAATCGCATGCTTTTTCCTTTGCCGGGATCCGCGAATGGACGCAGCAACTTCCCGTGCAAGTGGGGTGGAGCATCTCGCCGCTTGAGGGCGACGACCGCGCGGACGCTTGCATGATGCTGAGGCGCAGCGATGGCAAGCGGTTTCCGGGACAGTCGTGCACGATCCCGCCCGGTTGGTCGCCTCGTGAGCCTGAGAGCGGAGCCACCTAACGCGCGCCTGAAGCTGGCAGGCGGAGAGGATTCGATTGGTTGGTGCGTATGGTGAGAGTTAGAGAACGACTGAGTCGCCTGTAGCTTACGCGCCGGAGCCGTTAGGCGGCGCCATAGGAGGCTTATATGACTGAAACCGACTCACCGTTAGGACGATCAATCGGCCTCTCTGGTGTCATTCGCTTCTTAGTTGCCGTGGCCGTGGTCGTCGCTGTTGGCGCGGCGTTCGCTGACGGTCACTACAGGTTGGGGATCGCTGGCGTCATATTCGTCGTGGCCGCTGTGATCCTGGGGTATCGGGCTTGGCGCGCTCGGCAGTAGGCTGGAGTGCCCCGACGGGGCAGCGATTCTAAGTCGAGCGCCGCCGAACTCCTAATAAGGCCTCCCTTGTCAAGCGCATACAAAAGGAGTCGGATATGAGGGCGTACATGAAATCATTTATCAGTTTTCTAGTCGCGCTCACCGGAGCAGACGCGATTTTCACGGCGTTGGATATTGACCACCATATCTTCCGTGATCCGTTTAAAGCCGTAAACGTCGTTATTTATCTCGGTGTTGTGGCTGGCTTCTTTCGGCTTACAATTTGGCTCTTGGAGCGACTTCCTTATTTCAGCAACAAACGCGGTGCCTAACTCGCCGTTGCTACCGACGGCGCCCGGCGGTGGCGAGCTAGACTGAGCGATTCAGTAGGGCGCCGTAGCAGAACGGCAGAGCTGTTAGGCGGCGTCGGATGTTCGGTTCTACCATGTCGGATCATTGGAGGAAACATGTTCGAAATCTGGGTTAGCGTCGCGTTGCTGGGGCTGTGGAGTTGCGTCGGAGTCCTGTATGGCAACAGCAGGAAAGCCTCCAAACAACTTGATGAAATAGTGGCGCTCCTGACACGAATGGCGGGAGAGCAGCCCGGTCGCGACTGACTTCCCATTCCCATGCCGCTTTGCCCTTCGCTAAGGTGAAGCATCTTGGAAATCGGAGATCGAGATTCTCACGCCGTTTAACTAGCAAATGATACTGACGCCGCCTTCGGGGGTCTAAGATATGGACATGTGGTGAGGGACGAGAGCAAACTATGAAAATGAAGAATTTGATGAGGATTGGGACCACGGCATGACGATCACGCTGCTGGGGAAACCTCACCTCTAGCTCGGCACATCGCATTAGCGCAGCCACTCCATTGCAATCCTACTGCATGGGCAGGTTGTTCAGTTGCCCCCGTTGGACTGGCAACCTCGCCGACCGACGGGTAAGTTCGTCAGCCCCGAGTGTCACAGGAGGCCACCGTGCAACGAATCGCGCAACTCTCTTTCATCGCAGCGGCCGCTCTAATTGCGGTCCCCCAGCAGGCAACCGCTCAGCAACGTGAGGTAACCCCGGCACCCAACCGCGCCGAGGGTGAAGGCCCATTCAACCGGTTGGTAATTCGCGGCGCAATCGTCATAGACGGTACCGGCGGGCCGCCCCGTGGTCCGGTGGACATCGTCATAGAAGGCAATCGCATCGAGCGAATCCAAGGAGTGGGTGTGCCGGGAGTACCGCTCGACTCGATGGGTCGACCGGCGCCCGGCACCAAAGAAATCGACGCCACCGGCATGTACGTGCTGCCGGGTTTTGTGGATATCCACCTGCACACGGGCGGGGTCCCCAAGGCACCCGAGGCTGAATACGTCTACAAGTTGTGGATGGCACACGGGATCACGACGGGGCGAGGCGTCGCGTTCGGGCCGGTCGATTGGTCGCTTAGCGAGAAGAAGAGAAGTGCGGCAAACGCGATCACGGCACCACGCATGTGGGTATACCAACGTCCTGGCCAGGGGTGGGACGGCGGCCCGATAAGAACCCCCGACACCGCGCGCGCATGGGTGAAATGGGCCGCCAAGAAAGGCATCGACGGCATCAAGCTCACAGCCCATCCGCCGGCCATCATGGAAGCGCTGCTTGATGAGGCCAAGAAGAATCACATGGGCTCGGTGGCGCATCTTGCCCAAACCGGTGTGGCGGAGATGAATGCCTTGGACGCCGCGCGACTTGGCTTGGGCACCGTAACACACTACTACGGTTTGTTCGAAGCTCTGTACGACGACCACGACGTGCAGCCGTGGCCGGCCGACATGAACTACAACAACGAGCAGCACCGCTTTGGCCAGGTTGCGCGACAGTGGAACATGATCCATCCGCAGGGGAGCGACGAGTGGAAGGCGATGCTCACGGAACTCAAGGAGCTGGACGTGACGCTAGACCCCACGATGACCGCGTATCTCGCGAGTCGTGACGTCATGCGCGAGCGAAGGGCCGAGTGGCAAGACAAGTACACGCTCCCCAGCCTGTGGGATTACTATCAGCCGAGCAGGACGAATCACGGTTCCTATTACTACAATTGGACTTCCACCGATGAGGTGGCGTGGAAGAATTTCTATCACGTGTGGATGCAGCTCTTGGACGACTACAAGGACATGGGTGGTCGTGTGACCGTGAGTTCTGACGCCGGGTACATCTACAACCTGATGGGATTTTCGACAATCGAAGAGATGGAATTGCTCGAGGAAGCCGGGTTCCATCCGTTGGAGGTCATTCGCAGCGCAACCAAGTACGGTGCGGAAACGTTGATGAAACCGCTCGGCAAGCCAATCGATTTCGGGATCGTGCGCGAGGGGTTCTTGGCGGACCTCGTGATAGTGGACGAGAATCCCATCGAAGATCTCAAGGTCCTCTATGGGACCGGCGTGGTGCGGCTAAACGACAAGACCGGAACGGCCGAACGAAGGGGCGGCGTGGTTTACACGATCAAGGACGGGATAGTGTACGACGCGAAGCAACTCCTGGCCGACGTGGCTCGCATGGTGGCCGACCAGAAGCGTGCTCGAGGCATGATACCGCAGCAGTAGCTTGGCGGATAGGCGATCGAACAACCATTTACGGAAGGACCTGTTGATGTGTAAGCTCACTTGCAAAGTGGGATTCGTCCTGCTGGTTGCATTCACGTTTCCCTTTGGTGCTGAGGCCACCGCCCAGGTACTGAACCGCGACAACATTGCAGGGGCAGTGGCGGGTCTCAAATTGAGAGGTATTGGGCCCGCGGTGATGGGCGGGCGCATTGCGGACGTTGCAGTGGACTCCCACAGAAAATCCACGTGGTACGTGGCCGCAGCGTCCGGTGGTGTCTGGAAGACCACCAACGCCGGAATCACGTGGAAGCAGGTGTTCGGCAATCAACCGTCTTACTCAATCGGTACCGTCGCGCTCGATCCCAACAATCCCGCAGTGGTTTGGGTGGGCACAGGCGAGAACGTGAGCGGCCGGCACGTGGGTTGGGGTGACGGTGTGTACAAGAGTTTGGACGGCGGCGCGTCGTGGCGCCGCATGGGGCTCGAGACATCGCAGCACATCGGAAAGATCCTCATCGATCCACGCGAAGGGAACGTCGTTTTGGTTGCAGCCGAGGGCCCGCTCTGGTCATCGAGTGGAGAGCGCGGTGTTTACAGGAGTACTGATGGTGGCAACACGTGGAGGGCGGTGCTCGAGATCGATGAGAATACAGGTGTAACGGATATCGAGTTCGATCCCTCCAACCCGGACGTAGTATACGCGGCTGCGTATCAACGTAGGCGGCGCATCTGGTCGTTGCTGGGCGGCGGTCCCGGCTCGGGGATCTACAAGTCGACAGATGGGGGCGAGAGTTGGCGCAAGATCACGAAGGGTCTTCCCAAGAGCGAAATGGGCAAGATCGGTCTCGCGGTTACGCCGGCCGATCCTGCTCTAGTGTATGCAACGATCCAGGCGAGCGACGAGGAGCGCGGCTTCTACCGCTCGCGCGACAATGGCGAGAGCTGGGAGCGGAGGAACTCGTACATCTCTGGCGGTACGGGTCCCCACTACTACCAGGAGATCGAGGCGTCGCCCACGAACCCCGACCTCGTATATCAGATGGACGTGTTTCTTCACGTGACGCGCGACGGTGGTGCAAACTTCGACTACCTGGGGACGGGCAGTGAGAAGCACAGCGACAATCACGCGCTGTGGATCGATCCCGCGAACGGCGATCACATGATCGCGAGCACCGACGCCGGTCTGTACGATACGTTCGACGAGGGCACGACCTGGCGTCACTTTCCCAACCTGCCGGTCTCCCAATTCTACAAGCTCGCGCTCAGTAACGCCGAGCCGTTCTACGACATACTGGGCGGAGCGCAGGATCTGGGAACGCTGTTCGGGCCTGCGCGCACCGCGAACGTGGAAGGTGTGCGCAACCGCGATTGGTACGCGCCCATGGGTGCAGACGGATACAGCGTGGCGATCGATCCCACAGATCCCAACACGCTCTACCTGGAAACGCAGGTGGGTAATCTGTACCGCTACGACCGCGCGAGTGAAGAGGCGCTGGGTATCCAGCCTCAGTCTGAGCCGGGCGATCCACCCGAGCGCTGGAACTGGGATTCACCGATCGTCATAAGCCCGCACGCATCCAACCGTCTCTACTTCGGTTCGCAACGACTGTGGCGTAGTGACGATCGCGGCAACTCGTGGACGCCCGTTAGCGGAGATCTCACGCGTAACCGCAACCGTTACGAGCTGGAACTCATGGGACGCGTGTGGAGTGTGGATGCTCTGTACGAAAACTCAGCCATGTCGCAGTACGCGACCATAACCACGATCTCCGAGTCTCCTGTAGCGGAAGGCTTATTGTATGTGGGGACCGACGACGGCTTGATCCAGGTGAGTGAAGACGGCGGGGAGAATTGGAGAGCGGCTGACGATCTTCCCGGCGTACCCGAGCTGTCGTTCATCAATAGGGTCGTGGCCTCGCAGAACGATGCCGCTACTGTGTTTGCCGTTGCCGACGCTCACAAGACGGGCGATTTCAGTCCCTACCTGTTCCAGAGCAGGGATCGCGGTGGCAGTTGGCGCTCGATCAGTGGTGACCTTCCGGCCGGTACCATCGTGTGGGCGGTGCAGCAGGACCATGTCGATCCCGATCTGCTGTTCGTAGGTACCGAGTTCGGCCTCTACTTCACGCCGAACATGGGAACCAACTGGTTCAAGTTGAGTGGTGGTGTGCCGACCATCGCGTTCCGCGACATCAAACTCCAGAGGAGAGATCAAGATCTAGTGGGCGCCACGTTCGGCAGAGGGTTCTACGTGCTGGACGATTACTCGCCGCTCAGGGAGATCGCCGCGGGTGCGTTACAAGCGACCACGCTGTTCCCCGTACGGGACGCGTGGTGGTACGTGCCATACGTTCCCATGCAGGCTCGCGGTAAGCCCACGCTCGGGAGCACCGATTACACCGCACCCAACCCGCCGTTCGGGGCGACGTTCACCTATTACCTGGCGGACAGCACCGTGACCGAACGCGATGCGCGTCGTGCGACCGAGCGTGCGCTCAGCGAGCGAGGCGAAGACGTGCCGTTTCCCGGGTTCGATGTGCTGCGGCAGGAAGTGATGGAGAGTGCGCCGCGCGTTTTGTTGATGGTGAAAGATACTGACGGTGCGCCCGTGCGGTGGGTCGAAGGGTCTGCCAAGCAGGGACTTCACAGGGTCAGTTGGGACTTGCGGAGGCCGCCGCCCGACCCGACTAACCTCGATCAGCAGGACTTCACTCCACCGTGGGTGTCGCCGCCGCAGGGTGCACTCGTTGCGCCGGGGAAGTATAGTGTCGAACTGGTACGTATCTCGAGTGCCGGTGTGGAACTGTTGGGCACGCCGCACGAATTTCAAGTGAAACCCGTGCCGACCACTGCTACCGGCACAGACTTCGTTGCCGTAGCCCAGTTTCAGCAGGAGACCGGCGAACTCATGCGGCGCGTGGCCGGGGCCGGGCGTGAGCTAGGGCGTGTGCGCACGCGTCTTCGGTTGATGCGGGCCGCGCTCGTGGAGACGCCGCGTGCCGATCCCGTGCTGTTTACGCGCATGGATCAGCTCGGCGCACGGCTCGACAGTCTACAGACTCGGCTCGGCGGCGACCGCGTGCGCCGCCAATTGAACGAGGCGACCGTACCGTCGATCCGTGGCCGAGTGGGCAGTGTGATCGGAGGACATTGGGACACTAGGCAGCTGCCCACCGCGACACAGCGAAGCAACATCGCGATCGCGCGCGAGGGTTTTGACAGACTACGCACGGAGCTGTCGGCTCTGGTAGATACCGATTTGGCAAAGCTCGAGGCGGATCTAGCGGCGGCGGGGGCGCCGTGGACGCCGGGTCAGCGGCTGCCTGCGCGTTGAGAGGGGGTCGGTGCAGGGAAAGCCCGGCATCACACTGTGAACCCGGGGTCGCTACTTCGCTTTCAACTCGGCCAGATACTCCCGGCACTCGATCTCCTCGAGTGTACGGGACTTGTCCGTCTGGATGACGAAGTCGCCCCACTTGCCGTCAGGGGCGGGCTCGAAGGTGTCGATGTCCTCCACTGGTCGCAGGACAACGATCATACGCGAGGTGCCGGGTCGGTAGGTCTCGAGGTGCTCCGGCGTGCCGGTACCGCGCGCAACGTGGAAACCGCCGACCATGTGCAATACGATGGCGTCCGGCTTCTGCTCCAGGTACTCTGAGATCCAGTACGCCATCGTCGCGTCCCACAACACCTGGCTGTGGAGCTGATTTCCCATGTTGTCGTGTGATCCGACGGGGGCCCGGGCCTGCACCGCCTCTTCACCTTCCTCGGGCTCAGGGATCGGCAGGCCGCACTTCATGCCCTCTTCCTGCATCACTTGGGAGATGACCTGGATCCACTGGTCGCGGTATTCCTTGGAGGGTTGTCCATAGGGCAGGGGTGCCAAGCTTGCCAGGGCCTCGGCACTTAGGTCGTAGAGTGACTCGCGCCCGTTCCTCGTCACCCGGGTCGTGTACCTCCGCGGTGCGTTCGCCGCGATCACTGCCAACCCGTTCTCCTTCGAGAACTTGATCAGGGAGCGGTAGTCAGTCTCGTATCGGGGCCAGGGCCGACTGTCGTTTCGAAACGACTTCTCGGTGATCAGGCCGGCTAGATATTCGTCGACGATAGGCTGCACGTCATGTTGAAAGAACTCGAGCGATAGCGCCACTGTGCGTGGGGCGCTGTTGTTCGACTCCCGGTGCCCGTAGGCCTCGTACGCCCGCTTGAGCAGCTCTGCCTCGAGCATGTGGCCGGTCGGGTCGTCATGGGTCTCGCCGACGAACACGACCTGGTGCCGTCCCATCTCGGCGACGATGTCATCGATCGAGGCAGGCTCGCCTGCCCCAGTAAACACGCGGTATTCGCCCGCAACGTACGCGCTGTCTCCCAATCTCGGGGAAGAGTCCTGCGCGCGCGCCGGCGTGGCGATCAGGACAACGAGCGGCAGGGCCGCAAGAATCATTTTTCTATCCATGGTATTGATGATATAACGGTGAGAGGCCCGCGGGGAGTCTCGATCCAAACTATCGAGACGATTCACTACGGCAACTCCGTCAACCAACGCTGTGCCGCGGGATGCAGTGGAATAGGCGCGCGACCGAGCGCAGTGAGATCGATTTGCCGGGCAATGGCGTTCACCTGGATCAAGTGATCGCGCCGATCACGCAAGATGTCCAATAGATGCTGCACCACCTCGTCCTCCAATCGCTCGGGCCCCACGATCCAATTCATTACAGCAACTGTTGGGATGTCGGTATCGACGCCGCGATAACTTCCCGCCGGAATTGTCCCCGCCATGTAGTACGGATAACGCGCGGCCAATAATCCAACGTGGGAAGAGTCGACAGGCAGCAGCCGTGCACGGGCGGTTGTGGTGGCCTCGAGTACGGCCGACGCGGGATAACCGACCGATATAATTGCTGCGTCGATCGCGCCGTCGCGCAACGCATCGGCAGATTCGCGGAACGATAGGTAACGCACGTCGATGTCGCCGTAAGCGATTCCGTACGCTTCCAGCGCCTGCCGTGATAGCTGCTCGGTGCCGCTGCCGGCGGAACCAACCGACACTTTGCGCCCGCGTAGGTCACCTGGCGATTGCGCAGTCGAGTTGCGCGGCACGAGTATGTGCGTAACGTTGGGATACAGCGGCGCCAAGATCCTCAAGTCTCCGCCGTCGTAGCCCTGGTACACTGCGGTAGCCATCGCGAAGCCCAGGTCCATCTCACCGTTCTTGATCCGGTTCACGTTCTCTACCGACCCCCCGGTAACCTCAGCGGTGTAGCGATGTGTGGAATCGGCAGTCGACATGAGATTTGCGAGTGCGCCGCCTAGCGGATAATAGATTCCGCCGGTGCCGCCCGTACCGATGCTCAAGAACGAACCGGAACCACCCCCCGCGGAACAACCAGCAAGCACGCAAACCACTGCCAAGCAGAACTGTTTTCTCAACTCTTCCTCACAATAATGATTGAACCCACTGCCCCGGCCGCAACGTTGCTCAACATTCCGGGCAACATCAATGTCACCCCAACGGCCAGTAGCGCCAGCCGCTCCCACAGCATGAGCGTCCGGCGTCCGTAACCTATTGTTCCTGCAGCGAGTGCTGTAACTCCCAGTGCTGCAGTGGCTGCGGCACCCAGCACTTGGAGGAACGATCCGTTCAACAATAGGGGCGGTCCGTAAACGAATGCGAACGGTACGGCGAAACCTCCTGCCGCCAATGCGACTGCGGCCACGGCGGTCTTGATGGGCGGCGCATCGGCGATACCGGCGGCAGCGTAGGCCGCCAAGGCAACGGGAGGAGTTACGTTGGACAGCGCACCGAAGTAAAAGATGAAAAGATGTGCGGCCAAGAGAGGCACGCCGAGTTGCGTGAGCGCAGGTGCACCCAATGCTGCCAACACGACGTAGGCAGCGGTGGTGGGCAGACCCATACCGAGTAACACAGATCCCATAGCGGTGAGAAGCAATGCAACGGGGAGGTGTCCACCAGAGAGCGTGACGATCACCTGCGACATGCGTAACCCGATGCCGGTCAACGACGCCACGCCAACCACGATGCCTGCTGCGGCGCACGCCGCCGCGACCTGAACGGTGCCGCTCGCCGCGGTCACGACTGCGGCACGAGTCTTGGACCAATCGAGTCGGGTGGATTTTGCAACCAGCGTCATCGCTGCAGCCGAGATGACTCCCCAGAACGCAGCGCGCATGGGAGAGCGACCCAGTCCCAAGAACAATACGATCACGGCGAGCGGGAGCAGCAAGTGAAGTCGCGAAAGTGTTGCGGTCGCCTCGGTAGGCGCTACCGCAACGTTCATCTTGCGGGCGCGCAGGTGAATCGCCATGAATAGCGCCACGTAGTAGAGTAGCGCGGGGATAGCAGCTGCAAGCGCGACCCGCGCGTAGGGGATGTTGGTCCAGGTCGCGAGGATGAACGCTCCGGCGCCCATTACGGGCGGCATCAACTGTCCTCCGGTGCTGGCCGCAGCCTCGATGGCCGCTGCAAAGTGTGGTTTGAATCCCGTTCGCTTCATCACCGGAATTGTGATGGTGCCGGTCGTAACGACATTGGCTACTGCACTCCCTGACAGCGATCCCATGAGTGCACTGGCCACCGACGCGGTCTTGGCGGGTCCGCCGGCGCTGGACCCGGCGATCTTGGCCGACAGTCCTATCAGCAACTTGCCGCCGCCTGCTGCGTCGAGAACCGCGCCGAACAGCACGAAGAGATATACGAAGTCGGCGGAGACACCGAGTGGCACACCCCAAATACCTTCGGTGGAGAGATAGAGATGCTCGATGAGACGGCGGGCTCCATAGCCGCGGTGTGCAAGGAGCCCTGGGAGGTACGGTCCAGCGAACGCGTAGCAGATCGCAAGCAGCGCAACGCTGAGGAGGCCCCACCCTGCCGTTCGCCGAGCGAGGTCCAGCGTCACGACCACGGCGAGCGTACCCATGAGGAGATCCAATGGCGTGGACGCTCCCGACCTGCGGACCAGTTCACCGTGCTCGATCACGATATAGCACGCAGCTACGAGTGCGGCGGCAATAAAAAGTGTGGAGATTGCCGTCGACAGACCATCGAAGGTCCGGCGCCGGCGAACGCCCACACCGAGGTAGGCGAGAACGGCCATGAGCGCCCAGTGCACCGGCCGCTGTACCAACGCCGTGAATGGAGAGATGCCGGCGGCATACAGATGGAATACCGCCGCTGCCAGCGCTACGGCAGTAACCAGTGCACGGATCCGATCTCCTTTCAAGGAGCTTCCGCGCAGCGGCCGAGCCCGCGTTTCAACGCGGGAATACCAACCGCGATGTGAAGCGATTGATCGAGGTGCCAGTTACTAGGACTTGGACACCTCGCTCATCAGCGCTAGTAGGTTGTCCTCCGTGTCTCTGAAGAAAGCGATCCATAGATCGTGGTTCTCGGCCTTGTGGACAAGCGCCGGTTCATGCTCGAAGGTCACCCCCTTAGCGCTTAGGGCACTGCAGGTCGCGTGGATATCGTCGACTCTGTAATAGATGATGGACGCCGGGTGATCGAACTCCGGTTTGTCGGGCAGTCCGAGCAAGAGTCTTACGTCACCACAGATGAAGAATGCCATGTTGGGGGGAGCTTGGAACAGAAAGTTCATGCCAAGCACGTCACGATAGAACGTGATTGCGCGCTCGAGGTCATGTACGTTGATGGCTATCTGACCGATGCGGGAATTTCCGAGACCTGTGTTCTCCATTATGCGTTCCTCTGCTGATCTGCTGGACTGGACGATACCTCGAAGGACGAGACTTCAGGACGGACGGCCTTCAAGCGAACCGAGGATGCCAATGACGAAAGGGCTCAGAGAATCCCCGCCACGCCAAACTACTACATGCCCTTGGTCACTCCGTCCACAACAACCTTCATCACACGGTCACGGGCCGTGTCCACATCCTGCTGCAGTGAGACCTTGGTTCCGAGCAATTTCTTGTGCTCGCGACGCACTATGGCGTCTTCAAGATCTTTTAATGCTCCCCGCAACTGCTGTTGGAATTCGAGTCCTTTGCTGATTGGTGGCTCGGCCACAAACACCTCCGTGTTCTTCTGAGTTAACCAGTGAATCCTTCCAGTTCCACCACTTGAGCAGTTCCTTTTCAGGTGCCTCTTGCTCCGCATAGTAAACGGCACAGCGGAACACGTACAGCACGCACCGGTCTATGTGAGATCGCCGCAGTCTGCAGAGTTCGTCGTACATGTGTTCGGCACTCTGGCCTCGGAGATCCGCGACGCAGCTGAAACCCAGGTCGATCAGGCAAGTGGCAATACTGGGACCGACGCCCGGAATCGTCTTGAGGTCTGCACTAATCACGTGACTTCCTCCTATCTTATTTCCGGCCCACCTTTTCTGTTATCTGGCACGAATCGGTTCCGCGCGGGCATCACGACATTGGGTAACGTCTCTGCGTTCATTACGGCGTCCTCGGGAATGATCTCATTGCGGACCAGTAGAAACGCTACGAGGCCATAGACCTCGTTCGCGCTCAAAGAACCCGGCGAGCCGAATGGCATGGCACGACGAGTATAATCGAATAACGTCGTGGCGTAAGGCCAATAGTTACCGACGGTCATTACGTAACCGAAGCCATTCGCAAAGGGGAATCCCTCCCTCGGGTTCCTCCCGACGAGACGGGTGGACGGTCCCTCAACGCCACTGGCGCCATGGCACGCCGCGCACTTCGCGGCATAGACAGCCGCGCCCTGTGCTGCCGTGCCGCTACCCTCTGGAAGGCCGGTGCCGTCGGGCATAATGTCTATGTCCAGTGCAGCGATCTCCTGAGAAGTTGCTGGGCGACCGAACCCAAAGCGAGTGGGGATCTGTTCTGATTGGTGTCCAGCTGATCCGATCGTTGCCAGGCGCTCGCCGCTGCATGCCCAGCCCGCTGCAAGCGCGCACATGACCGCGATTCCGTGTTTCCACTTTGTGCTCACGTCATCACCTAGTCTTCCAGCCCGAATGTAACGATTCCGTCACTCTGCACTCGCCACGCCCGAATGTTGTTAAAATGGTAGTGGGTTGCCACACCACGCGCCTCCCTCAACTGCTCCAGTGTAGGCTGCACGTAACCCGTCTCATCGACGGCGCGGCTCATTAGCAAGGAATCTTCTCCTTGCCAATTCCATGGCAGTCGAAAGCGCGTGTGACACCTAGGTAGTACAGGTTGTTCAAGCTTCGCTTCTTGCCAGCTCTTGCCTCCGTCGGTGCTAATATCGACACGAGTGATCTTGCCGCGGCCGGTCCACGCGACCCCTGTAATCTCCCAGTATCCGTGCTCGGCCAGTCGATTGGGATATGCAGGAAACGTGATGATCGACTTTGCGTCCATCACGAAACTGAATTGGCGTGCGGTGCCGTCCCGAAGAGGATCTGTGTACTTGGATGTCTCTTCGCGGGTCATGAAGGGCCTGTCGGATAGCTCGATTCGCCTTATCCATTTGACATTGCTGTTTCCTTCCCAGCCGGGCAGAAACAGCCGTGCCGGATAACCTTGCTCGGGTCTAATGGCTTCACCGTTCTGACCGTAAGCGATCAAGGCATCGTCTAGAGCCTTGTGCATCGGAATGCTCCGCGTCATCACGGCGGCGTCCGATCCTTCGGCAAGAAACCAAGTCGCATCGGAGCTGGCGCCCACCTCCCGGAACAGCGTGGCGAGTGGAACACCGGTCCATTCACTTGTGCTGGTCAGGCCGTCAATCTGTTGTGGCGTTCGTTGTGGACGGAGCCCTCTGTAGGCGCCGCCTCCGTTGCCGGAGCATTCCAAGAAGTAGACCTGGGATCGTGCCGGAAACCGCTTGAGATCGGCTAGCGTGAATACCATCGGTCTCGTAACCATCCCGTGGATCAAGAGTGAATAACCAGCTGGATCGATCTGCGGGACTCCGGCGTGATGGCGCTCGAAGTGTAGGTCCGATGGTGTCATGATGCCCTGGAGATCCTGAAGGGGGGCGAGCGATCCTTGGGGTGGGTTGCCGTAGGTCATCCGCTGTGGTGCTTCGCTTTGAGCACGTTCTCCAACTGAGCGCGCCGGGTGTCCCTGCACCTTTGTCGTGTCCTGGGATCGCTGTGCCGCGGTCACTACAGGGCTCCCGTCCCGCGTCTCGGGAATGATGGCGGCACCGAGTGTACCCGCCGCTCCGGCCAAAAGGGTACGCCGGCTGATCCCGGGTTTCTTCTTGGGTGGCTGTTTGCGCAAAGACATATTGGGCTCGCTCCTAAAACATTCTGATCTTGGTGATTCTTCCTTTAGGTCCCACCGCCCAACCCGACTCAGGAGTTGCGAACGCCACACTCCAATAATCAAGCGTATCCAGAGTTACCCAACTCGATCCATTGTCGATAGAGTAATCCAAACCGCCCGGACCTACAGCTACTACAGTGGGAATAGGCGCACCAGGCACGGCAGCGATGCCATAGATAGCGCCAGGTAGTTGCGGATGCGAGACCAATCGCCAAGTGTGCCCGCCGTCGATTGTGATGGCCACGTTTTCACTGTATTCGCCTGGTTTGGAAATCTCACCGCCAGCCACCATACCGTTCAGATCGTCGCGGAACAGTAACGAAGTTATGCCAGAAGCGTCTCCGCTGACGATGGGTGTGTCCTGCGCAGACCATGTCTGCCCCTGGTCCGTCGTCTGGAGAACGCGGGCGATCTCACTTGCCCCAGTTCCGAGCCAGGCCGTGCTGTCACCGACCGTAGTCACGCATGTACCACTTGCGGCGAACCCACCTTCACCGGGAAGCGCAGCTGGAACATTCTTTGAGGGTACCCTATGCCATGTAGTTCCGTCAGATGTGGTGATGATTATGAACTGGCCGTCGACAGCGTCGCTGAACGCCACCCCGTGTTCGGAGTCCCAAAACGCCATACAGTCAAAAAACGCCTTGGGCTCGGTGTTTTGGAACTGGAGCGCCCACGTGCGACCGCCATCGCTCGTCTTGTAAATGCGAGACAGGTCTCCTGAGCCCGCGCTCAATAGGTAGGCGGTACTGGAGTCAACAGCGTGAACGTCTCGGAACTGAAGTGAATCGGTGCCAGGCACCACTGAAATCTCCCAGGTCGAGCCGCCATTCGTCGTGCGCGCATAGGTCCCTGATACGCCGCTGGCCCACACCACGGATTGATCGACTGGGCTAACAGCTTGGAACCGAATAGACGTACCGGTCGTTTGTTGCGAGAGGACTGGATGGGGGCGAGGCGGATTGACTTCGTTCACGCATGCACCGAGACCGCATGCTGCGCAAATCATCCCCACTTGCAAGAGTCTCTGCACGTAGTTACAAGGGGCCGAATAAAAACCGTGAGTGGGGTTCAACACGCTTACTTGCACAAACGTTCTCTCTGGCCCACGGTGGCCGATAAGGGTTTATTCCAGTTGGCAGGATCTATGATCAGGCCGAAGGGTAATAAAAAAACTACGCTCGAAAACGTAGTAAATCTATGAAACTACCAATTCAAGAATACCAGACCTGGTGGAGAGCAACTGGACTCCTCGTGGCTGTGTCGCTAGCAGGTTGTGGTGACGACGCGCAAATCACCGAGCCTGAGCCCATGGAGCGTATAGAACCTGCTGATATCTCCGGTGTCTGGGATTTTACCGAGGTGCTAGTGAGGAGTGCCCTCGTGGCGGCGTGCCGAGACACTGGTTCTTTCTCTTTCGGAGCCACCGCCAGTTTCTTGTCCGGAGAAGGGGAGCAGGTCGGAACCTGCGGAGGTGTGATCGGCGAATTCCCGAATGACCGAATCTTCCGGCTGCAGAATGTAGCGGTCGACGACTCCGCGATCAGCTTTGAGGTGGAGAGTGGTTGTAGGTACCGCGGTTCAATTTTTGCCGGCCCACCTGTGCGCATGGAGGGAGAGTCCGCGTGCAGCATTAATTTCGACGGGAACTGGGTGGCATTTCGCGGCGCGCCTGTGGCATCGCTCGATTTGCTGCCTGACTCGGTCGAAGTCGTTTTTGGAGAAACGGTCTTTCCGCTTCCAGTTTTGGTGAGTCAAACAGGGGCCCGCGTCTTCAAACGTCCCCTTACTTGGACCACATCCGATGCTGCGGTGGCTACAGTAACTGACAGTGGGGAGGTACAGGGAGCCGGAACAGGCACCGCAGTGGTGGCCGTAGCGGTGGAATCACTCGGGGCGCAGATCAACATCGCGTCTCGATTCGTGGATTTCGTGTCGGTCGAAGTCGGCCAATTTCACAGCTGCGGTATATCCACCGATGGATTTGTGTACTGCTGGGGAGTGAACGATGCCGGGCAGGTCAGCTCGATGCCAAGCGTAGCACCGTGTTTGGGCGTCAGATGCCACCGGGCGCCTAGCAGAGTAGCGGAAGTACCCCAGTTCGTAAGCGTCAGTGCAGGGTTTCGAAATACGTGCGGTGTGGTGACTGGTGGCGTGGTCTACTGTTGGGGCGTAAACGACGCCGGGCAGCTCGGTAATGGGTCGAGCATTATTGCGAGCGACGTGCCGGTCGCGGTGTCGGGCGGCCTCGTGTTTTCCTCGGTTTCCGTAGGTACGAACCATGTGTGCGGGGTAGTCATGGGCGGTAGCGTGTACTGCTGGGGCTTCAATTTCGATGGAGAATTGGGCACGGGATCCACCGAGTCGCGCAATGTTCCGACCAAGGTTACCAGTAGCGAGGTATTTGTGTCTGTCACCGGCGGTGAGCGACACACCTGCGGGCTCACTGTCAACGCAATGGCCTATTGTTGGGGTTTCAATTTTGATGGGCAACTGGGCGCCGATGACTCGACCTTCCAAAGTGCCGTTCCGTTGGCAGTGGCTGGTGGACTGACGTTGGCCGGGGTGAGCGCCGGTCGGCTCCATACCTGTGGGCTTGCCACTGACGGCAAGACATACTGCTGGGGAGCGAACCGGGACGGTCAACTCGCACAAGATTCCATAGGCTTTAGTCTGGCGCCTTTGCAGGTGGCCACCGCCCCCGATTTCTCATCGATTACCGCCGCCGGCCGCCACACGTGCGGACTCACGGCCGATGGAACAGCCTTTTGCTGGGGGAGAGGCGCGGAGGGCCAGCTTGGCGATGCACAGACAGTTGAGCGGAGAACCCCTGTCATGGTGCGAGGTGGCCTCAAATTCACATCGCTGTCGGCAGGTGGATCCCACACATGTGGTCAAGCGACAGACGGCTTCCTGTATTGTTGGGGCTCTAACGCCGATGGTGAATTAGGGGACAACACACTGAACAGCCGCACGGTCCCGACGAAAGTGGTTGGCCAGACGGGCACCTAGTTCCTAGGCACTCGGCTATTTCCCAATAAAATCGCGATTTTCTGGCAACGAGTGCTTGCTCGACCGCTGAGTAATAATTATATAGACGGTGTAACAACTAAGAATATCATGTCCAACGTACCTCAATCCCGTTGGGAACCGAGCCTTTGAGTCGAGCTGGAAGACCCAAGGCGCCGCTGACTGCGCCGGCCCATCTGATTACCAGGCGGGTGCGGCGGCTGGTAGACCAGGTACATGGCGGGAACCTTCGGCAGGCATGCCAATTGACGGGTCTGCCATACCCTACGCTACGGGATCTCTACATCGGGGGTACGGTCAATCCCGGCCTAGGAACTCTGGAAACTCTTCGGGCGCCATACGACCTTGGTCTCGAGTGGTTCACGAATCTTGACGAACCGACTCAGGGCCCGGCTGAGGGCCTCAAGGGTGTGGTGCCGCCCAAACCAGCCGCTGGTGCGAGAGGTCGATCCTTGAGAGAAGTATTGATTCCGTTTACGGCGTGGCCGATGTACGAGATCATGGTCAAGGTAGAGCGGCGCTTGGCGAGCGAGCGGGTCGGTCCGGACCGTGCGATAGTGGCGGAGGCCACGGGCGATGCGTTCACTTTTCGACTCACGACCTTCTTGTTGCAGCCGTTACTGGCAGCGGAGAAGGCGGGCCTCGAATCTATTATTCTGACGCTCGCCGAGTTCGAGAGTGGAGCTGACAGCACTGTGATCGAAGCACGTGAGCTGTGGGTCGGGCGGCTTCGGGCGTTGGGTGAAACGTGGCAGGCTGTGCTGAGCGAGTTCTTGAGCGACTAGCCGCGCTCTAACATCGCGCCACGTCAAGGGTTGTCATTGTGTTAGGGGGAATGCCAGAAAACGATAGATACGTGGTCAGTTCTTGTGTCTGAACGTGATCCGGCCGCGACTGAGATCGTACGGCGATACCTCGACAGTGACTCTGTCCCCCGCCAGGACGCGGATCCGAAAGCGGCGCATCTTGCCGGCTATGGTGCAAAGTACGGTGTGGTCGTTCTCCAGCAGTACACGGAAGGTAGCGTTAGGTAATACTTCAGAGACTTTGCCTTGAAGTTCTATTGCTTCGTGTTTCGCCATATTGGTTGTCTAGATCTCCGGCTCGACTGCGAGTGACCCGTTTATCGCGATGGAATCGCAGGGCCTAGAACGGACAAGGGGGCGGCCCAGGCATAGAACCCGGACAGCCCCCAGGTCACAACTGCTTAGAGGTTGGATATCGCTCAGGTCTCTACCCTAGTCATAGCCCTAGGTGTCATTGGACCACTTTGCTTTCCCGATGGTGCGCATGTGTCGTACTCCCCAAATTGATTCGTCAGAGTCCGGCACTGTCGCACAGACCGACTACTGATCACCGCTCGGATTCGAGCCCCCGCGCTTGGGCTACAACCGTTCCACGACGGTCGACTATCTCAGGTAGACCCAAAAAGAGGACCTGCGCACGAGCCAGGTCCTCAACCTGTCCTAATCCCCAACATAGCCCCCCTCCCCGTTCGTGTCAAAACGCCACCAGCGCCGCAGTATTCACTTTGCAGCAAACCGCTCGAGGAAATCCCGCTCTTCAGAACTCAGGCTGGAAACACCGCTCTCATTGATCTTATCTAGCACGCGATCCAACTCTTCGCGGTTCACAGGGTGCAAGTCTTCACGGCTGATTCGCGACCATTTTTTGACCTCGGCTTGATCAGGTCGCACTCCCCGCTTCGCGGGTGTCTGAGCCTGCGAGCGAAACTGCCCGGCAGGGGACCTGCGTTCCCACCACTTGAGATAAAGGAACCCTCCCAAGAAACCGCCGAGATGAGCGAAATGTGCGACCCCTCCTCCTGCGCCGCCGAAGCCGGCGTAGAGCGAGAACACAGTCATTACAATGACCAACGTACGCGCTTCGATCGGGAGGATTCCCCAAATGTAGATCCTGTCTTTCGGCCAGTATTTTGCGAAGCCGAGCAGCACTCCAAAAACTGCGCCCGACGCCCCGACGATGGCTACCCGGGGTGTGAGCGGTATCGAAAGGATCGCTCCCATGAGGCCGCTCACGAAATAGAGCGTCAGAAACGGTCGGCCTCCCAGTCTCGATTCGAGTCGCGGCCCAAAAAAATACAGCGCCAACATGTTGAAGAATATGTGCCCAAATCCGGCGTGGAGAAACATATAGGTGACGAGCGTCCACGGCCGGATCAGCGCAAACATTGGTATGAACATCAACTGCGTTTCTATATTCGGGAACACTCGTGTCAGGAAGAACAGCGCGACGTTCGCGTATAGAATTCGGGTTACCCAAGGAGTCATGCGACGAAGGGTAGATGCATGACTGCGCGTGCGCTAGACTCCGACCTTGGCCTATTCCCCATCGGCCTCGGGCGACTGTACGTAGGCGCGCTCGATTATCACAGGCTTCGCGGGCACATCCGCCATGCGCTCACGTCGGGTAGTCTGTACCTTGCTGATTGCGTCAACGACGTCCATTCCCTCGACCACCATGCCGAATACCGCGTAGCCAAGGGACGTATCGGTCGGATCCAGGTTTGGGTTGTCGACTACGTTGATATAGAACTCGTCGAGCGCGCTCTGCGGGTCATTCGTTCGAGCCATTGCAACTGCGCCGCGCCGGTTGAGCAATCCGTTGTAGCTCTCGTTCTGGATCGGTGTTCCCCGAGTGGATCGCGACGCAAAGCTCGGACTGTAACGGCCTGCCTGTATCATGAAATCGGCTATCACTCGATGAAATACCAAGTTGTCGTAGAATCCAGACTTGACGTGAGAAACAAAGTTGGAGACGCTGTGCGGCGCTTTGTCTCGGTCTAGCTTCATTACGAATCGACCCATACTGGTCTCGAAGACTACAGTAATAGCCCCGTCACCTGCGGCTGGCTTGGCCTCGTCGTTTTCGCCTTTTTCTCCAACGCACGATACTGAGAGCGTCAGCAGTGCTACAGTAGATAGAACCCGCTGCAGTGATCTCATTCCGTCTCCTTGCCCATCGTATGTGGCGCCCCGGCCGCGGAGCGATGCAGGACGCTGAGCGCACTCCTGCGTAAGAGCATCGGCTAATCTTGCTACATGTAGACCGGTCGGAAATCCTTGGTGAGTTCGTACACCAGGTGTTCAATCAGGTGGCCGTAGGCATCATCAGGATCGTCGGCCGTTAGTCGAATGTTGCCGTCGATGACGTCGAACTCTCCTACCACCTCGGTCGCCGTCGCCGAGTTGCGCCAGATGGTGCGACCAGTTTCTGTCGACACCAGGCTGACCGTTAGACGTATGCTGAGCATGTCACCCGTGTACAATGCGTCGGACAACGCGGACCGCGGGTCCACTACGGAGACCTCGATCTGGCCGACAAAAATGGCCGGTACATCATGCTCCTTCCCTAGCGCTCGAGCTGCGCGTCCATCGAACCGATCCCGGCCAAGGCCTTCCAGTACATCGGTCAGGGGACCGAGATCGAGTATCTCGGCTTCGGGCAATGCGGTCAGCACCTCGTCCCCAAAATATTCGGTGACGAGGTCGGGAAGATCACCTGCGGGATGTCCTGAGGTGAACACGATAAGGCCGAGGCGGTGCATATCGAACAGGTCTACTTTGGGCGGCAGCAGCATCTTGGCCCCGCAGCCGTTGGACAATGCCGCCGCTAGGACCAGGGTGACAAAAGGGCGAAAACCAGTCATGTGAGATTCTTGTCTTCGATCCTGTGCAGCGCAACCCGCAGTTGTGCTACCCGCTCGATCACCGCTAGCAAGTCTGAGTCGAGCTTCGCGGATAGGCGGGCGTTAACCGCACCGTAGCCCTGCATTTTGGTGCTCATGCAATCGTGTAGCTGAGTCCATGCTGCTGACAGCAGGGCTGTCACCTTGTGGCGACGCGAAACGATTTTTTCTGACAAATGAAAGCGGTGGGCCAGGTCGGTGAGCTGTTGGGAGATACCGGCTATCTCGCTTCGGAGCAGAGTCTCCTCTTCGGTTGAGAAGTCGTTCTCGACGCGGGTAAACACACCCGTTGGCACCGATGTATTCGAGCCAGCGAGAGCGTCAGCCAGTTCATCGGCCACCAGTGCAAGGCTGACACTCAAGTGTCGATGCTGGGCCTCGGTCAGAAGGGTTCGGTCGGGCATTTGAACGTGACTCCTGTCAATCCAATTGCAACACGGCTGCACCCTTGAGCCGGCCTTCACGTAATGCCGACAGTGCCTCATTGGCAGCTGTGAGGGGATATGGTTGTACATGGGTCCGGATCGGTATTTGCGGGGCTAGGGCCATGAACTCGATGCCGTCTCGTCGCGTGAGATTTGCGACTGACCGCACACTTCGCTCGCCCCACAGTATGCTGTACGGGAACGCTGGGATATCGCTCATGTGAATGCCGGCGCATACCACGGTGCCACCCCGCACTACAGACCGTAGGGCCGTGGGAATGAGCGCGCCAACCGGAGCGAAGATGATTGCAGCATCGAGTTCCTCGGGCGGAGCCTCGGATGACGAGCCGGCCCACCGTGCTCCCAGCTCCCTGGCGAATTCCTGGCCTTCCGAGTCGCCACTACGAGTGAATGCGAAAACTTCCCGTTCCTGATAGTGCGCGACCTGCAGCACGATGTGCGCCGCGGCACCAAAGCCATATATGCCGAGCCGAACGGCGTTACCTGTAGCCAGCAGGGATCGGTAGCCGATGAGTCCGGCACAGAGCAAGGGCGCCGCCTGGAGATCGGTGTAGTCATCTGGAATCGGAAATGCAAAGCGCTCGTCGGCTACAACATACTCGGCGTATCCTCCGTCCACATGATATCCGGTGAACTCAGCCTGGGCGCACAGATTTTCGCGTCCCGACGTGCAGTAACTGCACGTGCCGCACGTTTTCCCCAGCCAGGGGACACCGACTCGGTCACCCGGAGTGTATCGCTCGACATCACTGCCTGTCTGCACAACGGTGCCGACGATCTCGTGCCCAGGCACGAGAGGCAACTTGGGGTCCGGCAGATCGCCATCCACGATGTGCAGGTCTGTGCGACAGACGGCGCAGGTCCGGACCCGTATTAGGAGTTCCGAAGATCCGGGTTCGGGATCAGCGAGTTCGAGCGGTTCCAGCTCTTGGCGCGGACGTTGGAGAACCATTGCCTGCATTATTGTCGTCCGTGTCTACCGGAATCTAGGCCGGCTGATCGCGCAGACCGCCGAGTTCGATCGATGTACCCATGCCGGATTCGAGGGCCATCTGATAGACGTGTCTGCCGGCGGCGACATCCTGCACGGCAATGCCGAGTGACTTGAATAGGGTGATCTCGTTGTCGGACGTGCGCCCAGCAACGCGCTTGAGTAGAAGGTCTCCGATTTCACCCATGATGTGATCGTCCGTAATGGCACCTTCCTTCCTAGGTATCAAGAAGTCACCGGCCTCGTTTATTGCCGATTCGAAACTATCGACGAACAGGCGTGAGTTGACGACGGCGGCCGTGTCCAATTCACGCGTCCATGGTGTCGCTGAACCAACTGCGTTAACGTGCGCGCCCGCGGCAATCCACGGACCGCAAAGCACAGGCTCGCTTGCGCCCGTTGTAGTGCATATCAGATCTGCTTCGCTGACGGTGTCGGCAACCTCAGCAAAAACCTCGATCGTGATGTCGTGCCGTGCCGATTCACGTTTTGCAAAAGCGGTGGCTCGTTCCGCGCGTCTACTCCATACACGAACCCGCGAAATCCGGCGCACGGCTATCATGGCCTCGAGGTGTGTGCGAGCCTCCACACCAGATCCTAGAATGGCTAGATCGTGAGCATCAGTGCGTGCAAGTAGGTCGGTCGCCACACCGGATGCCGCAGCTGTGCGGATCGACGTTATCTCACTCGCGTCCATCAAAGCGATCATCCTGCCGTCCTTCTCGTCAAACAATAGCACGGCTCCCTGATGTGAATCGAACGGTGTATCGAGGTTCTTGGGGAAGACCGTTATCACCTTGATTGCAAGAGTTTGGTTTGAGGCCAGGTAGGCCGGCATCATGGCCAACACGCCACGCTCATCCGGCAGTTTCAGGACGGGCCTCAACGGTAGGACAGCCTCTCCTCGTGTAAATGAAGTGAACGCGTCGCGCATCAGGCCGATGCACCTATCCATCGGGAGCAACTGTGCCACCTCGGCTTGACTGATGATGAGCAGCGACATGCTTATCTATGGCCCTTTGAACCTCTCGATATCCCTGCGTTCCTTCTTCGTAGGGCGTCCCTTGGTACCTAAAGTCGTCTCCGAAATAGATCGTAACTGGATTGCCGCACTCTCGCGGCGATGCCTCGACTCTTCGGTTTCTTCGTAGAGAGCCTGCGCGTCAGTTGCGGGCCCGCGGCGTTCGGAGAGGGTCTTTACTACAATTACGTACTCATAAACGCCCTTCCGAATTCGCAATTCATCTCCTGGGCGTACGGATTTGGCTCGCTTGGCGCGTTGGCTGTTTAGCTGCACCTTGCCGCCGTCTATGGCCGTTCCCGCCAAGGATCTGGTCTTGTAGAATCTGGCGGCCCAAAGCCATTTGTCGAGCCGGGTACCCTCGCTCACGGCTTGAGTCTTACAGCTCCAGCCAGTGTGTCATTGTGTCTGAGGATGAGGGTGCGAAGGTAGGTCCCGATACGATCGCTTCCCTCGAAGCCAGCTGCTAGTGCTGCCGCCTGCTGTTCTTCGGGAGGATTGTCCCCACTGGCCGCGAAGTGTTTGAGGTCCTTGTACACTCCAATGGTGAAGGAGTCCCAGGCCGCGCCTCCAGTGCGAGTAAAGAGCAAGTTCTGGGGTCGGTCGAGACTAGCCAGGTACTGGTTTTCCATCTCCCGCTCGTGGAACAGTGCACCGCGCTTTCCGGCCAGTGCCACGAACATCTCTACGTGGTAGAACGATCCCCTGCTCATGACGGCATTCAGCTCGTCGAGCGGGGGACCCTTGGCAAATACTTCCTCGCGCCAAGAAACATGTTGGCCGAGTGCGTGTTGAAAGTCCGCGTCAGTCACACCGGCGTCAGCCGCGGCTCGCCCCCTCCGTGCGGCTCTCTGGGCGGAGTGGAATTCGGTCAGGTTGCCGACTGGAAAAATGAGCATGAGATCCCAGTGGTCACCCTGGCTGTGTCGCAACATGAACGGCACTCCGTCACCCGAAGCCTCGTAGACAGGAACGCGATCCCTGTACATTTTGATCACGTCGAGTAAACTGCCTGGCGCGGCTTGAAGCAGAAGTGTGCGGTAGAGGTAAGTGGTGTCGGCCTGTATCGGTGCCGCAACCATCGCTGCGGCCAGCAGCACGATGCTCATTTAAGGCCTCCCGCCCGATGCATAAGGGTTATGATGACTTTGGCAGAAGATCGCGCCACGGGCCAAACCTCGCAACCGGAGCAACTTGCAAGGTGGCACGTATGCGAAGTATCATCAGACGCTTTCGACACGCCAATCGGAGTTATGATGCAAAGGGTTTTCAACCTATATCGGTCGTCCGTCGGCAAGAAGGTGATGATGGCTGCTACGGGCGTCGTTTTCTTTCAATTCGTCATTCTACATATGCTCGGCAACCTGAAGGCGTTTCAGGGGGCGGAGAAGTTCGATCACTACGCGGAATTCCTGCGGGAAATGGGTGCACCGATCTTCGGGCGTGGGCAAGCTCTGTGGATCTTTCGCATCGGATTGCTGCTGGCCGTCA
The DNA here is from genome assembly GCA_036679605.1 of Gemmatimonadota bacterium. Lineage (GTDB taxonomy): Bacteria > Gemmatimonadota > Gemmatimonadetes > Gemmatimonadales > GWC2-71-9 > JAZDCZ01. The sequence goes on from JAZDCZ010000324.1 coordinate 77,712, forward strand.
CGGTCCACATAGTTGCTGCCACTCAGCTGTGGCGTATGAGCAAGAGCGCACGCCCCGTCAAGTACAGTCATCGATTGGATGCTGGAGCGTCTACGTACGCTTCTCGCACAATGCGTTGGGGCGGGATCATCATTGCACTCTTTGTCGTTTATCATCTCCTGCATTTTACCGTGGGCACAGTACATCCCGATTTCGTGCCCGGTTCACCCTATCACAATCTTGTGACCGGATTCCAATGGTGGCCGGTGCCGATAGCGTACATAGTTGCCATGTGTGCTCTGGCCATGCACATCTATCACGGAGTGTGGAGCAGTTTCCAGACTGTCGGGGCTAACCACCCACGATACAATCGCCTCAGGAGACCGTTTGCAGCACTGATAGCAATAATGACCTTCCTTGGATTCGTGTCGATACCGGTGTCGGTTCTAGCCGGTATCCTGAAATAAGTGTTGGAGGCGAGATAGTGGAGCTCGATTCGAAGGTTCCATCCGGTGCCATGCAGGAAAAGTGGGACAGGCATCGCTTTGAGATGAAGTTGGTGAATCCGGCGAATAAACGGAAATACGAAGTTGTCGTAGTGGGTTCGGGACTGGCCGGTGCGTCGGTGGCGGCTTCGCTGGCTGAGCTGGGATATCGGGTAAAGTGTTTCTGCTTCCAAGATAGCCCAAGGCGCGCCCACAGCATTGCGGCGCAGGGAGGAATAAACGCGTCCAAGAATTATCAGAACGATGGAGACAGTATCTGGCGGTTGTTCTACGACACTGTAAAGGGCGGAGATTTCCGGTCGCGCGAAGCGAATGTCTACCGTTTGGCGCAGGTAAGCGCCAATATAATTGATCAGTGCACAGCACAGGGTGTGCCGTTCGCTCGTGAATATGGCGGGCTTTTGGCTAACCGGTCTTTCGGTGGAGCCCAAGTATCACGCACGTTCTACGCGCGTGGTCAAACCGGCCAGCAACTCTTGCTTGGTGCCTACCAGGCATTGGCTCGGCAAATCGGCGCAGGTGCCGTGCAGATGTATCCGCGAACCGAGATGCTGGATCTCGTCACAGTGGATGGCCACGCACGCGGGATCGTTACGCGCGACCTCGTTACCGGGCAGATCGAGGTGCACGGTGCGCATGCGGTTGTCTTGGCCACTGGTGGGTATGCCAACATCTTCTATCTATCGACTAACGCAAAAGGGTGCAACGTCACAGCGACCTGGCGTGCGCACAAGCGTGGTGCGGCGTTTGCGAATCCCTGCTATACGCAGATTCATCCTACGTGTATCCCGCCTGGTGGGGACTTTCAGTCGAAACTCACTCTGATGAGCGAATCTCTTCGCAACGATGGACGTATCTGGGTGCCCGAGAGAAAAGGTGACAATAGGCCGGCGGCGGAAATCGGAGAAACAGACCGCGACTACTACCTGGAGCGAATCTATCCGAGTTTTGGGAATCTTGTACCTCGCGACATCGCATCCCGCCGCGCGAAGGAGATGTGTGACGATGGGCATGGAGTAGGGGAACTCCAAAACGGAGTGTTCCTCGACTTCCGTGACGCCATTCAGCGCCTGGGACAGGAGGTGATTGCGGACAGATACGGAAACTTGTTCGAAATGTACGAGCGCATCACGGGTGACGATCCGTACAAGGTGCCGATGCGGATCTATCCGGCTCCCCACTACACGATGGGCGGGCTTTGGGTCGACTACAATCTGATGGGAACAATCCCCGGCCTCTTCGTTATCGGCGAGGCCAACTTCTCCGATCATGGTGCCAACCGCTTGGGCGCGAGTGCACTCATGCAGGGGCTGGGAGATGGATACTTCATCCTTCCCGCAACTATCGGCGACTATCTCGCTCGTGCGGGGAGCGACACGGTCAATGTAGACGGCGCCGCGTTCCGGGAATCAAAGCAACAGGCGGAGGAGCGTGCCAAGAGGCTGCTTGCCATGAATGGTAAGCGGACGGTTGATTCCTTTCACAGAGAGCTTGGTAACCTGATGTGGGCTCACTGCGGCATGTCTCGGAGTCGGCTCAGCCTGGAAAAGGCAATCTCCGAGATACCTGCGCTACGTGACGAATTTTGGAGCAACGTGAGAGTGACGGGTGATGGAGACGATCTCAACCAGTCACTTGAGAAGGCCGGACGAGTCGCCGATTTCCTGGAGTTTGCCGAACTGCTCTGCCATGACGCATTGCACAGAGAAGAATCGTGCGGAGCGCATTTTAGAGAAGAATATCAGACGGCGGAAGGTGAAGCGAAACGCGACGATGAGAAATTTTCCTACGTGGCTGCGTGGGAGTTCGCCGGCGTCGGCTCAGAGCCGAAGCTCCATAAGGAGGAGCTAGAGTTCGAGCACGTGCATTTGTCACAGCGGAGTTACAAGTAATGAACATAGTCCTCCGCGCTTGGCGCCAAGCAGGTCCACAAGCGAAAGGCGGCTTTGTTCGCTATGAAACCGATATCAGCCCGCATGCTTCTTTCCTAGAGCTTCTCGATGTCATGAACGAAGAACTAATCGAGAAGGGTGATCTGCCAATCGCGTTCGAGCATGATTGTCGAGAGGGTATCTGTGGATCGTGCGGTGTCGTAATAAACGGGACGCCGCACGGTCCCAGCCGGGGGACGGCCACCTGCCAGCTGCACATGAGGAGTTTCGCTGATGGGGATGAGATCTGGGTAGAGCCGTGGCGCGCCGGAGCCTTTCCCGTCATCAAGGACCTCATCGTCGATCGTAGCGCCTTGGACCAAATCATTCAGGCGGGCGGATTTATTTCTGCCCGCACAGGTAGCGCACCGGATGCCAACTCAATTCCGATAGCCAAGGAGCATGCGGACCTAGCGATGGACGCGGCATCTTGCATAGGGTGCGGTGCCTGCGTTGCAGCCTGTCCCAATGCTTCGGCCATGCTCTTTACCGCTGCCAAGGTATCTCACTTGGGACTCGTGCCCCAGGGCCAGCCCGAACGGCTGAATCGCGCTCTTTCTATGGTCTCAGCGATGGACGGACTGGGCTTCGGCAACTGCACCAACCACGGTGATTGTGAGATAGCGTGTCCCAAGGAAATAAGCGTCGACTTTATCGCAAGACTCAATCGCGACCTAATCAAAGCGGCGGTGGTTTCGTAGGTATAGTCGGTGGTTTGAAGACTCACCGATGAGTAAATCGGCAGGGCGGAACGGCTCCCGCTTCTGGGACAGTTTCGGTCCCGGGCTACTGTGGGCGGCCGCTGCCATCGGAGTCTCACATCTGGTGCAGTCGACCAGGGCAGGTGCAACTACCGGGTTCGCTCTGGCCGGGGTGATTTTTCTGGCACTGGTTCTCAAGTTTCCCTTCTTCGAGTTTGGACCCCGCTACGCCGCAGCCACTAGGCAGTCTCTCGTCGAAGGGTACGCTAGAATCGGCGACTGGGCCTTGTGGTTGTACCTGCTGATCACACTTGCGACGGCGCTGATATCCGAGGCGGCGATCGTTCTTTTTACAGCATTCTTGCTGCGGTTCGCCTTCGGGTTGGAGTGGTCGCTCCCGTTGACTGGTGCTATCATCACCGCGGCCTGTGCGGCTCTACTATGGCTGGGCCGATTCAGGGCGCTCGAGGGAACAGTGAAACTGATCCTGGTTGTGTTGGGGTTGTCCACGGTCGTGGCCGCCGTCGTCACGATCCCGCACGCTGATTTCTCGACGTTTGCCGCGTGGCCGGGATCGCTGATAGGATCGGTCGTGCCATTTGCGTTCTTGCTGGCCTTGGTTGGTTGGATGCCCTCTCCGATCGATACATCGATCTGGAGTTCGCTTTGGACTCTTGCCAAGGACGAAACGGAGAAGAGAGAGTCGTCGGTTCAGGCGGCGAGAATGGATTTTCTCATCGGTTACGTGGGGACGGGAATGCTGGCCTTTGCATTCGTGACTCTGGGTGCCGGAGTGATGTTCGGATCGGGGGAGACCCTCAGCTCACAAGGCCCGGTATTCGCCACCCAACTGGTCGACCTCTACAGCAGGACGCTCGGCGAGTGGACCCGACCCATGGTTCTGGCAGCGGTCCTGACGACCATGGCTTCGACCGCGCTCACCGTGATTGATGGGTTCCCTCGTGCGATAGAGCGGACCATTCTGAACCTGCGATCGCGAAAGCCGATTCAGGGAACAGTGCCCAGTTGCGGCAACCTCTATTGGACTAGCCTAGCTGCGCTTGCAGTGCTGACCGTAGTGATTCTGTTGCTGTTCATTGGAAACCTGACGAGCATGGTGGACTTCGCTACGATAGTGTCGTTTCTGACCGCGCCGGCACTGGGATATCTGAATTTGCGGGCTGTGACGTCGGCTGACGTACCGCCGGAGCACAGACCCGGGCGAGCGATGTTGCTCTGGTCCTGGATCGGCTTGATACTTCTGGGAGGTACAGGGGTGGTGTATCTGATATCTCTCGTCTAAACGAGGTTGAATCGGGCGAATGCTAGTCTAGGGGCTCCGGGTCCCAGCGATACCCCACCTTTCTCACTGTCATGAGGTAGCGGGGTTGGGCCGCATTCTTCTCAAGCTTGCGACGGAGTTCGGCGACATGCGTGTCCACCGTTCGACTCAGAACCGAATCGTTGTACCCCCATACATCCGTCATCAACTCCAGACGCGACGCAACTGCTCCGCGGCGCCGAACAAGAGCGAGGAGAAGGTCGAATTCTTTGGGAGTAAGAGGTACGACCTCTCCGGCCCGAAGAACCCTGCGTGTCGGCGGATCAATGACTATGTCGCCGAATTGGTTTTGCGTTTCTCTTTCATCGGTGGACGGCCCCTGCGCCCTACGCAACAAGGCTTCAATTCGGGCCAGCAGCTCAAGGACTCCAAACGGCTTGGTGACATAGTCATCTGCTCCCAAACGAAGACCACGCACCTTGTCGGTTTCGTCTCCACGCGCGGTGAGTATGAGTATGGGCATTTCATGTCCGGCACGCCGGATCTCTCGGAGGATTCGAAAGCCATCCATTCCGGGCAGCATTAGGTCAAGCACAATCAGATTTGGTTCCGACTCCAAGGCGAGCCGCAACCCCGATTCACCGTCCTCGGCAACCAGTACTTCGTAGCCCTCGATCTCCAAATTGTTGCGGAGTCCGAACGCCAAATCGCGGTTGTCTTCGACAAGTAGGATCTGTGTCAAAACTAGGTCAGCTTCGTGCATTGGGAAATTCGACCATGAACCGTGCTCCGCCCCCGGGAGCGTCTTCGACCCAGGCAGTTCCACCATGAAGTGTGATCAGTTCTCGCACAACTGAAAGGCCGATGCCCGTGCCGGCGATAGCTTCCTTGCGATGTCTCTGATGGCGCCAGAATTTCTTCCATACTGCGTCCCGATCTTTTTGTGCGACACCAGAGCCTTGATCGTCGACCCCAATGCGTAGCGATCCGTTCCAGCGTTCGGCGGTCACTAGAATGGTTTGGTTACGTGGTCCGTACTTGAGTGCGTTGTCGAGAAGGTTGAGCAGTACCTGCCTGAAGGCCGCCGGGTCAAGCTCAGCGGTCACGTCCATGTTGAGTTCTGTTCTAACCTCAGATCCCTCGGCAGCAGCCAGCGGTACAAAGCTTTCCGTGACTTCGTGAACCAGTTGTGCGGCACGCACCCGCTCCGTATTGACTTGGATCGATCCACGTTCGGCACGAGAGAAATGGAGTACGTTCTCGACCAGGTTGGTCAGCCGTCTCGCCTCTTGATCGATTATTTCGAGCGACCGCTGCCGCTCCTTGTCTGTTCGAACTCTACCGAGTACGAGTGTTTCAGCGAACATGCGAATCTGCGCGAGTGGGGTTCGCAGCTCGTGTGACACGTTGGATATGAATTCTGTATGAAGTCGAAGAAGCTCCTGTTCACGCCGTAGTTGATACAGTGCTGCTATCACCAGGCCGATGGTGACGACCAAGAGGCCCAGCAGGAGAGGCAGGTTGGATCGAGGGAGACCACCGATGATGAGTCGCTCTGCAGCCTCCGGCCGGAGCGACACAAACGCCGCCAGCCCGCCGAACCGGCCATCGAGTTGTTGCTTCGCGTAGAACCTGGGGCCCTGGCTGGTAGCCGGTGTTCCATCCGTAGTGTTGGCCGACGAATACAGGGTCCGTCCAGAACCGTCCATCATACGAACTGTCATAACCGAATCGGGATCGAGATCCCTAATAAGCGTCGGGGGCAGCAGCGGATCGTGTTCTGCAGAGGTCGCCAGAACGCTGCGTACTCCTTCGAGGTTCGCCTGAAAGCCGAGGATCATGTTCGGTGTACCGGCGGTGTCTCGGTATACGCTGTAGATGAAAATTTGTGCGGCCGTGTCAGTTCTGACCAGAATCGCTGAGCGCCATGTTGACTGAAATGCTGTCTCTGCGTGAACTCTCAGTGTGTCACGGAGCCACGTATCTAGGGTTGCATCTCCGGATTCGTCGCTGAATTCCAGTTGCCCATCAGGCAGCGACATTCGGAAGAAGCGATCGGTTGACTGTAACGCAGCGCGCTGTAACTCGGATGCGGACGAGATCAGTTGGGAAGGCTGCGCAAGCGGGACACTCTCCTGCTGCATTTTGTTGGAGACCAGCACCTGGAAGACAGGGTAAAAGCCGTAATACTCCCACTCTCGCTCAACGCGGCCCGCGTACTCATGCACAGCTGCCGCTGCATAATCATGGAGCACATTCTCTGCAGTGGCCCGGTGCGAGCGCGCTGCCTGCAGCCCTTGGAAGGCCAGGACAACAACGAAGACCATTGTGAGGAGGAGAAGGATTACGACGAATCGCGATCTTGCCTCGCTCTTATTGAACCACGCTAATTGGGGCATTTTATTTGTTTGCTTATCCGGCACAAAGGAATCACAATCAAGATAGGTCCCTGTACGTCAAACGCTCAACGGCGAAGGGCTCAATAACCTGGAATCCTGACCGGATTCTGACATAGTCCGTGCGATTTCAGTATCTACGGACTCTAGAGAGGCACTGGATCTCCTGTTGTCGGGCCAACAACACGGTTGCGTCCCGCTTCTTTTGCTGCGTAGAGTCGTCGGTCGGCACAGTCAATGACGGTTCTCAAGTCCGTGCCGTCGTCAGGGACGCTTGCAACTCCGATAGAAACGGTGACACTGGATGCCTCGATTGCAACCCTGAGGCTCTCTGACTTGCTCAAAGCGCTTGCAACGGAGGTCTCCGGTAAAAGGATTACGAATTCCTCGCCACCGTAACGCGCAACGACGTCACTCTTCCGCATGGACTTCTGCAGCATCCCGGCGATGACTCGGAGTACTTCATCGCCCACGATATGGCCGTAGTCGTCGTTGAATTTCTTGAACTCATCGATATCGATCATGATCAAGGAAAGTTCACGCTTGTAGCGAAGAGTACGCGTTATTTCTGCCTGAGCCAATTCGTCAAGAAATCCCCGATTCATGAGGTCGGTCAAAGGGTCCTTAGCCGAGAGCCAACGGAGTCTGCGTGTACGCAGCACTGCTACGGTGCTCACCATTACAGCGCAGCCCATTAGTACTAGGCGGCTGTAGTTGTTGGCGAGATGGAACGTGCCGTATTCGAACGGTGCGAAGCTTGGGTCGTTTAGATCCCAATGAACGTCGGCATACGCGGCCAGCGCGGCATACTGAGCTATCGCCAGCCCACCGGCCAACACACAGACACGAGGGTCGTTTCGTAGGCTCGTGGCTGCAATGGCGAGAAAATAGATCGCGAAGAGCCCACCGCTGTTGACCGCAATGTGTGGGCGGTCGGTGAGCATGAACACGAGCAGGACGCCGCTCACCAATGTCACGTCCAAGATGCCGGTCGCAAAGCCCAGAAATCGGCGAAAATCTCTGCGCTTGGCGATAACGAACACCGGCCAGGTGAGAGTCAGAGCTATTGTGGCAGCCGTCAGGCCCACTCTAGTCGAAGGTTCCGACGTGCTCCGTAGTACTTGGGTTAATGGGATGATAAGGAGGACACTGATAATTGCGAGGCGAACCTTGGCAACGGCTAGTTCTCCACGAAATCCTTCGTCCAACAATAGCGGGTCGGGCGAACGCCAGAATTCGCGCCACCCAGTCGCAAGAATACGCCGGACTCTGTGGAAGAGTGTGAGGGGGTTGAGCGAAGCTCGTATCATGGTTTATGACACGAACTTAAGGCCGACGGTCTGGGGGGCAAGCTATGACATATTGTTCTGGTCGCTTTCATCACTTGCCGCTATTGTCCGTTCTCGGTGGCGCTGGGTCCGTATCGTCAATTTCGAGAACAACTTACCTAGGTACAGGGTTTCGGCCTAGCTCGCATCCCCTCTAGCGGGAGCCGGTGGCGGACTCCATGTTATGGCCGGCTCAAAACGGAGCGGTTGCTAGTGATCGACGCGCTGGAGCGCCTCCAGAATTCGTTGTCCGACCGCTACTCCATCGAGCGGGAAATCGGTCATGGCGGCATGTCTGTCGTGTTGCTTGCGCGAGACCTCCGGCACGACCGGTATGTAGCCATCAAGGTACTTCGGCCCGATCTTGCTGCCACGCTTGCGGCCGAGCGCTTTCTCCGCGAGATCCGGATAGCTGCGTCTCTCCAACATCCCAACATTGTCCCGCTCTATGACTCTGGAAACACCGAAGGCCTGCTGTTCTTTGTCATGCCCTACGTGGAAGGTGAGAGTCTAAGGAATCGTCTGAACCGAGAGAAGCAGCTTCCGATTGAGGATGTCATTCAATTGACGAGCGAAGTGGCGGACGCACTGAGCTTTGCTCACAGCCACGGAATTGTTCACCGCGACATAAAGCCCGAGAACATCTTGATCTCGGAAGGCCATGCACTAGTGGCGGATTTCGGGGTCGCCCGCGCGGTGAGACAGGCGAGTGAAGAGGGCTTGACCGAGACGGGGCTTGCCGTCGGTACACCGGCGTATATGAGCCCGGAGCAAGCGACGGGCTCTGAAGAAATCGATGGGCGGAGTGATATCTATACGCTTGGCTGCGTTGTGTACGAGATGTTGTCTGGCGAGCCCCCATTCACCGGTCCAAGCGGACAGGCGATTCTGGCACGACAGGTGAATGAAAGGCCTCCGTCGCTTCGTGTTCTTAGGCCCACGATCTCAGTCGAGTTGGAAAGCACCGTGGAGAAGGCGCTCGCCAAAATTCCAGCGGATCGATACCGCAGCGCGGTGGAATTCGCGAATGTCATCGCGGGTCGCTCGCCCAGTGGCCATAGGGCTCCGATCGCGGCATCAGTTCGGCGGGCAAGGACCCGTGCCCTTGGCCTCGGCGCGGTCGCCGTCACCGCTCTGATCGTGTGGCGACTTCTGGCGAGTCCAAATGTTCCGCTCAATCCCGACACTATTATGATCTTCCCACTGGATGTAAGTGGCGATGTGAACACTCAGGAAGCCGAACTCGGCGAGGACAACGCGTACCTGATCCAGAATGCGCTTGCTGGGAGGGTACCGCTCAAATGGTTGTGCGCGTGCGAGGAGGTGTCTCTCCTGTCCGGTGCAGAGAGGGGGGCGCGAGCGCGTGAGGCAGGTGCGGGATTCTACCTACACGGCCGACTGATGCTGTTCCAGGATAGTGTCCAGACTGTTATCACGCTGCATGACGTAGCGGGAGACTCGGTGATCTATCGCGCCGATTCGACTGGGTCACGGATCGAGGCACGACAAATGGGAACCCGTGCCATGGGCAAGCTTCTGCTATCGCTTTTGCCCGAGCAATCAGTCGACTTGTCGGCGATCGCGGGTCGGCGGCCAGAGGCAGTTCAAAGTTTTGTCGCAGGCGAACGAAGCTTCCATGCGGGGCACTTCGAGGCCGCATTCGAGTTCTATCGTGTCGCCGTAGAAGAGGACTCGGCCTTTGCGATTGCGGCGGTGAAGGCCGCTCAGGCTGCCAGCTGGCTTGACCAGCCGGAGAAAGCCAAGAACTTGATCGCGGTAGCCCTAGAGCATGCAGATCTACTCACGGAGCGGCGTGCATCGTACGCTCGCGGCCTGGCCGCGTTTCTGAGTGACGACTCCGACGCTGTGGCGAGATCAGACTCGGCGGTGTACTGGTTTGAGCGCGCCATCGAGATCGATCCCGATTGGTTGGAGGGTTGGGTGGGACTAGGAGAGGTGTATACGCATCTATTGCCTCGTGGACCCGGGCAGGACTCGCTGGCCCGAGATGCTTTCGCGAGAGTCTACGGAATGACCAATGGTTTCGCTCCCGTTCTGTTTCACCTCATAGAGGGCGATCTGCGGAGGGGTGATGTGGACTTCGCGGCGAGCTTGCTGGCCGAGTTCCGGCGAGCGGATCCGGATTCGGCGGCACTCTCTATTCTAGAGCTGATGTATACCTGCGTAACCAAGTCTCCATCTGCCATCGATTGGCCGGCGGCCGTACTTGAGGATGCGGAGGCTGTTTTTCAGTCAGCGAGGTGGCTCAGTGTGAAAGTAGCCAACCCGGAGTGCGCGATTTCGGGCTGGAGTGCGGTGTTGGAGAACGACACGACGGAACGGTACAGTTTCAGCTCACTGGTCGGCGTGCAGAGTCTCTTGGCCGCAACCGGCAGGGACAAAGATCTCAAGGCACTGCTGGACTCAGCCGCGGCTAGCGGTACGCCCATTGGCGGAGCGGTGTCGACCTATTACATAGTCGATGCTATTGCTGGAGCCGAGGTGGAATCCAAGGCTCGATCGGTGGCGAAAGATCTGCGGCGCGGCTTTCAAGCCGGCACGCTAAACGCGCCACGGCTATGGTTGCTAGGTGTTTGGGATGCCAACCGAGGCCATGTCATAGAGGCGAGCGCGATCAGAGATACGCTCAGGCGTGCGGCTGTTTCCGGTGACCGCGTGGCTAGTTTGACCGCCACCAGTATGGCGGCGCACGTCGCGCTGGCCGAGGCAGACACCGCAAAGGCGATCGAGCTATTGGAATCGCTTAGTCCAACGGCGACAAGAGGCAATCTGACTTGGCGTCCTTGGGAATCCCTCGGCCTGGAATGGCTGACCCTGGCCCGAATCTATGCAGCTCGCGAACAATTTGATGACGCACTCAGGGTCGCAGGGAACATCGATGCGCCGGGCTCTGTCGCGAATCTCATTTTCTTGCCGGCGAGCCTGGAACTCCGGGCCGCAGCGGCAGAGAAGCTAGGTAACAAGAAGTTGGCACGGGCGCTTGCGTCGCGAATGGAGAGGCTCACGCGTTGAGACACTAGGATCAATCACCGTCGGAGAAAGGCAAAGAGATGAGTAAGGGACAGAACAGAACTCGGAAAACCGCATATCGAACCGGGCCTGGCGGTAACGTTGCGCTTCCTGCGACTGCCGAGACGAAGCCCGATAGAGATGCTCTATTGGCATTCCTCAGGGCTTGGTTCGAGGACTTTGAGGCCTGGGGCCAGGACATACGAGATGACATTGTTCGTCTCGAAGGCCACGCCGGATTTCCAACGGGCGACCCGGGTGATCCGCCAGGCGGGCCGTTCTAGAGGTTAGAACTAAGGAGTAGCCAGCTGCTCGGCGAAGCGACCGGCCGTTTGAGGCCTCCTCTCAGGTCGCTTTTCGAGCGCGGCCAGCACGGCGCGCTCTACGTGCTCAGGCACGTCGGGCCGCACTACTCTAATAGAAGGTGGTGATTCACTCGCTTGGCGTGCCATGATCGCCTGCGCCGAGTGACCGGTGAACGGAGGTTCTCCGACCAGCATGTCGTAGAGCACGCACGCGAGCGAATAGATGTCACTGCGTCCGTCCACTTGCCCTCTTCCGGTGGCCTGTTCGGGACTCATGTAGGACGGTGTGCCCACAATGACGCCGGTGGACGAGATGTTCTCGCCGGACGCCTCTACAATGGCACGTGCGACACCAAAGTCGCACAGTACTGCGCGACCTTGGTCAAACAAGATGTTGCCGGGCTTGATGTCGCGGTGCATCACGTTTTCTGCGTGGGCGTAATCCAGCGCCGATCCGATCTGCCGGGCAATATCGAGCGCCTCTTCGATCTCGAGTCTGTGATGCCCCTCCAAACGCGTGCCCAGTGAGTCGCCGTCGGCGCATGGCATCACATAGAACAACTCGCCGCCCAACTCTTCCGAATCGAGTAGCGGCAGGATGTGTGGATGCCGGAGACGTTTCAGGAGCGAGATCTCTCGGTGGAACCGGCCGGCTCCGATGGATACGGCAAATTCAGGACGCAGGACCTTGATCGCTACGGTCTGGGAGTCTGATAGCCGAACCGCAAGGTAGACGCTTGCCATACTCCCGCGGCCAAGCAGCCGTGCGACATCATACGACCCGCGCAACGCGGATCTTACCGAGTCCAGCCGATCTTTCACCTGTCGAGTTTCGTTTCGTTTGGCCGCATCACACACATCCGGGACCTTATTCTTGACCGGCTACGTTGCCGGAATCGCCGCGGTGTCCTCGAGTTCTCGTTGACTTGTTTCGGGGAGTTGCCACAACAGCAGGCCGAGGGCCACCAGCACGAAGCCCACTGTTAATGAAACGGAATTTCCCCATCCAATTCGCTCTGCAGCCTCGCCCACGATCCATGGTGCGATCACGTAGCCGATCCGGCCCAGCAGGTTGTTGCACCAGGCGAAGGCGTCTCCCCGAAGTTCGGTCGGAAAGAGTTCGGTAGTAAGAGCGTTGAGCAGCGAAAGCAGCGCCACCGCCGCAAAAATAGCACCCATTAGAGATACGGTTAGCAGCCAGAATCCGTTCATTTGGTAGGCGGCAACCACAGAGATTGCGCAGGCCATGTAGATCATCAGTGCGCTCCGCCGTCGGCCCCAGATATCCAAGAGTCTTCCGGCGACCAGCACCAGTGGCATGCTACCCAGCGACGCTAGCGCGATGGCAAGCCCGACCTGGCCATCTGTGAAACCTCGTTCGCCAACCGCGAACTCTTTCCAGAACACGACGGCTGGCTGAGTACACATGTAGGTAAGCCCCCAGATGACTGCTAGCTGAATCACGCGCTTGCGATAGGGAGACCTTAGGATCGCGAAGAAGCTTCTCTTCGTTGCTCTGGTCTCTCCTGCATAGGCCGCGTAGCGCCGAGTTTCCTTCAGCGAGCGCCGACCGTATGCGACCAAGAGGACCGGGCCTACCCCGACGAAGTACACGGCACGCCAACCGAACGGAGTGAGAAGCAGAAGGGGCGTGACAGCCGCACATGTTATCGATCCCATTGCAGTGGCAGCTTGAATCACGCCTATTACGAACCCTCGCCGCTCTGCTGGAAACTCTTCTGCCGCGAATATCATACTCAGTGCCCACTCGGCGATGAGGAAAGTTCGGGCGGCTATCTGGTAGAACGCAAAATCGTATGGTGTGCGCGAGATGCCTGTCAGGAAGGTAAAGCTTGCGTACCCCAGGATCGTGATGGTGAGAACACGTAGTCTACCCCACCGGTCGGCCAGACGAACCAGGAGGTACGCCAGCATAGTGCCCAGGCCAATGACCGAGACGAGCATTCCTCCGGCGCTCTGAGAGAGCCCCATCTCGACGCGCAGGTTCGGCAGAATTTGGCCCAGCGCAGTGAAGTCGTACCCCTCGAAAAAAGTCGCAACGCTGAGAAAGATGAAGAGGCGCTTTTGGTATCGTGATAGGCGGGGCACCTATCTCCCGGAAGACGGAAATACGACCACGCTCTCGTTCCCATCATTGCCCACGGCCGCCACACCAAAGAAGTAGTTGTCGATGATGAGTCCGTCGAAGGTGTAGTCTGTCACGTCACCGACCAGTTTCGACGAATCCCAGGTCGGAGAATCGGTTAGGCGCCAGTACACCCGGAAGCCGGTGACATTGGCGGAATCCGACGGTGGCTGCCAGCGCATTCTTGCGGACGGCCGCACAGCACCAGTGATTCGCACGCTTGTGGGAGGGCCGGGTGCCCTCGCGAGCGCCGCCATCGTGGCGGCGTTGAGTGCGGTGAGCTTGGCGGCATAATCGAAATTCACGCCTTCTAGCACGTCGCCGTAGTGGATGCCGTTCTCCACCCTGATATCCTGGTGCTGCCGCGTGTAGTTCTCGTTGGTCTCCATGATCCGGACGGCCGGATACCCGAGATTGGCGAATGGCGTGTGGTGGCCGCCGCGGCCGAACCTATCTAATCGATAGATCATCACCACGTCCAGGTTCGGGAGATACATGTCTGCGACGCGATCGACGTAGCGGGCCAACTGTCTCGATATTCCATCGACGTCACCGCCGGTTCGGCGCCGGGTCTGAAGTTGTCGCAAGATCCGGTTGAACTCAAGCGCCGGCAACTCGACCGTGCCGGAGTCGCGAGCAGCACGGAACAATCCCTCTCCAGCGAATTCTGCTAGGGCCATATCGATGGGCACTGTGCCATCGGAGAAGACACGCGCGTGTGTGTTGTCGATCACACCGCTCAGGCCCTCGATATTCCCGATCATGTCGTTGTTTAGGACACCTTGAATGTTCCACCCGTGCTCCTGCGCATATCGCGCCACGGTGCCACCGCCATAAAGCCCTTGCTCCTCACCGGACAACCCCATGTATGCGATAGATCCGTTGAAGCGATGCTTACTAAGAACCCGTGCGGCTTCGATTGCTCCCGCCATTCCGCTGGCGTTGTCGTTTGCGCCCGGGGCTGAGTCGATTGCGTTGCTGTTGCGGCTGATCCGGCTATCTATGTCACCGCTCATGATGATCATGCGGTTGGGGTCGATCGTTCCGCGCTGAATGGCTACGACATTGACGATGTTGGTAGCGTCGGGCAGTCTCCTTCCCGCCGGAAACACCTCGGAGATATAAGAAACTTCGAGACAGCCACCGCACTGTTCTGAAATACGCTCGAATTCGGCTTTGATCCATCGTCGCGCCGCCCCTATCCCACGTGTTCGCGACAGTGTGTCGGAAAGCGTACTGCGCGTGCCGAAGCTGACAAGCTTGGTGATGTCGGCCTCCAGCCTGCTGGCCGAGACCGAAGCAACCACTTCATGAATACGGGGGTCATCGGTGCTTTGTGCAGGTTGGGACCAAAGTGGGGTAACCATGGAGAGACCTACAAAGATCGCCGGGAATTTCATCACGTCTCCTGGTGGCTGGGTGGCGCGGCGGAAAATCATAGTGACAGCGGTTACGCTATCCGGACTTACTCATTGACGCAAGTTGTCGTGTTGGTACCTTATACTCGGAATTCAAGCCATCCAGAAAAAGAGGGCGACTGCAATGCGAAGTTCCAGATGGATCCTGATACTGGCATGCTCGTCTGCTCTGGCGTGTTCACCGCCGAACGTGTCATTGCGTGAGCAGGGATTGATTCAACAGGCTGTCGAGGGGCAGCTCAATTCGTGGGTACGCGCAATCAACAATAGAGAGATCGATTCCGTTCTGACGTTTTACCGTCATTCCCCAGAGCTGACCGTTGTTTGGGCCGACGGGCAGGTATTACATGGATGGAATGAGCACGAAACGGTGTTGAACGAACGCTTCGGTAGCATCGAGCGCATAAATTTCGTCAAGCAAAATGTCACGGTCGAAATCCTGAGCGGAGATTTCGCCATCGCGACCTTCCGTCATTCGCTCGATATAGTGAACACTGGAGGTGTCAGGCAGAGTCCGGCTTCGGGCTCGGTAACCATTCTTTGGGCTCGAGATTCGGGCGACAACTCGTGGAAGATCCACACGCAGCACGTTTCCGTGAAGCCTCCGAGTGCTAACTGACTGTTTTGAGCGCGAAGTTCGACTCTCCCGACCCAACACTTGTGGCCTAATGGAGCCGCGTATTCCTGGGCAAGCTATTGTCTTATCGGAAGTTAGTTCTTATTGTGTTGCGACCTTCCAATGGAGGCCCGGCCGGTGTCGGACCCCTTCTTAAGTTCAGACGAGTACAGTGAGCGGGCGCATGACCTGTATAATGCGGGGCGCTACCAGGCTGCGCTCCGCGTCCTAAAGGACGGATTGGAGCTTTACCCGTTCTCGCTGGACCTACATGTCGGTGCAGCATATGCTCGTTTGGCCAGAGACGAGTTTGCGTGGGCCCGCCGGAGCTTCGAGGAAGCCCTCGCTCTGGATCCGGATCATGAGGAAGCACTTGCAGGACTAGGTGAAACCCTTCTGAAGTTGGGAGAGCGGGCTGCTGCTCTCCGGTGCTTCGACCGGATATTGGTCCTGGGCTTTCGAGAGGACCATGACCTAATGCTTCAGGTGGGTCGTGCATTGTTCCGCGAGAATATGATCGATCATGCCCGCGGTTTCTTTGAAATAGCGGTGGATTGCCATCCGGATTCGTCGGAAGCTGCTGGGTGCCTGGGGTATTCCGCCCATCGACTGGGTGATGAGGACGGATCGCTCTACTGGTTGCGGAGAGCGCTGGATCTCGATTCCACCCATGCGGAAGCTAGGATCTACCTTGGCAATCTACTGTACGATCGAGGTGAATACGAAGCCGCGCTGTTCCATTTTGGGCGCACTAGCCCCATTGACCATATAGACGAACTCGCGGTTTGGCGGTTGCTGGAACTCAAGAAGTCGGTCTGTCGGCTACCGGCTGACGATCCCGAACTCAAACCCTGGTCGGCCCGTCTCGTGGAGTTGGCCGACAACAGCGATCCCATCGAGCGGCTCCTCGCTGAAGTAGAGGCCACACAGACCGACGGCACGATCAGAGATCCTCGACAGCTGGAATTATTCGGTACGCTCCTAACCGAGCTGCAAGGCATGAAGCTCCGACGCAATACAGGTGACCCACACCGGGTGAAGGCTACCAATGGCGTAACCTACGCGGGCGCTTGGGAAGAGATCATACTGCAAATGAAAATGGACGATCGTGAACTTAGTGAATCGTCCATGGACCAATATATGCTCTGGGTGGCGCGCCGCAGTCGTAGTGAAACCGGTCGGGCGATCCCGCTAACCGATGCCGAGAGCTTTATTCGCGGCGCTGCTGCGGCCGGGCTACTGACGATTATTGGGTAATCGCTTCGAGCTGAGGCAACCCACACAACTGCAGTTCCCGGCCCCTATTCCCACTTCCCCATAGCCACGAGACCGATAACGACACGGGCGTTGCTGCTGCGCACCCAATTATGTTTGTCTGATGTCATGGACGACTGATGTAGTCAAAAGAGTTCTTCCCAACGGACTAACCGTGTTGGTACAGCCGGACACGTCCGCCTCCGTCGTAGCCGTAGTAACGCACGTAAAGGCCGGGTACTTCGACGAACCGGATGAGTGGGTTGGCATCGCGCACGTTCTGGAGCACATGTTCTTCAAGGGAACCGCACGCCGGAAACCTGGCGAGATCGCTCGTGATACCCAGCTGATGGGCGGCTATCTCAATGCGGCGACGATTTATGACAAGACGATCTATTACACGGTCCTGCCTTCCGCTGAGAGAGGTCTGGCGCAGGCACTGGACGTTCAGTCGGACGCCCTGATCAATGCCGCACTCGATTCCGGTGAACTGGAACGTGAGCTAGAGGTGATCATCCAGGAGGCAAAGCGGAAGCTCGACTCGCCCCACTCAGTGGCGGGGGAGACACTCTATCAGTTGTTGTTCTCGAAGCACAGGATGCGACGCTGGAGAATCGGTACCGAGGACGGACTGAGAAGTCTGACGGCAGATGACCTCCGTTCTTATTACACGTCCCGTTACACACCAAACCGGGTGATTGTCGGAATGGTTGGAAATCTGGATGTTGAGGAAGCCTTACGGCTCGCAGAAGAATACTACGGCGAGTGGGATCGGGCCGAGACGGTCGTGGGACGTTCGCCGGAGGAGACGGATCAGATTCAGCCCAAGACACGAGTGGTGAACGGAGATGTAACTCGCCCGCTCGCAGTGGTCGGGTGGCGGACGGTGGGTGCGTTGCATGAATGGACGCCGGCGCTGGATGTTGCGGCCGTCGTGCTGGGCAATGGGAGAGGATCGCGACTGTACCGCGGGGTTCGGTTGGAGGGACTAGCAAATTCAATAGGGTCGTCGCACTACACGCCGACGGAAGTTGGCGTCTTCGACATTTTCTTGGAGGGTGACTCAGACACCTTCGATGATGCGGTCGAGCGAAGCGTGCGGATTGTGAGTCACTTGATCGAGCGTGGCGCTGACGACAGCGAATTGGAGAGAGCCCGCGCCCTGGTCGCGACTAGATGGGCACGGCAATTCGAGTCCATGGACGGACGAGCTGGAGCACTTTGTGAAGCCGAGGCGCTTGGTGGCTATGAGTTGGCAGACGATCTCTACAGCCGAACGATGGAGGTCACTGCCGGTGATGTGAGGGAGGCTGCGGCGATGTACCTTCGCTCTGCTGACGCCTCTGCGGTTTTCTATCTTCCCGACGGGATGACAACCAGCGTTGCGAACGGAGGGTGGCCTCTGGGTGCATCAAGCTATGATCTCGGCCGACCGGGATCGGTACCTGCACCCGACGGCCAACGAAGGGCACGAGCCGAATCTACCGAGCTGATGGACGTCGGTGGTGTGATCCACTATCCGCTTCCGGGAATCGACCTCCTGGTATGTCCCAAGCGCGGCGCGGGCCTGGCCTCGATAACATTGCGTATACCCGGCGTACCCGGCATGGAAACCGTGGGCAATGCTGGAGTATCTAGTCTCCTCGTTCGAGCGGCACTCAAGGGTGCAGGCGGAATGACAGGAGATGAACTAGCCCAAGCCGCCGAGTTGTTGGGAGGAGGGATTAGGCCGGCTGCGTCTGTGGATGGTTTGGGCTGGACAGTGAGCGTTCGGGCGGATTCCGCGCGCGCGGCCGCCGGACTCCTTCGGTCCGTTGCCCTCGAACCGACCCTGAAGAGCGATGACATAGCGGTGGAGCGAACGCTTCAGGCGGGGGATGCACGTCGGCTGAGAGATGACATGTATGGCCATCCTACCCGGCGTGTATTGGCCAAAGCATACGAGCCAGATGCGTACGGGCTTCCAATGCTCGGAGATCCTCACACAGTCGAGGAGATAACTGACGACGAGGTCCGATCTTGGCAGACAAGACTCTGCCGCAGCCGAGCGGTAGCTATAGTAGTCGGTGATCTCGATGTCGAGGAACTGCGGGACGCGCTGGAACCGTTGAGCGACTGGCCCGCGCCGTCCGAAACGGTGTACCCCCTCGCGACCTCTCCTCTATTTCACGAAGGTGTTGGTTTCGAACATCGAAAAAAAGAGCAGAGCGCGCTCGCTATGGCATTCCCTGCTGAGTCGGGAGGGTCTTCCGATCGACATGGAATAGTCGTCATGTGTGCCCTGTTGAGCGGCCTTGCCGGCCGACTATTCGACGAACTTCGGGAGAGGAGATCTCTAGCGTATACCGTTGCCGCCACACCTTGGCTCAAAAAGAGGGCCGGTACCGTCATCACCTACATCGCGACATCTCCTGATCGTGAGGAGGAAGCGCACGATGCCATGCTTGCTGAATTGGAGCGATTGGCGTCAGAGGTGGTACCTGATGGCGAATTGGCGCGCGCACGAAACTATGCGGCCGGTCTGGTTGAGATACGTAGGCAGAGTGGGGCGTCGGTAGTCGATGAGATTCTACGGGCGCGGATCAACGGTACGATCGAAGGATATGTTGAAACGCCGCAAAGATTGAGGAACGTCACCGCGGAGGACGTTTACAGACTGTCGGCTACGGTGTTCGGAGGCGGTAAACGGGCGGAGTATGTTGTCAGGGGCGGCGTTAAGGGCGAGTAATCCCGGCGGCCGACGTGCCGTGGTTGGTCAGAACATCGACATTGCAAGGAACGAGCGTAGGTTGTCGTTTGTGATCCGCAGCCTGCTGCAGAGAAGACGTATGACGGACCAAAGAATCTTGTATCCGAGGTCACGATCGAAATCGATAAGCATTTCGAAGTCGGACCGCGTGATAGTCAGGAGCACGCAGTCTTTGTTTGCGATGGCATCGGTTGATCGTGTTGAGCGATCGAGCACCGCCATTTCTCCGAAACATGCACCGGGCTTGAGAACTGCGAGCGCCTCCTCTCCAGATCCGGGAACCTGGCGAGATATGCGCACTTCTCCGTCAGAGATGATATAGAGGCGGTTTCCGGGCTCGCTCTCTTTGAAGATTGTTTGTCCGAACTTGAACTCCGCCGGCATACAGATTTCGGCGACGCGCTCTAGCTCACTCTTGTCGAGATCCGAAAAGATCGCAGCGTTTTTTAAGAGGTCGAGGTCCATTGAGTGCTCCGCAGCAGGCTGTATCTGACAGCCTTGAAGCTACAGATCCTGTAGAAACTCGGCAAGCCAAGCGCTTGGTTGGAAGTCCGGATATTCTGACAGGGCTTCGGATTCCGTTGACGATCGCCTTTCTCCTTGTCGAGCACGCGGGCGTGCGGTTCGCGATTCTCGTGATCGTAGGTGCGACGGACGTGGCCGATGGAATTTTGGCGCGCCGGATTGGCGGATCGCGATTGGGAACGGTTCTGGATCCCGTTGCTGACAAGCTCTTTATGGCAGCGGCTTTTTGGGTCGTTTTTCGAAGCGGACTCATTTCACCCATCGAGATCCTTGGTGTGTTGCTTCGAGACTTTGTGGCCGCTCTCAGTTTCTTGGGGACTGTGGTTCTCCGACGGGCGAAGACGCTTCCCGCCCGGGCTGGAGGAAAGGCGGTAACGGTCTGCCAGGGACTGACGCTTGTAGCGTTCCTCGCCGCGTCAGATCTCCTAAGGCCGCTGGCGTGGGCCACTGCGGCGATTTCGTTGTATGCTATCGCAGACTACGTGAAGTTGGGCTTGGCGGGCGAGCAACGCGATGGTGAACCTAGGTAACTCGAGGGGAGAGCTGAGAGACAGTGTCCGACACGCGAGCGGTTCGATTGGAGTGGTGTGGAACGGGACTTCGATTTCGCGGTGGTGGCAGCGATCCGGAAACGCCCGCTATCGACATAGATGGTGACGGCCAGTCGGGACCGAGTCCCATGATCATGTTGTTGTTGGCATGCGCTGGATGCACAGCGTCCGACGTAATCTCGATGCTACAAAAAATGCGTGTCGCTGTGGAGACCCTCACGGTGGATGTGACTGGGAAACGGCGAAGGGAAGATCCCAAGAGATATGAAGAACTGAGACTGCGATACCTCATTGGCGGCAAAGGCCTTGATCCATCGAAAGCAGAACGAGCGGTCCGTCTATCGTTGGAGAAATATTGCTCGGTCATCCACTCGCTTGCTCCCGACGTTAACGTGGCTCACGAGATCGAACTTGTGTAAATCGGTGTCACTGGTTGCTGTCATCCTGCTCTTCAGCAGGAGTACTGCTGCTTCCCAATCCCTGGAGGGGCAGCTGCAAGGTGTCACAAATGTAGGAGCAGATGAGTTTGTAGGGGCAGGTGCTGGCCTGAACTTGAGGACGGCCGGTCGAACGCGGCTGGGGTTCGCGGCAAGTCTGGGCGTGTTGGAGGGTAATACCTCGTTCCGAACAGAGGCGCTGGTTTCGTACAGCCTCAGTTCTCTCCGGCGACGTGGCCTGTCGCCCTATCTGGGTGGAGGTGTTGCGCTCAGCTTCACGAATAGTCTAAGCCGCCAGTATCTGGTAGTGTTGGTAGGTGTGGACTGGAACCCCGGCACCAGGGTCGGCTGGTTTCTAGAGGGTGGCGTTGGAGGGGGTTTCAGGTTTGCCGCAGGTGCTCGGTTTCGGCGGAAAGAGGTTCGGGTTCGTTAGGTCGTTGCAGCGCCAACGGCTCCGTCGCCACGCTGGATTACGGGCTGACAGTAACGCTCACCCAACGACCGGATGGTGCCAAGTTCGTTTTTCGATAGGTTCGAGTAGCGCTCAGCGAGGTAGTCCATGGTGTCATCGAACCATTCCTTCTGGTGCTCGGGCTCGGCCCGCAGGACCTCGCACTGGAGGATGTGGCTGAAGAGTTCGTTTCGGGCCTTGTCAAAAGGCTTGAAGGTGTCGTCCTTTGTGTATGTAGAGTTCGCCACTGCGGGACTGTTGCTCCTTTGATTTCTGAGTTTATGTAACCGTGAAATATACTATATGACCCTTGATTGGCGCAATTGAGATCACTGAGGACACTTGGGAGGTTCGCACCATGACCGAGCCGGTTTACCACCCCGAGCGAGCGCGGCGTCTCATAGAGCTGCTGCGTAGCTTGGCTGCCAGGATCCAAGAACTGGCCAGCGAGGATGACGTGCTGTCCGCAGGGCCGGAGCTTATCAAATTGATGGGTGATGCTCGGAGTGAGTTGTTCCACTACGAGGTGCGGGCAACGTATGACACTCCTGAGGTGGCCGAGAGTAGACAGATTGTCGAACGGGCTCGCCGCCAGGAGGAGCAACTGGACTTTAGAGATGCTGAGGAGGATCTACCATGGCTGGGCAAGTGAACCTGAAACCCTTTTATCTGGCGCTCGCAGTCATAGCGCT
Organism: Gemmatimonadota bacterium; assembly: GCA_036679605.1. GTDB lineage: Bacteria > Gemmatimonadota > Gemmatimonadetes > Gemmatimonadales > GWC2-71-9 > JAZDCZ01. Next base: position 100,009 of record JAZDCZ010000324.1, read on the forward strand.
AGCCGGTGGCGGCTGGATCTGGCTGCAGGGTGCCCGGAGCAATAATGCGGTAACGCAAATTCTGGACGCACCCGTTCCGTTGGGCACCGCGGGTTTCCCCGGCTACGTCATGGGTAGTGACTCGGCCACGGTCGAGGTCGTAGAGTATGCTGATTTCCAATGTCCTGCATGCGCCAGCTTCGCTGTTCTCTCAGGTCCTGACATACGAGAGCGAATGGTCAACACGGGACTCATAAGGTGGAGATTTCGAGGCTTTCCGCTAGACGCGCACGACAAGTCGCCCCTTGCACACCATGCGGCAGCGTGTGCCGATGAACAAGGCAAGTTTTGGGAGATGCACGACCAACTGTTCTTCAATCAAAGCGACTGGTCGTTTTCGAGTCGTCCTCTGCGGAAGTTCCGGGGCTATGCGGATGCCATCGGCCTTGACGCGGGTGCTTATGGCGACTGCATGTCAGAGGCGCGGTATGCGAGCCGGATTCAGGCAACGAAGCTTGAGATCATGCGATTGGGAATTCAGTCAACTCCGTCCTTCGACATTGGGCGAAACCGCATTTCCGGTGCGATCCCCTTCGACAGTCTCCAAGTTCTAGTAAAGGTGGCCGCGGGCGAAGCGCAGTGAAGCACCGGATGGTGACGGCAGCGCTGTCGCTTGTAGGATTCTTGGTGTCATTCTATCTGTGGTTGTGGAAGCTGGGGTTGATGGGCCCGATGCTCTGCGGTACCGGGGGCTGTGAGACCGTTCAGCTGAGTGCCTTTGGGATGTTCATGGGTTTTCCCGTGGCGCTGTATGGCGTGATAGGATATCTGGCTCTGTTGGTCGTGAGTTTGGTTGGGCTCCAACCGCGGTGGATAGGCAGCAGGGGACCCACTGTCTTGATAGCGGTGGTGGCCACGGTCGGGGTGGGGTTCGCAGGATACCTCACTTACTTGGAGGCGGCTGTGATCCACGCTTGGTGTCGGTGGTGCGTTACATCGGCACTGATTATCGTTGCGATACTGCTCACCGCCGCGGCCGGACTGCACAGCGGATATAGTGTGAACGGCGGTACCACAAACTAGCTCTCTTCGTCCTCGTATTTGTCCTTCAGCTTCGCCACCACCGCCGGATCCGCTAACGTTGTCACGTCACCTAGCGTCCGGCCTGCAGCGATGTCCTTCAGTAGTCGGCGCATGATCTTGCCGCTCCGAGTCTTTGGAAGATCGGCAGCAAATACGATGTCCTCCGGCCGGGCGATCGCACCGATTTTCTTGACGACGTGCTGTTTCAGTTCGTCTACTAGCGAGGCTGCATGATCGTACCCGGAACGCAGGATCACGAACGCCGAGATGACTTGACCCTTCAATTCGTGGGGCTTGCCAACGACAGCAGCTTCCGCAACCGCTGGATGGGCTACTAGAGCGCTCTCGACTTCCATCGTTCCTATGCGGTGTCCGGCGACGTTGAGTACGTCATCGACTCGTCCCAAGATCCAGAAATAGCCGTCTTCGTCTTTCTTGGCTCCATCACCGGCGAAATAGTATCCGGGATAGCGACTCCAATACTCTTTTCTATACCGTTTGTCGTCGCCGTAAATGGTGCGCAGCATACCGGGCCAGGGCTTGCTGATCACAAGGTAGCCGCCGCCTACCTTGATGGGCTTACCGTCTCCGTCCAACAACTCTGCGCTAATTCCTGGGAACGGTCTGGTCGCCGAGCCCGGTTTGGTGGTCGTTACGCCCGGCAATGGGGTGATCATTATCCCCCCGGTTTCGGTCTGCCACCATGTGTCCACGATTGGGCAACGTTTTCCACCGATGTAACGGTTGTACCAGATCCATGCTTCTGGGTTGATTGGTTCTCCGACCGTACCGAGCAGTCTGAGCGTAGATAGATCATGCTGTTGCGGAAACTTGCGACCCCACTTCATGAATGCGCGAATAGCCGTGGGTGCGGTGTAAAAAATCGTAACTCCGTATCGCTCCACGATATCCCAGAACCGATTCTTCTCGGGCCAATCGGGTGAGCCCTCGTACATCACCGTAGTTGCACCGAGGGCCAGCGGTCCGTAAACGATGTACGTGTGTCCGGTAACCCATCCGACGTCGGCGGAGCACCAGTACACGTCATCGTCCTTCAGGTCGAAGACCCAACGTGTAGTAGCGACGGCTTGTGTTAGATAGCCTCCGGTGGTGTGAACTATTCCCTTCGGTTTACCGGTTGTGCCCGAGGTGTACAGCACGAAGAGCATGTCCTCGGCATCCATTACGGCGGGTTTGCAGTAAGTCTTTGCCCCCGCCATTAGGTCGTGGTACCAGTGGTCTCGTCCGCTGCACATGTCAACGGATGAGTCTTCGTTATCCGTCTGCAACTGTCGGCGGACGACTACCACATCGGTTATGGAGGCTGTGTTCTTCAGTGCCTCGTCCACGTTGTGTTTGAGAGGGACCTTTTGGCCACGGCGATACCCGAAGTCTGCGGTAACGACAATCTTGGCCTCGGCGTCGTTGATGCGACCGCTCAACGAATCTGCGGAGAAGCCCCCGAATACGACCGAATGCGGTGCTCCGATTCGCGCGCATGCCAGCATCGCGACTACGACCTCCGGGATCATCGGCATGTAGATCGCTACGCGATCTCCGCGCCTCACCCCCAGAGACTTGAGCACATTCGCAAACTGGTTGACCTCTCTGTAAAGCTCCCAGTACGTGATGACTCTCTTGTCGCCGGGCTCGCCCTCCCAGAGCAGAGCGACCTTGTTGCGTGTGGCCGTCCTAACGTGTCGGTCGAGACAGTTCACTGACGCATTGATCTTGCCTCCCACGAACCACTTGGCATGCGGCGCTTTCCACTTGAGGACCTGTTTCCACGGTTTGATCCAGTCGAGTTGGCGTGCTTGCTTCGCCCAGAAACGTAGGCGCGCACTCGACGCTTCCCGGTGGATGGTTTTCGATCGGATATTGGCCCTCTGTTTGAAGTCCTTTGGTGGCGGGAAAGAACGGGTTTCGCTCAGTAGGGTGTCGATTCGTTCCGTCAAGGAAGCCTCCGTCGCTCCGGATGAGACCGTCTGGTAACAGGGGTTATTCGGGGTTCATATTTAACTTGGTTTTGACCATCGGCGCCATGGCATATGACGTGTCTCCCTGCGAAGTGCTAGAGTCCGGCTAGGTGATGTACCTCACATGTCTATCAGTAAGCCCTGACGTGTCAACGTCTTACAATGTTGTAACCGACTCTTGCTTCTGTGGAAGCACCGGTGCCCGTTTGATAGTCTATGGGAATCGTTGGGGCAGGACATGAATTCTTGTATTGACTGGGAGATGCCAGTTGTGACTAAATCGACTGGAGGCAACCGGGTAGTGGTTGCTCCTGAGGAACTCGGTCTGGATTCTCGGATGGTGTTTCGTCGCGAGGCATTAGAGGCGCTCGAGGTGATGTCGTCTGGCGCGCATGCGCTCGAGATCGATTTTTCCTCCACGCGCTCGATGGACAGTTCCGGGCTGGGCGCACTCATTGTCGTTCAGCGGAAGGCCGCCGAATACCAAGTGTCAGTCCGACTGCGCGGACTCAGTCAGGAACTCAGATTTCTCCTCGCGTTGACTAAGTTGGAGGATCTCTTCGAGATCGATATAGCAGAAGAGGTCTAACCTTATCGGTAACGGATCGGTGCTATATTGCGGCCGTCACATGTCTATTTCTTCAAGATCTACTTCACAAGGAAGCGCTCAAGGATGCGTTTTCTTGGCTTCAATGATGCTAGTCTGAACTCGTGTCTATCTCTGGGGGCAGTAGCCAGCCGGTCCTCGTAGCCAACGGCGTCACTCGTCGCTTCGGACATCGTGTGGTGGTAGATGATGTCTCTCTGGATGTGAAGTGTGGCGATTCAATTCTCCTGATAGGGCACAATGGAGCTGGAAAGACAACTCTTCTCCGGCTCCTGGCCGGCCTTCTTCGGCCCAACGCCGGGACCGTGCGCAGAACGGGTACGATTGGGATGGTGGCGCACCAGTCGATGCTCTACGATTCCCTCACCGCCAGGGAGAACCTCGCTTTTGCTGCGCGACTACATGGCGTAGTGAACACTGAACGAATCGACGAGGTGCTCGAGAGGCTAGGGATCATTCAGCATGGCGACCGCAGAGTAGGAATCTTCAGTAGGGGAATGGTGCAGAGGTTGGCCATCGCGAGGGCGCTACTGCCAGACCCTGAGCTTCTCTTACTGGACGAGCCGTTGACCGGTCTTGATGACGCAGCTTCGGCGATAGCGCGAGAGTTGGTGGCTGATCTGCGCTCGCATGGCAAGGCAGTTCTTATCTCTACTCACCAGATAGTGGAATTAGTAGATCTCGTGTCGTCGGTTGGTTATCTCGTCAAGGGGAAGCTCGCCGCTTTCGAGCCCATAGATGGACGAGATGGTACAGCCGTTATCGATCGGTATCGGGAACTGGCAAATGGGTAATTCCTTCTGGGGCACTGCGATGGCAGTGGCGAGCAAGGACTTGACCATTGAATGGCGAACGCGAACAGCGTTTGCATCATCCATGGTTTTTGCTGTGTTGGTACTGGCGATTTTCTATCTCGCGCGCGATCCAACGGCTGTGGCGGCGATCGACGTAGCCCCCGGGGCATTGTGGGTCACTTTCACCTTCTCAGCAATGCTCGGACTAAACAGGGCGTTTCTACTGGAGCGGGACAATCGTGCACTAGATGGCATCTTGCTTAGTCCGGTATCACGCAACGCCGTGTTTCTTGGAAAACTGCTCGGCAACTTGGCCTTCGTTGGGGTCGTAGAACTCGTCTCGCTGCCACTTTTCGTATTGTTTTACAATCTGCCAATTTGGAGTCGACTACCGGCACTATTGGGGATAACAGCGATGGCGACGGTGGCGTTTGTCGTGGTTGGAACGTTGCTGAGTTCAATGGTTGTGCAGACTCGGTTTGCCGAGTTAATGCTCCCCATATTGCTATTACCATTCCTGCTGCCTCCCGTTGTCGCTGCAGTTCAACTCACATCGCGCGTCTTGGTGGGGAGACCCTTGAGCGAGATGGCCGGATGGCTTAAGTTGCTCGCGGCCTTCGACATCATCTTTGTTGTTCTTTGCTTTCTACTTTTTGAGGCCACTCTCGAAGAATGACTCGACACGAGCGAGCACTAGCAATCTCCAAACGCGGTAGCATGATCACGGGTCTGGCCCTTCTTGGGCTGATCGGGATCTACGTACGGGCGCTCGCCTTCACGCCGATTGAACGAATCCAGGGTCCAGCGCAGAAAATCTTCTACGTTCATGCTCCCGCGGCATGGTCGGCTCTGTTGGCCTTTGGTGTGACGGGTGTTGCGAGCCTGCTGTATCTGTGGCTAAGGGATCGCAAACTCGACATCATAGCAGCGTCGTCTGCCGAGATCGGCGTGGCTTTCTCAGTCATCATGCTCACTACGGGTCCGATCTGGGGTAGGGCGATCTGGGGCGATTGGTGGAGTTGGGATGCGCGCCTTACGTCAACACTCTTTATTTTCCTTCTGTTCATTGGATACTTGGTGTTACGCGACGCTCTTACCGATCCTGAGATGCGTGCCAGATATTCGGCGGTTATAGGTATCATGGCGCTCGTTCTCGTGCCGTTCATCCACATGACAGTTTACTTGTTTCGTACTCTACATCCGGCACCTGTTGTGATGAAGCCAAGCGCTCCCTCTATGCCCGGCAATATGTTGCTCACTCTGTTGTTGTCGTTCGCGGTATTTACTGTGCTCTATGTTGGCTTTCTTCTGCAGAGGTACGCCCTAGCTGTTTTGTCGGATGTGAAGGAGGAGATTGAAAGTGGGATACCCGGATAACGGCGGTTATATGATAGCCGCATATGTAATTACGGCAGTGGTAGTAGTCGCATATGCCGTGTCTCTGCTAATCAGGATCAAGAAGGTGGGCTAGAGGAAAAGTCCCCGCTAGCCCACCTATTTCACTATCCCTTTTTGGGCAACAGCAATCCCGCCCACAATCCAGCGGCTATGGCCCCTCCGAGCAGCGGTCCCACCCAGTAAGCAGCATGTCCTTCGAAGTCCATTGCAACCATTGCAGGTCCAAACGCTCTGGCGGGATTCATGGCGGCTCCAGTGAGGGGGCCGCCGACCAAGATGTCGAACAGGAGAACCAGCCCAATTCCGAAACCACCGACTTTTGGTGCATCGTCCGAAACGGCAGTGCCAAATACGGCGCTCACCAGGAAAAACGTCAGGATCGCTTCTATCGCGATGGCCTGCACCATACTGACCTCGGAGGCAATCTTGGGCGTACCGTAGCTCGCGAGTTCACCGGCTATTGACGGAAGAAGCGCGCGTACCAACAGGGCCGCAGCGACAGCGCCAAGAAGTTGCGCTACCACATACATGCCCGCGAGCTTGCCGTCGATTTTCTTGGCTAGGAAGAGGGCCAATGTGACAGCCGGGTTGGCGTGTCCACCGGATATGTTCATCGTGGCGGTGACCATGATCGATAGAACTAGGGCGTGGGCCAGTGCGACGCCTACGAGGCCCAGTGCACCCCCCGTGTGACTGTCCATTACCACGGCTCCGCCACCAATGAAAATCAGTCCAAAAGTTGCAAGGAATTCCGCCGCCAACGGGCGTGTGGCCGTCGTGTTCATTAAGTCTGTCTCCATTTCAAGTGGTTGCCGGCTCAGGTTCGTCTGAACACGAGCGTCGCATTGATTCCGCCGAACCCGAACGAGTTGGAAATCGCGACTTCTGGTCGCGCTTCCAAGCCCCCGTTTGCCAGATAGCAAATGTCGCACTCGGGATCGGGATCATCGAGGTTGAGAGTCGGCGGTAGCCATCCGCGCGACATTCCCAGAGCGCACACGCTCGCCTCTATCGCTCCACTCGCGCCGAGTGGATGTCCATAGTAGCTCTTTGTTCCGCTAGCTGCCAGACGGTAGGCATGGTCTCCGAACACCTTCTTGATTGCGAGTGTCTCGGCGCGGTCGTTGAGCTGAGTCGAAGAGCCGTGTGCATTTATGTACTCGACGTCGGTTGGCTCTACCTTGGCATCGTCTAGGGCCAGCCGCATGGTTCGGGCGGCCTCTCTCGCGTCCGGTAGCGGTGCGGTAATGTGGTGGGCATCGTTGGTAACAGCGTATCCGATTAGTTCAGCGTAAAGCTTGGCGCCACGAGCTAAGGCTCGATCCTTTCTCTCGAGCACCAGTACTGATCCTCCCTCACCCATGACGAAGCCATCTCTGTTTGCGTCAAATGGTCTCGATGCTCGTTCGGGTTCGTCATTGCGCTTGGACATTGCGCGGATGATAGCGAATGCCCCGAAACAGAGCGGGGCTAGCGGGGCCTCCGCACCTCCGACCAACATTATGTCTGCCTGACCGGAGCGTATGATGTGAAATCCATCGCCCACAGCGATCGTGCCGGAGGCACACGACATTGCATTAGTGGAGTTGGGGCCCGTGATACCGAATTCGATCGCGATATTGCACGAGACCGCACCGCTGAAGACCGAAAGGGCAAGAGTTGGGGACACCGCCCGCAAGCCACCACTTATGTAAAGTTCCGACTGTCGCTCAGCGAACGCTATGCCTCCCAATGCCGAGCCCATCATCACGCCGACCCGATCCATTTTTTCCTGAGACAGGTCGAGCCCCGAATCTTCAAGGGCAAGGCGGGCAGACGCAACACCGAACTGAGAGAATCGATCGAAACGGCGGACCGCTTTCCTCGAGAGATGGTCCTCTGGGTGAAAATCGTTTATCTCGGCTGCAACGCGACTATTGAACGGAGATGGATCGAACCTGGAAATTGCACGTACGGCCGAGCGTTTAGCTATGAGTCCTCTCCAGAACTGATCAACTCCGATACCTATGGGCGTAACAGTGCCGAGGCCCGTGATCACAACCTCAGTCACATCAACTCCGCTTTCTGCTTGACGCCTACTAACGTGAGCGAGGCGATTCCGTGAATGAACACAGGTCCGATTAAGCAATTGGCCACAGCAGCTCCTAGAAGAGGCACGGGAAGTCCGGTCCAACGATGAGTTATCGTGATTCGAACCTCGCTATTTTCGGTCGCGAGCTTCCACTCCACGTCCATGCCCCGTGTTATGCCACGTACGTGTTCGTAGCGGATGACGTTTTCCTCATGGTCGACGCTCATGCGGGATTGCCACCATGTCGGATAGCGCAGTGGTCCGAACGGTCGCCAAGCGGCCATCTCGACCAGGCATCCGTGGGAGGTCCGTTCGAGCACGCGTACCCAGCGGTAGTGCTCCAGGAATTCCGGCCATTTTTCTACGTCTACCGCAGTAGCAAACACCCGCTCGATGGGAGCACGTACAGAAACTCGATCGACCGTCTCCATCTCACGCTCTCCAGGCGGCAACAAGCCGATAGCCGGGACGGCGGTAAACTTGAGTATCCAATCCGGCGGCAGTCAGCAGGGATTTCAGTTCGGATGGCGAAAATCCCCTGCGGACAGATATGACCGCGTCATGCCGGGTGGTGGGATGGAAACGTAGTAGCAAAGATGCCAGCCAAATCCCGGTTGCGGCTATGTGGGAGCGTTCGAGGTCTGCGACGACGATTCCGCGACGTGCGATGCGCACGCACTCTCGCAGTATGCCTACCGCAGCAGATCGAGTGAAGTGATGAAGCAACTGGCTCACAACGACGATATCGGCACAGCGGTCCGTCAGAGGAATTGAGCCGACATCGGCCACGAAGGACCTAAGACCTCTGTCACGACACATTCGAGCCGATTCCCGATGGACGTCTAGAGTAATGCAGTTCAACCTCACACAGTATCGGCTAGTTTGATGGTTCAAGTACTCAACAATGTCCCCGCTGCCGGCTCCGGCATCGAGCAAGGTGAACTCTTGAACGGCCTTCGTTCCGTTAAGCAGCCTCTTCACTCCGTAGGCAACGGCCGCGCGGCCTCCAAACAACTGATTCGCGCGAGTAATGTCGTGCAACGTAGCCCGAGCAAGCTTGGGATCGCATTCAGCACTATCTAGCGCCTCCTGCCCAATCCGTGAGATCTTGCTTGACGTCACTTCAAAGTCGGCATCGCTCGGTAGCGACCCTGGTAGTGTAGAAGCGGTCGGCGATCGAACGTCGTGCCACCCGAGACTCGGCCCAAAAAAATAGTGTGATCTCCGGCGGCCAACGCCTTCCAAGGCTCACATAAGATGTGTGCGACAACATTGTCTAGTAGTCGAACGCCGTGTGGACCGTCCTTGTAGCGAACATCGTGGAATCGCAGTGAGGACTCAGCTGCGAATTGTCGCGCGAAGCTCGTTTCATGACGACGTGAAGAGGGTCGCTGTGGTTAACGCATACCGAGATCAAAGGTGGTTCCAGTGAAACGGCGGTTACGGCGGTGGCTGTCATTCCCGCCACGCTCCCTTGGCCATCCGTGGCGGTAATCACGCTGACGCCCGAGGCAAAATTGCCCATTAACTTACGGAAGTCGGACGGCGTCGCGGATAGCTTTGCTTCGGTCATCGCACCAGCTGCCAGAAAAATTGTGGACGAAGTACCTGGTGGGGCGGGACGAAATCCCCCGCAACTCCGATTAAGATGTCTGCAAGTCGTTGCTTGGCGGCAAGACGGCGGGCAACGTGATTGAGGGCCGCAGGATGTCCCACAAACCAGCTCACCAGGCGCTCTACCTTCCACTTCCCACCAAATTCGCTTCGACGAATAGTATCGTAATGTGCCAGGTCGGACGCCTGCAATCTATCAGTTTCGAGTGCGGTAGCCGCCACCTCGGACGCCAACTCGGCTCCCCGCAGTGCTGCGAAGATTCCCTCGCCCGTAAAGGGATCATAAAAATCTGCGGCGTCGCCCACCAGTAGAACCCGATCGGCACATGCAGTCGTCGTGTAGCGCGCGAACGGACCCGCCCCACGTACTGGGGAAATGAACTGCGCTTTGGCCAATCGGTGGCTTACCGCGGGGAAGAATCGACGTAGGATGTCGCATACTACGGAGACCGACGCCCCCGGTACCGTAATGCGCGTGACGTCCACCACGAGCGCGACGTTTGTAACGTCACCGCCGAGCGGAGCAAGGCCCACATATCCGATTGGAGCAACATGCATCTCGCCGACGTCTCGCATTCCGCCTACGTTGCGGGCGTGGGTTACTAGAGCAATGCGACGCAACTTACCTCGCCTGCCCACGCGCAATTCGCTGGCTATACGAGAGTGCAGACCGTCGGCTCCCACAATGAGACGGCCCGAAATCACAAACGCACGTCGCCCGCTGCGGAGCAGTAACTGGCGGGAACTACCGGCTGGCCCCAGACGCTCGACAGTAGCACTCTCCAGCAAGGTGGCTCCACTCTTGACGGCGAACTCGGCGAGGCACGCGTCCAGCACCGTCCTCGAGAGCGCTAGTCCATGGTCGGTGTAGGGGCGAAAGCCGTGAGATCCGTCGAACCATCCGGTGAACGAGGTTCCGTCAGCGGCGACTATTTGCATTCCACTTAGTTTGTTGGGCGACTGACGCATCAGGAGTTCGGTAGCACCCAGGTGGTCGATAATCTTGGATATCTGAGGACTCAGGTATTCGGCGCACGGCTTCGTTCGAGGAAACTCATGGCGTTCCACCAGGGCAATGTGGAAGCCTCGTTGGGCCAGAAAGGCTGCCGTTGCGCTGCCCCCCGGTCCTGCTCCGACTACGATAGCATCATAGGTTTGCATTCATATCCTGGTACGGTTCCGATGTTCGTGCTTGCTACAGTAGTGACCAACAAGCTAATGAGATGAAGCCTCCAACTCCGGTCGCGACGAAGTTGACGCCATCGTTGTTAATCACGCTCCAGCCACGAACCTGTCTGGAGAGTCGACCGCAGGTGTGTCGAGGTCGCTCACACCACGTGTCACAAGAATCGCAGCGATAGGATCCTTGGATCGTGGCGCCGAGCAGAGAATCGACCGTCATTCCTGCGAGGCCTCCTGCTAACGCTGCAAAGGCGGTGGCGGCTGCAACGCCGACCAGCATTGAAAGCCCGGCCATAGCGCTGACGCCGGCTAGACCACCCAGTGTGCCCAGAAGAGTGACCCCGCCCGATGTTCCCGGCTGGACCTCCCGTCCTGTTGAGAGAAGGCGCGGTGGACGAGTGGAAAATGCCCCGATCTCAGTTGCCCAAGTATCTCCTTGAGCTGCCGCGAGAGCGCCGGTTAGGAGTGGCCAGCCGCCATCCGGGTAGGGAATTCCTATCAGGACCGCTCCAACGGCTGCCCATAACCCGTTCGCGATGACCTGGCTGGCGTCGCGGCCCGCCGTCGAGGGATTGCCAGGTACCGGTCGGAGTGAATGAGAGGCTCTGGTAAGGAGGCTGCTGGAAACGAAGAAGAGGGTTAGTAGGCTGGCCCCGCCCACGCTGGCGCCCGCGAAAATTGCAGTCCCGATCAGGGCAGCTGCGATCGCTCCACCGGTTGTTAGCCACCTGATTGTACGGCCGATCACTGCGAGTGTCCCCGCAAGTGCTCCGGCTACGGCAAGGGTCACTCGTCCTCGAGTTGGTCACCCGTGAGCAGGATTTGCTCGAAGATCTGTCGCCTAAGGTGCTCGGGAGCCTTACGTGCTTGTGTTCGCGCCGACAAGAATCTGATGTATGTCTCTTCGAAATTGAAGAGAGAAAAGCAAGGCGCGCAGTCATTCAGGTGTTCGCGCACCGTTTGTTCAATCTCGGGCGTCAGTTCTCCGTCTAAGTAATCGTAGAGACGCCCAGCTGCTTTGTGGCAGTCCATGCGAGGCTCTTCTTTCATCGCGAGACCGCCTTGATGTAGCCCATCTCTACTGCGTAGTCGTACAGTAGCTGCTGTAGGGCCTGGCGAGCGCGAAACAGCCGTGACTTGACGGTGCCAATCGGCACGCCGGTGACCTCCGCGATCTCCGCGTACGACAACTGCTCCACATCACTGAGAACAAGAGTCTCACGAAATTCGTCGGGGAGAGAGTCGATAGCTCTGAGTACTTCGTCATCGACGATCTGATTGAAAAAAGTGCCCTCAGGGTCAGCGTCCTGGACCTCAGCGAAGACATGGAATTCCTCTATTTCACCAATGTCCACCGTCGATCCGGTACGCCGCGCTTTGCGGTATTCATTTATGAATGTGTGTCTTAGGATCGTCAGTAGCCAAGCTCGAACATTTGTGCCGCTCTTGTACTGGTGCCACGAACGAAACGCCTTGAGCATGGTCTCTTGTGTTAGGTCGTCGGCCTGGGCCTCCTCTCCGGAGAGCCGCAGAGCGACTCGATATACAGTGTCAAGATGCGGCAACGCCTCGGCCTCGAACGCGGCTCGCCTATCCTCTGGTGGAGTTGCCATTTATGTGGCCTCCGGGGCGGCCGGTTCCAAGACCACAGTCATCAGATGTGTCATGAACATATTGACGAACAATCGCTCTCCGCTCGGGATAATGCAACGGTATCTAGCAGATCCTTGATGTACGGACTAACTTGCGAGCCTCTCCAACTCTACGCAACTTCGGAAAAGTGCAGACCGATAGAATACACCCATCCATTCCTCTCGCCCTGCTCGAGGCTGTCCGGTTTCTAGACGGCCTGGCTCCCTCCGGCATAGGCAAGTATGGGGATGAGATTGCTTCTAATCGACTCGGTACCAATCCAACCGTAACCGCTCAAATCGAACGATACCGCCAATTGGAACGGAAGGGAGCGTACGTAGATTGCAATGATGTCGTTCAGTTGTTCGAGTTAGTGAATCGGAGGAACGACGCTGCTATGACGCTCGGTAATGCTGGACGGTGGGCGGCTCGCAGAGCAACGCGTCGAATCTCACTTACTGCTCGGGTTCTGCGGCGGGCCGTGCCCGGGCTATTCCGATCTCGTATGGGGTTCGCCGCTGCCAGAAGGCTGGCGGAGAAGGTGTTTGCAATAAAGATGGAGCAGGGCAAAGGAGGAGTAGTGGCCGTACGGTACTTCCAGTCGCATGGAGATACGTGCGAGTTTTACGGGGCCGTGCTTGCAGAGCTTATGAGGTGCTTGACCGATTTCGATGGTGCGATGTTGCACGAAGCCTGCCGCGCACGAGGAGATGATGAGTGCAGGTGGCAAACCGCGACGGACATTAAGAGGTAATCAATGAACAATCTGGATCGAATCGATCCTGCGGTGCTGACGCAGGTGCTAGCCGAGACGGGGGCGGACGGATGGTTGCTCTACGACTTCCACGGTGTGAATCCCGTGGTGCAGCGGGTGGTCGGGTACGATGGGATGGTTACTAGGCGAGTCTTCGTGTGGCTACCATCGCAGAGTTCACCGATCGCTATAGTCCACTCTATAGACGCTGGAGCGATCGCTGGCTTCCCGGGTGAGATCGTCACCTATACAAAGTGGCAAGAGCTGCATCGAGAACTGGAAATCGTAGTAGCCGGTAAGCGGGTGGCCATGGAGGTATCACCGAAAAACGAGGTGCCGTATCTCGACAGGGTTCCACAGGGCGTAGTACAGCTCCTTAGCGAATTCGGGACAGAAGTGGTGCCGTCCGATCAATTGGTGACGAATTTTGCAGCTACGTGGACGGACAGAGAACTCGACGCTCACCGCACGGCAGGGGAGACAGTGGCCGAGGTTGCTCGATCGATTCTAGCCTCTGCAGTTTGCGAAGCGGATCGGATCAATGAGCTAGACATCCAGGAACTGGTTCTGGAGCAGTTTGCCCATGCGGGTCTCGACGTAGAGGATCCTCCGATCGTTGCCTTTGGTGCCAACGCGGCCGATCCTCACCACAACACGGCTCGAAGCGGAAATAGGGTCTTGCGTCACGAAGAGGTAGTTCTACTCGACCTGTGGGCGAGGGGTGGGGGATGTGCTTGGGCGGATCAAACATGGATGGGTTTTTCCGGCGATCAGGTACCCGAAAACGTCCTTGACGTTTGGGAGGCTGTGCGCGATGCAAGAGACGCAGTCGTCGACAAGTTGAGGGTCGCGTGGTCCGCAGGCGACGTGGTCACGGGTGCCATGTTGGATGGAGCGGCGCGCAACCTGTTGGAAGACCGCGGGTATGGTGCGGATTTCGTCCACCGGACAGGTCACTCGATCGACAACGACTTGCATGGGTCCGGTCCGCACCTCGACGACTTTGAGACTCACGATGTAAGGCGCTTGGTCCCTGGAATAGTCTTCTCGGTCGAGCCGGGCGTTTACCTGTCAGGGCGCTTCGGTGTGCGCAGCGAAATCAACATCATAATGGGAGAACATGGTCCTGACGTGACACCGCAGCAACCTCAAACTCAGCTAATTCTTCCCAAGTAGTTCCTCCGAGCTAGGCAGCCAATTGCTCGGCATGATGACTGCCGGCTGTGTCGCTGGTGCCAGATGCCGTCCAGGTAAGGTGAATCAAGGCAACCCAGAGCGCGGTGCCGAAAATGACGTGCAGTGAACGCCCAAGTGCTGGAAGACCTGTCAAGACCATAATGGCCGCGACGATCACCTGGACTATCGTCAGTACGAACGCGACTTGCGTTGCAATGCGAATTGGCGCGGGAGTAGAACTCCGCCGCGTTCGAAATGCGAGTCTCGTCATGTGGAGCAGGAGGCCGTAGGCAACCAGTCGATGGATCCAGTGAATCATTGGTAAACCACTGGCAGCTCCTGTGGGCCAGATCTGGCCACTGCAAAGTGGGAAACCTTGGCATGCGGATCCGGCTCCGGTGTTAGCGGTGACTGCACCGAGAATGAGCACGCCGGCGCCCATTGCCGCCGAGGCAATGGCCGCTCTAAGGAATTGGGTTGGCTGTGCGTCGTGGGCTTGCTCCAGCGTTGCCGCTCGAAACGCTGCAACTGAAAGCACGGCTAGCAGCGCCATGGCGTTCCCCAGGTGTGTAGCGGTCACGGCCCACGGTAAATTGTTCCACACCGTCACCGCGCCGAGCAGTATTTGAGCGACGAGAAGTGCGCATGCGACGGTTGCCGGTCTGAGTATGCCGCCCTTGCCCCCCACTCCGGACTCCTGCCGTTGCAAGAAGGCTAAGCCTGCCAGAAGGAAGACCAGAACGCTTACTGCAGCGGCTGCTAGCCTGTGGCCCCATTCGATCATGACCTCCGCGTTGTCGAGTGGCGGGATCAAGTGACCGTTACAAAGGGGCCAATGTTCGCCGCATCCCAAGCCAGAATCTGTGATCCGGACGATGGGCGAAAGCGCGACCAAGGCAAAGGCCATGATCGCCGTCGTAATGGCAAGAGGTTTGAGAGTCTTCATCAAGTCGTTGGGTTATCGCAAGAAGAATCCGAAGACAAGAAACAACATTGCTGCACTGCCTGCCGCGATGAGCGCATAAGGTAACTGCGTGCGGACGTGATCGATGTGATCTGTGGCCGATGCCATCGATGCGACGATAGTGCTGTCAGAAATCGGTGAGCAATGGTCGCCGAAAATTCCACCTCCCAACGCAGCTGCCACCATGAGCCCTGGATGCAAATGCAATAGAGTTATCATGGGCATGACGATCGGAATCATTATGGCAAAGGTGCCCCACGACGTTCCAGTAGAAAATGCGATGAAGCAGCCGAGCAAGAATATGATTACCGGTACAAGTCCAGGGTGGAGAGTGGCTTGCGCCGCTTGGGCTACGAATACGCCGGTTCCCAAGGCCCGTGTGGTTTCGCCGATCGCGAACGCGAGAGACAGTACGATCACAAGTGGAATCAGTCCTTGAACGCCCTTGATCACGTTCTCACTCAGATCCTTGATCGTCATGACGCCCTGTATCATGTATAGCACCGAGGCGGCCAGGAGTCCGACTATCACTCCCCACATCACTGCCTTGGATCCGCTTCCAGCCATGATGCTGCCGTTTCCAGTCATCCAGAGGACCAGCGGGACGGTAGCGACCATTACCGCGATCGGAGCTACCATGTTGATGGCTCTTTTCGGCACCTCTTGTTTGGGTTGAATCATTGCGACATCCGCTGACACGAGCGGCTGGGCACCGTCGCGCAGAAATTTGCCTTCTTCGGTCACTCTGCGCTCGGCCTCTTTCATTGGTCCGATGTTCCAGCCGGTCAATATGACCACGAAAGCCAATATGATGGCAATGATGGAGTAGAAGTTGAGCGGCAATGCTGAGACAACCAGGGCGATGGGATTCGCTACATCCTGAGCTGCGAGAAGACTGATTACGTACGCCCCCCATGCATTCAACGGAATCAGAATGCACTTGGGAGAGCATGTAGCATCGATGATGTAGCTAAGTTTTTCCCGTGATATGCGGCACTTGTCGAACAGCGGCCGTGCAACTGACCCTGAAACCAGAAGACCGAAGTTGGATTCGAGAAACACACTGAGACTTACAAACGCCGCGATCAAACCCACGGAACGCTTCGAATTGGCAAAGCCTTTGCGCTCTACCCACCGGATGAAGCCCTCCATACCACCCGACGCCTGTGTAAATGTGATCATTGCCCCAATCAACGCGCTGAATAAAAGGATGCGCGCGTTATCTGGTTCGGTGACCTTGGCAACAAATACGTCGACTGAGCGAATCAATCCGTCTACAGGGTTTCCTGAACTCATGATTGTCCATCCCATCCACACGAACAGGGCTAGGGACAGGTAGACCTGTTTTGTCTTGATCGCCAACGCAATCGCGACGATGGGAGGGATGATCGAGAGCCATCCGTATGTGTCCATGGTCCCACCTATCGATGGAGATGATCACTTGCGCACGATCTTGTGGCGTGTCCGAAGCAAGGTACAGGTAGCCTTCCTCTGGGCCAATACAGGGAACTCTGCGCCCCGCCTAGTGAAGCGACCACTGGGGTAGTAGCGCGAATTGAAATTCGGCCCGCCCAAGATCTCGGTGCGACATGCGAATCACCAGTGAATGGACTGGGATTGTTTGGTGAGCCGAGTGGGTTCGACTGTCCGCCTACGTGTGGGCCCGCTTGAGGAGCCAGCCGCCAGCCAGTCCAAACAGAATATTGGGAGCCCAGGCCGCCCAAACGGGTGGCAGGAGACCCCCACCTCCAATTGCCCGCGACATCTGCATCAAGACCAGGAACACCAGGGTGGTTCCTAGTGCCAGAGCCACGCCGAAGGCGCCGCTGGCACGAGGACTACTTATGGCGAGTGGTGCCCCGAATATCGCGATGATAATACATGTGAAGGGAACTGATATTTTGAGAGCTTGGTCAACTGTCAACTGCCTACCGTCGCCACCGGAGCGTTCGAGAGCCTCTATGTACCGGCCGAGTTCGGCGTAGGTCATTTCTTCCGGTTTCTTGGGTTCGACAAGGAGGTCGGCGGGTGTTTCTGTGAGATTGCGAAGTCTCAAGGAGTCGAAGGTGAGCGCGACCTCCTCGGCCGATGTGGCCAGGATCCGCATCCGACCCTTTCCCAATGTCCAGTGAGCAGTCGAGTCGTCGTAGTACCCAATGCCTGCTTGCACTGCCAGCGTTGGGTAGTCCACGCCGGTTCCTTCCCGTTCCAACACCAAGTTGTACATCTGGTTCTGCTGGACGTTAAGAGACCGTATTGAATACACCCAGCCCCGTTCCGCTCGGTAGACAAAGTTTTGGCGAGAGCTAGTTGACCTTGTTTCTAGTTCACCGTGCAGCTCGAGCTGCCTCCTTGTAGAGCTGGGTGCCAGTTCACCAATGGCTATGCCGGCTATCGTAGCGAACATCGCGGCCACCACGATGGGAACCACCGTCCTCTGGAAACTCCGGCCCGACGCCTTTGCCGCTGTGAGTTCCGAGTGACGGTTCATTGATCCCAAGCTGAATACCGTGGCGAACAGCACTGCCGCTGGCAGAACCAGAAAGAGCTTGTCAGGAAGGCCGAACAGATACCCCAATGCGATATTCCCTGGCGTGACTCCTCTTGCTAGATGGTTGCTCAGATTGTCGGTGAGTTCCAAGAGAATGACGATGACGGGGAAACCGATGGTCGTGAACGTAAAGATCTTGATCCATTCCTCTAGGAGGTAGCGGTCAAGTATCCGTGAGATCATTGTTTGCTGGGAGTCGGAGCGATCCCTTGGCGTTGCCTGCCGCGCCGAAAACCACCAGGCGCGTTGATCCCCTGCCGGGAAATTCGCCAGAGGGCGAGCACGCCCAAGAGACTGAATGCCATGTTTGGAAGCCACATGGCGAGGGAGGCAGGGATCTTGAGTTGGTTGGCCAGCGATTCACCTCCGATGAGACCGATGTAGTATATGCCGAAAACTGCCATGCCAACCCCGATCACCATTCCGAGGCCGCTGTGGGGGAACTTCAACGCGACTGGAACTCCGACCAGCACGAACACAACGCACGCTGCCGGAATGGAGTACTTCTTGTGCATCTCGACCAAGTAGACGGCTGCCCTAACCCGTGCTCCCCGCGCGCGCTCTGTTTGAATGCGAGACTCGCTCATACTCTGGCGTGGCCGGGCATCCAGGTAGAGCCTGCTATTCGGAGATCTTGCAGCCGCGTCCGGTCGCTGCTGGGCCTGTTCGGCTTCCAGTTTTGCAGGCAAGAAGCTTGCGCGCATCCTGCAATAGAAGCTCTCACGAGGTCGAGGAATGATGGTGTCGGCCTCGATTGCGGAGAGTCCTACCAGTGCGCGTAGTCCGTTCAATTCGATGGTACGGGCTCGCTCCGCGGCGAGCCATTCATTCCGGCGAGCAGTGCGGGACACATCCTCTAACTCACATACTCCCAGCTCGCGATCCCCATGGAAGCTGTCGCCTTGTCGGCGAACGAATTCACTGCCCACTCCGGCGAGCGATATCAGATAGCGTTCGTAGTAGGTACGCTGGAATAGCGCGGGGTTCTTCCGATCGAAATCGTGTATGGACCCACTGAACAAGATGAGTTGCAGGTCCTCGTGATTGGGCGCAAAGGCCATTCGCCCGCTGTCCGCGTAGACGATGCTGGTGCTGTTAAGGTTGGTGACCCGGTAAATCGTTACGTCCTGCATCTCATAGGTAGCCTCATCAATCTGCGCGGCCCTCAAGAACACTCTTCCGTGCTGGACTTCGTTTATGACGTGTTCCTTCAGAGAGAACGTCGGCTTCGTGCGACCGATGTCTGTCATCAACACTCGAAGTTTGTGATTCGTGCGCGGCAAAACTTGATCGCCGAAGGCAAAGGCGACTAAGCTCACAAGGGCGGCCGCGAATAGCACTGGCCGCACCAGTCGGATCAGGGAGATACCGCCCGCTCGAAATGCGGTAATCTCACTGTCGTTTGCGAGTCGGCTGAACGTGTGCAAGACTGCAAGGAGAACGGACATGGACAATGTCATCGCGATTAGATAGGGCAAAGTGAGCGCAAAGAACTCCGCGATGACGGTCCAATGGAGGCCCTTACCAACTAGTTGGGGCAACCGCCGGGCTATCTGGTTCAGCAACATGAATCCCGTGAGTGCCAGCAAAGAGAACACAAACGGGGCAGCGTGCTGTTTGAGGAGGTAGCGGCTCAGTATGCGCATCAAATAGTGTAACTTTCTAATTCATAATCGCTTTGGATGGACCATTATATTCCGGTGGCACACCTCATACAAGACGTACACCGTTCCAAGCTCGAAGTGTCCGCTGGAGGAGACCTCCGGAAGACAGCTCATTGTCGCGCCGGCCCGGCGCCGGCTTCGTATCTAGCTATGTTGTAAATGCCCTACCGCTCATCAGACAATGAAACTTTTAGCCGGTGAGGATTGGATGAAGGTGCGGACCACACTGATACTCATGGCGTTCTTGGGATGCAGTGTCGGCGCGAGCGCCGGACAGGAGTTCGATGGCGCCGCAGCATACCAATATGTGAAAGCGCAGGTAGAATTCGGTCCTAGGATCCCTAACACGGAGGGCCATCGCCGCACCGGCGACTGGATATTGCAACATCTGCGAGACACAGCCGACTCAGTGGAAGAGCAATCGTTCGAGCACGTAACGCAGGATGGAGACACGCTCGAGCTGAGAAACCTGATCGGCAAGTTTCGACCGGAGATGACCGAGAGAGTGCTCTACGTTGCTCACTGGGATTCACGACCCAAGGCAGATCAGAGCGCTAACCTAGGGGATCAGCAACGACCGCTCCCCGGTGCTAATGACGGCGCATCCGGAGTCGCAGTGCTGCTGGGAGTCGCGGACGTGCTGGCTCGAATCCCTCCGACCTTCGGGGTAGATCTGGTGATGGTCGACGGGGAAGACTTCGGCGACTTTGGGCAAGGAATCGACGTGTTGCTTGGGGCTCGCTACTACGCGCGGCACCTGGACCCAGCCCAGCCGAAGCCGCTGTTTGCAGTCGTTTTCGATATGGTTGGAGACGCTGATTTGACATTTGTTCAGGAATCAGGTTCGATGGCGAGAGCCCCGGAGGTGGTGGAGCGGGTCTGGTCAACCGCTTCGCGACTCGGCTATGGCCGGATCTTTCGATCGCAGAGAGGAGGGCCCATCACCGACGATCATATACCGCTATTGGACGCCGGTATTCGCGCTATTGACGTGATAGACTTCGACTACGGGCCGAACAACAGCTATTGGCATACCGTAGATGATACGCCGGACAAGGTGAGCGCCGAATCGCTTCAGGCGGTTGGTGATGTGGCAATCGCACTAGTTAGGTAGCTCTCGGCCCTGAGAAGACCAATCCGCAACTTCCAGTACCGCCTGGCGTAGGAATGGTGTGGCATCCAAGGTCTTGAGGCGACATGATCGCGCATGGCAACCCGTGACGATCGAAGAGCCGGCGTAGTGCTATTGAGTCTAGCTGCCACGGGCTTGGTGCTGCGATTGATTCTGGGTGGGGGGAGTGCTCCCGGGGCCGTTCTGTATCGGGCAACGAACACCAATCGTCCCAGTCATGACAGTGTTGCAGCTCGGTCGGCCCGGCTAGCCCGGCCAGTAGTCAAGGGCGAAAAGATCGACGTAGATCGGGTTGCGGCGGGAGAACTGGTTCGCTTGCCGCGAATAGGACCCACTCTGGCCGCCAGAATAGTGGCCGACCGAGACTCTCGTGGTCCTTTTGGGACGCTAGCACAACTGGACCGCGTGACCGGGGTCGGCCCAGCCCTGCTAGCTATGATAGAACCGTATGTGGTTTTTTCCGGCCGGCCGCGGCCGCGCAATCGATCCATAGAGGATCCAGTGCGCGTGAGGCTCAACTCCGCTACGGCAGAGGACTTGGCCCAATTGCCGGGTATCGGCGCAACCCGAGCGAGGGCCATAGTCGAAGACCGTGCGGTACGCGGTCCATACCGTTCGGTAGAAGATCTGACGAGAGTGAAGGGAATTGGTATGACTACAATGGAGCGGCTCCGCAAGCTGGTCATCGTGCCTTGACACCTGTTTTACCGCCCGTACTTTACCCCTTGGGTTCAAACGAGTTAACAAAACTTTCCACCGGTTCCTACCAGGGCTGTAATGGCAACAGCTGCGGCTAGCAGTGAGCGCCTCGGCGATCTTCTTGTTCGTGAAGGCCTGATTACGAGAGAACAGCTCCAACAGGCGCTCACAGAGCAGAAGGGCACCGGCATGCGCGTGGGCTACACGTTGGTGAAGCTGGGTCTTGTTGAAGAGACCGAGATCACCAAGATGTTGGCTCGCCAGTACCGCATGCCTGCTGTAGACTTGAGCCGCTTTGAGGTAGACAAGCGGATCATCAAGATGGTTCCTACCGAAGTAGCGGTGAAGCACACGGTGCTGCCGTTGAAGCGTGAAGGTCGGACGCTCACTGTGGCTATGTCCGATCCTACCAACATGAGTGTTGTAGACGACCTCAAATTCATCACGCGGTACGACATATTTCCGGTGATCGCAGGGGAGTACACGCTCAGGACAGCCATCGAGAAATACTACGAGCAGACGGACGCTCAGCTACAAAACCTTCTGAAAGATATTGAGGAAGATGAAGATCTCGAAGTAATCGAGGAAGAAGAAGACGAGGAGGCACCGACCCAGGTTGCCGACGATGCACCTGTTGTAAAGTTGATCAACGGAATCTTGACAGATGCTGTAAAGCGCGGGGCTAGCGACATACACGTCGAACCGTTCGAGAGCGAAATCCGAGTGCGATATCGGATCGACGGAACCCTACTCGAAGTCATGAAGCCTCCGATCAAGCTGAAAGCCGCTTTGACGAGCCGCTTGAAAATCATGTCTTCCCTCAACATTGCCGAACGGCGGGTTCCGCAAGACGGTCGGATCAAGCTAAAGATGGCAAAAAAGGTCATCGACTTTCGTGTCTCGACACTACCAGTGATCTACGGCGAGAAAATCGTTCTACGAATCCTCGATAAGGGCAACCTTACGCTCGATTTATCCAAGTTCGGATTCGAACCGCAGGCCGAGAAAGATCTAATGACTGCCATCCTCAACCCCTACGGGATGGTGTTGGTGACTGGACCCACTGGGTCGGGAAAGACCACTACTCTCTATTCGGCTCTGTCGCAGGTAAACCAGATAGGCGTAAATATCATGACTGCCGAGGACCCGGTGGAGTACAATATCCACGGGATCAACCAAGTCATGGTCAGAAACGATATCGGAATGACCTTTGCTGCGGCGCTGAAGGCTTTCCTGCGACAGGATCCAAACATCATTATGGTTGGTGAGATCAGAGACCTGGAAACCGGGAGCATCGCAATTAAAGCAGCACTGACTGGCCACTTGGTACTATCTACTCTGCACACCAACGATGCTCCTTCAACTATCACGCGAATGATCGATATGGGAATTGAGGCGTTCAACGTTGCGAGTGCCGTAAATCTGATCGTGGCCCAGCGTTTGATCCGCCGTATTTGCGCTGACTGTAAGGAGGAGTATCAGTACAGTGATGATGAACTGGATGCATTGGGTGTAGATTTGGATGAAGCAAAGGAGATTACCTTCTTCAAGGGTGCAGGGTGCGATACTTGTGACGACACTGGTTATAAGGGGCGCCAAGGACTGTACGAGGTGATGTTCATGTCACCGGCGGTGCGGCGCTTGGTTTTGAAGGGGGCCTCCACAGCAGATATCCAAGAGCAAGCGGTTTCTGACGGGATGCTTACCTTGCGGATGGATGGCATCGTCAAAGTAAAAAAGGGTGTTACGACGATAGAAGAAGTAGTGAAAGAAACGGCGGGATGAGACCATGACTCCAGAAGCAACTCAAGCAAGCGAACCCATCAACCTGAGGGCATTACTCGAGGAAATGATAGAGCAAGACGCTTCCGACCTGCATATCACAGCGGGCGAGCGGCCGAAGCTGCGGGTAGATGGCGAAATAGGCAACTCAAAAGTAGAGCATCAGTTGACGCCGAAGGAAACGCTGCAAATAGCGTACTCGGTGTTGACCGAAAATCAAAAGAAGCGTTTCGAGACCGAGGATGAGTTGGATTTCTCGTTTGGGATTCAGAATCTCGCCAGATTTCGCGGCAACTGTTTCAAGCAACGCGGCTGCGTCTCCATGGTCATTCGGCAGATTCCGTTCTCGGTCAAGACGTTTGATGAGTTGGGATTGGCGCCGGTGTTAGCGGAGTTGGCTGAGCGCCCACGCGGTCTCGTGCTCGTGACCGGGCCAACAGGCTCAGGGAAATCGACCACCCTGGCGGCGATGATCGACAAGGTCAACAAGGAGCGGAAGGCGCACATCATCACAGTTGAAGACCCAATCGAGTTCATTCACAAACATCAGCAATGTATCGTTAACCAGCGCGAGGTCGGGACCGACACACAGTCGTTCTCGAACGCGCTGAAATATGCGCTGCGTCAAGATCCGGACGTCGTGTTGATCGGTGAGATGCGTGATCTGGAAACGATCTCGTCTGCCCTGACTATTGCGGAGACCGGGCACCTGGCATTTGCGACGCTGCACACCAACTCCGCTGCGGAAACTATCAACCGAGTCATAGACGTGTTTCCTGCGCATCAGCAGTCCCAGGTGCGGGCTCAATTGGCGTTTGTGCTCGAGGGAGTCGTCACTCAGACTTTGCTTCAGAAGGCGTCTGGGAGAGGTAGAGTGATGGCGTGCGAGATTATGATCGCAACTCCGGCTATCCGTGCACTCATTCGTGACGACAAAGTACACCAAATTTATTCTGCGATGCAGGCGGGCAAGAAGCATGGTATGCAAACCTTGGCCGACGCGCTGTACGTACTGTACATGTCGCGTGACGTGAGCCTGGAAGAATGTCTGCGCGTGGTGGCTGACCAGAACGAATTTTTGCGGATGGTGGGAGAACCGGTGCCGGGCGAGGAGGGTGCTGCCATGGCGGGACGACGTTAAACGCAGGAGAACCGAATGCCAGTATTCGAATACACGGCGAGAACTGCCAAGGGTGACGAGACAACCGGAACAATCGACGCAACCAGTAGAGAACAGGTGGTTCAACGGTTGCGCAAAGACCGGTTGGTGGTGGTCCGGGTTAGAGAGAAAAAGAAACAAAAGAAGGGTGGCCGAGTACCGACGCGCGATGTCGTAGTGTTCACGCGACAATTTGCGACTATGGTGAACTCGGGACTGCCATTGGTACAGGCGTTGGATATTCTTGGTAAGCAGACAGACAACAAGATCCTATCGGAGGTGACCAAACAAGTCGTCTACGATGTTGAGAGCGGCCATACACTGGCCGATGCCCTGGACAAGCACAAGAACGCATTCAGCGGATTGTATGTGAACATGGTAGCTGCTGGCGAGGCCGGTGGTATTCTGGACACCATCATGTTGCGGCTCGCTACGTTTTTGGAGAAAAACGACGCCATCGTCCGGAAAGTTAAGGGCGCGATGGTCTACCCTACTGTGATCTTTACCGTTGCGGGAATCGCAATTCTCATATTGCTGATTGTTGTGATACCTACATTCCAGGAAATGTTTGCATCGTCAGGTGTGCCTCTGCCATTGCCGACGATCATCGTAATCGGATTGAGTGACTTTCTCCAAGGTTTTTGGTGGGCCCTGATCATCGGCGGAGTCGTGGCGTTTCTTTCTCTTCGTGCGTATTACGCCACAGACGACGGGCAGTTGGTCATAGACCGTCTATTGCTCAAGACGCCTATTTTGGGGGATGTCCTGCGAAAGTCGGCGGTTTCCCGTTTCACTCGTACTCTTGGGACGCTGCTGGCGTCGGGCGTATCGATCCTGGACGGTTTGGAAATAACGGCTCGAACGGCTGGGAACCGCGTGATACACGACGCAGTGATGGAGTCGCGCGGATCGATAGCCGGTGGTGACACGATTGCCGCGCCGCTGAAGAGATCCGAGGTATTTCCCCCTATGGTCACCTCGATGATCGCGGTTGGTGAGGCCACAGGCGGTCTTGATGAAATGCTCACCAAGATTGCCGATTTCTACGATGACGAAGTAGACGCCGCGGTTGGAACTCTATTGTCGATGATGGAACCGATCATGATCGTCTTCTTGGGGGTGATCGTGGGCGGCATGATTGTGGCCATGTACCTACCGATCTTCGATATGATACAGACGGTTGACTAGGGAGTTTCACGACATGGGCTAGCCAACGGGCCTCACGGACGGAATCAACGTGAGGTCCGTTGTGTATCTGGCGGGGCCACACTGTGTCAAGGACATCCGATCGGTATTGAGTCGCTGCAAGTTTATGAACCGCTACCTATAGATCATGCCTTCCACTGAGAGGCCGGAAACCGGCATAGTGAAAGAGGAACGCTCAACTCGCCTCCCGGGCGCCCAAGGCCTTCTCAGGTGGCTTTACGTCGGGCGCGTGACCCTGGCGATCGCGATCTTTATCGCGGCAGCCTTCGAAGCCCAATCTTTGCCCCCGGAAACAATCGTACTTATCGCAGTAGCTGCCATCGCTAGTGTTCTTTTGAGTGGCTGGGCCTTCTGGTACACAGAAATAAGAGGCCAACCATCGAGTCGGACGTTTCTCTATTCGCAAAGCCTATTCGATGTAGCGCTGGTCACCACGGTTGTCCACGTGACCGGCGGACCTGCTAGCCAGTTTCCGGCCTTGTACATAGTCGTCATTGCGGTGAGCGCGGTGCTAATGCCGCTGACGTCGAGCTTACTCATCACGACCCTGGCGAGTCTGTTGTACGTCGCCGACATCGTGTGGTGGCAGGACGTGTCAGTGACGTCCGCAGTGTGGTTGCAGATCGCGGTCTTCGTCGGGGTGTTCTTGGTCACAGGTCTCTTGGCGAGCCGTGCTCAAGTTGCCGAGCGTGAAGCTAGGCGAGCTACGCTCGAGGCGGGAGACATACTACGCAATATCCGTAGCGGAGTCGTTACCGTAGACGGAGATGGAAACCTCGTGTTCGCAAACCCTGCAGCCAGAGATCTACTGGGGCCAGATATATCGGATACCGGATTCGTTTCAGCGTTGAGTGACAGAGCACCGGAGCTGGCTCGTCTAATCAAGGCCACTCAACAGCGAAGCCTAGGATCTCTCAGAGGAGACGGCGTGGTACTACGAGAAGGCCGCCCTTTCCCCATAGGATTCACGATCACCCCTCTAGACGCCGAAGGATCAGCACCTTATTCGGTTGCGGCGATCTTCACTGACATTTCCGACCAACGCCGGCTGCAGGAATTGCGCCTCCGGACCGAGCGTCTCGAGGCCGTTGCAGAGTTGTCGGCCTCCCTGGCTCACGAAATAAAAAACCCTCTCGCAACCATCCGGTCGTCGGTGGAGCAACTCGGCGTCTCCGAACGATCCAACGACGATGAGCGTATTTTGGTAAACCTGGTTGTGCGTGAAAGCGACCGACTGAGCCGTCTTCTCACAGAGTTTCTAGATTTTTCGCGGGTGCGCGTAACTAGCTGCCGAACTATAAAGTTATCCGAAGTCGTCAAGGATGCAGTGGTGGTAGTGCAGCAGCATCCCGACTGTACTGATGGAGTTACGATAGTGGTGGATGCGCAGCCGGTGAAGGTTGAAGGTGATGAGGATCTGTTGCACCGTGTGGTCGTAAACCTCGTTCTCAATGCGGTCCAGGTCTGTAACGGAAAATGTAGAATAGCCGTCGAACTACGAGAGGCTGAGGCCAGTGAGTTACCGAGAGAGTTTCGGCTCGAAACCGGTGTGCTTCTCAAGGTCACAGACAGCGGCCCCGGGATTCCGTCACATCTTCGAGATCGACTGTTCGAGCCGTTCGTTAGCGATCGAGACGGTGGATCAGGTTTGGGGCTGGCAATAGTGCAACGCGCTGTCCAGGCCCATAGGGGAGTCATTTGGACGGACTCAGACCCAACTACATTTACTGTCGTGCTCCCGAGTAAGAGAGCAGCGGAGGTAAATTCGTGAACCAGCGAAGTCCAAAACTTCTCATAATCGATGATGAATCAGCGATTCTGGAAACACTCGGCATCTTATTCAAGAATTCGGATTTTGACGTGCAAACGGCCCAGGGTGGCAGAGCCGGAATAGAGGCACTGGATTCTTCAACTCCGGACGTTGTCCTCACGGATATAAAGATGGCGAAGATATCCGGTCTGGACATTCTGAAGTACGCGCGCGATCTGGATTCAGAGATGCCGGTCATCGTAATGACCGCGCACGCCGATCTTCAGAGTGCCATTCAATCCGTCAACGACGGCGCATTCGCTTTCATTCAAAAACCGTTTGAAAACGACCTTCTTGTCAACCAGTGCAGACGTGCGGCTCAAACTCGCGAGCTCCAGACAGAGAACAAGAACTTGAAGCGAGAAATCCGGCGACGCCAGAAGTCGTTGTCGGTGGAACCACTTGGGAAAGCCAAGCCGTTCTTGGAGGTCATGAAGCTCGCAGCGCAGGTGGCGCCGACCGACTCCACTGTGCTGATCTTGGGTCAGAGTGGCACCGGTAAGGAAGTTATTTCCCGTTACGTTCACGAACTGTCGGAGCGTAGCGACGGCCCCTTCTTTTCGATCAACTGCGGAGCCTTGCCCGAAGGCTTGCTGGAATCGGAACTGTTTGGGCATGTCAAGGGATCGTTCACGGGCGCCCATCGCGACAAGGAGGGAATGTTCATGGCTGCCCGTGGAGGAACCTTCTTTCTCGACGAAGTTGCCGAGACGAAACCCTCTACACAGGTGAAACTGCTGAGAGTCTTACAGGAACGTGAGGCTCTACCGGTAGGCGGTACGGATCCGGTGCCGGTAGACGTTCGCGTGATAGCGGCCACGAACAAGGATCTCGAAGAAGAGATCCGCCGCGGGACTTTCCGAGCAGATCTTTATTATCGCTTGAACGTAATCACACTACATCTCCCACCTCTCAAGGAACGTGGGGATGACATCGTATTGTTAGCGAAAGCGTTCTTGGAAAAATTCGCTTCGCGGGCGTCCGCCGGCACTAAACATCTCGGTCAGGACACCGTTGACGCGATAATGGCCTACGAGTGGCCGGGCAACGTGCGAGAACTCGAGAACGCATTGGAGCAAGCTGCGATCCTGAGTCCGTCCGACGAGATCGGTGTCGATATGTTACCCGCTCGTATCAGGAATCCCAAACCACAGCCACTTGTAGCAGATCGTCCGCACGAGAATCCGACGTTGGACACGGTCGAGCGAGCTTACATTAACTGGGTTCTTCAGAGTGAAGGTGGCAATAAGACGCGGGCGGCAGAGGTGCTGGGTATCGATCCGTCCACGCTCTACAGAAAACTCGCCCGGTATGACGGCGAATCGGAGTGAGGCTGACCTCTTGAGCGTTCCGTCCGATTGGAACGAGATAGTTCTATCGACGATCATTCCGGTTTACAACGAAGAGGAAACAATAGAAGCTGCGGTCAATCGTCTTCATGATGTTCCCCTACAGCTCGAGATCGTTGCGGTGAACGACGGATCGACCGATTCCAGTGGTGACATTCTCGACCGGCTTCTGGCGTCAGGCTTGCTATACCGCGTGATTCATCAAACAGGTAACCAAGGTAAGGGTGCTGCAGTGCGGGCAGGTATCGAAGCAGCAACGGGCGACGTGATAGTGGTCCAAGATGCAGATCTCGAATACGACCCCAGCGAGTTTCCCATGCTACTCGATCCAATACGCACTGGGCGGGCGGACGCGGTTTTCGGCAGTAGATTCCACGCCGGACCCCGACGCGTACTGTACTTCTGGCACTCGATCGGGAACCAACTCCTGACTCTGCTGTCCAATATGTTGACCGATCTGAATCTCACCGACATGGAGACCTGCTACAAGATGGTGAGGGCGGACGTGTTAAAAAGCTTGCCGCTCGTGTCGCGCAGGTTCGGAATAGAGGTCGAACTTACCGCGCGACTGGCCCAGTGCGGAGCCCGCATATGGGAGATGCCGATTACCTACAGCGGTCGCACATATGACGAAGGGAAAAAGATCGATTGGAAGGACGGTGTAGCTGCACTCTGGCACATCATCCGGTTCAATCTGTTGAGCGGCAAACGCTCTCGTAAGTGAGACGGCCGCTCACTCATCTGTTGTGGGTGAGCATAGGAGCCGGTCTCCTAGCTCTGCCAGCGCTCCCGATAGCTCGTTGGACAAAGGCCCTCGATCAAGGACCCGTGTGGGAGTCACAGATCGAAGCTTGGACCATCGGCTTGCTCGTGGTAGTAGTGCTGGCGGCGCTGGCCGGACGCATAGTCGGACGCGTTCCGTCGTTGCCGGACAAGCTTCTGAGGCTGCCCCCCGTGTTGTGGGTCATATTGCTTTCCGTAGGCTTCACTGCCCTCTCGGCATATGCAATGGTGGACGCCTTCTCACGAAACCCTCAGCTCATAGACGAAATGGCTCAGCTGCTGCAGGCCAGAGCTTTCGCCGCTGGCCGCTTGGCAGCTCCTGTGCCCCAACCACCAGAGTTCTTCCTAATTGCCCAGACCTTCGTGACAGAGGCAGGCTGGGTTTCACAATATCCGCCGGGTGAGACGTTGCTGTTGGCGGCGGGCATGCGCTTCCACCTGGAATGGTTGGTTAATCCGGTTCTCGGCGGTGTATCGGTGATGCTGGTGTTTGCGCTCGGACGCGGCCTCTATGGAAAGAGAACCGGATTGTTTGCTGCGTTTCTGTTTGCGTCCTCGGCGTGGGCTCTGTTCATGTCGGCGACGTACATGAACCACGTAGCTGCCCTCGTGTTCGCCCTGGCTGCATGGGTTTTGATCCTCACTCCACGGTCGCTGCGGAGAAGGCACATCGTGGCAGCCGGGCTATTTCTTGCTGCTGTGGCGCTAACGCGACCGCTGGATGCGGTGGTCGTCGCCGTTCCAATATTGCTGTGGTTTGCAACGGGCCGACGGCTAATCTCGGTGGGATGGCTTCTTCTGGGAGCTGCTCCGATCGGGCTCGTTTGGGGATACATCAACTGGCGAATGTATGGGTCACCGCTGACGCTGGGGTACACCGCTCTGCATGGACCCGACATCGGGTTGGGGTTCCATATCGATCCGTGGGGCAGGCTGTACACTCCTCTTGTTGGATTGAGTAACATGGCGTCCGCCATTCGAAGACTTCACATCTATTTTTACGAGTGGCCTGTTCCTGCGCTGTTGCCACTGGCACTTTGGGCAATTTTTGGCCGACAGCGTACCCGGAGGAGTCTCGTCGTAGCAGGAGGGATCCTTGCTGGCCCCCTGCTCTACTTCTTCTACTGGCATTCTGGATTTTATCCTGGGCCACGATTCTACTATATAGCAGCCCCGTTCGTGGTGGTGGGGATGGCGCATGGAGGGCGATGGGTTTGGAAGAGGGCAAGCCGAATGAACAGGGCAGTTAGGATCGACACGGCACTGCTTGCCGCAGCGGCAATCGTAATGGTCTGGGGATGGGTTGGCCTCCTCCCTGCTCGCTGGAATGCTTATCGGTCACAGCTGGCGGTATTGAAGAGGCACCCCGAACAGGAGTTGGCCCGACTAGGGATACAGAAGGCATTGGTCATCGTTCCCGAGAGCTGGAGTAGCAGGATCGTTACGAACCTGTGGGGGGTGGGAGCGCCGCCAGGGTTAGTCGAAAGTGTGTTCCGACAGGCCGACTCCTGTGAGTTATACCATTTTGTTGAGAGAGTGAAGAATGGACAGTTCTTGCCTGGTGAGCTTGCCGATAGTCTTGCAGTGTTCGCGGTGCAATCCGGAGTGCGTCCCAGGCCGCGGGCGGACTGGCCCGATCCGGCACTGCGGCTTCGGCCAGGCCCGATTCCATCGGATTGTCAAATGGAGATGACGCGTGATCTGAATGGCTTTACTCTCTTTGGTCACCTGGCGTGGCGCAACCGGCTGGGCCTGGACTCGGACATCGTGTTTGCGCGCGACCTATATCAATTGAATACGCGGCTCTTTGCCAGATACCGCGGCTGGCCGGTGTGGCGTTTCGCACCGCCCCAGGGAGACCCGAATGGGCAGCCGGTGCTGACGAAGGTCATGGACATTGCCGCGCCTCCAGCTGCGTTAGAGAATTAATGGCAAGCGGACTGGGACGTTTCCAGAATCCTGCTTTCGTGGCCTGCCTAGTGAGTGCAGCGGCGGCCGTAGTAGTCACACTTCCATCGGTCACCAATGGGTTCGTGTACGACGACGTCTGGGTCGTACAGCAGAACGACGTTGTTCACAATCTCCAGTTAAAGGAGTTGTTGCAGTCCACCTACTGGCCGCAGAACAGGGGAGGGGCGATGTGGCGTCCGGCAGCGCTCGTCGGCTTCGGACTCGAGTGGGCCTTGGGTGGTGGTGGGGCAACCATCTTTCACGTTGCTAGCATCGGTCTGTACGGATTGGTGACGGGGTTGGTGGCGTTGTTGGGGGTGCGTTTGTTTTCACCCACAGTGGGGTTGGTCGGGGGCATACTGTTTGCGGTCCATCCGGTACATGTAGAAGTCACAGCCAACATTGTGGGTCAGGCAGAATTAATAGCCGCAGCGGGATATCTCGTGGCCATGCTGGCGATGTGGGAGCGAGGAATCAGAGATGCGACGGGACCAAGAGCGGCCTTGTTGGGAGCTGCGGTTTTGGGATTCGCGATCGGACTAGGTGGCAAGGAACACGGGTTGACGTTCCCGGGCGCGGTCATGGTTCTGTGGTGGTTAGTGGCTCGGCGCCGCGGATTGAGGTTCAAAGAGATCGTCCGCCGGGAATGGATGTCGTTGATACCGGTCGTACTCGTGGCTTTGATCTATCTGGTACTCAGGGCCCAGGTCGTGGGCGAAGCAACGGATGCGGGCGGAATAGCTACGGGCTTGAGCCGAAGCTCGATTCTAGAGCGATCGATCGTGATGCTGCCGGTTTCGCTAGAGTGGCTAAGGCTGTTGTTCTTTCCGGTTCATCTATCCGCTGACTACTCGCCGCTGAAGTTAGTTCCGCAAGCGACATTTGGATTCGATCACGCCATGGCGTTGGTGATGTGGTCGACGATTCTGGCGCTAGTGTGGCTGAAGCGAAACAAGGCGACCATGGTTGCAGGAGTGGCGCTGTTTCTGGTGACCATATCGATCACGTCCAATCTGCTTGTTCCTTTGGAGATCCTGCTGGCCGAACGGTTGTTGTTTCTGCCATCGGTAGGATGGGCGTTCGTGGTTGCCGGAGTAATGGTGCCGGAAATTGGGGCCGAGGGTTCGCGAGGCTCAATGCGACGGCTCGGGTTCCTCGTTGCTATCGCCGTGGCCCTCTTTGCGGCGCGAAGTGTCTGGCGAGCAACCATCTGGCACGACAACGATCGGTTTTTTGCCCAACTGTTGGAAGACGCTCCAGATTCCTTTAGGAGTCATTGGGCACTTGGATGGTTCGCCTTTGAACGCGGAGACTCCGTCGCCGGAGAGCGAGAGACGCGTACGGCGATTCGGTTGAATCCAGATCACCCGCAACTGCTGGAGGACATGGGCCTCCGCTACGCGGCATCAGATCGCTATGAACCAGCGATCCCCCTGCTTGCTAGGGCAGTGGCTCTGGACTCCAATCGTCTCTCGTCAGCGCTGCCCCTCGCCGTGTCCCTCGGGCGATCCGGCAGAACCGGCGAGGCCACGCAGGTGCTGAACGCTATGGCGCGGCTTCACGGAGAGACCAGGGGAATCGCCATCGTCCGGGGCGAGGTTCTGATGAACGCCCAGCAGTTCGACAGCGCGCTAGCGGTACTCGAAATCCTGATCAGCCGTGAACCGAAGGTCTGGGCGGTGCGGAAGATGGCAGCCGAGGCGGCGGCCCGTGCGGGGAGGTGTGGAACTGCCCTGGCCCAAGCTGACACGGCCATGGAACTCGCTCCGGAGAGCGAACGAACCAAAATCCAGGCCGATTTCGACAGGGTCGCGAATGGCAAATTGCCTTGCAAATAGCCGTGAAGACTCCATCTTTTGGCGACTTATGCGCCCCACCATCTTGCCTAACACCTTGTCCAATAATCACTTACATGATGCAGTCACATGTGGCATGCCGGTTGCACTTCGTCGTCGCAGTCAATGCCCCGGAACGGGCGGATGGGCACTCACTCCACGGGAGGTAGTAGATGCTTCGCAGCAAAAAGGGTTTCACTCTGATTGAGCTTCTGATCGTAGTCGTCATCATCGGCATCTTGGCCGCTATCGCGATCCCGAAGTTCGCCGGTACCAAGTCAAAGGCCTACATGGCCGCCATGAAGACCGACCTCAAGAACTTCGTGCTTGCCGAAGAGTCGTACTTCACGGACTACAACACGTATGGCACGGTCACCCAGGTCAAGGCTGACAGTCTCTTCAACGCGACGAAGGACGTCAACCTTACGGGCGGTGCTAGCTCACTGGTGGGATGGGCCGCCACGGCCACTCA
This sequence comes from Gemmatimonadota bacterium, assembly GCA_036679605.1. Taxonomy (GTDB): domain Bacteria; phylum Gemmatimonadota; class Gemmatimonadetes; order Gemmatimonadales; family GWC2-71-9; genus JAZDCZ01. Next base: position 133,631 of record JAZDCZ010000324.1, read on the forward strand.
TGCCGGTGCTCCCGGTAAGACGTGCGGCGTCTTCGTGGGCAGTGCAGCGGCGCCGAATGGGGCGGTCACCAACGAGGGCGAGGTTGGGTGCTGGTAACCGCTAGGTAGCCTCTGTATTTCTTAGTACGTGCACCTGAGTTGCTGCGCCGGATGAGATTTGGACATATCATCCGGCGCAGCGTTCAGAAAGGAGGGATGCAGAATGGATCGACGCGGCTTCACATTGATTGAACTCTTGATAGTCGTTGTGATCATCGGAATTCTAGCCGCTGTCGCTATACCGAAATTTGCATCGACCAAGGGCAAGGCCTACGTCGCCACCATGAAGACCGATCTCAAGAACCTGTCTAGTGCTCAGGAGAGCTACTATTACGACAACACGCGGTATTACAACGGAACGGTGCCGGACGCTGCGTTTGATTACGCGCCTACCAAGAATGTCAATATCACGATGATAAGTGGCGACATCGCCGGCTGGTCGGCGACGGCCACCTACACCGGCCTTGCCACCACGTGTGCAATCTTCATAGGAACGGCTGCGGCGCCATCGCCTGCCACCCAGTCAGGGAGTCCCGCCTGTAACTAGTTGGGTCTCCAACGCACACCTTCCCCAATGCATTCAATAATCAGGACAAACCATCCCGGAGGCCCAGCCCCCGTCGGTTTCGTACAAATGGGCTCCTCGATGCAAGAATTCGGTTAGGTACCTCGCCGCAAGGAGCGGTAACATAGCCAATCAAAGTTGGCCGGCCGATTCTTGGGAGGGGGAGTGTCAGATGATACGCAACAGCGATGGGTTCACGCTCATCGAGGTCATAGTAGCCATCTTCTTGTTGACGCTAGGACTGCTGGGTTTCCTTTCGAGCGCGGCGCCAATCGCTCGCATGGCTGCCGAGGGTCGCGGCTACACCAAGGAGAGTGCCTGGGTCGCGACTCAAATCGAGGCGCGGCGAAGTCTGGGTTGTTCGGGAATCGCCGGAGGAATTTGGAGTGAAGACGGTTTGAGCGGAGTCTGGTCGCTGGGGAGCGCCAACAATGGCATCGTAGATGGTCAGGTGATTGTGCGCAACGTGATGTGGTCTCGGGCGAAAATCGACACGTTTGCAATGACCATTCCCTGTTGAATTGCACCATGAACCGGCACGGATTTACGCTCATAGAGATGGTTGTTTCGCTCACGTTGGTGTCGCTGGTAGCAGCCGCGGTTGGGGGAGTAGTAGTGACGGTACAAAGGTTTTACCGCGAACAGGCTGAGCGGGCTGCCATCAGTGCAAACCTTCGAGAGGGCGTATCAGCGCTCGAGATGGATTTGCGCGGACTAGACGCGGTAGACTCCCTGGGAAGCGAGCTAATCCGGATGGAGCAGACGTCGCTGACCGTCATGGTAACGAGGAGCGTTTCGTTCCTTTGCGAGAGTCCGGATCTGACTCGCTCACAACTAAAGATAGGCCGCAAGCCGATTCTCGGCCTCCGTCTACTCGATCCCGCGAGAGATTCGCTTCTTATCTGGGCCCGAGCCGGCGCTGACAGCCAACCTGACAATGTGTGGCTACGTGCGGATGTCCATTCGGTTAGTTATGGCAGAGTGTGCCCGGGGAATTCTCCGGGAATCGCCGTGGGTCTAGGTGGGGTGAGTGCGACAGAGCTAGCCGGTGCACGGTTGGGGACGGTTGTGAGAGCGTACCAGCAGATTCGTTATCTGCTTTATCGCAGTGCCGACGGAAGGTGGTGGCTCGGGGCCCGAGAGTGGAAGAAAGGGCTGGGCTGGACCACCACCCAACCAATCGCTGGTCCTTTGGCGCTGAGGGGTCTCAGGTTCAAGTACTTCGATGCCACAGGCAGCCAGACTGCAAGACCCGAACGAGTTGTGGCAATCGGTGTTACCCTCGTGGGCGTGGGCACGAGTAGAGTCAAGCGGGCACTAGGCGGTGCGGAGGTGCTGCAGGATTCACTTATCACGCTCATAGCGCTCCGCAACAACCCGCGGCGATGATCGATGGCTCGGACTGAAAACAGAAGTGCCCGTTGTCGGAAGCAGTCTGGGGCGGCCCTCGTCCTTACGATCTTCGCTTTGTTTCTGGTGGGGGCTCTCCTGAGCATGAGCCTCTTGATTGGCCTCACGGAACACCAAATCGGTCGTAATCTCATACAATTGAAACAGTCCTTTTCTGCTGCTGAATGGGGACTTCTCGAGCCGGCGCGTCGATGGAACCCGGTGGTCCATAACAGATTGAGAATTGGGGAGAGCCTTGCGTTCTCGGGTCGGATTGGTGCTGGGCCCGGGCAGTTTCGAGCCGACCTTACGAGAACGAGCGAACTGTTGTTCCTGGTTCTCTCGGAGGGTTCGAGTGGTGTAGGCACGGGCAACCAGAGACTCGGGGCATTGCTGCAAATCGATCCTCTCAACTTTACCGCTCGAGCGGCTCTTACCACCGCTGTACAAACCGAAGTAGATCAGTGGTCACAGATCGACGGTTCCGATCAAGCTCCGTTTGGCTGGATCTGTCCTCCGGACGCGTCTAGCCTACCGGCAATCCGAGTACCCTTTGCCGATTCCTCGACAGCCCAGGTGGTTGGGTGTCTGAGCAGCAGCTGCGTGAGCGGCAGCCCACCGATGATTGTTGACTCGACTTTGGTAGGATCGATACTCGGAGACCTGGACGGAATCACCCTTGCTGATCTCAAGAGTTTGGCCACGACCGTCATCCCGGGCGGCAGTCTAAGAATCCAGCCGACTGCGCTAAATGCGACCTGCATCACCGCGGCCCCAACTAATTGGGGCGACCCTTATGATCGGTCAGGAGCCTGTGGAAACTACTTCCCGCTAGTTTACTCTATGGGTGATCTGCAGCTGTTGGAAGGGCGGGGTCAGGGTATTCTCGTGGTCGATGGAAACCTGGCTCTGGAGGCAGGAGTCGAGTACGACGGCGTGATTCTGCTGACGGGCTCACTGTTGAGTAATGGCGCTCATCTGTTAGGAGCTATTGTCGCGGCAGGGCTATCAGGCAGGCCCAATCAAATCCTTGGCGGCACCGTCGTTCGGTACTCCCGGTGTGCCACTCGGCAGGCTCTCGTCGGCTCTGGGCAAGGTTTTTTGCTTCCAGAAAGAGGCTGGCTAATGGGGGTAGAAATCCCGTAAGTTCTGGCCAGTCAGCAGGTTGTTGCAGTTGGCTTAAAGTATCTTGGAGCTTGACAAACTGGCCGGTCGGCCCTACTGTAGTTTGCCTTTGCACCTCACTTATCTCGTTGATCTGTAGGCAGATATGGCGCTTTTCGGCTTTGGTGGAAGTAGTAAGACGATCGGTCTGGATATCGGGAGTGGGTTGCTGAAGCTCGTGGTCATCGACCACAGCAAAGGAGAGCCCACCCTCAGCGGCGTGTCCGTAACTCCAGTTTTGGCCGACGCCATTGTCGAGGGCGAGATCATGGATCCCGGCATCGTGTCGGAGACAATTCAGGGTCTGTTCAAATCGGCTGGGCTGAAGCAAAAGCGGGTGGTGGTCGCTGTTGGCGGTCGGGATGTGATCATTAAGAAGATCCAGGTCGACCGAATGAAGGAATCCGAAGCCTTCGAGGTGATTCGTTGGGAGGCCCAGCAGCATGTTCCGTTCGACATTGAGGCTGTCGAACTGGACTTCCAAATCTTGGACCCCGAGGGCGAGGGCCTCCAGATGGACGTGCTGCTGGTGGCGGCGAAACGAGATCTCGTGGAGGACAAGGTTCAGCTCCTGAGCCAGGCCGGATTACAGTCTGCGATTGTGGATGTAGACGCTTTTGCTTTGCACAACGCCTTCGAATTGAACCATCCGGAGGCCATGGAGGGAGTCGTAGCTCTACTGAACATTGGACACGAACTCACGAATGTGAACGTTTTGGATGCGGGCATTCCATTGCTGACCAGGGATCTTACCATCGGGACGCGCAAGATTCGTGAAGATCTTCAGCGGGAGCGCGGTCTTTCCGCCGACGATGCAGACGGCTTGCTCAAGGGCTTTGAGCGGTCGCCTGATCTGGACCCGTTTGTTCAGACCAGAGGAGACGAGATTGCCGTCGGTGTGGAGCGAGCGTCTGCCTTTCTCCAATCGGCTAGTCGTGATGCCGGGTCGATACAACGAATCTATTGTTGCGGAGGTGGCGCGCGGATTCCCGGACTGACGGAGGTCCTGGGTCAGAAGTTGAAGATGCCCGTGGAGGTGGCGAATCCGATCCAAAGATTGAGTGTAGAGGACGGCGTCTTTGATACGATCAACGTCGATGAAGTGGCACCGCTCTTGATGCTGGCTACCGGTCTAGCGCTCAGGACGAACTGAAGCTAAAGGTCACGTTCCGATGATTGAAATCAACCTGCTTCCGGGGAAGAAGAAGAAAAAGGCCTCTTCTGGTCTGTCCTTGCCCGACTTCAGCGCGATCGCCGGGAAGATCCGCGATCCCCTGATGTTGGCAGCGGTTGGATCATGGATGATACTGCTGCCGTTCGTTGGGTACACCTACTACACGGAGGATGCCAACGTTGGAGTTCTGCAGGAGGATTCTACCCGGATCGAGGGGTTGGCCCGACAATACCGCACCCTCCTCCGAACCAAGCAGCGTCAGGAACGACTACGCGACTCGCTGGTGACGCAACTAGCGTCGATTCGCGATATCGATTCAGAGCGGTACATCTGGCCGCACATTCTGGAGGAAGTGGCGAAGGCTTTACCAGACTTTACCTGGCTAACAAGCGTGGAATTCATTCCAGCGGCAGCCCCGGACATCACGGCGGAGGTCGATCAGACAGTCCGGCCGCCGGTGAAGTTCACTATTGCCGGGCGTACGGCGGACATGAGTGGGTACACGAGGTTCACTCGCAATCTCGCTAGCTCGCCGTGGATAGCGGATATCCAATTTGGGGCAACGCAGCAGGTTTTGGACAATGACAAGGCAGTGATTTCTTTCACCATCACAGCCACGTTCCAGGAGGCTGACTCGGCCTTCATCCGAACGGTCCCGCTCGCGGAGCAAGTGCAGTGAGGAGGGCGTCCAAGACATGGCTATGACAGCCAAGGATCGACAGACACTGCTCGTTGTGGCAGTCATCGCGGCGATAGGCGGAGGAGTTGCATTCTGGATGTTATGGAGGGGGCCGGCAATTCAGCAGCAAACCGAACTTCGGATCCGCAACGATTCTTTGCAGGCAAGGGTGGACTCGGCGCGCAGTGCTCTTGCCGAAGGCACGGTAGAGAGCATCCGCCAACGAGTGAAAGACTTTGAAGTAACTCTCGACCGGATGTCACAACTGGTACCGACAGGTGAGAGCGAAGTTGCAACACTGATCGATAACATTTCGGACGGAGCAAAGAGGAACGGAGTAAAGGTGGGGGAGTTCAACCCGCTGGCGGTGGAAACAGGCGCAACGTTCGACATTCATCGCTCTCGTTGGACCGTTTATGGTTATTACAACGATCTTGGTGTGCTGATGTCTGACATCGCCGGACTGCCCAGAATCATGGTGCCGTACGATCTCTCGCTGACCCTCGCAACGGCGGCAAACCAACGTAGTCTCGGCGATACGACTGGCAGTATCGTGCAGGCTCGGTTTCAAATCAGGACCTATGTGAAGCGACGAACTCAGCCGGCCCCGGGAGGTTCAGGTGGCGGCTAAAGGAATTATTGTGATTTCTCTGTGTGGCTGGCTTGCATTGGGGTGTGGAGGCGAAGAGGCTGAGCAATCTGGAGCCGAGAGCCTGGTACCGCCACCGCCCGTTACCGATACCACGTCGGTTCAGTCGAGGCAGACGGAACTGCAGCGAGAGGTCTTCTCGTATCGTGGATCCGGTAGAAACCCATTTGTTTCGTTGATCCAGTCGGGCGAGGTGCGCCCGCTGATAGAGGATCTCCGTGTGACGAGCATTACCTACGATCCGAGGTATCCGGCCACCAGCGTAGCGGTGCTGCGAGACACCAGTGCCGCCGGTGAGAACCAGGCCTACGCAGTGCGTGTGGGAGATGAGTTGGGCCGCATGCGGGTGGCGGAAATTACGCCGGGTCAGGTAGTGTTGATCGTCTCTGAATTTGGAATGGACCGTCAAGTAGTATTGCGCCAGAGGCGCAGGCAGGAGGGAATGCCATGAAGCGGTTGATACTCGCAGCCCTGGTTATGACCATGGCGGCGCCCCGAGCCCTTGCGGGGCCTAGCGAGGTTACTGGTCCCGGAGAAGTGACTGCGGTTAGCGTGTTGCCGGGTCCCGGGCGCGCACAGGTGATTATCGACGTCACGGGAACTGTGAGCGTTCAAGATTTCACGCTAGACAACCCATCGCGCCTAGTGGTGGATATCACCTCAGCGACGCTGAGGGCACCCGGTACACAATATGATGGCAGGAACCGTGGTGGGATTCTGGATATTCGGTACTCCCAACTCCGGCCTGATGTGGTACGGGTGGTTATCAATCTGGAGTCGCTCAAGGACTACCAGATTGAGCATTCCGATGATGCCATTCGCATCACGTTCGGATCCGACCAGAGCTTCGGGGCGTGGTCTACTGCATCGTTTGAGGGGCGTGCATCTCCGGTGGAACTCGCTGAGGCGCAGCCGGAAACCCGTACCATGTTTGCGCCGGTATCAAGCGGGATGCCACAGTCGCAGCAGCCAAGGGTGACCGTGACCTATGACCAGGCAAATCTTCATGACGTGGCGAACGCATTTGCCGAATTCAGCGGCAAGTCGATCATAATTGGTCAGAATATTGACGCTACTATCACTGCCACAATCAAGAATCAACCATGGGATGTGGCATTCCAAATCATCCTCGAGTCCCACGGCCTCACGGCGACTGAAGATCCTCCCGGAATCCTCCGCGTTGACAGCCGTGCAACTTTAGCCGCCCGCGACTCCACAGAGCGGCTGATGACCGTGGTTAAGTCGGTGAACTATGCCAGAGCTACGGCACTGGCCGTTTCGTTGGCCTCGCTGGTGTCCAGTCGCGGTAAGATTGTTGCGGATACCGGAACGAACAGCCTGATAATCACTGATGTAGAGAGTCGTATCGAAGCTGATACGATCCTCGTGAACCAGCTCGACGTGCGAACACCCCAAGTGTCGATCCAAGCAAAGCTCATTTTCGTCGATCGTACTGATATCGAAGATTTGGGGATCAAGTATGATCTAGGGACGTCCGACCAGTTCTTTAATAGGCTGGTTCAACGGCCCGACCCGGCCACAACGGAGGCAGTCGACACCGATGGCGACGGAGTGCCGGATGCGGTGCGAGCCACGGGTTCGTTCGGTCGGGATGTCAATGTCGTCGATTTGGGTGGCAATGCTTTGGCCGGTATAGCAAACGCCAATGCTGAGGTCGCCTCCCCGGCACTGCAACTGATATTCTCAACCGCTATAGGAAGCTTCAACCTGACCTCGTTCGTCGACGCCCTTCAGAGAGTAGAACTCGCCGATCTGCAGGCCGAACCGCTCACGACTACAGCGGATAATACGGAAGCGTACATATTGGTTGGTGAAAGAACGCCGATCCGACAAATAGATGCGAGTTCAGTAGCTGGTGCGGGTACTGGAGCACCAAGGGCGGTGACGGAGATCGTCCCGACGGGTCTCCAACTGAAAGTAACACCGCACGTTACCAACAACCGTCAAGTTCTGATGCAGGTTTTTGTTGAGAACTCCTCGATACGTGCTGCGCCGGCAGATGTTGGATTTACCTTCCAAACTCAGGAAGTTAGCGCCCAGATTCTCGTAGACGATGGAGAGACAGCCGTCATCGGTGGACTTACTGTGACAGAGATCACGGTGGCAAAGAGCGGTATCCCATTTCTTGTAGACCTGCCCGTGGTGGGGGGTCTGTTCGGGTTTACGACTCGGCGTGAACAGCGGCGCGATCTATTGATACTTGTAACGCCGCACGTGTTGGATCAGCCTGGCCAGTAGGCGTGGGAGCTAACGAGAGGGAGACCGTGCGAACTCGATTACTCTGCGGAGTCGCGGCTAGCGCGTTGACGCTGGCCACAATTGGATGTGAAGAACAGCAGTTCCAGCCGGGCTTTGAAAGCGATCAGTTTAGTCCGTCTATTTCAATCCAGAAAACTGCGGGCGATACTCTGACTCTGGCTGGCGGAATTCGCTTCGGAATCACCGCCACCGACAATCTCGGCATCAAGAACATAAACATTCTGCTGAGCGGCGGTCACAGCGCCCAGATCGACACCGTCTTTACAACGGCCATTACGTCCGTTTCGTTCGACGTAACGATCTCGCTTTCCTCGACTTCCACTTCTGGCGGCAACATCGTCATACAGGCTACGGTAACGGACGGCAGCGATCTGACGGCTACCACACAGGATTCCGTTTTCCTCGTGAACGACGACGCTCTGTTGGTTCAATTGCTCAAGCCCAATGTCGGTGCCATTGCATCGCCCGGATTGCAGATCCCGGTTGAGGTCTTGGCGATTCAACGAGACGGCATAACCCAGGCCGGTTACGTGGTGACTGGCGTTGTAACGGACAGTGTATCGATCTTGCGTGGCTCACCGTTGCCTGACACCGTTGACTTCCTCGACACACTTGCGGTTCCCTCGGGCGCCTCTAACGGAACATTCGACATCGTTGCATTTGCGACCGATTCGAGCGGCAGAACAGCATTGGCCACGCCCCTTACGGTCACAGTCCAGTCGGTTGGCAACGACAATCAGGCGCCGCTGGTAGATTTCCAGATCGCGCGCCGCGTTGAGGTAAGCGACTCGATAACAGTACAAGCGACTGACCCGAGCGGGGTAAACCAGATCGCGTATACTGCCACGTTGCTGGACGGCACTCCCGTGAAGAGCGGTACCATGAGTTTCAGCGGACTCACCGATGTGAGCCAGACCTTCCCGCTAGACCTCGTCTTCGCAAGCCTACCGCAGACCCTGCTCGTTGGTGCCACAGCGACTGATGCAGCCGGTAACACAGGATCCGCCACAATAGGTGGAGCGGTGGGTGGTCCGACGAGAATCGACACTGTGACAGTCGTCAATGGTGTCACGAAGCCGCTCCCTGCCGGGGGCCGAATTGTCGACGGGATCTATAGCCGCAACCTGAACGAGATTTATTTGACGAACGTTGATCTCGATCGGCTGGAGATCTTCCAGGTAGCCGACACATCGTTTGTAACCGGTGGCATTCCGGTGGGTTCCAGGCCGTGGGGTATCGCGCTGTGGCCGGGCAATGCAAGCGGTGCTGCCGGCGACACTGTAGTGATAGCGAACTCGGGCGGCACCGATCTATCGATCGTCGACCTTAGGTTGCGCCGGGAAGTTCGGCGTCACTCACTACCCAACTTTCTAGTGGACCAAGTTACCACCGAGCTAGACGTTCAAACATCGATCATTCAGATAAAGTTTACTAGAAACGACTTTTCTGATCGACCCCAGTTCCTTGGCATGACATGCCGACCTGGAGTAGGGGCCTGCGCCGCCGATCAGATCCTTGCGGTCTATTCGACCACGCCTACAATAGGCCAGGGCGGCCTGTCGCTGCGCGGTTCGGTTCGGTGGGAGAACTTGACCTCCGCAACGCCATCGGGCCATTTCTTCTGGGAGCATGCCGAGGTATTGCCGTCGCCCGACTTCGACACACTCCGGGTGATTTCCGATCGTGGTCCCGCTGCGATTCCAGATACGCTCCTGGCGGCTGCATGTGGGCGTCTTGTGGACATCGATAGACTGGTGTTCCGCGATACGACGTTCATTCGGAACTCAGGTGACTTTACCCATGCCCTGATCGGTGAGGGGGGGCTCGTAGGCGGCGAGACGTTTGCGCAGGCGATTGGCTACAACTCGCAAGCAGGCCTGACGACCGGAGTTTGTACCGGCAGTATCGTTCTTCCCAGCACCACGATCTCTCTAAGTGGGTCGTTCGAAGAAGACAATGGAGTTACACCGAGCTTCCGGGTACGCGACTTCATCAGTAATACCGCAACGGCGGTTACGGCGATAGCGGTCAACTTCAACGGGTTGACGAATATGGTCCGTACAACGGACTCCGTGTACGTGCTGAATGAATCCCTACGGTTGAAGGGTCTCATCTCGCAGAGCGGTATCAATCCGGGCATGGACCTGAACTTTGATCACGCGTTCGAGGCCGGAGTTGGGGGAACCGCGGGCACGTTCGGCGGCACGCTCGACCCCAACGACCGCTTTGTTTTCTTGGCGAGCGAAGCTCCGCAGATCGACGTGTTCGACACGTTCTTCTTCGGGAAAGTAGCGACGATTCCGATCAGAGACCCAATTATTGGTCCGCTGCGAGTCGCCAAACTGCCCACCAACGAGCAGATCCTGGTTGGCGTGACGGCAAGGGGGGTGGTAACGGTCCGGCTGCCCAGCATCTCAAATACGTTCCCCGTCTCCGGATTTGGCGGATCGCAGCCGTAGATCTGTGGAAGATGGTGGTTTGTCCACCTGATTCTGTTGAGACAACAAGCCCGGATTGATCCGGGCTTGTTTGTTTATGAGGAGCGCCTCGCAAAGGATCCTGGACCCATCTGCGCTGTAGCGCTAGAGTAGTATGTATGATCAAATTCACAACTGCTGGTGAATCACATGGGAAGGCGCTGGTCGCGATTCTGGAAGGGATTCCTGCGGGACTACAGCTAGTTGCTGATGACATCGATCATCAGCTCCGACGGCGGATGGCCGGGTACGGTCGGGGGGCGAGAATGAAGATCGAGTCCGATGCGGTCGAGTTCATCTCGGGCGTGCGTGCGGGCGAGACGCTGGGATCCCCAATCGCTCTTCTAATTCGCAACAAAGATTGGGATAACTGGATTGACGTGATGGCTGCGGAACCCGACCGCGATCAGTCTGCCAGACGCCGCCGCCGGGTTTCGAGACCGCGGCCCGGACACGCTGATTTGGCGGGAGTCCTAAAATACCGGCGTACTGACGCACGTGACATTCTCGAACGCGCGAGCGCGCGGGAAACTGCGGCACGGGTTGCGTGCGGAGCGGTTTGCCGTCGACTTCTGAAGGAGTTCGGAGTCGAGGTAGGAAGTCACGTGGTCGAGATGGGATCCGTGAAGGCGCCACCGTTGCCGGTACTCCCGACACCGCTCAACGAAACGGCTGACGAATCACCAGTCAGGTGTCTTGATCCAGGCGCTAGCGAGGCGATGGTGGCAGCAATAGACCAGGCCATGAAGGAGCGAGATACATTAGGAGGTGTGGTCGAAGTCATAGTTCGTGATTCGGTCGTGGGTTTGGGTTCGCATGTCTCATGGGATCGCAAACTGGACGGACGTCTCGCTGGTGCGATCATGTCGATTCCCGCGGTCAAAGCAATCGAGATTGGAATGGGGTTTGATTCAGCCCGCAATCGAGGTTCGGTTGTGCACGATGAGATCAAGCGCAGCGAGCGAGCGCGAACGGGAGGTGTAAGCAGAACCACGAATCGGGCCGGCGGGTTGGAGGGCGGGATGACGACGGGTGAACCGCTGATCCTGAGGGTGGCAATGAAGCCCATATCTACTTTGCGTCGGCCGCTCGACACAGTGAACATCGAGACAGGAATGGGTGCCAAGGCCCAGTCGGAGCGCTCGGACGTGACAGCTGTGCCGGCGATGGGCGTCATAGCCGAAGCGATGGCCTCGCTGGTATTGAGCGACGCCATGTCGGAAAAATTCGGTGGTGACTCGCTGGACGAGATGCGCAGTAACTACGAGTGCTATGTTGAACATCTGGAGAGTCGCTGGCGGAGCCGGGAGGAAGAGCACGAGTGAAGTGTCACGTAGTACTCGTGGGCCTGCCGGGGTCCGGAAAGTCGAGTGTAGGCCGGCTGGTAGCGCAAAAAACGGGAGCCGATTGGTTTGACGTCGATCGCATTATCGAGCGTCGAGTGGGCCGCCGAATTGCGGAAATTTTCGACTCTCTAGGCGAGCCAGAGTTCCGCGCTATTGAGCGGGAGGAAACTAACCGGATTCTGTCCGGTGACCCTTCGATAATCGTTCCCGGTGGGGGATGGGCCGCACAAGCGGGAAACCTGGCCGGTATTGGCTGCAAAGCATTGACAGTCTACTTAAAGACAACCCCGGAGACCTCGGCCGAAAGGCTGGAGGGTGACGACACGCGGCCCTTGCTGGTGGGTCACGATCCCACGAACCGTCTAAGAGAACTACTGGCCGAACGCGAGTCGTTCTATTCGCAGTGCGATCACTGGATCTCGACCGAAGGCAAGAGTGTTGTCACGGTAGCCGATGAAGTGGTTGCGCTTGCGCTCAGTGAGGGTTAGCGATAGATATGCTCCCGCCCGAGTAAGCTGCTGGAAACCGAGTGTAGTAGTTAAGTGGTTATAAATAATGAAGTTAGCTGATAGGCCTAGGCGGGCGACTTTTCCGTCTGGGCCTTTCGGGCACTTCTACACCAGCGTTGTTGATAGTGGGTTGATGGAGCAGTGTTATAAGGGGTCTGGCAAGTGTTATAGAGGGCATCGTAGTTAATTGGAGAGCAATGGCAGCGAAAAAAAATGCCTTGGTGATAGTCGAATCACCGACAAAGGCTAAGACGATCGGTAAATACCTCGGCAAGGGGTACGCTGTTAAGGCCACAGTCGGCCACCTTCGGGATCTGCCTCAGCGAGAGTTGGGGGTTGAGATCGATAAGGGGTTCCGTCCCAAGTACGTCACGATACGTGGGAAGGGTAAGACTCTGGCCGATCTGAAGCGTTCGGCTAAGAGTGCGTCGGCTGTGTACCTGGCGACTGACCCCGACCGGGAGGGCGAGGCGATAGCCTGGCACGTGGCCGAGCAACTGGGTGACTCTGGATCTATTCAGCGTGTGTTGTTTCACGAGATCACCCGTGATGCGGTTGCGAAGGCGATGGATAGTCCTCAACCGATTGATGGACGGAAGGTCGAGGCACAACAAGCTCGTCGCATTCTCGACCGCCTAGTAGGCTACAAGGCAAGTCCTCTGCTCTGGAAGTCAGTCAAGGCCGGCCTGTCGGCAGGACGGGTACAGACCGTCGCACTCCGAATGATTGTTGAGCGGGAAAGGGAGATCCGTCAATTCAAGCCGGTAGAGTATTGGTCGATCGAGGCTGAGTTGGAGGCCGCAGAAAAGCGCTTCATCGCGAAACTACACAAACTGGACGGCCGCAAACCAGATATTAAGTCGGCGAAAGCAGCTACAGAAATTGTTTCGGCGGTTCAGGGCAACAAGTTCGTCGTATCAGATGTAAGTAAGAAGCAGCGAAAGAAGCGTCCTGCTCCTCCCTTCATCACGAGTACTCTGCAACAGGAGGCGGCGAAGCGATTGGGATTCTCTGCAAAGCGTACGATGGTGTGTGCTCAGCAACTCTACGAGGGTGTAGAGTTGGGAGCCGAGGGGGCGGTGGGTCTAATAACCTATATGAGGACCGACTCGGTTCGGGTTGCAGCGAGTGCAATAGATCAGGTGCGCGCGTTCATCACCGAGAAGTACACTAAGCCATATCTTCCAGCCAAACCCAACACCTACACGACGAAGAAATCTGCTCGGGCCCAGGACGCGCATGAAGCGATAAGGCCTACTGAGGTGACCCACATTCCCGAACAGGTCCGCAAGTATCTCACACCGGATCAGAATAAGCTGTATCGATTGATTTGGCGCAGATTCGTTGCGTCGCAGATGACACCCGCGGTATACGACACCACTACGCTTGATTTCAAGATCGGCCGCCACCTCTTCCGTTCTACAGGGTCCGTCCCGGTGTTCGACGGATTCCACGCAGTGTATGCGGAGGCAAAGGAGGTTGAGGAGGGAAAGACCTTTGAGGACCTTGCTCCGCTGCCGCTCCTCGAGAAGGGAGATGAGGCCACTGTTATGGAGGTCGTGCCGAAGCAGCATTTTACCGAACCTCCTCCGCGCTTCAGCGAAGCTAGTCTCGTCAAAGAACTAGAGGCCCTCGGCATCGGACGCCCCAGTACGTACAGTAGCATTATCTCCACGCTTCGAGATCGCGTTTACGTCCGCATTACCAACAAGCGATTCCAGCCGACTGATCTGGGCGAGACCGTCACACGTGTACTGATCAGTCGGTTTCCGGACATCTTCAATGTCGAGTTTACATCTGCGATGGAGACTGAACTGGACAAGGTGGAGGAGGGCGAATTAAAGTGGGACGAAGTCCTGGAGAGGTTTTATGGTCCTTTCGCCGAAGCTCTCAAGAATGTCGATACGGAGGCGATGATTCGAGAGGCGTTCGATGTCGAGGATCTCGAGAAGGAGCCGTGTCCGGACTGTGGCGGCAAGCTATCGGTTAAGAGCGGTCGGTTCGGTCCCTTCATAGCCTGCACCAATTATCCGGACTGCAAGCACACGAAGCCGCTCAAGCAGGACAAAGTACCGGATCGTCCGACCGATGAAGTGTGCAATGAGTGCAGTGCGCCGATGGTTATCAAGACAGGCAGGTATGGTGAGTTTCTTGCTTGTACCAAGTATCCCAAATGCAAGCACACTCGCCCGATCCCACTTGGCGTCAAGTGCCCTAAGTGCCGCGCGGGTGAGCTTACTGAGAGACGGACGCGCAAGGGCAGGTCGTTTTTCGGTTGCATGCGGTACCCGAAATGTGATTTTTCCACCTGGTATCGACCCGTTCCTGACGTTTGTTCCTCGTGCGGATACGTCGGTGCGGAAAAGCGATCGACCAAAGCACGAGGCGAATTTCGCAAGTGCCTCGATTGCGAGCACGAATTCATTCCAGAGGAGATCGAGAGCCCGACTCCAAAGTGAACGCAACTGTGGTCGGTGGTGGGCTGGCAGGTTGTGAGGCCGCCTGGGCGCTTGCAGAGCGGGGAGTGCGTGTAACACTGAAGGAAATGCGCCCGGTAATGGAGACGGCAGCGCACAAGACCGATCGCCTGGCTGAGATCGTCTGCAGCAACACCTTCAAATCGATGGAAGTAGTAAATGCGCACGGCCTGCTGAAGGCGGAATTGCGGATTCTCGGTAGTTTGCTTCTGAACGTGGCGGACACGGTGCGCATCCCGGGTGGCACAGCGTTGACAGTAGATCGAGATGAGTTTAGCCGAGAAGTCACACGCCGGATTGAACATCATCAAAACATAGATGTGTGCCGTACTCACTTAGTTGATCTTCCCACGCCGGCGGTTGTAGCGACTGGCCCGCTAACGTCTAGCGACCTTGCCGCGAAAATCCAAGAACGCCTAGGGCAGGACTCCCTCGCGTTTTATGATGCGATTGCTCCGATAATCAGTGCTGATTCCATCGATCACTCTCAGCTTTACCGTCTATCGCGTTATGGCAAGGGTGATGGAGACGATTACTTGAATGTCCCGCTGAACTCGGAGCAATACTACGAGTTGGTCGATGAGCTGATCAAGGGTGATCAGTACCATGGGCATGACTTTGATGATGTAGTCTATTTCGAAGGATGTCTTCCAGTCGAGGAGATGGCCGCTAGGGGGAGAGAGACACTTCGGTTTGGCCCGATGAAACCGGTTGGTCTGCCGGATCCTCGAACCGGACGAGAGCCGTACGCTGTAGTACAGCTCCGGCAGGAGGATAGAGCCGGTCAGATGTGGAACTTGGTTGGTTTTCAAACGAGACTGAAGATTCCCGAGCAGATGAGAATCCTCAAGCGATTGCCAGGTCTGGCAAGCGCTGACTTCTTGCGCTACGGAAGCATACATCGAAACACCTATCTCAACACGCCGGCTGCCTTGACGCCACACCTTTCCGCGAAGGACGATGATTGTCTCATCTTCGCCGGCCAGTTGGTGGGGGTGGAGGGCTATACGGAGTCGCTTGCCACAGGGCTGCTCGCAGGACTGAATTTGACGCGGTTGCTGGAGGGTACGCCACCTGTCATCCCACCGCCGGAAACCATGCTGGGTGGTTTGATGCGGTATGTCAGAGAGGCAGATGCGAGCCGTTTTCAGCCGATGAATGCCAACTTCGGACTCTTGCCATCCCTCGATAAACGCGTGCGTGACAAGCGCCGTAGGAAGGAGTTGTTGGCTGAGCGAGCGTTAGCGGCGATGAAGCTGTTTAACCAGCAATTGGCGCCTGTCTCTGTATGAGTAGAGCGGGCCGTCCCGAAATCGCTGAGTTTCGGAGTTTCTTGGCCAACGAGCGCAATGATTCGCCGAATACTGTCACCGCGTACTGCCGGGACATCGGTGCGTTCTGCCGGTTCTGCGACAAGTACTTCGGTGGCGCTACGGAATGGGATTGGACATCAATCGATCGTTTGGCTCTGCGCGGATTCATGGGAGAACTTACACGCAGGCATCTGGCCAAGCGATCGGTCACGCGCGCGATTTCAGCTCTACGGACGTTCTACCGGTTTCTGAATAGCCGTTATGGAGTCGAAGTCAGCGCACCGACAAGCGTGCGGCTTCCGAAACTCGAAAAAAAACTTCCAGCCGTACTCGACCGGGCACAGGTGGACATGATGTTTGAGTACGCAGAGTCCCTGGCCAACGATGGTGGCTTCAAATCTGCCCGTGATCTGGCCATTCTAGAGATGTTCTACTCGACCGGCATGAGGCTGTCGGAGTTGGCGGGACTAGATCTACCACACATTGACGTCGTGTCGGAGCAGGTAAAATTACGGGGTAAGGGAAGAAAGGAGCGAATAGTTCCGGTCGGCACTCACGCTCTGCAAGCACTCAGGCGATATTACGCCAAGCGAGACAAACTCTTGACCAGGCCCAATTCAACAAGCGACGATCGGAAGGCCGTGTTCCTTTCGACCAGGGGGAAAAGGTTGTCGGCCAGAGGAGTACAGTACATTGTGGGGCAATTCCTGCGTGTGCTCGACGAGAGTTCGGGATTCAAAGTGCACAGTATGCGGCATAGTTTTGCAACTCATTTGCTGGATGCTGGGGCAGATTTGCGGGCAGTGCAGGAGCTACTCGGTCATGCATCATTGAGCACGACCCAGATTTATACCCATACCAGTGTAGAAAGATTGAAAAAAGTCTATAACCAGGCTCATCCACGAGCCTAGGTGAAATCGCAATGCCTGTGGGTAGCAGGTAGTGTGACTTGGAGGACCAGGAGAAAAGGATGCGTGAACGTTCGGTGTTTTACGGCACGACTATTCTGAGCGTGCAGAGGGATGGAACGGTGGCCATGGGTGGAGATGGTCAGGTCACTGTAGGTGATACCGTTATGAAGGCAAATGCAACTAAGGTACGAGAACTCTCCGGCGGAAACGTATTGGCGGGCTTCGCCGGGGCGGCAGCCGATGCATTTACGTTGTTCGAAAAATTTGAAGAGAAACTGAAACGCTCTCCTGGGAATCTTTCCAGAGCAGTGGTGGAGCTTGCCAAGGATTGGCGTAGCGACCGTGTGCTAAGGCGGTTGGAAGCACTACTGGCCGTGACAAATCGGGAGAATTCGTTCGTAGTTAGCGGTAGTGGGGAGCTGATCGAGCCGGATGACGGGATCCTAGCGATAGGCAGTGGTGGCAACTACGCACTTGCCGCAGCGCGAGCATTGCGAGCAAATTCCGAGCTATCTGTCAAAGAGATCGTCCAGCAGAGCCTGGAGATCGCAGCAGACATTTGTGTGTATACGAATCGAAATATCAACATTCTTGAACTGAAATAACGGTTTTGCGAGGCATGACTGGTGGCTACTGATTCGACTAAGATTGACTCGAAACTCACCCTAGAGAAGGGCGAGGACGACCTGCCGTGGTTAGAGGAACTGCCACCGAAGCAGATTGTTGCTGAGCTAGATCGTTATATCGTCGGCCAGCGTGACGCAAAGAAGGCCGTGGCGATAGCGATACGTAACCGCTGGAGGCGACAGCAGGCGCCGGAAGAAATCCGCGACGAGATCCTGCCCAACAACATCATCATGATCGGGCCCACCGGCGTCGGTAAGACAGAAATTGCGCGTCGGTTGGCTCGGCTGGCCGGTGCGCCGTTTATCAAGGTGGAAGCGTCGAAGTTCACCGAGGTGGGCTACGTGGGTAGAGATGTGGAATCAATGATCCGTGATCTCGTGGACGCGGCAATCAACATGGTGCGCGGGGAACGTGAAGACGATGTGTTCCCGACTGCTGAGCGACGTGTCGAGGATCGGTTACTGACATTACTGTTTCCTGCGCCCAGTCCACCGGTCGCGCCGCCGGAGCCGGTTGCGCAGAATGGCAGCGTCGAGAGTGGTGCGGGTAGCGAAGCGAATGGAGAATCTGCCCGACAACTGTTCGTGGTATCGGCCAGCGGGGACATACACCAAGAGTCTGCTGATGACGATGAGGCTACCGAGAAACGTCGTAGCCGTACAATGGAAAAGCTTCGCAAGATGCTCAAGGACGGGAAGTTGGAGGATCGCGAAGTAGAGATCGAGGTGTCTCAGCAGATATTTCCGGTTATCGACATGATGCAACCTCAGCCCGGCATGGACTCGCCGGACATCAATTTTGGGGAGATGCTGCAGGATTTGCTACCCAAACGCACAAAGCGACGCATGGTGCGGATCGCCGAAGCACGACGTCTTTTGATCGATGAGGAACTCAAGAAGCTCGTTGACATGGATGACGTGGTCAATGAGGCGCTGGATAGGGTGGAGAATCATGGAATAATTTTCATAGACGAACTCGATAAGATTGCAGGAGAGAGAGGGCAGGCCGGGCCCGACGTTTCGAGAGAGGGTGTACAGCGCGACCTGCTACCGGTCGTGGAGGGATCTACGGTACAGACGCGGCACGGCTACGTGCGCAGCGATCATATTCTGTTTATTGCGGCTGGTGCCTTCCACGTATCCAAGCCGTCCGATCTCATTCCGGAACTGCAAGGTCGGTTCCCTATTCGGGTTGAGCTGTCAAGCCTGACCGGTGACGACTTCGTCCGCATCATGACTGAGCCCGAGAACTCGCTTGTCAAACAGTATCAAGCGTTGTGCGCCTCCGAAGGAGCAACACTCGAGTTCACGGAGGGGGGTATTGCTGAGGTTGCCAGACTTGCGATGCACATGAACGAGCAAATGGAAAATATTGGCGCTAGGCGCCTACATACCGTGATGACCACGCTCCTCGAAGATGTTCTCTTCCAGCTCCCAGATATGCCCGACAAGAATATTGTGTTCGACGAGACCGGAGTGCGAGATCGGTTGATCCGGATCGTCGAGGATGAAGATCTCAGGAACTACATCCTCTAGGCAGCTCTCGACCGATTGCGCCTTGCAGGTAGTACTTGCGCGAGCTAATATCCTCCCCACTCTGTCATTTTGACCTACTGATGAGCTAAAGCATGCCGAAAAGGGACTTTTTGGAGATGTCCGACTTCTCCTGTGAGGAGATTGCCGGTCTCCTGAGCCTAGCCTCGAAAATGAAGACCGGTGAGTACAGCGACCGCCCGCTCGCGGGGAAGGCGCTGGCCATGGTGTTCGCTAAGAGCAGTACTAGAACGAGGGTGTCCTTTGAAGTGGGTGCGTACGAGCTGGGAGGGCACGCGCTGTTTCTATCTGCCAGAGACATGCAGCTAGGCCGTGGCGAGCCGATCGCTGATACCGCTCGCGTCCTGTCGGGCTACGTGGACGGAATCATGATCAGGACCTTCGATCACGAGGATGTGGTCGAGCTAGCACGTCACGCACTTATTCCGGTGATCAACGGTCTGACCGATCTGCTTCATCCGTGTCAGGTGCTTTCCGATCTCTTGACGGTCTCCGAGGCGCTCGGCGGATGGGAAGGAAAAACTGTGGCGTGGGTCGGAGACGGTAACAACATGGCCAACTCGTGGCTAAATGCGGCCGCCCTACTTGGCTTTCGGTTGCGTTTGGCATGTCCAAGCGGGTACGAGCCTAACAAGTGCATCCTGGATCGCGCAAGGCAGAGTGCGGAAGTCAACTTGTTCGACGATCCTAGAGACGCGGTCAACGGCGCGGACGTAGTGAACACAGACGTATGGGCGTCTATGGGTCAGGAAGAGGAGGCCGATGACCGAGCCCGCGTGTTTGCAGGCTATACGGTCGACTCCGAACTCATGGGTCTAGCGGCCGAAGATGCGATTTTTCTGCATTGTCTGCCCGCGCACCGCGGTGAAGAAGTGACCGACGAAGTCATCGAAGGTCGGCAGTCTCGCGTATTCGAGCAAGCGGCAAATCGACTGCACGCCCAAAAAGCGTTACTCGCAACCTTGATGGGGTGAAAAGAATAAGCATGGCCGGAGAGATCTTGCGTCGTACCCCTTTCTATGACTTTCATATAGAGAACAAAGCCAAGATGGTGCCGTTCGCCGGATTCGAGATGCCGGTGCAATATGACACGGGCATCACTAAGGAGCATCTTGCAGTCCGCAAATCAGTTGGTGTCTTCGATGTCTCCCATATGGGTGAGTTCGAGATAACGGGTCCGGATCGCAACGCCTTTGTGAATCGCCTCACGTGCAACGATGTCGCGGCCCTGGCTGACGGGCAGGCTCAATACTCGGCAATGCTCACGGACGAAGGCACCTTCGTGGATGATTGCATCGTCTACCGGTTCGATGACCGCGTGATGATGGTTGTCAACGCTGCCAACATCGAGAAGGACTGGGAATACGTAGTTAGCAAGAAGGCCGGTATCAACGCCAGGTTGAAGAATATATCTGATGATGTCGTGCTCTTGGCGATTCAAGGCCCAGAGAGTGAAGCACTGATCGGATCTTTGACACGAACAGATGTAACGGCCATCGGTTACTATCACGTCGAAGCAGGACAGGTAGGCGGAATCGATTGTTTCATCTCGCGCACCGGGTACACCGGAGAAGATGGGTTCGAGTTGTACTTTCGACCGGCTCATGCAGAAGTGATGTGGCGGTCGCTCGCTGGAAGAGGACGCGCTCAACCGGTTGGGTTGGGGGCGCGGGATTCACTGCGACTTGAGATGGGATATCCTTTGTACGGCAACGATATCGATGACACCACCAATCCCTACGAGGCGAAGCTGGGGTGGATTGTCAAACTGAATAAGGGCGCCCCGTTTACAGGGCACGTGGCGCTAGACGGAATTAAGAACTCGGGTGGCGTGACTCGCAAGTTGGTCGGCTATTCGGTTGCTGGAAAAGGAGCGATTCCGAGAAAGGGCTACGACGTATACCTCAACGATCGCAAGATCGAGGTCGTCAGAAGCGGCGGATTCAGCCCCAGCCTACAGATCCCTATCGGCACCACCTATCTCCCAACCCACTCGGCCACGCCAGGTACGGTGATCGAGATTGACTGTCGCGGTCGGCGGGTTCGGGCCGAGGTGGTAGCGATGCCGTTCTATAAGGACGGGAGCGTGAGGAACAAGAAGTCTTGATGCCGCGATAATCGTAATGTCTATCTCTGTGGCCGTGCTGACCGTATCCGATGGGGTAGCCGCTGGAAAGCGTGTCGACGAGTCGGGAGAGGTAATCTCGACTTGGATTGACAAGAAAGGCTATGCGTTGGCCGCCCGCGAAGTCGTTCCCGATGAAAGTGACATGATTGCAAGTCAGCTTTCCCGATGGGCTGATGATGGTGTTGCAGACTTAATCATCACGACAGGTGGAACAGGACTTGGAGAGCGAGACGTAACACCCGAAGCGACTCTAGCTGTACTGGAACGGGAAGCGCCTGGCATTGCAGAAGCGATACGGGCGGACGGTCGCAGGAATGTCCTACGCAGTGTGTTGTCTCGTGGAGCGGCAGGCGTTCGTGGCAGAGTGCTGATCGTGAACCTTCCGGGAAGTCTTGGTGGTGTAAAGGACGGCATCAGGACGCTCGATCCCCTAGTTGAGCACTCCGTCCAGCTGCTTCGTGGCGAACCCACTGATCATTCATGAGTACGACCGTTCTCATATCAATGGACGATCTCGAAGCGGCGGTTCGCGCAAACGCCCAACTCGAGGAAGTCGGTTTTGACACAGTGCTGGTGTCGTCGGTGGATGACGTCTCGGGTGTGTTACGGAAATCGGAACCCGACGTAGTGGTCTTGACCGGCGCCCTTCAGGAGCACACCGCAAAAAAACTGATTGGTCTAGCGCGCGATCGTTCGATCTCGACCCTCGGTCTTATTGAGGCGCCGATAACAGATCCCGAAACTTTGGCTGGGCGTTTGGGTCTCACAGCCTGGCTCATGAAGCCTGTTGATGCATCCGAAGTCGCAGCAGTTACTCAACGACTTGTCGAGCGGAGAAGGTTGCAGCGGCGTACCGGAATTTCTGGAGAGAGTCCGGCGATTCAAGAAGTGCTTGTGAAGATCGAGCAGATGGCTCCGGTCAAGAGCAACGTGCTCGTGGAAGGCGAATCGGGCACCGGGAAGGAACTCGTTGCCCACGCGATTCATGACCTCTCGCCGCGGAGGGACGGACCGTTTATCGCTGTTAGCTGCGCAGCGCTTCCTGAAACGCTACTGGAGTCGGAGTTGTTTGGACACGAGAAGGGTGCATTTACAGGTGCAGCGGAGCGCAGACTAGGGCGGTTCGAGCTAGCACATGGTGGCACACTCTTCTTGGATGAAGTCGGCGAAATGCCAGTTGCAACGCAGGTTAAACTGCTTCGAGTACTGGAGAATCATGCATTCTTCAGAGTAGGCGGTACCGACTCGATACGAGTTGACGTACGTGTGGTTGCCGCCACGAACCGCTCTCTCAAGGAGTTGGTGGCGCTACGGCAATTCCGCGATGACCTGTATTACAGGCTGAATGTGCTGTCGATTTACCTCCCGCCCCTAAGGGAACGAAAATCCGATATTCGCATTCTAGTCAAACGCTTCGTAGAAGAGCTTAGCGAGGAGCACGGTAGATCGTTCTCCGGAATTTCTCCTGAGGCAATGGAAGTTCTGGTAAATGCGGACTGGCCCGGCAATATCCGGCAACTCAGAAACCTCATCGATTCCATGGTTGTGCTCGCACACGGCAGGGAAGTTCGTGCCAGTGATATCCCGACGGATATTCGAGAGGGTGGCTCGAGATTGCTACCGGTGCACCTTCCGCATCAAGCGGTGGACGTTCAAGGCAAAGAATTGGAATTCATATTCCGAACCCTCGTGGAGTTGAAGCTACAGGTGGAAGACTTGCGTCGGCGCATGGATGACGTTCCTCAGCGCGTGGAAGTCATCGACGTGGGTCGTGTTGCTCCGGCGGAGTATGAAGAGCTAACCCGTGACACCAGTGAGTCGTCCGATGAAACGGAGCCAAAGGACGATGATACCCAGGTCGTCTATCGCCCCGGAATGAACATGGCGGAAGTCGAACGCGCTGCGATCAATGCAGCCTTACGGGAAACTGGTGGCAACAGACGTCGCGCAGCAGAAAAACTCGGCATTGGCGAACGCACGCTTTATAGAAAAATCAAGGACTATCGGCTGGTCTGAGGAATTCCGACCAGTTCGGTCAACTCGAAGTTCAGTTGAATGATGTCGCCGGCGCCCAGCTGAGTCGTGGTGGCGACGCCGGACCACCCGGGCAGCCTAACCTGCACCGTTACCACTTGCCTTTGTGGCACCCCGCAAGCGGCGTAGTAGCCGGCCCAGTCAGACATCGCCCAAATCTCCACAAGCTTACCCGGAGCTTTGCGAGTACCGGGGAGTCGTGCGGACAGCGTTATTTCTGCCTCTCTGAGCGCCTTGCCGCTTGCAGCGTCGCGAACGAATCCGGACACCATACCCACGCTGTCAGCTATCGTGGACGATGGGCACAATCGCGACCAAACAGCACGTGCCGATGGTATGGCGATTCCAACCGTCGCAGTACGCCCCAATTCGAGAGTGGCCTTTTGCCTGGGAGGTACAAAGCCAAGACTGTCGAGAAATTCGCGGGGGAAAGATATCTCGTAAGTGTCTTCAGCTAGTCCATGCAGAAAGAAGCGCCCGCTACTATCGGTGCGCGCCCGGTATCCAGTTCCTAACAGAATGACAGTTACACCGGCCAACGGTTCTGCGGTTTCCATATCGACGACTTTGCCGATCAGAGATGTTGCCAAACCACGTTGGAGCAATGTGCCGTCGAGTGCATGAATCTCGCTGACCCAACCACCCATTTCCTTTACCGCCGCGAGGTAGGGCTCGGAAGTAAGGTCGCTGAATTTGGTCTGTCGAACTCCAATAACCGGCATCCGAATCCACCACTTGCGGACCATCCAAGGGCCGTCAGGCAATCGTTCGAACTCGACACGCCCGCCTACGTGCTCCGACTGGGTTCCCCGTGGAACGCCGGTGTAGCGGTACTCGAGGTACTGTAATCGAGCCGATTCCTGGTCGAGCCAGAGAACTCCTTCGATGTCCGGCACCTTCCGTCCCCTGATGGGCTTGAACGCCAACCCAATCAATCTGGCGTCTTCGTGTCTCTGTACCGAGAAGCAGTGTAGGTTCGCGAATTCGTTCGACAACAGAACGGTCGCGTCCGGTCCGTAGTAGTAGTACTCGTGTTTGCCGGTCTGCTTGATAAAGCCGGCGGCGGCCAATTCATCAGCCGGTAGAGTACGAAACGGACTCGCCCGATACATCCCCGACTGCGACCAGCGCAGACTGTCCTGGGATCTCAGCGAATGTGGGTCCAGCAGTCGCTGGTACTGAACCAATCGATGACGCAGAGTCCCTTGCTCCTCGGTCCACGCTACGGCGTCCAGAGCTTTCTGCGCTTCCTCCCACAGCGTCAGCGCTGCGATGCTCGCCTCCCGGCGCGTTCGGCAGGCCTTATCTCCTCGGATAACGAGAGTTGGGAGTGTTATTGAGATCGCTGGAATTACGAAGGTGAACTCCACGGTCTCGTCGACGGCAACATCGATGGGCTCGGAGATCTTGCTCTTTACGCCAATTACTGCGGACCTCAATCGGTACCGGCCCGCGCCGGGTGCCTCCAGGGTGAATCGTCCTCGGGGATCCGTCAGCGTTCTCGTATGCTGCAGCGAACTATTGCCCAACAGGATCACGAATCCACCAGATATCGGGCTGCCCGTTATCTCATCGACTAGTGTCCCACTTATGGTCTGAGAAAACAGCGGACCTGCGACGAAAAACATCGCCAGCAGTGCGCTGAGGCTGACGGCCGCCATTGAGGAGGCTGGAAGCCGGATCGGTACGGTTGTTACGGTCCTCTTCTCGTCCACACCGCTATGACGCCGCAACCCGAGTCCATGTCGCTGAATTCAATGGGGACCTCCGACGGCCTGTATATTTCGATTCCCTCGAGATCGTGGGGGAAAAGCTCCCGATCCATACCCTCGAAGGTGTCGACTGACCCCCACTTCGCGTTGTCTACCCAGAGGCTTGGCGGGCAAGGGCTCCCCTTGATTCGAACGGTCCACCCGGCTCCCTGCTGGGGCGATCGGACAATCCGCACGCCTGCGACCAACCTAAGTAGGCTTGTAATCTGGGTGGAGGCCCGTTCTTCAATGTCCTTCCGGGTCACGAAGTGTCCCATCCCCTTCTCGACCCGGTCGTAAAAACCTCGCAATGGTCCCGGTGCATAGGGTGCAGAATCTGCAGTAACTACGACTGCCGGTAGTTCTGTGAAGGTCCATAGTTGCAGCTTGAACTGCAGACTCTGCCCCTTTTTGATTATGAAGGGGAGCGCGTTCAGAGTGTTGTATCCCTGAGCGTCGACTCGGAAACTGTAGGTGCCGGGGCTGGGTGTACGGATCGAATAGAATCCGGCAGAATCGGCGATCCCGATGCGCTTGACCTGCCCATCCTTGCTCAGGAGCACGAGAGAGGCGTCCGGAACTGGAGCCCCGCTTGCATGATCTACTACTTGGCCCCTCACCGTCTGTGCCACTGCGGGGTGGGTCTGGATCCCGGTGAAGGTCAGCACGGCCAGAAAAGCGGCCATGGTGGCCCTAGGGTCGACATGCGAATTGATCGGTAGTCTCATCTGCGTTGGATCCTCAAGAGGGCGCCTAGAAGGTTGTCACACCGGACCTGGCCGGTCAAATCACTGGCTCAGCGGTGAATCTATATTAAATCCCCGGTGAAGCAGCTTTGTTTCACCTCCCCGTAGATCTGGATCAGCCTGAACCCAGTCTCCCCGGGGGGAGTGTGTTAGCGGTCCCACACCTGGGCATGAACCTCTAGTAGTTTCTCAAAAGAGTGATGTAAGTCACTGACATTTAGTGTGTTGAAGCACTTTCAGCTATTGACAATCGGCCCTGAATAAGGCTATAGTAGGGGTCCGTTTAGCCCAACTAAGGATACCTAAACAATACACCTCGGTCGCCGGGGCCCAGGCTGGCACATGGATCAGTGCGGTTTGAGATAAACCCCGAAAAATGCGTGAGTTGCCTGGCCTGTGTGAGGGTGTGCGCGGTTCAGGCAATTGCGGTCGATGGGCCAAACGTGCGGATCGTGGACGATGTGTGCATTCGCTCAGGAACCTGCTTGCCCGAGTGCCCTCACGACGCGATCGATGCAATTGGTGACCTAGACCGGGCCCTGGCGCTGGCCGGGGGTGGCGAGGCGGTCTTGATCCTGGCGGTGGAATCGGCGGTCCACTTCTACCCCCAGACGCCCGAGCAGCTCGTAAACGCCTGCTACCGTGCGGGGTTCAAGGTGGTTCACCGTGGTGTGCTGGGCGATGAGCTGGTGGCGGAGGAGTACCAGAGGCTGTGGGCGGATCCCCATTGGGGGACGATGATTCGCTCGACATGCCCTGTAGTGGTGGAGCGGATTCGCACCGATTATCCGGAGTTGGTGCCCTTCCTGGCTCCGGTCCAGACGCCGCTGGCGGCCGAGGCGTTGTACCACCGGGCGCTATATGGGGAGGAAGTGCCGCTGGTCTACGCCGGTGTCTGTCTGGCCGAGGCCGAAGGTCAGCTGGACGCGACGCTGACCTTCGAGGAGCTGGAGGAATTACTGGGGCGCTGTGGGGTGGACGTGTCGGCGGAGCCCTCGTATTACGAGCGGATTCCCGAGGTTCGGGAGCGATGCTTGAGTGCGGCGGGGGGGTTACCGCTCGACCTGTTGGAGAGTGAGCATCAGGCGAGCCGGCGATTTCGCAAAGTGCGGGGGCTAGGGGGGTTGGGGGCGATCTCACGGGCTGTGGGAGTGCACCGGATGGACCTGGGGTTCGTTGACATCCTGCCGTGTGAGGGGTGTCTCGCCCACCCGTTGATGGGTCCGCCTGAGGAGTTGTTCTGGCGCCGTAGCGTGGTGAACGACACGGAGCCGAAGCGGTGTGATACTCCGGTAACGGATTCTGGGGTGAGTGTCCAGATCGAGCGGGCGTTCCCGTTCATCCGCAACGGGCACAAGCCGAGGGCCGCCGAGTTGAAGGGAGTGTTGGAGACCATCGGCCGTGCTCCGGACGGCTCGCCGTGGGACTGCGGGGCCTGTGGATATGGCACGTGTGACGGTTTCGCTGCGGCGCTGCTGCAGGGCCGGTCCACACTGAGGCAGTGTACGCCCTATCAGGAGCGGCGCGCCGATGAGGCGGTGCGGTCGGCGGCAGTGGACGAACTGACCGGCCTAGCGACGTTTCGCATGCTGCGCTCGCGGCTGGAACAGGAAGTGGCCCGCAGCGATCGTAGTGGCGAGGAGTTCTGGGTGATCTTTGTGGACCTTGATGAATTCAAGGGCGTCAACGACGTGCATGGGCACGACGCGGGCAACAGGGTGCTGGAGGGAGTCGGTGCGATAATGCTGCACAGCGTCCGCAAGACTGACATGGCGGCCCGCTACGGCGGCGACGAATTTGTGCTGGTATTGGTGAGGACCGATGTGGAGGGTGCGCGACGAGTGGGCGAGGTAGTGCGGGAGTCGGTCGAGGCTTTGGGAGTGGCACAGGGGTTGGAAGTTGGAGAGATCGGCGCTTCGATCGGTGTAGCCTGTCACGATCCTAACGCCGAGAAGTTAGCAGACGCGTTGCGGGAGGCGGACAGAGCCATGTACCGGGCCAAGGAATTGGGTGGCAATGTGGTGGTGTTGGCGGGAGACAGAAAAGCGAATGGAAACGAGGAGCGATGAGTTCTACAAAGCCAGAACCGAAGCCTGAGCCGCCCAGACCGGCGGCGAGTCGGTCCGAGGAGGAAGTTCGGAAGCCGGACCCTTGGGGGGTCAAGCGGGCTGAGAATCTGCTCCAGAGTCTGCAAGGGATACTCTCGGCGCGGGTTGTGGTCTCGCCCATCGGTGAGATAATCGAGGTGCATGTGCTCGCGAGTAGCGGCGGCGCGCCCAAGCAGGTGGTTCGCAACGTAGAGAGCGCTTTGTTGGCTCACCTCGGCATAAAGGTCGACCATCGCAAGATCAGTGTTGCACAGACGGCCGACGTCAAGCCGATAGAGGCGTTGGAGAAGGCGGCAGTGCAGCAAGCGGCGATGCGGCGCGGCGTCGTGTATCGGAAGTTGGAGCGGATTCCCGTTGGTGAACACCGCATTCGATTTGCGGTCACACTCGAGGTGAACGGACAGGATGTAGTGGCGGAGGAGGAATCCGCCGACACCTCTCGAGCGCGCATGCAGGCTGTTGCGCGTGCAGCGGTGACTGCGCTGGACGATTCCTTGCCGACCGGCGTGTTCGAGTTAGAGGGTATCAAGGTGATCGAGGCGTTTGACGAGGAACTCGTGGTGGCCGGGGTTCATGTGATCGAGGGTCGTCACACTCGTCTCCTGACGGGTACGGCGCCGGCGGAAGAATCGGCCGAGCAGGCGGCGGTGTTGGCGGTGCTGGACGCCACGAACAGATGGTTCCAGTCGCGCCAGTAGCGGCGCACAGTAATTAGATAATTTCGGCCCCGTCCACACGGTGGGTGGGGTTTTGGTTCGATAGCAGTGAACCAGAGAAGATTGTAAGCCAACAACAGAACCTAAGGAGAAAAGGGGGTGCCCCGAACGGTGACCTAGCCAAGACGCAAGCGGAGTGAATCGGTCAGTAGTTAAGAGCGGAGCCTCGGGCATACCATAGCGAGGGATGCCACTTTCCACGCGGCGCAAGCCGCCCGAGAGGGGGTGACGCAACATGCTAGACTCGTTCATTATTTTTTGTGAGAAGCTTTTGGCGTTATCAGCCTGGCAGAGCTGGGGTTAAGTCATAACGTGGGGCATCCCCCCCAACACTTTCGGTGCTCAAGCAAATTTCTAAACGTGGCGCGCTTTCGGTTAACTCCTACGTTTTCCTGGTAGCGGCGATTGGGATACTTGCATTCATTGTGGCACTCAGCGTAGATCCTTCCGTCTCAGCGAACGAAGCCGTATCTGTCACGGCAGTGCTAGCCTTCTTGGCCATCGCTCTCGGACTCCAGTTGGCTGAGCATCGACTTGCTGTTGGGAAGGCGACTGGATCTATAGCGTTCATCGTTTACTTAGCGTCTGCCCTCGTCTTCGGCGCTGTTTGGTGTGCAGTCATTACTGCAGTTACTGTTGGGAGCGCCCACGCTCTTAATCGCAAAACTCCTATCAAGATCGTTTTCAACGTATCCCAACATGTGATCGCACTCATTGCTGGCACATCGGTTTACGTGCTGCTTGGCGGTACAATACCTCTGCAATCCCTGGATTCTGCTATCATCCCCTTCTTTGGGTTTGTCGTCACTTCATTTTCGATCAACAGTACTGCCGTGAGTGGTGTCATAGCAGTTAGCGAGGGCAAGCGGTTTGCCGAAGTCTGGCTGCGCAATACCTGGGCACTTGCAGGATACGATCTTGTTGCCAGTGCGCTCGGCCTTGGCGTTGCGTGGCTATACGTTCAGTTTGGCTTTGGCGGAATCGCAGGTGTAGTCATTCCGATTCTGTTTCTTCGGCACACATTCTTGATCAACCTCCAGTTGCAGAATACAAACCGTGAACTACTTGATCTTATGGTGAAAGCGATTGAAGCACGAGATCCGTACACAAGTGGTCATTCACAAAGGGTGGCTGAATTGGCCAGGATCTTGGGGCGCGAGCTAGGCCTTGGTTTTAAGGAAGTCGAGAGGATAGCGACCGCCGCGCTCTTGCACGATGTGGGCAAGATCTATGAGGAGTTTGCGCCGCTGCTTCGAAAGGAAGGAAAGCTGACAGAACAGGAGAGCTTTGTGATGCAATCTCATCCTGCCCGAAGTGCAGAACTAGTTGGCACCATTTCCAATTTGAGGGGCGTGGTAGAAGGTTGTGTACGTCACCACCATGAGAATTACGATGGTTCGGGGTACCCCGGAGGTTTGGCAGGAGAAGATATACCCCTTGGCTCACGTATCATCATGATTGCCGATACGACCGATGCAATGACTACCGATCGTCCGTATCGAAAAGCTCTCTCGTACAAACGAGTTCAGGAAGAGCTAGACGAATGCTCTGGGAAACAGTTTGATCCGAAGCTGGTACGTGTGTTCGGTCACAGTGCTGCGGTCCGTGCGATAATGGACGAAAGGGGTAGCCAACAACCGCTGCCTTGGAGATCGGCCAAGCAGTCGCTGCGTCTACGGGCAGTAAAGTAAAGCTACGTGCTCACGGTGGAGGCACCCCAAGGGTGCGGAGACGGCGTATGACGCCGTGCAGTCCCATATCCCTCAGCTCGTGAAATGGCGACAGGCTTGCTGTTTTATTGTCCGGTCTCTCCCTTGCCGCCCATTCTTCGAATGCGAGAACTTCGAGTCGGTCACTGATCTGAATACACCGCTGTTTAAGGTTTCCCATCTCCGAAAGTCTTCGCATCGCGTCAAAACCGTGGCACCTCCACATGTGGTGGCGACTTAGCCGCTCATACCGACCCATGTCTGCCAACATATACATGCGCCCCTTGGTGTGGGCTTGTGCTACTTCGATCAATGGCCAAGCCAGTTCTGGCCGAGCGCAAGCGATATGGAGATCAGATTCGGCAAGCAGAACATCCGTATACAGCCACCAGAGTTGAGAAGCCTCAGCGCGTAGTTTGGCGATATCAATGCATTGCCTCGCACCAGACATGTCATCGATCACCATACTTAGGCTGGCCATATTCAGGTTTGCTTCGACTGCCCGGCGAGGATTGGACGCGATGTTTTCCTGAGACAGAGCGGTGCGATAGCAATTCTCTGCGGTATCGAACTTTCCGATGTCTTCATATACTGCTCCGAGATTGCCCCATCCGTTTGCAACGGCGACAGAGTCTCCAATCCGTGTCGCTATGTTGATGGATCTGTGAAAAGCCTCGATGCCTTTTTCAAATGCACCAGTGCAAGTGTATGCCAGACCAATCCCGTTCAAAGCCTGTCGTATATTTGGGTCCAACGACAGTGGTTCAAGTATCGTGAGGCACCTCCTGAAATGGGCAACCGCAGAGCTTGCTTCGCCAGCTACTAGCGAGCAGTACCCTTGTGTCAAGAGTGCACTGGCTCTTATTGATGGATCGCTTGCAGCGTTCTCGATGCTCGCCGCTTTGACCCGAACGACGTTCACGTCAGTCCAATCGCCCCTCTCCGATGCCACTTCTGCTCGGACCTGCAGGGAACGCATGGCGATCGACTCGTCGTCACACTCCTCAACGAATTCTGACGCAAGAGAAGACGCCCTCATGATCTGATCGTCGTCGGCCAATCTTCCACGATGTAGAGCTTCAGCGCGAATAGTAGCTGCCAAGGCCTCGCCGCAATGAGTCGTCTTCGAGCACCTCCAATGTGCCAACGCTCTCAGCGATTCCTGATAACGACCTCTCGCGTTCAGGGCCTCTGCCATGAGGAGGTAGAGTGGCTGTGACTTATCCTCGGGGCATCTCTCCATCACTACCTGCAGCGCCCGCTCTGCCTCCTTAGGTGCTCCTCTCCTGACAGCGAGATCAGCACCAGCGCACACGGCTGTCACGGCATCATCGATCATTCTCGCTTTCGCGAAATGGTGTGAAGCCTCGAGGGCTCGCTGAAAGTCATCGGCTTCGCGA
>JAZDCZ010000325.1:0-10914 GCA_036679605.1 Gemmatimonadota bacterium
CGTTACTATCGCCCTACGTTCACATCACCCAAGCCGCCGTAGAGCCGGTGGGCGACTCCAAGCCCGAGTGGGAGATCCATGCGCGGTTGGCAGAGTGGATCGAGAAGCGCGCCCATGCCCGAGGCCTCACCGGTTTTCGAGACCGTGATGGCAATGAGCAACGGTTCGACGACTTTCACCGACGTTTTACGTTCGACGGTCGGTTCGGCAATGATGCTCAATCAGAGGTCGCGAGGGAGGTAGTTCGCAAGACCGAGTTTGTAGACAGCAGCTTCGACGAACTTCGCGAGCACGGCTTCGAACGCGTCAATGGGATCGGCAGCCATCCTTTTAATATAGGCAACGCGACCGACGTTCATGCCGATGCGCCGGTTATCAACCGTGGCCGGCGTCGCCAACAGCCCGGGCCGTGGCCGACTCTGACACGACGAATTCAGTTCTACATCGATCACCCATTTTATCTCGAACTCGGCGAGGAGCTTCCGATGCATAAGGAGCCTCCTCGGCCGGGAGGTGACTATCCGTTGGTTCTGACCGGTGGTCACACCCGTTGGAGCATTCACGCTGGTTGGCGCAATCTGAACCTGTTGCTGCAACTGCAACGCGGAGAGGCTGCGGCTTTTGTTGCTGCTACCGACGCGCGCGAGCGTGATATAACCGATGGCGATACCATTCGTCTGTGGAACGACGTCGGAGAGTTCCGCTTACGGGCCAAGGTGTCGTCGGCCGTGCGTCCTGGCACCGTGATCGTCTATCACGCGTGGGAGGACTATCAGTTCACCGGAGCCAAGGGCTATCGAAATGTTCTGCCGAGTCCCCTTAACCCCATCGAGTTAGCGGGTGGCTACAACCATCTGCGCCCGGTGCCGGCCTCTCTACAGCCGGGGCAGAGCGACCGCGAAACCCGTATTGAAATGGAAAAGGCCTGAGGGTGCGAGGTAGGCTTCCCGAACACGGGGGAAGGCCGTCCGTTGATTGGTGCCCGTCGGCACGGCTCGCGAATGCGAGTTGAAGTCGACGAGCGCGATCACCCATCACAGCGCGGCCACTGCCGCTATCTCACCTCATAACCCGCACAGGTCATCGTCCGCTCCTCTATCGCGCTGCGGCGATCCGGACAACAGTTCCAAGCAACATGTTGAGGTACGCCCTCGATCCGGAGCGACGGTTCCGGCGATACCGAGCTGAACATCGAGGGGCGTCCACCATGAGGTTGTACATAGTGCACGCTGTTTTTTCCCCTGCCCACTAGGCCGGACGTTACGCTGGTTGGTGAGGCAACCAGTGCGCTTCTCTACTACCACACCGAAGACGAGACCGAGTCTTACCGCTACCATTGCCGTGGCCGTGTCGATCGAAGCGTTTCTGGTAATTGGCAAGGCGTTATGGCTTGCTTCGTCTCTCGGCGTCGGACGCCCGCGTCGTTTCGCTCCGGGTTGGTTTGCAAGGCTGGCCGCCGAGGTTCTACCGCTACCTGTTTGGCTGCGAGCATGGGTTTCTTCGTGGACGGAGAATCCCAGCGATCTAAGCTGGCCGCCGGCAGTTGCGATGTTCGCTGCCGAGACGCTGCTGGCGGGTATGGCCTTCGGTCTTGTCCTCGCCGCGGGGACGAGGGTCGCACTCTTGCTTGCCGCTCGCCGGCGTTCGTTGTTGCGAGGGCCGAGGGCCTCCTACGTTGCGGTTTTGGCGACACTGACCGCCTTGCCGGCTTTCGAGTTCACGGCCTCAATCTACTGGGCCCTGGTCATGGGCGCTGTGGGAAAAGGCTGGCCTTCGGCAACAGCGACATTGGTAAGTCTGGGCACTACGGTTCCGCTTTGGGGGTTGTTCTTCTTCGTTTCCGGAAGTGTGGTCGCCAGGATGTCGGCAACCCTCAGGCGAAGCTGCACTGGCGTCGTCTTTGCTGCAGCCCTTGTTGCGATATGCCTGATGGCAGCACCGGTTCTCGAACAGAGAGGACGCCGAGGGGGCGCGCCGGCGTCTACGGACGACGAGGCGCCGCTAGGAGTTTTGCTCATCTCCATCGATACATTACGTGCCGATCACTTGGGTTGTTACGGATACGAGCGTGAGACCAGTCCGACGCTCGATGGCATTGCTGCTGAAGGTGTCAGATTTCGCGACATGGTAGCAGCGTCCTCATGGACGCTGCCGACCCATCTCAGCATGTTGACCAGCTTACCTCCCGTGGCTCACGGCGTCACTCGGGCGGAAAGGGGACGCCTCAATTCCAATATCGTCACACTCGCCGAGGTCTTCCGCGATGCCGGCTATCAGACGGCGGCTTTCGTCGTTTCTGGATACATGGATGCCGGATATGGGCACATCCAGGGATTTGAACACTACGACGATTACTCGGCTGTTGTCGCCTGTAAAACTATCTATTCGCGATGTGTTACCTCGCCGGATCTCATTCCGCAGATCCAGAAATTTTTCACCCGTTGGGATGCAGACGGTAGGCAACGTCCATTTTTTACGTTGGTTCATCTCATGGACGTACACAATGACTATAAACCTCCTCCGCCGTTCGATACGATGTTCGATGACGACTATCGGGGTTCGGTTTCTGGGACGGATCCGCGTTCACTTTTCGCGATGGAAGAACCCGTCAAGGCTCGCGACCTCGAACATATCGTTTCGCTTTATGACGGAGAAGTCCGCTTCGTCGACAGCTGGATAAAGCGCCTGTTCGATACGATGCGGAATCTTGGAATTCTCGATCGTACCGTTGTCGCTATTACCGCAGATCACGGCGAGGAGTTCTTGGAACACGGTGGCTGGAACCACAACCGGACGCTTTACGATGAGGTTTTACGAGTCCCCCTGCTTCTGCGTTATCCGGCGCGATTGCCGGCTGGATTGGTAGTCGAGGAGACGGCGCAGCACATAGATTTGGCTCCAACGCTGCTGGCGCTGGCCGGCGTCGACCCGTCAATCGGTTTTGGCCGCGTCGAACCTGCTTCACAATATCCTGCGCGTGACCTTAACGGCGCCATCCTTCGCGCGCTCGAGAAGGGAGAGGAAGCCGACGCGGAAGTGTTCGCATCTTTGGCCGACACATCTCCCGTCGACACCTCATTTGCCGACCTTTACGGAACGATGGTGTCGGTACGTTCGGGCCGTTTCAAGCTCATTCGCTCGCTGGATGGAAGCGTTGATGACCAACTCTACGACCTCAACACCGATCCCGGGGAACAACATAACGTGACCGAAAGTTATGGTGACGGTATCCGTAAGATGCTGGCGGCCAAGATCGATCGCTGGAGAGAGCACTGGAAATCTCTAGGCTCTGACGCCGAAACGATGAAGCTGAGCAGTGAGCAGCGCGAGCGTCTCAGGGCCCTAGGCTACCTGGACTGAGGGTTCTCGATACGCCGTTGAGATGCGTTGGTCGCGCAAACTCGTGCAAACGTTAACCGCCGTTGCCGATACGGGGGCTCGTCTCTTGCCCTGTCGACGACGCTGTTCGTAGGGCGGCAAGAAGGGTTCGGGCGTGATCGATGAGCGCTCGGTCAACCAGAAGCGCACAGAATCCGTACACGACAAGTGCGATGAGGCCGCGCAACATGGGATCGTCGGTTATCAGCAAGGCCGACGCACAAGAGAAAGCGGCGACGAGTAAAGGTCGTACGAACGGGCCGAAAAACGGCAAGGGGCGCACCCTACGTACAGTGAAAAAGTGGGCGACCAACCACACGACGAGGGATGCTATCAGCATGGTTGCCGCTGCCCCCGACGCGCCGAAGATGAGAATCGCCGGCCAACCTACGACGACGGTCGCGAGGGCACCGGCAGACTGCGCGGCAAGTACGAAGCCTTGTCGGTCGGCGGCTATCAAGACCCAGCGCGCATGCCCCGATACGACATGCACGGGCACGGTCCACAGCATCAACTGCAGGGGAATAGTGGCAGCGGCGAACTCGTTGCCGTAGAGCGTGGTGCAGAATATTCCGGCCAGTAGTCCTCCGATTGTTGCTAATCCAATCCCTCCCCAGGCCACGATACGAAACGAAGGCCGAACAAGGGCATCAAAATTGTCCTCACTGCCGGTCTGCATGCGCCTGACCACTGCCGGGAACAAGTTGAAATGATAGAGCCAGCCGAGTGCGAACAGCGAAAGAACAACTCGATGCGCAGCGCCGTACAATCCGACTGCGTACGTGCCGAGATAGACGGCGAGTATAAGGGTGGGCACGTACTGTGTTAGAGCCCACACAATCTGGCTCAGCCCGAGCCACCATCCGCGCGCGAATATTCGTCCGACCCCACGTGCTCGTATCCGTATGCGAAACCCGTGGGTCAGACGCACTCGGGCGACAACGAAAAACAGCGCCAGCAGGGTCGCCGCAGCGACCTCCGCCCGACCGACAGCTACAAGGTCATCGGTGGAGTGCACCATTAGAAATAATCCGACTACAAAAACCGTGGTTCTCAGAAACTGGCCGAAGGCCACGATCGGCATGCGTTCGAGGCCTTGGAACAGCCACCGATAGGTGGCCGGCAGAGCTAGGATGGCCAGTGCATAGAGCCGTACTAACTGCTCGCCACTCGGGTCGTCGGCGAAGAACCGGCCCATCCATCCCATGAGAGGCACGGCGATACAGGCGAGGATCGCTCGGGTCAGGAAAATATCGGAGACGAGATCATCAGCGTTCTCGGGCTTGATGGCGATGTCGCGTGCGCC
This sequence comes from Gemmatimonadota bacterium, assembly GCA_036679605.1. Classification (GTDB taxonomy): domain Bacteria; phylum Gemmatimonadota; class Gemmatimonadetes; order Gemmatimonadales; family GWC2-71-9; genus JAZDCZ01. Next base: position 4,685 of record JAZDCZ010000325.1, read on the forward strand.
GATCGCACCCGTGCCCATCTCGACGGCAATCGTGAAGAACATCGATAGAGCCGTCGCGATTTCTACTGCGCCGTACCCGGCCGGGGCCAGCGTCCGTGCCAGGTATGCGAAACCGATGAAGGACACCAGTCGCCCTAGGGCCTCTCCGCCCGACAGCGCTACGAAGTTGCGGATGATACGGGTCGATTGACTCACGCTGTCTGCAACTCATCCACAACCCGCATGCGGCCGCGTCGCCGCGCGATGGAGAGGATCAACTCGAAATACCGGTCGAGTACGACCGACTCGGTCCAGCGAGTTGCGAATACCTTACGCCCGGCTCGTGCATGCTCGTCGCGTAGATCTGAATCGAGGGTCATCGTGCGAATCGCATGGGCAAATTCATCGTGGTTTTCGAATAGGATTCCACCTCCGGCTTCGAGCAGTTCCGGCAGGGGACCGAGCCGCCGGGCAATCACCGGTAGCCGATCGCGGAACGCTTCGAGCAACACCATAGGAAATACTTCGTAACACATCGACGGCAACACTAGTGCTCGAGCGCCGGAATACAGGGAGCGCAATCGTTTCTCGCTAACCTGACCAAGGAACTTGACCTTGGGCAAAGAGTGGGCCTGTCGGCGAAGTTCGCTTTCCATCGAGCCCGTACCGGCCACCCAAAGTTCAGCGCCGGCATCGGCCCCGAAGTGTGGCATTACATCATGCAATCCTTTGAGCCGCTCCAGGCGGCCCGCGAACAAGAAGTAGGGGGGCGCGTTTGACGCTACACTCTCGGCATCGGTGGGCATAGGAGTATCAGGAAGAAAGTTGGGAAGAATTTCGAAATCACGCATGAAGCCCAAGCGTCGATGTTGAGCGGCCGTGAAACGGCTCGGTGCGATAAATTGGTCGACGGCACCCGTGGCGTTCTCTATCATATGTGTCGACCGCCACAGTTGTGGTGGTCGGCGATAGTGCAATACGCAACGCAAGCACTGGCGTTCGGTACAAAGCTCACGGTCGTGACGCCAGAGAACGTGCGTCGGACAGACCAGCCAGTGCTCGTGCGTCGTGTACAACTTGAGTGCATTCCCGTAGCGAAGAATAGCGGGGCCGCCGATCAGCGAAATGTTGTGATAATGCACGACGTCGAAACGGCGGGTGGCGAAGATGTCGCGAATAGCGCGTCCGTGCACCAGGGGACGCCCGAGTTGCTGGGTTGCCAAACAGGACAAAGCTCCCATGCGGCTTCTCATCGGATGTACGGTGACCCCGTTGGGTTCCCGACCCGGAGCGGGTTCGGGTATACTGGACAGAGTGCGATGTGCATCGGCGTCGTGGATCACGTCGACCTCGTGGCCGCGACGGGCCAGTGCGTGGCTGAGCCGCTGGACCAAAGTCGCATCGCCCCCGAAGTGGTAAGGGGGGTAGAATGTGGTCACCATGGCAAATCGCAGAGCGCTCAATAGATCCTCCTCATGAGGGCCATCCTTACATTCCACAGCATAGACTCTTCCGGCTCCGTTATGTCGGTATCGGCCGAAGCTTTGCGCAGGCTCATTCGTGCAATCCGCGCCGGCGGCCACCGTGTAGTCGACCTCTATTCACTTCTCGCCGACCCCCGGGAGCCTGACCGTATCGCTATCACTTTTGATGACGGTCTGCGGTCGGTCCATCGCCAGGCGTTATCTATTCTACGCGAAGAGAATGTGCCTGCTACTCTTTTGCTGACGACGGGCCATGTAGGCGGGGATAGTCGTTGGCGAAGCCTACCCGAGGACGGCCCTGTATTTCCCATGTTAAATTGGTCCGAAATCGAGGATTTGCATGCAGCGGGGTGGAGTATCCAGGCGCACACCGTTCGCCATCCGCACTTGCCCTCTCTGAGCCCTGACGAGATCGAAGCGGAGTTCACTGAATCGAATGACATCATCGAAGCCAGGCTCGGACGGCGTCCGGTAGTCATGGCCTATCCCTACGGCAGTGTCGACGACACAGCGGCCGAAATCGCCTCGCGTTGTTACGAATTTTCGCTCACTACGCGGATGGGGCTCTTGCCCGACGTAATCCGTGACAGGCAGAAGGTGCCGCGTCTCGACGTCTACTACTTCCGTTCCGAGAAGATTCATTGCCATTTTGGGACGGCGCGGTTTCGCACTTATCTCGCAATACGCATGTTTTTGCGTAAACTGCGCGGGCAATAGTTCGACCGATGCTATCAGTATAACGCCCTGAGAAGCCGTTGAAGATTATCGAACTCAGCGAGAAGGCTGCAAGCGAGGCCTTCGATGAGATCGCCGGAGCTTCGGTCGAGCTTTCGACGATTCTCGATGAGTCGGGACGGTATGGCGATGCGAGAGCGGTGAAGTGGGTTGTGCCGGTTACGTCGGGGACGGTGCATCGGATCGAGGGCCTTTGCCTATTGGCCGAGGAGGCCGGGTACGGTCTAAAATTTGACGTATCGCCCGATCTTACTGAGCGCGAGCGGGCTTTCTTCGATGATATTTTGGGAGCCCGCGCGGACATGGTCACGTCAAAACTCGCTCGATTGAATGCGCAGATAAATGCACAATTGCACGAGTACCTGTCGTTTGCGGGCGAGTGTCTGAGGTTTTCGGTACGTATGGGTTTCGCGGCTATGAGCAGGCGCCCTGTTCAAGCCGCCCCGTTTCGGAACATCGCCCTGGTCGGCGTCTATGGTTTCGAGCATGTTGGCGATATGGGGATCCTCGGCGGGGTCCTCCTGCGCATCCATCAGCGCTTCGGCGTGAAAGAAGCACAGCTTTTTAGCTATCGGCCCGATTACACCAGGCGGTTGGCTGCGGGTCTGGACACTCCGGTTTCTCTCCAGGTGCATTCGATCGAGCCGGCTCTTGCAAAGCGTATTCTAAGGAACGCCGATGCTGTTGTTTGGGCCGGTGGGCCTCTCATGGACCTACCGCGAGTTCTCATTCGCAATTTGTCGGCGGTGTATTTGATGAAACGGCTCGGCCGTCCATTCCTTCTTGAAGGGATCGGCGTGGGCCCCTTTCGGCGTTCGTTGAGTCGTTGGGCCGCGCGTCGGATCGTCAGTTCGGCTCAGCACATATCGGTGCGAACCCAAGGCGCAGCCGCGGATCCCGTCCTCGATGGAGTCAATGTCGATATAGGCCGCGACCCTGCGTTCGATTACCTGGAAACACGCCGGCGCGAACTCAGTCGGCTGAACCCCCGCGAAGCCGAATCGGTGCAAGCCCTTCTTCGCGGCACCGATGATAGACTGTGTATCGGTCTCAATATACGCAAAATTCGACATTTCTACCGTCAGCAGAGTCCATCTGATTGCGCGTCCATGGAGCGACGCTTCATGGATCAGCTCGCCGACGGGCTGACCCGTTTCGCCCACGAATCCTCGAGGCCTGTGTCCTATATCTTCTTCCCGATGAACCTTATTCAGGTAGGAATGTCGGATCTTGGGGCGGCGTTCAGCCTTCGCCGACACTTGGGTAGCAAAGTCGACCTGCGGATTTGGCAGGCCGATCCCGACGTGGATGACGTGGTGTTTCTTCTGCGCCGACTGCATATGGCGGTGACGATGCGTTTTCACGCAAGCATTTTTGCACTTTCTCAGGACCTACCGACAATTGGTATCGACTACCAAGCCGGCGGTAAGGTAGAAAACTTGTTCCAGGATCTCGGTCGGCCGCAGGACGTGTGTAGGATGGAGAGCCTTGATGCGTCCTGGCTTTACAACACCACGGTACGGGGAGATATTGTGAACGTCGGACATGATCGGATCTTGGCAGGCGAAGTCGTTTTGCTCCGTGGTGCGATGCAACGACACGGAGTATTCGGCGGCATGTTGTCTGCCAGTCTCGCGGGCGTTACCAGGGTAGTCGGCAGCGATGTGGCGGATCGCATCGAGAAGGCGGGCATCGAACACATCCACGATCTAGTGCCTGCGAACCGACTTCCCGGGCTCACGGATGCCGTATACGATGAAATCACGCGTATAGCTCCGGGCATGTTGTCCGAACTAGTGCCGTCGATCTTCCGAGATGCGCGCAACTTGTATTTCGAGCGTTGTCCGAACGTGCGGTTTCTGATCCCGCACGAGATCACGGTGAAGAATCGACACGATTACGCGGAGTTCATCCGTGCGCGTGGCGAGGGCAAGATCACGCCACACGGTCCTCACCGAGATAGTTGGCTCGACTGTCCTGCGAACTCGATCAACTTGTGGATTGCTATCGGGCCGGTGCGTTCGGGTAACGGACTCAGCATCTACGAAAGCGTGTACGGGAGAGAATTCGCGTTTCAGCCGAACGGTGAGCTTCGCCATGGAGAGAATCCCGGACCGGCATCTAACTACGATATGGATCCGGGCGACATCCTGATTTTCCACGGCGACCATGTCCACGGCTCTGAACTCAATCGCACCGACGAAACCAGACACGTCGTGAGTTTTCGAATCACCATGGGTCGCCCGACGTTCCCTCGCGATCACCATCATAACTATGTCTCGGATAGGATGAGCAGGGGGCCGTTCAAGGCGTTGGCGGAGATTCCAGCGCAGCTGCAATGGAGTCGCCTTCGTTATGTAGCCTCGCGGGTCGTCGACAAACTCACGGGTGGAATGCTCGCTCGCGCGGCCCGGGACAAAGCGGATCCGAAGTCCGGGATAGAGACGGCGGGAGATAATACGAGCTTTGTTGCCGACCGCGATCTCCCCCGGGGCCGCCTGCTTGCTCTTTCCAGCAAGGTCTGTGTGGCAAGAATGCAGGATGGCAGAGTTCTAGCGTTTGCGCGTCGTTGTCCTCATGAGGGTGGCGATCTCGCCGACGGTAGCATCCGAGACGGACAGATTCTTTGCCCTTGGCATAACCTCGCGTTCGATCCGGTAACGGGGGCCACTTCCTGCTCGGCTTTCAGGAACCTGCGTACCTATGCCATCGAGCGCGAAGGTGAGGGCTGGCGACTATCTGCGGCCACCGGCGAGGGGGCGTCGTAGGCAGATCAACTAGGCGGATTCCGATCCTGCCGGCGGGCGCGTGAGCTGTCTGGGTCAGTAGCGGTAGCTGTCCGTCTTGTACGGTCCTTCGATCGGTACGTCGATATAATCGGCTTGCTCTTGGGTCAGGGTCGTGAGTTTGACGCCGAGCTTGTCGAGGTGGAGACGCGCAACTTTCTCGTCGAGGTGTTTGGGCAGAACGTACACCTTCTTCTCGTAGCGATCGAGATGCTGTGCCAACTCGATTTGCGCGAGTGTTTGGTTGGTAAAACTGTTCGACATCACGAAGCTCGGGTGGCCGGTGGCGCAGCCGAGATTGAGCAATCGTCCTTCGGCGAGAATGAGCACGCTGTGGCCGTCCGGGTGCACCGATGTGCCGGGGGCGAAGGTAAACTTGTCGTACTGAGGTTTGATGTTCGTATGTACGACCTTGCCCTTGGCGATGAGTTTTTGCAGGTTGGCCATGTCGATTTCGTTGTCGAAGTGTCCAATGTTGCCGACGATCGCGCCGTCTTTCATCCTCGTCATGTGGTCGGCAGTTATGATGTTGAAGTTGCCGGTGGTGGTAATGTAGAAATCGGCGTAGTCGAGAACGTCATCCAGGGTGAGGACTTGGAATCCTTCCATCGACGCCTGTAGAGCGCAGATAGGGTCGATCTCGGTGATGACGACGCGCGCGCCCTGGCCACGCAATGACTGAGCGCAGCCTTTCCCTACGTCGCCGTAGCCGCAGACGACGGTGACCTTACCCGACATCATCACGTCGGTGGCGCGGTTGAGTCCGTCGATCAGCGAGTGGCGACAACCGTAGAGGTTGTCGAATTTACTCTTGGTGACCGAGTCGTTTACGTTGATAGCCGCGAACAACAGCGTGCCTTCCTTCTCCATCTTGGCAAGCGCCTTGACGCCGGTAGTGGTTTCCTCGGTGACGCCGCGTACTCGTTCGGCTACTTTGTGCCAACGTTGGGGTTCTGTCTTGAAGCACTCGGCTAGTTTTTTTAATACCTCTTTGAACTCTACGTTGTCGGTGGTCTCGGGGCCGGGCACCGCTCCTGTGTTCTCGAACTCATAACCTTTGTGGATGAGTAAAGTCGCATCTCCTCCGTCGTCTACGATCTGATCGGGGCCCGTGCCGCTGCCGAAGTCCAGAGCACGCTCGGTACACCACCAGTACTCTTGGAGGGTTTCGCCTTTCCAGGCGAAAACAGGAATGCCTGCCGGATTATCGGCGGTGCCGGTCGGTCCCACTGCTATGGCTGCGGCG
>JAZDCZ010000326.1:0-2241 GCA_036679605.1 Gemmatimonadota bacterium
AACCTGTTGTACTGCCCACGTTGTTGTAGTCGTACACGAAAATCTGCAGGGCTACTCAAAATACTTGCCAACGATCACCGGATCGGTGGAAAAGCCCACCCACTTGAAGCCAGGCATTGGCATCATCCCAGACCGATCGTCGCTGATGATGAAGAGCCTAATTTCAACGTCACGTATCGTCTTACTCGCCATCGAAACCAGACTTGGAACAACGCCAACCGAGACGTCACCGCTCAGGAAAATGGCCAGCTGCCTCGTTCGCGCAGCGCTAAAGCCGTCCATGATACTAGCCGCATCATTCAGCTTCGACGCGGTCAGCGTCACCGAGTAACTGAGACCTCGTTGATCAGGTCCTCCCGCCCGCGGCTCAACCACCGCAACCAGGACGTCGGTGGCTTCTCTCGCGCTTCGGCTATCACATGATCCTGTGATTAGGGCTACCACAGATATTGCGAGCGTCGCTAGGCCAGAGCTCCGTGTCATGATCATTCCCCCGTAAACCGGCGATGGCGAGGTGGGCTGGCGAAGCCATCGGCACCAGGGGGCCCGACGCCCCAGCTGTGCGCTCCTACTGTTGTGGTACCTCCTGTTGAATCCTCCGTGACGACCGCTGCATGCCCGGTCGCGCCTTCGTCCCCACCCGGAATCCGGGCGGCCGCGATGTCTCCTGGCTCAGGGTCTTCGCCGGGATTGAGCAATCTCCAGCCAGGGACGTCGCCTTGTGCCAATTCTGCTGCGGTTGGGCAGCGAGTCACGTTGCCGCCCGTGTCACCCGGCACCGTGACCGTTGTGTCGGCACCGGCGCTCGCTGCGGCCGCGCAGGTGAAGGCACTACACTTGTTAGACCCGGCAGGCGATTGTGACGAGACATAGCTGTCTTTGGAAAAATCGGTGCTCCCGCTCCGGGCCGCCGCCCACGCGGCGACTGCTCTTCGCTTCCGCGTGTTCGAAGCGCTCCCCTCGATCAACCCGTAGAAGTCGATCAGACCAAGCGGATTACCTGAAGCGTACGTGTACAGATTCGGTCCGCCGAACGGCCCAATCGGATCCGCCGAGATGTATCGCCCAATGCTTGGATCGTAATACCTAAACCTGTTGTAGTGAAGCCTCGTCTTCCCGTCGTACATCAATCCCAGAACCATCCGTAAAACTGCGATACCTCGACGACAAGCCCCACGGCGAGTGCCCAGGTCAGAAACGGCGCGACGAAGACGATCAGCTCATTTCGCTTGGGTGTTACTCCGCGCCTCCGATAGCGAAGAAGAGAAAGCAGAGAGAACCCCATTTATTTCAATCGGCAAAGCGTAGAACCCGAGATTTGCGACAGCCTGATGAGCCGCAAGTGACTACGTAGATCTGATGCACTGCCCGCGTCTACATGTTTCTTTCCTGATCCTCTTTGTCGACTCGCCGGTTTTTCCGGATGTCCGCTAGGATCAGAAGCGCGAAAATGACGGCGAAGACGATCGGAATCCAGAGTCCCTCGCTCTTCCCCGCCATCATCCAGCGAGCGGCGATCACCAGAAACACGGTCGTTCCCCCTACTGAGATCCAAACGTTCGCCCTCTTCACTGGGAGTCACCCGCGTCACATGCGTTCTTCGCGGGTGTTTCACACACTCCGCCCTTGAAGTCGCATGAGATCAAGGGATCGGGATCAATGAAGTCCGGGAGCCCATCGTTGTCGTCATCGGGGTCCTTCGAATCGGGGATACCATCGTTGTCGTTGTCACCGTCAGGCTGATAGAAGGGATCGTCCTCCAACGCAGCTGCAGCAAGTCCGGCGGCAAAAAGCGCAGCTTTCCCAGCAGGCGACAGCGACAGACCAGAATGCAACGCCGCGCCGGCGGCTCCGAGACCAGCCCCAGCTGCAACTGAACCTATCGCTCTGCCGAGGTCACGCGATCGTTCGTGGTTTTCGGCGTCTGTGCCCCGTTTTCTCGACGTCCCACCGGGTTGCCCGAACGAGAGACCAGCCCCCTGCCACCCCCTCCCAGGCGCTCCAAGACCTAGTGGATCGTATCTGACTTGCGGGCTGCCAAATGCGTAACGGAAGAGATTGAGGTCTTTGATTTGCCCAATCGGATCCGCCGAGACGTACCTCCCGATGCTTGGATCGTAATACCTGAACCTGTTGTAAAGAACTCGGCCATACGACAGCTGGCGGCTACGAACTCGATTTCCTATGTGCGGTTGCGCACTTAGCAACGCAACTCCCAACACGAACGGGCCGTTATCTACT
>JAZDCZ010000327.1:0-93093 GCA_036679605.1 Gemmatimonadota bacterium
GAGGGGATCAACAACAAGATCAAGGTCATCAAACGAATGGCCTACGGCTTCCGGGATGACGACTATTTCTTCTTGAAGATTCGTGCAGCGTTCCCCGGAATTACCGGATGAACCGTAATAAGGCGGTAGAACTGGGCGGTACGAGGCGTAAGGCCATCTTACCGCCCTTCTTTCCACCCTTCTAGGAACTTCGCCGCCGCCTTCACCATCCGTGGCGCGGCTTTGCCGTCGCCGTAGGGATTCGCCTTGCGGGACATGGCGAGATAGGCGTCACGATCCTCTAGCAGCCGAGTGGCTCGGCTCACGATTTTTTCAGGGTCACGGCCAACCACTTCGACCACACCTGCCTCGACTCCTTCGGGGCGCTCGGTGACCTCCCGCAGGACCAGAACGGGTTTCCCCAGCGAGGGAGCCTCCTCTTGAATCCCGCCCGAGTCGGTGAGCACCAGAGTCGAATACTTGAGCGCCGCGACTAAATCCAGATAGTCCAGTGGTGCGGTGAGATGGATCTGCTCCACATCGCCCAAGCGTTCGTGCAGCACCCGCTTCACATTCGGATTGGGATGCACGGGACAAAGTATGTCCAACTCATGGCCGGACTGGGCCAGAGTCTTGATTCCGGAGCAAATATGCTCCAGCGGGGGGCCGAAACTCTCCCTGCGGTGCACGGTTACAAGAACCAGCTTTCTGCCGTTGGTCCCATAGCCCGGCACCATTCGCCGCACACGATCTTCATCGACCAAATCGGCCACCTTTAGCAGCGCATCGATCACCGAATTACCGGTCACGACAATCGCGTCGGGCCTTATCCCTTCAGCAAGGAGGTTGTCGCGGTTGCCGTCGGTCGGCGCAAAGTGGAGGTCGGCCAGCTGTGACACGATTCGGCGGTTCATTTCCTCCGGAAACGGGTTCGCCTTGTCGAACGAACGCAGTCCGGCCTCCACGTGTGCTACCGGACAGCGAACGTAGTGTGCGGCCATGGCTCCCATCATGGCGGTCGTTGTGTCTCCCTGCACCACGGCCAAGTCCGGGGTCTCTCGACGCAATAACACCGTTAGCTCTCGCAATGCGTTGCTGGCCATGTCCTCGAGCTTCTGGTCGGGTGTCATCAGGTCCAGATCGTAGTCCGGCTCGATCTCGAACAGTTGAAGCACCTGGTCCATTAAGCCGCGATGCTGTGCCGTGCAGATCACCAGCGGCTCGAACGCCGGATCCTCGGTCAGTTGCTGAATGACCGGGGCGAGTTTTATGGCCTCCGGGCGGGTACCCAGGATGACGGCGACGCGGTGGGGGTGGTGAGGCATGATGGCACAATACAATGCAATCTTGGCGCCAACGATAGTGGTCAAAAGTGAAATGTGAAAAGTGAAAGGACGACGCACCCGGCCCCGTTTCTCGTTTCCCCCCCTGTAGCACCTCCCCCACGTCGCAGCCCCTCCACAACTGTGCTGCAGGACGCACGCACAGCACCCCAGCACGGCAACGAACACAACCGCTAAGTGATTGTATCTAAATCACTTATATACCTTTAAGCTGCACACCCCAACCCGCACGGCTCTTGCTAATTGGGGTCGCACATACATGACTGCGACTCTACCTACATTTCCGGAAACTGGCCTCGGCACCGAGTTGGCGGTGGTACTGCCTGCCTACAACGAAGCCAAGAACCTGCCCACACTGCTCGACCGCATCGGGAGAGCTTTGGGAGACTCGGGACGTCCTTACCGGATCATCGTGGTGGACGACGGTTCGACCGACGACACAGCGGCAACAGCCGACTGGGCGGGAAACAGTCTGCCCGTCGAGGTCTTGCGGCACGACAAGAATCGCGGTCTGGGCGCAGCACTCAGAACAGGATTGATCGAGGCAATCCGGCACAGCGACTTCGTCATCACCATGGATGCCGACGATTCGCACGACCCGGCCATTATCTCTCACATGATCGAGCGGGCCGAGGTTGGCTATGACGTCGTCATCGCCTCGCGGTTCGAGTACGGTGGTGCGGAGATCGGAGTCGCCGGACACAGAAAATTCATGAGTCATGGAGCCAGTGCGCTACTCAAGCGTGTGGCCCCACTCAAAGGCGTCCAGGATTACTCCAGCGGATTCAGAGTCTACAGAACCGACCTTCTCAAGCGGTTAGTCGTTCACTACGGTGAAGACGCGCTCGTGACCGAGTCTGGTTTCGCATGTATGGTGGAATTGCTGCTCAAGACAAGCTTGCACGGGGGTCGCGTTTCCGAGGTTCCGCTCATACTGCGGTACGATCGCAAGAAAAGCCCCAGCAAGATGCGGATTCTCCGGACCGTAACGCGGTACGGCACGGTCGTCCGATCGCACCGCCAAGAGCGCTCCCGAAGACTACGCATCCAGCCTCTGAAGTTACGACTGGCAGAGTCTTCTGAAGCAGAGAACGGCGAGATTGGCCAGCGGATGCTTAGTGTGGTAGTCGCGGGTATCGGTCTCATACTAGCCGCCCCTCTCATGGCAATCATTGCACTTCTTGTGAAGTCCAGCTCGCGAGGACCGGTGTTGTACACGCAAACGCGGGTTGGGATCGACCGCCGCGGCAACAACAACCTTCACAATCATCGACGCAAGGTCGACCAGGGCGGTCTTCCGTTCAAGATCTACAAGTTCCGCACGATGATCCAGACGGAGGGGAAGACGACGGAGCAGGTATGGGCGAGTCCCGATGACCCGAGAGTCACGCGGGTCGGAAGAATACTGCGCAAGTATCGGCTGGATGAGTTGCCACAGCTCATCAACGTGCTCCGCGGAGACATGAACATTGTCGGCCCACGACCGGAGCAGCCCGACATCTTCCAAGATCTGCGTGTAAAGGTGAGCAACTACCAGGTTCGCCAGCGGGTCCGACCGGGAATAACCGGGTGGGCGCAGATCAATGCTCACTACGATCAGTCGCTCGACGACGTACGCCGCAAGGTCTCGTTTGACTTGGAGTACATCAGCAGGCGCTCGCTTGCCGAGGATCTAAAGATATTGCTGCGTACGGTCCCAGTGGTTGTGTTACAGCGCGGAGCCTGGTAACCCCCCCCAACCGTTCCATCCGGAATTCTTGCCGTCCCCAGGCTGGCGCCTGGGGTTAGTTGACACCTGCCAAGACATTGGTAACGCCGGGAACTGCCAGGACATCGGTGACAGTCCGGTTCGCGGAGTGATGACTGGCCACAGATACTGTGTGCCTTTCTCCTACGGTTGGAGGAGGGCATGCGAAAGAACCGAGAACAGGACCGCCGTCGGGCGATCGAGCGCTACCTGGAGGCCGAAAGTCCATCGGCGGTCTGTGCCTCGATGGGCTACTCGGGCCGGTGGTTCTACAAGTGGCTGAGTCGTTTCGAGTCCGGCGATGCGCACTGGTTTCAGGATCGATCATGTCGGCCCCACCGGAGCCCGACTCGCACGAAGCGGGAAGTCGAGGAACTTGTCATGGCGCTTCGCCGGCATCTGAGCACCCAGGGACTCTTCCATGGCGATCAAGCCCTTCGCTGGGAGCTGGAGGATCTGGAAGTTCACCCCCTGCCCTCTGTGCGGACCATCGCCCGGATCGTGGCCCGCCATGGGCTCACGCGACGCCGCACGGGCCGCTACCAACCCAGAGGCAAGCCGTATCCCGCTCCCGTCGCCGACGGACCGGGAGCCGTGCACCAGTCCGACTTCATCGGACCCCGCCACCTCAAGGGGCCGATCCGCTTCTACAGCCTCAACAGTGTGGACGTGGCCACGAATCGCTGCGCGGTGGAGCCGCTGCTCACCCGGCGCGGGCAGCAGACCATCGACGCTTTCTGGGCTAGCTGGTGCTGCCTGGGGCTCCCCCAGCACCAACAGGTCGATAACGAGAGTGTGTTTTACGGCAGCGCCGCCTACCCACGGGGCATGGGGATGTTGATTCGCTTGTGCCTGCCCCAGGGGGTGGAACCGTGGTTTATTCCGCCCGGCGAGCCGTGGCGCAATGGAGTGGTCGAGAAGTTCAACGACCACTGGCAGCAGAAATTGCTGCGGCGCACCGAGCTGGGGTCAGCCGCGGCACTCTGCGCGGCCAGCCAGCGATTTGAAGCGCGCCACAATAGTCGCTACCGCTACAGCAAGCTCGGAGGCAAAACGCCGGGGGCGGCCCTAGCGGCGAGTCGGGTCACGCTGCGGTTTCCGGCCACACCCCAAGCTCCAAGACACCCGCTTCCGAAACCCGAGCATGGCCGCTACCATCTTGTGCGGTTTGTCCGCAGTGATGGCCTCCTCGACGTCTTCACCGAGAAGTTTCCAGCACCCCCCGAGACCGTGTACGAATACGTCCGCCTGACGATCGATGTCGAGCGGCAACGCCTTCTAGTGTTTCTCGACAACACCCAGATCGATGCCTATGACTACCAACTTCAGTAAGGCTCGTTTGCTCCTCTCGCCACATACCACGGTCCTTTTTCCAAACAGCTATCTTCGTGTGAACGAGGTCATGGCAGTTCTTGCTGTGAACGATGTTCTGTCAGTTGTCAACTAGTCAGTTAGATTTGACCCATGATAAATCGCCGCCTGATGCTCCGAGTGCTCATGCTGCTGTTCGTGGTTGGAGCGGGTGTACGCGCTATCGACCTCTGGCGCCCGGTGGACGGGACTGTGCGCGAGGCTTGGCGCGAATCCGACACCGCCGGCATAGCCCGAAACTACTACCGCGAGGGGATGAACCTGTTCTACCCGCGCATCGACTGGCGGGGCGACGGGCCCGGCTACGTGGAGATGGAGTTCCCGATCTTCCCGTGGAGTATTGCCGCAGCCTACAAGGTGTTCGGCTATCACGAGGTCATTGGCCGAATCATATCCTATGTGCTTTCCCTTCTCACGATAGCCGTTTTCTTCCGGCTCGCGACGTATCTGCTGCCTCCTATCGGTGCGCTGACCGCCTCCGGTTTCTTCGTATTGAGTCCACTGGTTGTCAGGATCTCCAACGCAATGCAGCCCGAGGCCCTGATGTTCTTCTGTTACGTAGCAGCCACGTACGCGTTTCTCAAATGGCTCGACGAGGACTCGTGGAAGTATTTCGCTCTGGCGCTCGCTGCTACCGCATTGGCGATCCTCGCGAAGGCCACGGCAGCACACCTCGGATTCGTCTTCATAGGACTCCTGCTGTGGAAACGGGGATTTGTGGCGTTGCGTGACAAACGGGTATGGATGTTTGCGGTGGCGGCGTTGCTCCCAGGTGCACTGTGGTATTTCCGAGCACGGGGTTTCTGGGTTACGTATGGCAATTCGCTTGGAATGTCGAACGAAGCTCATGTAATTGGGTGGGATTTCTTTACCAATCGCGGACACTTACTTGGATTGACGGTATCGGAGTTGTTCCACGTTTGGATGCCCACTGGGCTAATTGTTGGAGCTTTCGCATTGGCTACGAGATTCTCGACAGACGCAGTTCGCGTAGCACTCCTGTGGCTCGTCGGGATTGCGCTGTACTACTTGATCTTCATTCGAACGACGAGCGCATCCTGGGCTGTGTACTATCATGTAGTGGCCGTGCCACCGGCAGCCTTGCTGATTGGTGCAACGGCAGCGGCACTCACGGAACGCATGCGCAGTCGCATCATGTGGATGGTACTGGGCAGCGGGACCATCGTATGGCTCTTGACCGTGGGCCTCATCGCACAGAAGAACATCCCATTGGGTTTTGCTTCGCCAAGTCTGCTCAAGGCTGTCGCGGTTATGGCAGCGCTCAGTTTCGGCGGTCTATTGGCTCTGGAAAAACACGCTCACAGTCGGATAGTAGGAACTGGAGCACAAACAAGAACCAGAACATCACCGGCGGCTGCGCTCGCGCTGTTTGCCTTGCCAGGCACTTTCCTACTCCAAGCTCGGCAAATTGCGGTAGATGCCCACCCGAGCACAATGCAAAACGCCTACGCTTGTGCCCAACAATTGGCTCCCGTAATCCCCGAGGACGCCCTTATCGTTGCAACCGGGGGAGAATGCACGTTCGGACCGAGGAACCTACCAGCAGCGTACAACGCCTCGTTCATGCTCTATTAGACGGACCACAAGGGATTCAACATCTGCACACAGGAACAGTCGCTCGAGCAGCTGGAATCTTTCGTGGATAGCGGGGCCGAGTTTTTTGTCGCCAACAAGGGCTCGGTGCGTACCATCCCTGGATTCGAAGAAGAGTTGATGAAGAGGTATCCAGTCGCTGCCGAGTGTGAGGGCTGGTACTTGTTCGATCTGCGGAGGTCGAATGACAACTAATCTCAGGTGCTAGCCTGGAGGATTTACTACGCGTAAACTCGCCGCTCGGCCGTTGCCGCTGAAGCAGCGCTGGCCGAAACGTCCGTTCACGGACAAAGCGCCGAGCAGCGACTTGAGTCGTTGATCTCAGCGAAATGGTGCTAACCGCCGGAACCCCCAAGCTAGCGCAATTGGGGTCAGAACAGCTCACAGATAGATCACGGCCGGGACACAACAAGAATCCACTCTGTGACCGCACCAAACATGCCACCATCCATCAATAGAGCGTCCGGAGGTTGTGCGCCAAGCCCTCCTTAATGAAACCAGGTAGAGGCATCTCAGGATACCGTCCCGCAAAATGCGTGGTCACTGGCCGAGAGAATGACGGATAAAAGATATCACCCGGATGCTTTGCACCACTGACATGACCAGCAGTACCGAAAGGAGAATTCTAGCGAGTGTGCGTCGGCGGGCGCCTTCTGCCACTCCGGTTAGGAGCAAGACTACGAGCGGTACATACCAGTGTTGCGAGTAGAGAAACAGCTCTTTTCCAAACAATGAATGGAAAACCCAGTTGTACGAAAGCTGTATGATTGCCGCAGACGCAAGCAATCTCTTACCTACCCCGATGGCGCTATATGCGAACATACCCAGCGCGACCAATCCACCGATCAGCCCGAACGACAGCAATCTCAGAACAGGATTGGGTCGGGCCGTCTCCGCATAGGTGGCTCGGCGATCTGCGGCCAGGATGTCGCCCAGATCCCTACGGAAGGTAAAGCGGATAGCTTGCGTTCGTTGCGCGGTGTTGCCTTCGGATGCGGGACCCGCAAACACCACACTCGGCTTCTCAGCCACTATCGAGTTAACCAAGGAATTCGGAACCCTAAAGACTGCTGATCTCACACTTGGATCAATGTCCTCAAGTTGCCCAACGTCGCGCGTCAAGTAAGAGGAAGCTCCATGCGCAGACGTCAGGACAACAAAGAGACCGCCACTTATTACTGCCGCACCAAAGCATGTCGATGCCGCTCCCTCCAACGCCACGCGGATTCGATGTTTGTGCGAATAGATCAAGTACGTAAGCAAGAGCCCGAACGGGACGATGTTGGTTGTGGTGATACTGAAGAGCAACATACCGGCAAGAAGCCACGGTCGCTCTACCCTGCCAAACGGACGATCTTGTGCGACAAGATAGAAAACGTATGCCAGTACGGCCGCAGTGAGACCGAACGACTCTGGAATAGACCCAAAGAGAACACCTGAGAACCCGGCTGTCGTCAGCGCAACCCCAAGTAATGCGTCGCGTCTAGAGTAACCTGTCGTTGTCAACGCAAGGAAGAGAAAGACATTTCTCAACGCGGCAGCTGCCGGGGCAACTCCAGCCGCGAGACAATACCTAATTACCTCCCTGGATGCATCACCCAGAACGAGTGCCCCAGCCGCAGTTAGGAGTGCGATGATGGGATGGATCAGGTTCGCAATATTTGGGTGAACGATCCCTCGTCCACCATATGAGCCGTAAGCTCCGGTGCCGAACGCAAAGCCCTGGAAGTACCAGCTGGAATCTGATTCAAACAATAGGTTGAGCTGTATCGCCCCTTCCGCAAAGAGCATCAAGGCTACGAGAAGGTGGATACAAAATGTTCCAATCCCAACCAAAAGAACGTCGGCAACTTCTGCACGTCGCGCCGCATCTACTCGTGAGAGCGGAAACTGCACGTGACTGATCCACTCCATGGTCACATGACGCGAACTGATCTGACGCTATGACACAACCTGCTCGCGGTCTGCAAAACCCGGGTTGAGCCGATCCCCCAAGTTGCTGTCTTGCTACAGAAGCGACTCACAGATAAATCACGGCCGCAACAACAAGAACCCACCCCACGACAGCTCCCAACATACCACGATCCCGCAGTAGAGCATCCGTGGGTTGAGCACCAAGCCCTCGTTGGTGCACCAGGTAGAGATATCTAAGGATCCCGTATAGAACAAACGGAACGGTCCAGATCAGCTTATCGGTGGAGAAACGTGCCACGGTCTCCGCATCCACCGTGTACAGCGTGTATGTCACCAACGTCGCGGCGGCCAGGATGGCGTTCATGTGATCGAGGAATGGCTCGCTGTAGTCCTTCAGAACCGAACGGTGCAGCGCCGCATCGTTCGCGAGGGCAGCTATCTCCTGGCGGCGCTTCGCGAACCCTAAGAAGAGCGACAAGAAGATTGTACACAACACCAGCCACCGGCTGATCGGCACGGCTATGACGGTTGCGCCGGCAAATGTACGCAGCACGAAACCGCTCGCTATGCACCCGACATCCAAGATCGGTTCGCGTTTGAGACGCAATGTATAGAGGATGTTCACGGCGATGTATGTGCCACACAGTGCACTCGTATGTGGATCGAGCAGCCAGGCTCCTCCGACGCCAATGAAAGCCAGGCCCGCAGAGAGCGACAGGGCAGGAATTGCAGTGACCGTACCCGCCGCAAGCGGACGACCTGCCTTGGCCGGATTGAGCCTGTCCGCCGGGGCATCGACCCAATCGTTGAAGATATACACCGCGCTGGCCAAGGCCGAGAAACACCAGAACAGAACGAACACCCGTTCCACGCCAGAGACGCTCGTCAGGCTCCGAGAGAAGATGAGAGCCGCAAACACCAACAGGTTCTTCACCCAGTCTTTGGGCCGAAGCAACCGAAGGTAGGTCACACCCGCTCCGCCACGACAGTAATCAGATCTCCCAACCCATACCTCAGTGAGGTACGCTGGACACGCGCGCTGTCCATGATGAGTGCAAACGGCCTGGTAAGCAAAGGATGCTTCTCCCGCAGCAAACCCATCACGTGCCCAAGACCCACACGCTTGGAGGTCTTGCCAATCCAACGCACACTGAAGCCGCAACGCCTAAGCATCTCGGTGATTGTCGGGCGATCAAAGAGGTAGAGCACCGACGGTGGGCTCACCTGCTGCCAGTACCTCCCGCTCAGGCGCGCGATCCAGCTCATGCGGTCCCAGGTCTCAATAACCACGGTACCACCGGCTTCCAGCAAAGAGTGGGCAGCTACGAGCGCAGTGTGAGGATCGGCCACGTGCTCCAACGCCTGAAAGAAGCTGACCACGTTGACGTCGTTATCCAATGCGACAGAGTCGAGACTCGCATACACATTCAGTTCGAGTTGGTCACGGGCATAATCACGCGCATAGGGAGACACATCGACCCCGGCAACTTTCCATCCCGCGCTCCGAGCTTCGTCCAGAAAGAACCCCAGCGCACAACCGACGTCTACCAGCGTACCTGGGGCCACAACGAGACGGCTGATGATGTTGAGACGATCACGGGCATTCTGCCGGTGCAGGGCCTCATCGCCGGTATAGTCCTGATAGCTTCCAGGAACTCCGCCCTCAAAGTAGCCGGCGCCGTAGAGTTCGGATGCAACATTATCTGTCGGTAGCGGGTCCAACCGAGCCATGCCGCAACCAGCACACGTCACATAGCGATAATCACCCGATGTGAAAAGTGCGCGAGTAGCTTCATCCCCGCACGCCTTGCAGCCGACAGTCGGAACGCTCGCCACCGTCATGAGCGGCCTGCCAGCGACTCCCTCCCGACACAATCTTCCCACGAGCCACTCTGTTCGGCACGGTAAGCCTGCTCGATGAACTCCACGGCGTCGAGCCCATTAAGTGAGTTCATGTAACCGTCGGGCTCTCGCAGACCCACAACGAACGCGTCGAGCTGGCCGGCAAACGCAGCGCTCTTGTCATAGCCAGTGCCAAACGGCGTCCATTCGCGGTCGTCGTGGCGGCGTTTGAGGCCGCCGGTCCACCCTATGCGAATGCCGCCCTCGGTTCCCTGCACCATCAGGTAGTCGAGATCCTTGGTAAAGTAGGTCCACGACAGTGCGACCCTGCCCAACGTACCACTACGGGTTCTAAACTGGATCTCCGCCGTGTCCTCAAGATCGGGAGTCACGGTCCGGTGGGTAAACGCCGCGGACACGCCCGCTACTGGTGAGTCAAGCACGGTGCTCAACACGTCGTAGGCGTGACACCCGTTGTCCATCACGACACCACCGCCGGCTACTTCGCGTTGCACCGACCACTTATCCGCAACCGGCACACGGGCACAGAAGGTGACCTCGTAGTAAACCGGCCTGCCGATGAACCCGGAATCGATGAGCTTCCGAGCCTCCAGCAGGTCGTCCACATAGCGGAACTTAGCAGAAACCGCTAGAGCACGACTGGCTGCATCGGCGTGCGCCACCATCGCCTCGGCATCGGCAAGACGTGGGGCCAACGGTTTCTCGCACAACACGTGGACTCCTGAGTCCAGCAGCTGGGTTACAACACTACGGTGGGACGAGGGAGGAGTGCACACCACGGCAGCATCCGGCACATCACTGCCGAGCATCTCGCTTATGGAAGTAAACGTGGAACAACCCCACGAATCGTGAGCCCTTTGTCTGGCATCCTCGACCGAGTCCACCGCTGCTACGAGTTCAGCGTTGTCACTCGACCCAATTGCGGTAGCGTGAGATTCCGCAATCGCGCCGCAGCCCACGATGGCCATCTTGAGCGGCGCCGTCACGAAGTGGCTCCGGCCGCGACCGTTTTGGTCCGAAGTCGCTCCACGACCTCACGGACCTGCTGCGCGATGAATTTGACGTGCACCTCTTCGTAACGCTCGGTCCAAGGCAGCACCAATACCTGGGCCAACCCATCTCTGCAGCCCGGATAGTCGTCCAGCCGCTCGACATCGGGTGCACCGGCGTGACTCGAATAAGGATACCGCGTATCCCCAAACGTGATGCGTTCCTGGAACTGCTTGCACATGAACGCCGGCTTGACGATGTAACGCGGCGCGTTCCACACGCCCAATTCCTTCAGTTCCTTGCCGATGTCGTCTGGGCCGATTCCCAATTCGCTGCGATTGACCAACAACACGAATTTCCAGTAGGTCTGCGTCGCGCCCGGCGTAGTGGGAAGCGGTGTGAGTCCGGGTACGTCGGCCAGCAAATCTCGCAGCAAATCAGCCATCCGAACACGCTGTGCCACCATGTCGCGCAGCTTGCGCAACTGCGCCAGCGCGACTGCCGCCTGCAATTCGGTCATACGGTAGTTGAGGCCCAGGAACTCGTGATCGGGCGAGGGATCGCCGTAGCCCCAACCCTTGTCGGCCCACAACCGGGCGCGTCGGGCCAAGTCGCCCGAGTTCGTTATGACAAAACCGCCCTCACCGCATGTCATCTGTTTGGTCTGCTGCAGGCTGAAGGCTCCGATGTCGGCGATCGTGCCGACCAGCTTGCCGTTGTAAGTCGCTAGATATGCTTGCGCAGCATCCTCCACGACGGGAATCCCGCGCGCCTTCGCCAGCGCCATGATGGGATGCATGTCGCAGGGATTCCCAAACAGATGGGTAATGACAATCGCACGGGTCCGATCGGTGATGCGCGGTTCCAGTGTTCCTGCCGTGACGTTCAGCGTGTCGGGATCGACATCCGCAAACACGGGCACCGCGCCTTGAAACAGAATGGGAGAGATGGCACCCATGTCGGTAATTGGGCTTGTCACGATCTCGTCACCGGGGGCAATGTCCAGCGCTCCCAACGCGGTGTGCACTGCCGCCGACCCGGAACAGACGGCGCGCGCGTGGGCGATGCCAAACATCTCCTCCAGTTCGTGCTCGAACTGCGGCGCCTTGGTGCCACCTATGGTAAAGAGATTGCCCGATTCGATTACCTCTTTCAGAAGACTTAGTTCCTCTTCGCCCAGACTGCGCCCGCCGGCGTTACGATCCGAGAGAAGTGGCAGAATATTCGATTGGCTCATTGAATACTTTCCATTATGGGTGTTTGAATGGGGCGCACCGCCCCGCCGTTGTAGTCATTTGCTATTTCCACGAGCGGTACGACGCGGCGCCGCTTTCGCAATTCTCCTACGGCACGCTCAGCCAAGGCCAACTTCGAGTCCAGCGACAAGTCCATGCCCGGATGCCGCAATATACGAGGGTCGAGCTTGTCACTCGTCATATCGAGGAAGTCCACAGCGTGGAATTGGTATGTGATGGCCTTCCTCCGCGTTCTCGCCACGGCACCGATCGCAGCGAAGGCGATGCCCGGCAGCACGAACCGCAGGGTGTGGTAGTACGGCACACGGGTAAAGGGTGCCGTACAGATCGGTATCTCAATCAGAGACTTGTGGCCGACATCGCGCCGGTGCACCGTGGTGGGTCCGAACACGCCCGCCCAGATACTCGATTCGGTGCTGGTCTTGCCGGTGGAACTCCTGAGGGCGATCGAGCGGCGCAGCAGCGGCAACAAGATGGACGGATACGTCGATGCGTCATATTTGTATCCCGCATCTACCAGCCCGCCAAACAGCTCGTCCGACAGGTCCCAACTGGGTGCCCGGAAACCCGCCACCGGCGCTTCAGCCAGAGACTCAAGTAATGTCTTGGAATCGCGAGTCTCACGCTCGAGCCGCGCGGGGTCCATGTTCGAAAATGGCAGCCGGTGGGTCATGGAGTGACTCGCCACCTCGTGGCCTCTGCTTACGATCTCGCGCACGACATCCGGGTACCGCTCGGCCTCTTCGGCTATCAGGAAGAACGTACACCGAGCACCCAACCGCTTGAGGATCTTGAGGGCCCGCGGGATCGCCACGCGATATGCCGTACCGTCGTCCTCGGGGCGCTCGAAGCCGTAGCCCTCTAGATGGCTCGCTACCGAGTCGACGTCGATGGAGAGGCCGGCGAGTTTCATCGCATTCCGGCCTTGAAAGGGTCGCTGGATTGCGGACGCCGGCAGGTCCCTACGCGCCCTGCAGTTCGCTCTGCAGATCTGAGATCACCAGAGGGGCAACCGCTCACTGACGCGCGCTGTGGGACCCACCGGCATCCGGCCATGGCGCTCATTCAGGCACCCGCTTTCGCGGTCTCAAGCATCTTGGCAACGACCCTTTGGGCAAGTCCCGTCGAGCTATTCCACGCCGTGACGTCGGGATAGATCTGTGTGGTGGTGGCCAGGTAGACGCGCCCGGGCACGAGTTCGGCGGGCGGCTTGCGCTTGCCGTAGCCAGGCGTGTAGAGCGGCTCCACGAACGGTGCCTTGAAGACAACTGCGTCCACCACATCGTCCCGGGTGAGATCCGGTATCAAATTCAGCAAGGCGTCCACGTATTCCCGCTGCACATCTTCGGCGTCGCGCGCGAAGAGCGCACTCGAGCGGTGAACGTAGTTCAGTAGATAGACCAGGTGATATCCACCGCTGTCAGCGAGATCGATCGCCTTGGTCGTCTCCACGATCCCCTGAAACGGCACACCGGAGTCCACTACGGGAATCCAATAGTGCTTCGTGAGAGAACGCTTGAGAAGCACGACGACATTCAACACACCCTGGTAATCGATGTTGGCATCGACGGCGCCGAGCGCATCGGCCACGGTTCCGGTACGCGCCATCTGCTGGAACAAGGACATCGGCACCGTCGAGATCACGCGGTCGAAGGTGTGTGATTGCCCGTCAATCGTCAGGGTTGGCCGTCCATCAGCGTGCAGATCGAGTTGTTCAACCGGTGATTCGAGCCTTAGAGTCACACCGCGTTTGGCAAGCGACTCTACCAGCTTGTCAGTGAGTCCCTTATAACCGCCGCGGAGATAGCCCTTCACCTCTTTCTTGGTGCCCTTCTCGCGGTTGAAACTGGCCCAATACCACAGGGCCGGGATCTTGTGATAGGCGTCCCCGAACTTGGCTTCCAGCAGCGGCCGCCACAGGCGGTCGAACGCCCGTTTGCCGGAAAGTTTCGTCAACCATGCCTCGACCGTGATGTCGTCCAGTGGGTCGGGTTTGGCGACGTGGCTCGCATACAGCGCTGTAAGCCCAAGGCGAATACGGTCAGTGAACGCCGCGGGCTTGAACCGGAGCAAATCCAGCGGCGTGTTGAGATCGTACAGTTCGTTGCCGTAAAAGAATCCGAGGGACGTGTCGCTCCAATAGACACTCTCCCTGATCCCCAGGGTTTCGAGCAGTGCCAGCAGATGCTCGTCCGTTGGCAGAATCACGTGATAGAACCGGTCGAGGCACACGCCGTCGTACTCGAAGAAGGTGCCGAGCCCACCATATTGCTTGGATGACTCGAACAGCGTCACGTCAGCACCCGCCTCGGCCAGGAAATGGGCGCTGGCAAGGCCAGCTATGCCGCCGCCGATTATGGCTACGGAGCCCGCCCCACAACCGCGGTTCCGGCGTTCAGGAACCCCACGCTTGCGCGTGGGGTTAGACGGGACGCTCGCGAGATCCAGAGGTGGTCGGCTCCCTGTTGCCATGCTAGGCCCCAGACCGCACCGGGCGGTTGAGTCCTCTGGCGTATCTGAGGTTCTTAGCGATCACCATCAAATAGCGAACGATGGTGTGGCCGATGTTCATCTTGCTCTCGCTCTGCTTCAGGTCGTAGCGCAGCACAAGGGGCACCTCGGCCGCGCGGACGCCGAGTGTGCGGAGCTTGAGTAGGAGTTCCATCATGCAGGAAAATCCTCGCTCGCCCACCAGCCGTCCGAACCGTTGCTTGACGTCACACAGAGCTTGCGTGCGGTAGGCTCTGAAGCCACTGGAGTAGTCTTTGACCGTGCCGACGGGAAACAGAAACCGCAGCAACCCGCTGGCCACGTGACTCAACACTTTGCGGTACCCCGCGACCCCGATCTCCTCACCGCCTGGTTCGAAGCGGGAGGCCACGATCAGGTCGAAGCCCTGATCGAGCTTGGCGAGCATGGCGTGGATCGTGGCGGGGTCGTGGGAGTCGTCGCCGTCCATTGTGACTATGGTATCACTCGCCTCCAGGGCCTCCAAGAGGCCCACCTCGAGAGCTCCACCCAATCCGATGTTCTGGGGTAGTTCGATGACGGTGATAGGCAGGCGGTCACCGAACGCCCGCACGGCGCCGGGCGTCCCATCGGTTGATACGCCGTCCACTACTACTATGCGATATGGGTCGCTGTGCTCTGCCATGGCACTCACGAACTTGCCAAGGAATGGCTCAACGCACTCGATTTCGTTGCGCATTGGTATGACTATCGAAAGCATGGGTACCTTTGTAATTGAGATCAAGACGCGCTGCGAATCGCTGCAACTACAATTTTGACGCCGCATTAGGAAGGGCCCGTCTGCCAGCAATAATTCGTTGTCGTTTATACACTTACGTGAATTTTGGCAGCCTGGCGCGGGGCAACCACGCTCGCTGATGTGGCGTGCGTGCAACAGGGTGTCCGTTGGGAAGAACGTCTTAAGCTGGCCGGATGACGGCAATATGTGTAACTGGTTGTCGTTAAATGAGTTGACTCAGCATCGGCCGGAACGAGCCGAGAGCATGCACCTTGCGAAAGGACACGGCGTGTTCAAGAACAAGTTTGATTTTTCGATAGAAAACTGGCGGGACTACCTTCCGGTAGCGGTTGGCGCCGTGGCGTTTCTGGTGCTGTTCTGGAAACCCATCCTCACGTTGGGCCAGGATTGGTGGAGCAACCCAGAAGCCGGCCACGGACTACTGCTGGGCCCGGTAGCAGTCTTCTTGGCTTATCGCAGCGGGTGGGTCAAGAAACGCCGCTTGCAGCCGGGGCTCGGTCTCACGATTCTCGCGGGTGCAGTATTGCTGCGCTATCTGTCGGGGCTTGCGGCCGAGTTGCTGACTATGCGTCTGTCACTCCTCGGAGGAATCGCAGCCATCGTCGTCTTTTTGGCGGGGTGGCGGCAGCTCAAGCACTGGTGGCTCCCTGCCCTACTGCTCTTGCTCTCGGTTCCGATCCCCACGGTAATCTTGAACAGTCTCGCGTTTCCGCTGCAGCTCAAGGCGTCACAAAGCGGCGCGGCATTGCTCGAATGGCGGCACGTTCCGGTCTTGTTGTCTGGTAACGTGATCCACCTACCGGGGCGGTCCCTGTTCGTGACGGAGGCTTGTAGCGGGCTCCGGTCGCTCACAGCGCTTATCTCGCTGGGGGTCTTGATCGGAGGCATCTGGCTACGCGCCCCACTGTCGCGCATCGGGCTGGTGCTGGCTGCGGTACCCGTAGCGATGTTGCTAAACGGAATCCGGATCTTTTTGACCGGTTTTCTAGTCTACTACGTGAATCCCAATTTGGGTGACGGTTTCATGCACTACACCGAGGGGTGGGCATTATTCGTGGTGGCATTCGCGATATTGGGTGGCATGGCGTGGGTGCTCAGTGGAACGGAACGGCGACTCCTGCAGTGGCGCTCGGCATGAACGCATGGCTCAAGTGGTCTCCCGCGCTCATAATGGGCATTGGCGGCCTGTTCACGGTCGGCATAGACACCCAGCGCAGCCTGCCGCTCAGGGCGCCGCTTGACTCCGTGGTGCCCGTTGAAATCGACGGCTTCAAGGCAGAAGACGTTCGGATTTCTGATGCCGAACTCGAGGTTGCGGGTGTTACGGACTACCTGATGCGCAACTACCTCCCGGCCGGTCAAGACACGAGTGCCGCCGGTTTTTCACTCTACGTGGGGTATTACGACCGCCAGGTCCAGGGTAAGACGATCCACTCGCCCAAGAATTGTTTGCCCGGCAGCGGCTGGGAGGCGCTGACGTCGCGGATGGAGACGATCCCCACGGATGTCGGCCCTGTTACCGTAAACCGCTACCTGCTCCAGAACGGCGACCGGCAGGCGCTGGTGCTCTACTGGTATCAGGGACGCGGCCGAGTGCAGGCGAACGAGTACCTCGTGAAGTGGGATTTGCTGCGGGACGCGGCGTTAAAGCAGCGTAGTGATGAGGCGTTGGTGAGGATCGTGGTGCCGGTGACCTCGGGTGAGGCTCAAGCGTTTGATGTAGCGGCAGCGGCAGCAGCGGACATCGTGCCAGATCTCTATGATGGGTTGCCCCAAGGATAATCCCATCAGGTGCCCAGTACCTCGGCATAGACCTCATCTAACCGCTTCAACCAACCCTCTGGTCCGAACCGATTTGTCACTAGCTCCCGCGCGGCCGCCGCACGGCGCTTCGCCTCAGCCTCTTGCTGGCGAACTTCCACTAGGGCACTCCCTAACGCACGCGCGTCCTCAGCCTGGATCAACCATCCAGTCGAGCGGTCTAGGACCTCCGGCATACCACCAACGCCGAACGCAACAACAGGAACGCCGGCACTCATAGCCTCGAGCAACACGATGGGCAGTCCTTCCGTCCTAGAGCTTATCACCAGCACATCAAAAGCGGAGAGCAATCTTGCCGCATCCTCACGGTACCCGGCCAGTCTTACCCGTGCTGGAGACAGCTGGCTGCGTCGGATTTGTTGCTCGAGGTTGGCTCTCTCCGGTCCGTCACCGATCAAGACTGCCACAGCATCTGGAACGTCGAGGGTGGCCAGGGCATCGACCAGAAGGTCCGGGCCCTTTTCGTGACTCAGGCGACCAATCCAGCCCACCACAAAACCCGTCGCGTTCAATCCAAGCCGTTCGCGGGAGTTTTCCCGCGAGAATGTCGAAACTGCCAGGTATCCGTTAGGTACCACGTGCACTTTGGCAGGATCACACCCGGCACGCAGCATCGTAACGCGCAGTTCGTTAGATACGCACAGCACCGCGTCGAAGCGCCGCAGCAGCAATCGATCGATTCGTTGATATATGCGGTTCTTGAGGTCACCACCGGTGAAGCCGTGTACCGTCGCAACTACCGGGATTCCACAGCGACGCGCAGCCATGTAACCCACGAAATCCGCGTGGTACACGTGCGTGTGCACCAGCCGTGCGTTGGAACGTCTTAATACGCTGGAAACCGCTGTGACTTCCATCAGATACCGGCGACGACCACACCTCACCGGCCACACTGCAACGCCAGCATCCTGGAGCTGCTCCAAGAATGGATGGTCACCCTGGCCCTGGAGCAGCGTCGCAACCTGGGCACTCCCACCACCTCGTTGGGTAGCTATCGCCAACGATCGGACGACCGCCTCGGCCCCACCGATGAGCGCTGGTGCTATGACGTGGACCACCGGACTCAATTGGGATCGATCCGATTGCCCGTAGTTGGATCCGCGCAACAGTTAGTAATCCACCGCTCGACGCGCTTCAAGGTGACATCTGTAGTATAGTGCTATCATGCCTGTTCCCAATAGTTTAGGGGCAGCTATGCGACACGTCCTAACCTCAGCGTTAGAATGGCGTCTCAATTGCCCCAAGGACAGCCGGTTCCGAATTTGGGGCGAATTTCACGCCAGGAGATAATGCGCATGTGTGGTATCGTCGGAGTTGTACACCGCGACGGTGGTCCGCCCGTGTCCAACGATGTAATCGGACGCATGTGCGACGCCATCCGACACCGCGGCCCCGATGATGAAGGCCGGTATCTCAACGGTAACGTAGGTCTGGGGATACGTCGTCTCAGCATCATAGATCTCGCGGGCGGGAACCAACCTATCTCCAATGAAGACGAATCCAAAACGATAGTGTTCAACGGCGAGATCTACAACTATCGGGCGATGCGCCACGACCTGGAAGCGCGGGGTCACCGATTTCGATCCGCCGGGGACACCGAAACCATCGTGCATCTGTACGAAGAAAGTGGCCCGTCATGCGTCGAGCATCTTCGCGGGATGTTCGCTTTCGCACTCTGGGACTCGACGAAGCGCTCGCTACTGCTGGCGCGCGACCGGTTCGGAATCAAGCCACTGTACATAGTCGATGCACCCTGGGGAATCGCGTTCGCCTCGGAACTAAAGGCTTTGGTTGCGGTGGGCTTAACTGCCCGAGAGTTGGATTGGAAGGCCTTGGACATGTATTTCGAACTAGGCTACATCCCGGCTCCGCATTCTCCCTTTACCGATGTCAGGAAGCTCGAGCCGGGACACACCCTGGAATGGAAAGAATCGGGCGAAGTCACGGTCCGCCGTTACTGGGATCTCCCGTCACACAACGGTTCAGTACCGCAGCATGTTGAGAAGCATGTTCTGGAGTGGCTCGACGAATCCATCAAGGCGCACATGGTGAGCGACGTACCGGTAGCTGCACTGTTGAGTGGCGGGCTCGACTCGTCCGCGGTTGTCGCTGGCATGGCTGTGGCCGGTGAGCGAGCCCATGCGTTCACGGCCCGGTATCACGGTTCTGGTTCTGCCGACACGGATGAGACACCACTAGCTACACAGCTGGCCAACCGATATGGCGTCAAGCATACTATTGTCGATATCGAACCCGACGTTAGTAAGGTTTTTGAGCCAATGGTTCGGGCACTCGACGAGCCGCACGCCGACGAGTCAGCGATGCCAACGTGGATGATCTCACAAGCTGTGGCATCGGAGTACAAAGTGGTTTTGTCCGGGGCCGGCGGTGATGAATTATTCGCCGGGTATCGCAGGCACTTGGGACACCTCGTGGGAACCTATTACAACCGCCTCCCAGGACCGTTGCGGCGCGCCGCAAGTGGCGCGGCAAACGCTCTGCCGGAGCCGCGCAATTCAGCACTGGGGATCAACCGTCTCAAGCGATTCCTGCGCACGGATGACAACACCGTACCAGAGCGATTCCTCGGTTACTTCAGCCGCCTACCAACCAATGACCGCAGGCAACTTTACAAAGCTGAGCTGCAGTCGCAGATAGTGAGCACCTCCGGCAAGCATCACTTCAGTAAGATGTACACACGAGGCGGGTCACCCACTGGGCTACGGGCTGCACTTTATCTCGACTACAAGACCTACCTACCAGATGACATCCTCGCCTTGAGCGACCGAATCTCAATGGCTCACTCCCTTGAAGTACGGGTGCCCTTCGTGGATCATGAGCTGGTTGAACGCGTGTTCCCTTTGCCCGATCGGCTCAAGATCGGCCTTTTCCGGAACAAGCACCTCCTAAGACAAGTGCTAAGACCGCGCCTACCGCGTGCGCACTTCGATGCGCCCAAACGCGGGTTCGTGGGTCCTACCGCTTCCTGGCTTCGAAACGAGTTGCGTGAGATGCTGACGGATGAACTATCACAAGAGCGAATCGGACGACTTGGGTACTTCGACTCCCGTACGGTCCATGGGTTTCTGGACGATCACTTCTCACGCCGACATAACCGGGAGGGAATCCTGTGGGAGATGCTCTGCTTTTTGACGTGGCACCGAGCCTACGTAGAGCAACCCATGGCAGGGAGCGCAAAACCATAGCATCCCCAACCCGCCACCGCAACCTCACACCAATAATGTTGAGCAATCTGCATGTCACAACGTGATGATCGCGCCGCGATCCACCACATTTGACATGACTGCTCTGAACAACCTTCTCACCACTGCAAGAAAGGTCCAATACATATGGCATTAAGACGTCTTCTGCTAATTTCGCAGCGCGGTTCGTCTTCCGGCTTGCCGGAGCATCTCGCGCAAGGATTTCGCGGATCAGGGTATGAGGTCGATGTCGTTGATGCCCATTCACTTCGTCTGCGTCGATTCTTGTCTGCCGTGCGTACGTTCACGCCTAGTAAGAAAAAATGGCACCGTATGAGGGAGATGGATCAATTCTACTCCGTAGAAGCCTGGCTGCGAAATACGTACGTGAACGGAAAGCTACTGGACCAACGGCTCACACCGGGTGACAAAATTCTCCAAGTGGGTGGGCTCTACTATCCACATCCTCGGTTTAGGGAACTCCAGTACTTCCTGTTCTTCACCTACACTATGAAGCTCGCCCTAAAGGACGGGTACTCACCTTGGATCGTAGAGGCTGAAGACGTTGGCGTTTTCATTAAGATGGAGACTGAATTATATAGGCACGCTCAGCACATCTTTGTATCCGCTCAATTTGTCAAGGACAACCTCGTATCGGAATACCGCATAGCCTCAACCGACATCACCGTTGTGGGAATGGGGGTGGACGAGTTCTACACAAAGAATATGCAACGTGCTGCTTCGCCTGAGTTGACGCGGAAATGCCTATTCGTTGGATTCACGTGGGAACTGAAGGGTGGTCCCGATGTGATAAGGGCATTTGCACAGGCACGAGAAGCGATCCCTGACATTGAACTTCTCATCGTCGGGCCACCGCCCAGTGTCGACATGCGGGGTCCTGGCGTAAAAGCAATGGGCCCGATTCGCGACAGAGCGTCTCTCCTCAAGCTTTATCGCGATGCGGATCTGTTCCTGTTGCCCTCTCGCTGCGACTCGTGGGGGTTCGTTTTTCTCGAAGCCATGACCCAGGGCGTGGTTTGTGTGGGGAGCACACTCAACGCTATGCCGGAGATAATTGAGGATGGCGTTACGGGATACCTGGCTGCCCCGGGGGATCACGAGCAACTCGCGCAATTGATCGTCGATTTCTACCAGAATCCGAGACGGAAAGGCATGATGGGAGCGGCGGCCCGGTCACGTGTGAGCGAACGCTTCACTTGGCCTCATGTGATCAATGCAATCCTTCCCAGGATGTCGCGAACTACGCCGGAATCCCCATCTTAGTCGAACTGATGCCAAACTCATCGAACCTGACTGCGAAATCGACTGTGTTGCCCAAGTTCAACGTGCCATCGAAGATCAGATTCTGCATCATCTGGTTGTTCGAGTTTACCACGGGCGACTGCTCATCCAGCAGCAGTACATCGTCAACAAAAATCTCGATCCGCAAAGGCTGGCCTGGCATCGACAGATGGTGGAATTCCCACCAGTGCCACTCGTTGACGATGTCATCAATATTGACCTCGACGCGGCTGCCTCCGCCAGTGTCATGATCGTCCCAGAACCAGCTAAACACCGCGTCCGACGAAGACGAACCAGACAAAGTGAGCGTACCAAGACCGCGCTTGGGGACACCTTCAATCCCCTGCACGCGCCATATCTTCTGGATAGCTGTGGGTCTACCTACATGTTTCATGGCAAACCTAATCCATGTATCGATCCGCTCCGCTCCCGCCATCTTGAAGTTTATTGCCACCCCGCCCTCAGAAACTGGAGTGGGTCCGTAATCCACCTGGAGGCAACGAGTCCCTCGCGCCGCGTCGGTGCTTATTACGGTACCTTGAGCCGCACCACCTACGTTGTCTTGCAAGCTCCCTACGGTCCCGTCTTCAAACGAGATTTCCGCAATATCTGGCCCAGAGTTGGCCAGCGCCACTTGGAATGTGGCTGTCACGGTCGAATCTGAGGTGACCACTACACTCTGCGGGTTGGTCACGCCTGAGGACAGCGCGAACCCTCCTGGCGGCACATAGTTCACATCGTAAGTTCCCGGTACGAGAGACGTAGCCATCGTACCACTCGTGGGCACGTCTACGGTAATTGGTGCCTGTCCCGCGATATCCGTGCGAGTAATCTGGGCAGATCCGCCGGTAGCCGCCGTGCCCAGACCGGTTACGATGATCTGGAGAGTGCCGGGAGCAACGACTACGGCAACCGAAAAGTCGACTACTGTGGTTTGGCCCTCAACGACATTAGCGTTTTGTGGATTAGCCGCACCAGGGGCAAGCACGTGCCCTGCCGGCGCGGCATATTCTACGGAATAGGTGCCAACAGGCACCGTGGTCTCGCCCACACCGCTCACAGGAACAGGCACAGTTATTTGCGTCGCTCCGGGTGCATCGACCGGTGTGACCGTTACCGTACCGCCGCTTGTGGCTGACGGCTCCAGGCCAGTAACCATTAGACCAAGTATACCGGTTGTCCCTGTTGGCCCTGTTGGCGTCGTGGATCCCGGAACATCATTGCAGGCACTCAGCTGACCCGCAACTAACACTCCCCCAGCGGTCTTAACAAAGCGGCGTCGATCCATGGCACGAATCGGCCTGACCCAGGGCAAAGCCGGTCGGCCGGGAGCTTCGCGGCGCTTGCGGCGGATAGTCATATAACCTCCAAACAGAGTCACTGCATCAGGTTGTTATCGGCCGACACTCTAGATTCGCACTATCGCTCGCATTCCGCTAGGTACCAGTTTTTCTCCCGTCAACGTTCCCGCTGCACCTGGGGCACGGCAGCAGCAACGCGCATATCGTATCGGCCCAAGATATTTCGACTGGTGGGACGAACGGCCTCTGCAACGATCGACCAGCTGCAAGCCAGTCGTAACCGAATACACCGATCGGTGCCCAACTTGAGAGCAATCATGGTGTCGACTTGTCGTAGATTACTAGAAACTTGTTCGCCCGGAATCGCACAGGCAACCATACCGTAAGGGCTCGATAGAGCCGTCGCATCCACCCCATTCGGTCGCCCCATGGCCGATCTATGTAGTGGAGCGTGGTTTCACGAAACCGATGCCGTTCAAAAACAAGCCGCAGACGCCCAGGCCACAGCGCTCGTTGATTTGGAGTCATCGCCGATATACCCCAAAACCTATTAATGACGTTGCTTGCAAACCAGGTGAGTGTGTTCTGTGCGTTCGGTTCGAATGCGACTACCCTCTCAATCGATACCCTAGCGAGTTCGGCTGGGAGAAGATTCAACTCTGGGAAATGATGGAGGAGCAGTGAGGTCCACGCCACTGTGACCGCGCCATCATGTAACGGAAGATGCTCGGCGTCGGCGACGAGAAACCGGGCCGTAAGCCCCTCACAAGTCAAACGTGCTCTGGCAGCCCTCACACCTGCCCTCGTAAGATCGACAGCGATTACGTCTATCCCACGCCTGGCCAAACGCAACGCGTGAGCCCCGGTGCCACAGCCAAGATCGAGTAGCGGGCCGTCGGGAAGTTCGGGTAGCGCTATGTCGTGGATCTCATCATAACCGCCCGTGATGTGTTCGTTGTCTGGGTTCGTGGCAAACAGCTCGTTGTAGAATGCGCGTTCAGCTTGAAGGTCCTGCATTCCCCCTCCTCATGAGGTTCAAACGACTGGTCTTCATGACGGGTTGCGGTGCTCCCGGTACAGGTGCGCAGGAAGGACTCCAGATCTGCCGCAAGCACCACCTGCTCCCCTATTCTCGGCCCTACAATTTCGGCGTTTGCAACAAAATCCATGCCCGCGGCCTGTCGTACGCCATCGCCTCCATGAGACTTGTCGATGCCACCTCACTGTGCGACGTCAGGGCGAAAACGGTCGGAGAGCGTGGAGTATTCAAGTGGCAAATCGGTCCGACAGCGGAATCGCACCAGGTCTAGCAACCCCAACCCCAGGGGAGAGCGCGCTTCAGCGACGTCTTACAAGCTACCAAAATGGATTCCAGATCGGGCGTGGATCGGACGACCTCCACAAGGCGATCTACTGAAAATGAGCATTCCCGAGTAAAGATACCTATTGCGCAACGGAACAGTGACGACGGTGTTGCTTCAACGCAACAGGTTGGGGTTAAGTACACGACAATCGAACGGCATGTCCCTTGCTATACCCCGCCTCGCAATGTCACGAGCCCTTGCATCCAGATTCGTAATACCTTGGACCGCTGTGGCTGCGCGGAGCCACCTTTTGCGAACGGGACATCCGCCTCAACTCAAGTCCTTGCGCTTGTTATGGCTGATCAAGCTGCTCGACCCCCAGTAGTCGATCGCAAGCTGGGGTCTCGGTTTTCAACGAAAGACGCCGACCGTCCTGTTCACTATCCTCGCTGTCATGCTCTCCTTTCGCTTGCCACCGCAGCTTGTACGCCCACCTCTTGCCCTGGTCGTTTTGACTGCTGCGACACTAACGCGCGCCTCCAATAGGGGATACGCGGTCGCAGCTCTCAAACCGCTGATTCTCTATCATGTTATGGCGGTTGGCACCTTCACCCATGTCAAGAAGCCACCTCAGACAATGCCCATCATTTTGATGCTGCTCCTATATCAATTCGTGTGGTGGGGATTCCACGATGCGATGCCTGGTTTTGTAGGTTTGCACTACTCCCTGAACAACTGCGACGGCTTCGGACCACTAATGGTGATAGGCTTGGGCGACCGCAGCGAACGGGCGAGA
The DNA here is from genome assembly GCA_036679605.1 of Gemmatimonadota bacterium. Classification (GTDB taxonomy): domain Bacteria; phylum Gemmatimonadota; class Gemmatimonadetes; order Gemmatimonadales; family GWC2-71-9; genus JAZDCZ01. The sequence continues at coordinate 25,073 of JAZDCZ010000327.1, forward strand.
TTACCAAAGTGACGGGGCACAGCCGATTCTGGAATCTCAGTCTGTTGATCTTCGGGCTTACTCTAGGCACCCTACTTACGGAGGTAATGGTCAGATCATATAGCCGTGCGATGGGCGGAACGCTCGCTGACGAGATCGAGCAGTGGGACCCGTTTGCTGTGCAAATCGAACCGCATGGTGAGTTGGGCTATAGGCAGAAACCGAATAGCGTATTCCACTACGCAAATGGCACCGTTGCGAAAAGCAATGGTATGGGATTTCGGGGACCGGAAGTCAGTGTGCACCGTGCAGAGGATACTTTTCGAATCATACTATTCGGAGGATCTACAACGCATGGTTGGGGAGTCAATGACAATCAGACAATCGATTTCTACATGCGGCAAATACTCCAGCAACGCTACCCCGGCCACCGTTTCGAGGTAATAAGCCTTGCGTTTGACGGGTACGATTCTTATCAGGTGTTCGAGCGCCTCCGAAGTAACGGCGTGCGTCTTGAGCCAAGCCTAGTAATCGTGAACTCTGGCGTAAACGATGTCAGGAACGCACGCTACAGCAATCTTGTGGACCGGGATCCACGGACGCTCATTTGGGAATCCGTCTTATCCCGACAGCGCGATGAGCTACGCCGGGGTAGACCTACGCTATGGGCGTGGCTCCAACACTTTTCGTACGCGTTACGACTTCCGGGGATTGTTCGCAATCATCTACACAGGTGGTCCCGCACCAACGCTGAGATGAGAAACGCAGATCCCAATCCTCAGGCCGCCGACTACTTCGAGATGAATCTCAGGAGAATAGCAGGTTTGACGGCCGGAGATTCCATACCGCTCATCTTCTCCACACCTGCGTCCTCGCTCACTTCCAAGTACGAACCGCATGACATCTCGAGCCGTGACTATTGGCTAACCGACGCCTCTACTACTCAGCTTCAACGGAATAGCTTGGCGGAACGGATGCAACGTGTGGTCGCACAATTGCAGGCCAGCGGTCGCAAGATATCCTACATTTCACATGACCTTCCGCCGAACCTGTTCCTGGATGACGCCCACCTGACACCGGAGGGGAATCGGCAGGTCGCCACTAACTTCGTGAACGCCCTGTCCGGTTTCATCAGACCTCGGCGAATGAGCCGGGACCAAGAGCGACGGCTATACAATATCGCCTCACGAGGCCCATGAACCTATTTCGCAGCCTCAATTATACACCCCAGCTTGACTCATGGCCTCATCCTCGACTTGGTCGACTTCACTGGTAGCTAACTTCTACCCTCGGCTACGGGCGCTAATGCCCGAGCTACCTCACCCACTGTAGCCGGCTCAATCTCAGTCAGTTTCGCAAGTCCTTCGACGTAGTCAGCTATTGTCGCATAGAGACGATCCACATCAGCGTGAGACGCACTGAAGGGCGTGAGACCGGGAACCATGCTCGGACTGTGCCAGAAGAGATGCAGGAAGCGCACGCCTTGATCGAGAAGACGACGCGTCAACAACAGCATGTCCCGGGCCGAATCGGTTTCCGGACTCAATGTGATCCTCTTGAGAATTCCCAATCGGGCGACGATGGTTCGTAGGGACAACACTCGCGCTACTGGGAGGTCGAGCTTCTGATACATGCTATTCCAGAACCCAAACGGAGCCCGACTATACGCCGTTGAGATCGGTACTTCCACCAGAGGCGCGTTGGGCGCCGGTTGGCGGACATCGCACGCGTCAGAAACCCGATAGACATCGATTGGGGCACCAATAAAGTCCGCGCCATCGTCCATGCCTTCGAAGCTGACAAAGGGTATGACACTGCTGTCCACCTCGTAACCGCACTTGGTCAAGGCCCGGACTGTCGTATTACCGAATCCAAACCTCCCTGCGCGAAAGGTGGAGGGCGTTGCTCCAAACGCGTCGGTCAGCGCCTGTGTCAAGGTCACGAGTTTCGCCTCCTGCAACTTCACCGAGAGGTTCTTGAGCATGGAGTGACGGGGTATCATTTGCTCGTCTTGAGGCGGAGTATTCCATGGATGAAGGTGGGCACCAACCTCACTGCGCCCGTTCAGCTGGATCTCTCGTAGGATTGCGGCCGCCCAGGGACTTGTCGCGACCTGATACGTCGTGAAATACGTCACCCGCAGGCCCAGCTCCGTCAAGAATTCGGACGCGCGGGGAAGCTGTCGGATATTCTCCACGGTGATTCCATGTCGCGTCGGAATCCAGTTATCTTCTTCTGTGTCGATTGAGATAACCAGCCTAATAGAATGGCTCATGTCAGCATGGAGATTGGGACCGATATACTCGTCCAGCAGTCATCCGTCCCCCTACCCACACTCGTAGATCCTGAGCGCATTCACGTAATAGTCAAATCGGTTTCGTAAAATGCGCCCCCTCAGCAGACACGAACGAACAACTGCACTCGATCCCGGCACACTATTGAACAAGCTCACACCTTTGCGATGCTCGCCCAATAAGAGCCACACTGGTTCCGTTCGAGTCGGGCTTCCCAACTGAATCGTGACGGAATCCCACTCCGATGTGACTTCGTGCGGCGCAAGGTCTGCACCATAGAAGTCCACGATGCCGTGTATGTCAGCATAGACCGGTCCCGGTCGGACTCGATGCAGCCTCTGCAGCTCGGCCACTGCTGCGCGATAGTCCGGCCGTCCGCCATCAATGTAGTAGGAACTCACATCGGGCAGCGTTGAAAGGAAAAGGATGCAAACCGCAACCACACCGGCAAGCGGAATCCTGTGGGATTGCCAGATGGAAGCGAGGGCAACACCACCGGCAGCGTAGGCAACGGCCAAAACACTTATGACGTGGTACGCTCCCATGGCAACAAAGGGATAGGCGGCTACATAGGTAACAGCACTCCCCAACGCAAGGAGAGGCAGAAACGTTCGGTCGATTCGTGCGTATGTACGGTCCCGGGACACGAGGACCAAGCCACCAACGGCCGCGAGTGACATGGGGATCGTCATTCCAGCAGCTGTAGCAGCAACCATGTGTGGCAGCGTGTCGATTCGTCCGTGCTGAAGCATTTCTGCTGAATACCGCAACACGCCAACTATGAGCCAGCTACCCGCTCCCATTACAACCACGAATGCCGCTCCCACAAACAGCGCGTAATGTCGCATCCACTGAATGACATTCCGACCAGCAATCACCCGAAGATTCACTGCGATCCATAGGAACATGCCGGGAACGATGAAACTTGAAGATGGGACGAAGAACCACCCCACTACGAGGCACAGAACAGTTATCCACAGCCATAGCGATCCTTCGGTACCCATCCAGAGACGGAGCCCGAAGGGTGCGAATCCCGCGAATAGGAAGGACTGCATGTAATAGCGAGCGAATTGCGAATGCGTAAGCAAGACTGGCGATAGGGCAATTGCGAGCGCAGTAAAGACACCGGCCCGACGCCCGTACAACCGCCCAACAGCCCACCCGAAGACCGGAATTGCAGCAACGCCTGCGAGCGCCGGTACGAGCCGCACTGCGAACTCCGAGAGTCCGAACAGCGGAATAGTCACGTAATGGTTGAGCGCAAAGGTTAGAGGTCGCACGTCGGCCCAGGTAAACTGGTCGCTCGAAAACCACACTGTGTAGATCTCATCTCCTGCCAAACTCCAGTCCCCAAGCCGCCAAACGCGCAGAGCTGCGCCAAGCAGGGTGGCGGCCCAAAGAACCTGCGTCCACCGGTCCCCCCGCAGTGGGCCAAATCGGCAGGCCGTCAAATGCGGGCTTGCGATCGTCAAAATGCCTCGAAGTTGTCAGTGTTCGGGCCATCAAGATGAAACATGTTCCATTCCCTGCAGGAATCGTAAACTGGAAACGTTTGCCGCATAACATTCGAGAAGCCTGGCGCTGTACCCATCGCAGCGCGACTTGCGATGAGATAACGCGCATCGCGCGCCTGCAGACTCCGCACTGTATCAAGCGACTGCTGCTCCCCACATATGCTGAAGCCCTTGCGGTCGGTCCAGAAGAACATATAGGGAGCCTGATAGGATACGGGCCGCCCGCTGGCCCCTATGCACGATCCGCCCACCGAAATGATCAGTGCCTGGGGGGGTATCAGTTGCGCAAACTGCTTGGCGCATTGGAAGGTTCCAAACCAACCCTGTGGTTTGAGATTCTGCATGACCTGTAGTCCTTGAGCAAAGAGAGCCGGTGCCGCCACGATCAGGCACGCCGTTCCCGTCAATGCGAGCCGGCGTTCTCTTCCTGTCGTACGGGCGGGCTTCAGGGACCGGGCCCACGACAGTCCGACCAGCAGTAGCACCGTTCCTCCCGCCCCAAATGCGCTTTGTCGCAGGTGCACCGCCAAGGGGCCATCGCCCTTGAGCAGTGCGGCAACACTCCCGAGAACAGCGATCCCGGCAAATGCTACTATTAGCCCTCCCAGCACCTTGGGGTCTCGCCAGCGCTTGGCGAAGACGTCGAGCCCCACCCCGAACAGGATGGCCGCCGGCAGCACCACAAACACATGATAGTGAATGGCCCAACTTTCCGAGGCTGTCCGGCCGGCGACCAAAAGAAAAACGGCTACGGAACCCAGCCAAAAAAGTGCGTAGTGAACGGGTCGACTTCGAGGTCGCGAGAGAACCCCGAGAACTGCTAACACGATACCGGACGGCATCCAAACAAATAGCACATCAAGCCCTGCGAGGCGAGCATAGAAGCTGGGGCTAGCAAGCAGGTCAGCACCGATCCAATGGTACTCGCTGGACAGTCCCAACGAGTTACCGTAGGTTAGCCAGAAACCCCTTGCGTGCGCATACCATGCAACTGCCGGGAGCAACGACATGAGCGCAAAGACCCAAATCCGGCCGTCGCGAATCCACCGCAAGCCTCGCTCTCGAAACAATACTACCAGGAAGAACAATCCAATGTGGGCGGCGCTGGCCTTTGCTAGAACGGTGAGTGCCGTAAGGATGAGTGCGGATACGTACGAGCGAACAGAGCCTTCTCTCACCCATCGAAGGAAAGTGAACGCAGCCGCGACATAGCACAAGAGCATCAAACCGTCTGGTTGCACAGCGGTCCCAAGGCGCACGACCAATGGGCTTAGTACAAAGAACGTCACTGCACCAATGGCGGCAACAGCCGGGAGCATCCAACGCGCCAGTGCCAGGAAGACGACCAGAGTGAGAAGCGAGAAACAGAACGAGAGTATGCGGCCGAAGACCTCGTGGTATCCAAAGGCTTTGTAAAGCACGGCCACAGACCAAGGGTAGAGTGGGAACTCCATTTCGACGTACCCTGGCCCGTCTCCGCGCCAGTCGATCTTGGGATACAACGGGTTCATACTCTCGCGATAGTAGTTGCGCGCCACGCCAGCAACATCACTTTCGCGCCACGGGTCGCCCACCACACCATCTATGGGATGCCAAACATTGCCACTCCGCAAGGCGACGCCGAGCACGAAGAGGAGAACGAGAACGGCTGTGTGTCGGCTCATCTCAATCGCCTACCAACTCCCGGAACGGTCCCAGCTAAGCGACGGCCGATGGTGCTACCGGACACGGTTGGGGACATGTGGTGCTAGCGACCCTGAATGCTGCCATAACGACGCTCATACTGCAGAATCAGTCGAACAGCGGTTGAGTCCACAGCCAGCCTAGGTGCAGCTTGGGGCAACCCCCATGCCGCACGATAGGCTGGCCCAAGGTAATCGTCACGAAACTCCAGCGCGAAGCTGCGACCCAACAGCGCCCTTCTCGTGTTGAAGGCATGTCCGACAACACCCGCAGCCCCGAACAGCAGACAATACGACACCATAAGAAAGCGCAGTTTGGACAATCGTCCAAGTCGCGTACTCACAGAACCCAACGATCCAAGAAACAGTGGCTCTACCGGCAGCCAGAAACGCGTATCACTGTACGGCCAAACGAGCATGATACCAACGTATGCAAGCAAGAAGATATCGGCCGGGCCAAGATCCCTCCGTCTCACCCATATTGCAACGACCCATACTCCAAAAGCAATTGCTCCAATCCCAGGCAAAAGGACACGAAAAAAGGCTGGTACGCGAGCAACTGGAACATTTGCGGCGAGCTGACCCCACTCAGCAAGGCGATAGTTCCAAGTCTGTAGCAACATCGACACCAGTCCAGCGTCGGCCAGTCGGCTAGGAAGATCGCCCGTCACGTAATCACTGCGCAAGACCGCCCAGCCAACTGATAATGCGAGCATAACTAGAGCGGCGGACACTACAACAGTAACACGACGATTCTGCGTTGCCAGAGCTTTGATTGATCTCATACCGCCCAAGCGACCGATCATACACCAACCCAGCGCAGGAATCAGTGCGATCCCAATAGTACGTACGCCCATTGCAATGAAGGAGAGCAGGATGGCACTTGCCAACCAGGCGGCCCATCTCGCTTCGGTCCGAACGGCCCTCGTCACCAAGTACACGGCGGTGGACGCCAGTCCGAAGAAGGCATACTCGCTGAGGGGAACAGCGGAGTACTTGAACACGGGAAACGAGAGAAGGAACATGCTACATAACCAGAGCGCAGCTCTACGCTCGAAACCAAACCCAAGCCGAAGGATTCCAAAGGTACTGATCAAGCCCATGGCAAGGAAAGTCAGATTAACCAGTACAAACGTACGAGCGCCTGCCATGTTCGCCTTAATCAGCATCGCAAGAATTGCGGGGTATCCAGCAGGATATCCGATCGGACATCGAGCGTGCACACAGCTCGGACAATCGAATCCACTGCCCTGAACGGCCCCTTCGGCCGTCAAGATGTAGCAAACCGAATCCGGCTCCAGGTGTAGCGGCCTGGCCAACTGAACCAGATACGCCAGGCCAACTACCGCAAGCACTGCGATGGCAACCTCCGCCCGACACAGATTGCTTGGTGCTCCTGACTGATGGATTGGCGGGGTATTCATAAGATGTAGTAGCCTGCTTGGCTGGTAGGGCCGATGTGTCCTTTTGCGTAGCCCACGCCATGCATCCACTGCTCGAGCCAGCTCGAAATCCGCCAACATTGCCTGCACGGCGGCTCCCGTTTCACAGCGGCGCCAACCTTTCAGGAGAAGGTGCACTATTTAGCCAGGTCCAGCGAGCGAGCGCGGCCCAGCGCTTGCACAGTACGGTCAGCTCGCTAGCCTCCACCAGCTGTAAGAACCGAAGGAGCAATCGCATGCCAAAGCTGTCCATAGTGATTCCAGCCTTCAACGAAGAAAGCACAATTGGACAGGTAGTGAGAGCAGTGCTCGACGCAGAACTCCCGACGGATATCCAACGTGAAGTGATCATTGTTGATGATTGCTCCACTGATCAAACCGCAGCTCTAGCCGCCGTGGCCGCATCCGATCTCCACGTTTCCCTGCTACGCTTACCTGAAAACCGTGGCAAGGGGGCCGCCTTACGGTATGGCTTTAGCAAAGCCACCGGAGATTTCGTCGTCGTTCAGGATGCCGATTTGGAGTACGATCCGCGTGAGTACGTCAAGTTACTTGCCCCTCTTTTGTCCGGCAAGGCAGATGTTGTCTACGGCTCGCGTTTTAGTGGTGGCGAATCGCATCGAGTCCTCTTCTTCTGGCATGCCGTAGGCAATCGGTTTCTTACTCTACTCTCGAACGCCGTCACCAACCTCAACCTTACAGACATGGAGACGTGCTACAAGATGTTCCGTGCCAATGTACTGCAACGCATCAATCTCCGGGAAAATCGGTTCGGATTCGAACCCGAAATCACGTGTAAAGTAGCAAGACTTGGTGTCAGGATATATGAGATAGGAATTACATACTCCGGTAGGACGTATGAGGAAGGCAAGAAAATCGGTTGGCGAGATGGCATATGGGCATTGTGGTGCATCATAAAGTACGGCCTCCTCAGGTTTCCATGAACTGTTTGCCATACGGACCCCCCGACCAGAAACCACATCACTGAGAAAACCCGATGCTCCGAGCGGTTTCGCCCACCACTATGAAGCACCCTCCGAAGGCTAGGAGGACATGCAACATGCCGGGGGCACCGCTGCAACGGCACGTCCACAGGTGCGATCGACTCAGAAAGCATGCCCCAAATGCTAAATGTCTCTTACAGTAATCTTGTTCAAGAATGCACGCCGCCATTCAGCGTATCTATTGGGACCGAGAGCGCGGCGTATCATACGAAGGAAACCATCTCGCGCCTGGCGCGACGCACCAAGGGCACGGTCGCCCTCAAGTATGCGACGGAACCGAGTGGAGGCGACTTCACCACGAATGGTACACCGCCGGACAGGCCGCGGCTCGGGACTCTGCCAACGGACTCTGTTGACTCCCCATGTGGACGTCGCAACAAATCGGTAGCCCGCCGCAGCAACGAGCGCCCGCAAGCTTCGCCGGGGAGGATCCCCACCGGGGAACGCGAGCGTCGAAGTGTCTTGATCCAGCTTGGCGTCGAGAAGACTCTTCGACGCGCAAAGCTCGTCGCGCAACGCGCCCTCATCGAGGTTGGAAAGAAACGGATGCGTTCGCGTGTGGGATTGGATCGACATTCCTGCCATCTTCATCTTCCGGAGCTGATCCCATCCAGCGTAACCCGACTGGCCCACCCAGTCCGTTACGACAAAGAACGTAGCGGTCATCCCTCGCTTGATCAGCTCGGGAAAACCGTGAGTGTACTGCCCGGCGTCAGCGTCATCGAATGTGATCGCTATGCGCCCCGGAGCTGTCCCGTCAAGCACCTCCTCCAACGATCGACCCTCGAACCCCATCTCATGTATCATGTCGAGCTGCTCTCTGAATTTGCGCACCGGAACAGAGAAATGTTCCTTGCCGCCTGATGGTCCAACAGATCCGGGCGCAATATCGTGATACATGAGGGCAACCCACGAGCGTTGCATCAGCCAGCTTGGCTCGCCAAGGGTTCCGCGTGCTCACCTACAAGATCAGCGACAATATCGAGAAACGTAGCTGCGCGTCGCTCCCATGTATGTTGAGCAGCCAGATCTTGCCCCGTACGCCGCACCAAATCACTATCTCGAAGGAGTACTTCTTTTACGGCAGCTACGAACGCATCGCCTCCCGAAGCGATGCTGACGGTGTTGGAGTACTTCTCAACTTCGGGTAGCGGCGTCGACACTGCGGGAATGCCCGCCGCGAGGTACTCCAACAACTTTAGAGGATCGACTGCCTCGGTCCACTCGTTCAGCAAGTACGGAATTATCCCTACGTCGAAGCCCTGCACATAGGCTGGTAGTTGATCGTAGCTCTTTGGCCCAAGCACGTGAATGTTGGGTAGGTCCAGTTGTGCAACGTCGATCGAAACGGGACCAACCAGAACCACAGATCCGGTGCGGAACTCACGGGACAGACGGCTTAGCAGCGAGACGTCCACGCAGGCGCTGACACCACCGGCGAACCCAAGTCGCGGCCGTGGCAACCGGCGCAGGTCAGACGGCTCCGGACGTCGCTTGGCAAAGTGTGTGAAAGTTACACCCTGAGGAAGATGATAGACTCTACCGGACCGAGGTTGCTTCGTGCGCGTCAGCTTCTCAGCTGTGGCAATGACCGCATCTACCCGCCTCAGCAAGCGCTGCTCCAACGGACCGATCATATCGGCTGAAACACCCGGAAGCTGTAGGAACTCATCCATGCAGAAGTAGACCGAGGCTGATTCGCCCAATCTACCCACAACATTAACAGATGGAGGCGATCCAGTAATCAAGATCGGACGGTGGTGACTTTCCAGCTTGTGTAGCGCCTTTCGAATATCTCGAACGAGCGACCAAGTATTGAAAGCCAGAACGGTTCTGTATTTATGTAGTGGTATGACGCGCGGCTCTATGATCACCCGCGGAGCAGGCCTGGCAAGGGTCGACGGGTGTCGGTCAACATTGCCTTGGCTACGCCCGAGAGTCTTTTCCCACACGCGGCGAAGGTCCGCCACCGATAGTGACGGCACGCGGTGCCCGATGGAGTTGACCCAGATAACCGGGTACCTTGGAACGACGTGGCGGAAAAGATGCTGCATGGAGGAGACGTGCCGCCCCCAATCGTCACCGAACACGACCAGAGGCGTTCCCGAGGCAAGATTCCCCGGTGTTATATGCTCGTTCTTGGGATTTCGACGAAACATCTCGTCATAGAAGACGCTTTCTGCGACTCGATCTTGCATCTCCATCTGTCTCAGTTGAAGGGTTGCCTTGCCATCCTTAGGAACAGGGATCGTGTCTCAAGTGCCCCTAGTTCCCTAAGGAACCCAATGCCTTACGTTTCGCCACTCTAGTACTACTCGTAAGATACGCAAGGTCTGCGCCCCACGTCGCTGCAACGTTTCTCTGTTACACACACTGGTCAGGACATCTAGCTAGCTTCGAACAGGGCGAGCTCTTACTGTTGCATCCTCGCAACACTCCCCATTTTGCCGCAGTGAACACCCCATTAGCGCTCCGATTAGGCCCACGGGTACACCGATTGCAAGGCTCGGTCGGACTATGATGATTGGCAGATAAACCTACTCACCCGCATCCTAGAGATAGCTTAGATAGATTGCTAACCCTACCGTTGCACAGAAGCGGTCGCCGTACCGCCTCCCAAGGCCACACCAGGATCACGTTCCCGGTGGCGTACATGTACTTACTCTGGAGCGTGATCATCCTTAGCTGGCACCGCTTGCTGGCCTCCCTCGGGCTCGGAATCCTCCTCCGCGCTGAGACTTTTCTATTCGTACCGCTCATAATTGTCTTCGCCTTCAAGTTTCAAGTAATGTTATCACGTTCGCGCACAACAACATTTTATCCGCTATTCCTCATCTACACTGGCGTGGCCGCAATCGCAGTGGTATTTGCGCCAAATCGAGGCATGGCTTTCGAAGTTTTTCGGGTACTCGCACTTTACTACCTTCTCGCAGTAGCTACCACTGCCTATGTGCGAACTCCGGTACAAGCCATACCGATCCTACTGATATTCCTTCTGCAATACGCGTGGTGGGGTATCTTCGCTGGCACGTCAGGAAGGGTTCCATGGCATCCAACATTGTCCAACGATGATGGGTTCGGGGCGGTAGTTGTGATGGGCATTGGACTCTGCTATTGGTTTGGCCTTTCTTTTAGAAATGGGCTCCTGAGATGGTTAGCCTTTCTGCTGGCGGCATACTGTGTCTTTGGAGCTGTCGCTTCATTTGCACGGGGAGCTATTTTTTCCGCGATAGGAGTCGCTGGTTACATCTGGCTCAGGTCTCCCCGCAAGCTCCACACCGCCGCTGCGGGCGTTTTGGCCGTAGTGATGTTCACTGCTGCTAGTTCCATCCTGTTCCCCTCCGGAGCCATTTGGGCCGAGCTACAGAGCGCCTTCGTAGAGGGAACGCAGGAAGGAACTGGCCTAGACCGCTGGACGCTCTGGAAAGCCGCTCTTCAGGTGTTCCTCGAAAGGCCGCTAGTGGGCGCCGGAGGAGGTAATTTCGGAGTGTTTGCGATGCAGCTCTTTCCTGATGGCTTGGGAACCTACACCAATCCAGGGTGGCTGTGGGGCCGCAACGTCCACAGTGCCTACTTCCAGATATTAAGCGAGTTTGGGATAGCGGGTTCGTTGCTATTTGTCTGGCTAGTAGTTGACTTCTGGAAACGTTGTCGTGCGCTGCGGAGTGTCGACCGTCTCCGCACCTGGGAGATCGCCACCAGGGGCCGGGTCGACCTGCGGTACATTTCATACGGGTTAGAGGCAGCAATGCTAGGAAATCTCCTCGGAGGAGTATTCTACGCATCTCTTTACGACCCATGGATCTACACGTTACTGGCCCTTAACATACTGCTCTTTTCTGTTACGGAAACTCCAGGCACCCTCACTCAGACACTTGCTAACCACAGATCGCCGGGGACTGACAGAAACATTTTCCAAACATCGTGTGGTCCGCTGTCCGTCGCTCGAACATCGGCGAACCGGTTGCAGACGTAGAGCATCACCTTGAGCCGGACATGTTTCTCGACGACCCACACCTTACGCCGGCTGGCAATTGTCGAAGGCCCGAGGACTTTGTGAACGCCATCCTGCACTGCTTGCCAAAAGCATTCCGTAGTCACTCGCGTACAGGTGAATCGAATCTGCAGAAATCAACTAACGCCAGTCCGCCAAAGTCACGTGGTCCAGTCGGACAGTAGCCCGTCTTGGGCTCCGCCACAGAATGCAGACATGCCAGGGGTGTCGCACAGAGGACTAGGGAACTGGATATGGCTCGCGGAGTTGGATTGTTGGAAACGCGCACTGCAGGTCGGCTGCATATCTGACAGCCTCGCTGCTGCACTGCGGATTCACTTCTGCCATGTCTACAATCTTCCACTAAAGGATACGTTAGACTTCATAAAGTCATGCGATGCGCCCGCCACCTCACAGTGGCATTTTCAAGACGGCGCATTCGATTGTGTCACCCTGCACGGCGGATTCCATGACATCTACGCCAGCCACAGCCCTAACGTGTCCCAAAACGCATGTCGTCGTGTGCTGCAACAGTGCCACAGAGTGTTACGACCTGGGGGATGCCTGTACATCGCGACTGCCAACCCCACATGGCTTGGACGTAGAAGTCCACGGCGACTTGTGTTCTCTTACGCCGATTGTCTCAAGCAGCTTGGCTTTCGAACTGTCCGTAGGTTCTATACTGAGCCGTCATACGACATTCAGATATCGATTATCCCTGCCAGCCGGCGTGCTGTCCTTGCACATCAGGGCACAACTGCAAGGACCGCGCGGGGACGTTTGCCAAAAAAACTGGCCACGCACATTGGGCTGCATAACTTTCTCTACCCGGGTCTCATACAGTTGGCCTACAAGTGATACCCTCCAAGTGGACGACCTTGTTGACGGAGCTGAAACTGCCGGACTATCCGCACAAGGACGTCAAGTGGACGGACTGCCTCGTGGTTAACAGTGTCGCAACGATTCCGGCTGGCCTTCGCGCCAGTGAATACCCAAAGCCGAACCGAGGCTGCAACCTCATCTTGCTTGGTCGGAAGGGAGTACCACAATATTTCGTCAAGGTGCGGCCGGCATGGGACCAAAGGCTCATCCGCGCTACGGGCATTCGGGAGCGGCTCTGTAACGATCCAATCCTCCGGGAGGTGGTCCCCTGGACCAAGGGGCTCAGGAACCGAGAGGTTACGATCCAAGCAAGCAAGATGGTGCCCGGTCACACGTTCGATCGGATCATGCCGAACAATGCTGATCGCTGGCGTGAATCGGTCAATGACATCCTGAGGGTAACCTCCCTGCTCACGAAACGTTCGGTAGCGTTACTGCCAGACCTCTCCGTAGGCGGTGGTGGGATTGACGTCGCAAATGCGGCCGTTGAAAACCTCGAGTATCTTGCGACGTTGGGGTTTCCCAGACGGCACCTCGACAGTCTTGAGGCGGTGCTACGCTCGGCAGGCACGTTGCCGAGCATACCACAACACGGTGACCTCTGGCCCAGCAACATCGTGCGGTATCGTCGCCGGTGGTGGCTGCTCGATTACGAGGACTTCGGGCAGATCCGGGTTCCCCTTTATGACATGTACCATCTCCTTCGCTCCTGTATGGTTCAGCAAACACGGCGTGCCGAGGCACTACAGGGCCCCGTTTGGGTAGAGATGCTCTCGAGTGCCAACGCCGCAGCAGCGACAGGCAGAGAGATTATCGGGTACGCAGCAAGAGAACTCTCTTTGGAACCGCGACAAGTGTTGGGGACTCTTGGCTATTACCTGTCAGATATAGCGGTACGAATACGCCGCCGTGGTAACCCCCAGGCAATCTATGGACCATTCCTTGAGGATCTCGTATCCTTCTGCTACGACAATCAAAGTTTTCTGGATAGCTGGGCAGTTTGGTGACGCTGCCTGGCACCGCGCCTTCGGAACCTGGCCCGGCGTCAGGGGAACTGCACGATCTCGTTGATTTGCTGAGAAGGGGCGACGACATTGGCCCGATGTTTTTCGGGAAGTCAGCGTGAGTTGCCAACCACAACCACGGACAGGCGTTCCCGTATCGTGGGGTAAGTCAAGCAACACAGGTCGAGAAATGGTGCAATGCGAATAAGAGCAACACCAAATACATGTCGCTTCGGTTGGGCCTAGTTCTCCCTTGAACCGCGCAGCCGGTTACTGATCAGTTCAGCTATTGCCCTATGCCCAAACACATTTGGATGCCCATCAGCTGTAGGTTGATACGGTTGACTGCCAGCTAAGAACTGTTTTCGCAGGGCCGGCAGGGCATCTACATACTCGATACCATATCTGTCGAGAAAATCGACAGTGGTACGCAAAAATAATTCTTCATTCTCGATCAATGATCGATAGCTTGCAGTTGGTCTCTCAACAAGATCCCGAAACACCGACTCCTTCGTTGGGATCAAGACAACTAGAAATCGTATGCTATCGGCGGTAGCAAGATCATTCATTTGTCGTATTGCCTTGAGCGAAATCTGCAACCCTTCAGCGATTCTGGGATCCTGAAGATCGAGAACTGAAAGACGATACTCAGACGTAAAAAGTGTCTTGTACTGACCCTTCTCAAATACATGGGCGTACCGCGAGTGTTCCTCCGCAAATAGTTTTTGCTCTTGCCAGACGATTTGAGGAGTGTTCTTGAGTTCGAAAAGATAGCGCGCACCGGCATACCTAAGGCGTCGCAGCAGTCCATACAACCTTGAATGCAAGGAGAGAAAGCGTAGTGGGGAACTCTCGTTGCTTGAACTCGTTGCATCGATCGTTTCGCCCATCGCATACATCTGAGACACACGTTCGGCTATTGACTCCGATTCTTCCGCTGACCGCACTGACGACTGCACCGATCGGCTGCGGCTCTTCAGCTCGGCCAAGAGACCTCGGTTGTATACGAGGTTGAAGGAGTCATACAAATCATTGCCTGCGTAAAACGCTTCAATGATCACTTTCGGACGTAGGGCAACTGCTTGGTTCCATAGAATGAGGCTGTGGGTAGGTCCATAGCCCCCAAACGCCATACTGTACACGGCCTCTCCGGTCATGGATTCCAATTGCCTTGGCCATGCATTGCGAGGTTCAACACCAGTACCGTAGGTTTGCGAATCACCGAGCCCAATGATATCAGCCTCTATTGGCACGTTCGGATTGCGAAAGCCGTTTCTGTCGTGCCCTGGGTATTCGGGACTGGGACGATGACCGAGTCGGGGGTCAGGAAGAGTCTGAGGAATGGTGGACCATGGTGACGAAAGCAACCGTTCAACCTCAGGCGACGCCATTGCCAGGAGTTTGAGACCGCTCTCTAGGAGAGTAATGGTCACCAAAGCTGTAAGCAGTGCAAAAAAAGCCTGCTTCTTACTGAATTTGGTCCGTCGCAACGCCCACTCCTCCGGATATCGCCAAGGCGTGTTCCAACCGCTCGGCCCGTTTGGCAAGGACTCCTTGTCAATTGTCAATTAACTATACCACCAGGTGGGCGAATCTTACCTATGTATCGCTATAGATCTGACTTGCCGTAGAGCCTTTCCCTTGCCATCAAATGCACACAGATCGCAGCCGCTTTGAATCGAGCACTCTGTCCGGCCTGGGTCACAGTAGACTTTAACACTCTCGCAAATTCTTCAGCAGGGTCCTTCGGAAATGCGGCGTAGAATTCTTCTAACCCGTCGGAATTATCCGCCGTTGCCTGAGAAAACTCCCTAAGCTTGTCATGAATGTCCGCCAACGTCTGGGCGCACCAGCACCCAGGAAACGGCCAGGAGAATATGACATGCTTGCGCCTTCTGAGGGCATCAAGTACCATGCGCGGCATTCCGTCGTGCCGCGTAATGCGAAGGAGACAACCGACACGGGACCAGACGGGCTCAAGATCGTCCATCCAACCCGGGCTCTCCACATTTGGATATTCTGTGAAACGATTCAATTCGTCAGCCACGATGATAAACTCAATATCGCTATTCCTCCGAATCAACTCCTCTACGGCCGGGCCACTATAGAATTCAAACCGGTTAGTCGGCAAGTAAACGAGTACTTTCTTAGGTAATCGCTTGCTACCCACTTGTGGCCACTCGCCTCTCGAATCAACGACCGAGGGAATCGGACGGGACTTCAAACCTATAGTACTCAACTCCTCAACGAGGTGAGGGGCTACAGCGATGTTGCATGCGACAATCCGATCCAGCAGGAGCGCGGCTCGTTTGGTCTCAGGATCCGTCAAGCAGTTCAGTACGTCTGTTCCGACCCACCACCTGACAATGGGCGTGCCGAGAGATCTGGCAACGCTCAGCTGCCGGATGGAGTGCAGGTCGGGTCCATTATACGCGACATGGATGATGACATGATGCTGCCGAAAGAGGCGTATCCAACTACGAACGCCGCAAGGCCTTTCGCGCGCAACAAACGTTGAGACGAAGCCCATTTCATTCAAACGCCTTGCTAATGTCAGCGAGGGTGCTGATGACACCGGTTTCTCACCGAAGAACAAGATCCTAAGCTGGTCACACATTCATTCTAGAATCCGCTTGGGCTGCTACATTGCCGCCAGTGCTCACCGCCATCAGTGTTCCGGATCAGCGCCGATTAGTACAAACGGCAAGCAAATAGAGGCCGCGATCGAGTTGTTGCTCCGCGAGTCGATCCAATCTCTCGTAAAGCGTCCAGCCCCCCGGAGCTCTTGAGATTAGATGACGTAGTCTCTGACGAAAAGGGTGCAGGCGATACCAATAGCTAGTGTCAAATGTCGTAACATCAACAGATTTCATGCGATGCCTCACCAAATGCAAAAACTCTGTGTGCGAGAGCCAACGTTCAATCGGCTGTGGCTCTGCGCTCGTGGCGGAAAAGTAGGTCGCCTGGTATCTGCCATTGGGTGTTGTTATTACAAGTCGTCCACCCTTCTTCAAATGTTTAACCAGAAGATCCACAAATCCGGCCTGGTCATCAACGTGCTCAAGGACTTCACTGCACGTGACAACATCAAATCTGCAAGGAAACGTGTATGTTCCGAAGGCACCTTGTACAACCTGTGCCCGGGGTGTTCGTTGGCTGGCGTTTTGCACAGCGACAGCAGACGGATCGATTCCAAATAGGGAGCAATCTTCAACTACTTTGGCAATCCCTTCAAGAAGCCACCCGTTACCACAGCCGACATCCAAAATCTTGGGGCTCGCCAAAAATCGTACAGCTTTACGAACCGCAGAGACCACCAGTGATACTCTCTTTGGATTAGGTGGCTGCTGATGTTGGGCCTCCCGTTTCCAGCGTGAGTCATAGTACTTTGCTGCTGATCGTTCTAGAGCATGTGGGTCGATAACCATGATGACCTATTCGTCCGTCAGCTGTTTCAAGGAATACCAAAGCGTGGTCTTGCGGTGAGACTCCGGCATTACTTTGGAAGCGCCCAGCATGTTCCATTTTGATTCGCTGTCATCAAACATCTTTTCTCCAGAACTCACTCGTGCTGAGGCTCGGTTATCCTGTCGTCTAGAAGTTGGAGACATGAACTTCATGGACGGTGTCTGAGGGTTCCCAATAGGGAAAGCACTAGAAGGCGAACGGAATGCAGATTGAGTCAGGAACATTAGAGCACCTTCATTGAAGGATTAAGCTGGACTGACCCCTCCGCACCATGCCCCCGCACGTTCGCCATAGCGATTGGCCCGCGATGTACGTCCGTGTGGCGTGTGTTGCGTACGACGGATTCGATGAGATAGGAACCGTCGGGCAGATTCATTTGCAGGCTCATGTCGACTACGAAGTCGCGTTCCTCTGGCAGTTCCATCTTGAGTACTTCGTTACTAACTACGAAGAGAGCTTCCCCCGTTGCTGGGGACTTGACCCTCACTACGATGCCTTCGCCATCAACAGAACATTCACAGGTTCTTTGGGTGTGGATGAGAATTCGTAGACGTGCTCCCGATTCTACGGTGGAGCCGTCGGGCAACTCCACTTGGTTGATCTGGTATGGCGAATTGAAACGAGCATCTTCTGATGGCGTAGCATTGCCTGAAATATATTTCGCGACACAATCGGACGGATTGCCTTCGAAAACTACGCTTCCCTGGTCGAGGAGCAAAGCGCGGTTACACAACGACACGACTCTTTGAAGTTGATGGGTGACTATTATGACGGGGATGCCGCTCTTGACTAGTCGGTGGAGGTGCTCAAACGCTCTTGCCTGAAATTGCCAGTCGCCAACTGCAAGCACTTCATCGATAAGGAGGACATCGGGATCGAGGTGCGCAGCGATTGAGAACCCCAACCGGGCGTTCATTCCGCTCGAATAGCGCTTAACCGGAGTATCGATGAAATCCGAAATT
The DNA here is from genome assembly GCA_036679605.1 of Gemmatimonadota bacterium. Classification (GTDB taxonomy): domain Bacteria; phylum Gemmatimonadota; class Gemmatimonadetes; order Gemmatimonadales; family GWC2-71-9; genus JAZDCZ01. Next base: position 43,298 of record JAZDCZ010000327.1, read on the forward strand.
CCTGAGAACTCCACGATCGCGTCGAACTTCCGGACTATCTCAGCCCGCTTCATTCCTGAAATCGCCCCCTGAAGGTAAAGGTTCTCGCGACCAGTCAGATCCGGATGAAATCCGGCCGCGATCTCGATCAGTGCTCCCACTCGTCCCTTGATGTCCATCGCTCCGCGGTTAGGACGGAGGATCCTGTTCAGGATCTTTAGCATCGTGGACTTTCCGGCGCCGTTTGGACCGATGATGCCGAGGGCCTCTCCAGGCTTGACGTCGAAGCTCACATCGCGCAGCGCCCAGAAGTCGCCCTCGTCGAGCCGATCCCGCTTCGGCCCGCGCCCAACCAGCCTCTTCGCCATCGCGGGGACTAAATCCCGCAGGCTGTCATGCACCTCGCCCTTGTGGAACTTCTTCCATACCCCATCTACTACGATCCCGTGCTCAGCCATGGATCAGGCATACTCCGCGAAGAGAAACTCGAGCCGGTGGAACAGCAGTGAGGCACCCAGAAGGCCGAGCAACGCCCAGCCAGCACTGTAGGCCAGGTACCAGGGCGACCAGACCAACACTGTCTCACCGCTGGGCAGAGCTTCCATAATCGGTGCCAGAAGCCCCTGGCCCTCTACCACCGTTAACCGAATGCCCTCCAAAATGGGCGCCACGGGGTTCATCATCATGAGCTTGGCTCCCAATGGTCCCATCATGACCGGCTCGAAGAACACCGGAGTGAAGAATATCCCAAACATCAGAATGACTTGCACAAGGTATTTGACGTCTCGAAAGAACAGGTTGGCCGAACTCAAGAACAGCGCGGCCGCCCATGTGAACAGGAAAAGCAGTAGCGCCAATACCGGAATCCACAGCAGCGCCAGTGAGAACCCCACCCCCAGCACCGGAAGCAAGAGCACCAGACCGAGAGACCCTACCGCTGTGTCGAACGCCTGCGCGAACACCGAGGCGACAGGTAGAACCTCTCGCGGGAAATAGATCTTCGTGACCAGGTTCTGGTTGGCGATGAGACTCGTGTTGGCAAACCCGATCGCCCCTACGAAGAACGCCCAGGGAAGCGCACGGACTGCGATCCCCGCCATGGCCGCCCGCTCCACACCACCACCAGACAGGTGGGACATAGCTATCCGGACGACCATTCCCGCGAGCACGATCAGCATCGGCATGAAGATGGCCCATGCGAACCCCATCACCGCCTGTTTGTAGCGGATCCGAATGTCGCGCAGTACGAACTGGTACAGTAGTTCTCGATACACCCAATAATCCCGAACAACCTCGCTCAGGTCAGCTAAGGCCGAGCGATGCGGCTCGGCCGAAGGTTCGGCTGCTACCCTCTGATGCTCGATCGGGCCGCTACCGGTCTCCGAGAGATCCTGGGTGCCCCTGCTAGGGGAAACGTTGAGATTGGTCATCACGCTGCATCGACCACCGCAAGGACCAGGGCACCCGACTCTTTTTCAGTGGGACTGCCGCAAGTTGTTGTATTTCATACAGTTAGCTATGTGATCGAGGGTTTTCTGCCGACCTCTACGGATTGACTTGTTGCATCGACACCACACCGAGCGCCAACCTCTGCGGTACCGTGCTATCGTGTGAAGGCATCATACCCCCAAACCCCGGTATGCGGCTTGCCATAATGCGGCTGTCAGAGGTTCCGGTACCCATCAACGGTAGCCCCTTTTTTCACGACAGGACAAACATGACCCAGCAACGTCCCTTGCGCGTGCTGTATCAATACAGATCACAGCACCTTGATACGGGCTCGCCACGGGCATTGCTCAGACTCATCGAACTCGTCGACAGGAACATCGTGGACCCATGGTTCATGGCAAGTGGTGACGGTCCGTTGATCGACGCTCTTCGGGAAAGGAATGTGACTATCGTAGAGGGAGGAATGCAGACGATATCTCATCGGCACCCGCTGAGGTCAGTTCGAGCAATCGCGCGCCAGAGGCACAGGCTGCGTAGTTGGAAGATCGATGTGGTGCACCTGAACGAACTGGGTTGGAACCAGGATCTCATCTTCGCCGCTGCTTCACTGCGCCTTCCGGTCTTCCTTCACGTCCATCTGCCTCAAGCCATCGAGTTCCGCAACGCGCATCGGCTCCTGGCATCAAAGGTTATCCTGGTTTCCGAGGAACAGCGGGTATCGATCCGTCACTTTCATCGCATCATGGACAAGGCAATCGTGATTCACAATCCCGTGGATCTCGCGACATTTGCATCGGGCAAGAACATTCGCGACGCCCTCAGCTTGCGAAGCGACCAGCGGGTTGTCGGAACCATTGCACAGATTCGACCGAACAAGGGTATCGTGACCCTAGTCGAGACTGCCCGACTGCTAATACCCCGCCAACCGAAACTCATATTCCTAGTCGTGGGCCCCGATGGCAAAGGACATGGCCCGTTCGCCGATGACATGAGGCGACTGGTGGGAGAACCCGTGTTCGACGACCGCGTGAGGTTTCTTGGATCTCGAACGGACATCGCCGACCTTCTTGCAACCTTTGATGTGTTCTTTCTTCCTACGGAACTCGAAACATTGAACATGTCGGTCACCGAGGCTATGGCGGCCAGCGTTCCGGTGGTAACGAGCCCAGTGCACGGCATGGCCGAACTCATCCCGTCGTCAGAGTTCGGACGTGTGGTCACGCCACCAACCGCCGCAGGGTTCGCCCAGACTATTGAGGACTTGCTGACGGACCCAGAGCTTGCATCAGGCATCGGTGCACGGGCATGCCACAGCCTGACGGCTCGCTTCGATCGTGCTAGCGTATCGAGCAAACTGAATGAGTTGTACAGCAGTCTCTTTCTCCCTTAACTGCGCGAACACTGCATCAGCAGCGAGCAGCGCGCTGGAGCATCCAACGCCGCGTCGACCACCGAGTGTTGTTGGCAAGTGGTCAGCCGGCGTAAGGGACCCCTCGGCGGAGATTCCTGAGCGCCGCACGTAGCTTGGTCGGTACCAAGCTCTTAGCCAGCATTGCGAGAACGGTCCACGATCTGCGCCACGCCCAAGCCTTCATCAAGGCTCTGCGTTCCTCCCGCGTGGCACCGGCCACGGCATAATAGTAGGCAAGGTCCATGCATCGAGTCGCGACCAGACTACGACAGGCTTTCTGATCAGCAGGTGACATCTGTGCCGCTCCCCGCAAATAATTTCCTATGTACAACTCAACATTGCATTGTAAGACACTCTCGGACTTCGATGTGTCAACTCCCACTCTGAAATGGCCCGTGTGCGAATCCGGGCGCAAGCGAAAGTAGCTCAGTGGCTCATCCAGATAAGCGAACTGGCCCTGGAGCGCTAGGCGCAGCCACAGGTCTTCGTCTTGGTTGTACCTTAGGGCCTCCGAGAAACCACCAGCCACTTGGAATGCTTCCAATCGGACCGTCACGGCGGACGTGTGCATCGGGATCTGCTCCAGCGACATGAACGAATAGAAGCTTGGCTTGCAGACGTACAAGCCCTCACCTACCGCATCCAGATACTTCCCTGCACGCTCAACGAACTTCGTTCCCCCCAAGAACGGTTCCTGGTCCGCCACATCCTCATTTTCCCAAAAGCGCACGTGGTCGTGGAATACCGCAGTCAGTTGTGAGTTCGCCTGAAGCACATGAATGGCGCGTTCGACGCGTTCCGGATGGTAGAAGTCGTCGGCGTCCAAGAACGCCACGAACGGTGTTCTTACGTGTTCGATCCCGCGGTTCCGTACCACTCCTGGGAACCCGGTGTGTTCAATTTGTACGAGCCTGACGCGCTCATCTTCATTGGCAATCTGCTTTACGATACGAACTGTGGCATCGGTGGATCCGTCATCTACGACGATCACTGTTAGCCGCGGCTCTGATTGGGAGAGCACAGATTCCAGGCTTTGGCGAAGATACAGTTCGCAATTAAAGCTGGCTATGATGATGGAGATCAGCGAATCAGAACTCGCAGTCATCATGCATGGCCTCTTACAACCGATTGCCCACCAGAAGGGGACCTTTTCATGCGGCCAGCACCGCGCCTACCGATCGCACGCGGCGGACCCAACGCATACAAATACTATGGGGTCGTACCTAGAAAATGGTGTAGATGAACGGCGCCAACGCCGACCCCTGAGCAAATACCAGCAACGCTCCCACCATCACCATTACCAGTACAATCGGCAACAGCCAAAATTTCTTGCGGACCTTCATGAATGCCCAGAATTCTCTTACCAGACTCGACTGGCTCATGTATTCACCCTAAAATTGACGTTCCAGATCGCTGCGTACCGACGACGCCCGCGAAACCCACACGGAGTCTCCGCCGCGTTGTGCGGTAAGGGGGTTGCGACCGAATAGACGCATCACCACCCCTATCGGCATCAATACCACGTAGTATACCACCCCCATAAAGATCGGCGTTGTCACCTTGGAGATAGCGTGCGCCAGGCCCATCCACGCCCGATGGACCGGGCCCAGACGATCGGGAATGATCAAACCGGCGCCGAGGAACAACGCTGCAACAGACCAGACAACAAGGTCTGCCGGCTCTTTGCCCCGCCACCAGAGAATGGTCCCCAGGACTCCAAATGCAATGCCGAGGGTGAGGCCAAAGCTACGGCCCTCCTTGCGGCTCAGTCTAGCTGGAATTCCTGTCGCCAATCGGATGTCTCCTTCCACTGGGGCTGGGCCGTCTTGTCGAGCAGGTACGTACCCAGAACCAAATAATCCATGTGCGTTCGCATGAAACAACGATGTGCGTCCCTTGGAGTGCAAACTATTGGCTCACCTCGCACATTGAACGACGTGTTCACCAGGACACCGCATCCGGTCTGGTTTTCGAACTCCTTGATCAACGCGTGGTAATTGGGGCTGGTGTCGCTGGACACCGTCTGCACGCGAGCCGAGTAATCGATGTGGGTGATCGCGGGAATGTCAGACCGAGGCACGTTAAGCTGCTCGATTCCCCACAGCTGCTGCTGATCGTCGGTCATGGGAATCTGGCGGCCCTTCTTGACCGGAGCGACCAAGAGCATGTAAGGCGAGTCACAGTCCATCTCGAAGTAATCGCTTACCCGCTCTCGGAGAACGCTGGGGGCGAAAGGCCGGAAGCTCTCGCGGAACTTGATCTTCAAGTTCATCTGTTCTTGCATTTTGGTACTTCTCGGGTCGCCCAGGATAGTTCTCCCACCCAGCGCCCGGGGGCCAAACTCCATTCGCCCGTTGAACCACCCCACCACCTTTTCGTCGGCCAACACTCCCGCCACCCGCCGGTTTAGCTCGCTACGTTCCAACCGCTCGTACACGCAACCCTCCGAATCAAGAAATTGTCCGATCTCTTCGTCGGAGAAGCTCGGTCCGAGGTATGCTCCCCTCATGCTGTCCTTGCCCGGTATGACTTTCCTTGGCTGCTTGCAGTGGCGGTGCCAAATGAGCTGTGCCACGCCCAGCGCCCCACCGGCATCACCCGCAGCAGGTTGGATCCATATATTCTTGAATGGGCCCTCGCGAAGGAGCCGGCCGTTCCCAACGCAGTTGAGAGCGACGCCGCCAGCCAGGCAAAGATTCTCAGAGCCCGTCTCTTCGTGAGCGCTTCGCGCCATCCGCATCATGATCTCTTCGGTTACTTCCTGAACCGATCGGGCAAGATCCATCTCTCGCTGCGTGAGCTTCGATTCCGGCTGGCGCGGCGGACCGCCGAACAGCTTCGAGAAGGCCCCGTTCGTCATGGTCAGGCCAGTCAGGTAGTTGAAGTATTTCTGGTTGAGCGTGAACGAGCCATCATCGTGCAGGTCAACCACCTCATCCAGAATCAGCTTCACGTATTTGGGTTCACCGTACGGCGCCAGTCCCATCACTTTGTACTCGCCCGAGTTCACCTTAAACCCGGTGAAATACGTGAAGGCGGAGTACAACAGCCCTAGCGAGTCGGGCCAGTGCAACTCCTTCAACAACTCGATGTCGTTACCCTTGCCAACTCCAAAGGACGCGGTCGCCCACTCCCCCACCCCATCCATGGTGAGGATGGTTGCCTCCTCGAACGGAGACGGGAAGAACGCGCTCGCGGCATGGGACTCGTGGTGCTCGGCGTACAACATAGGACCGTCGTAACCCAACGAGTCCCGTAGCTGCCGATCAATGTACAGCTTGTCCTTGATCCAGAGTGGTCCCGCCTTGAGGAACGAACGGAAGCCTCTGGGCGCCACGCCGAGATAGGTCTCGAGGATCCTCTCGAACTTGAGGAGCGGCTTGTCGTAAAACCCTACGTATGAGAGATCCGACACCTGGATCCCGCCGGCTTTCAGGCAATAGCGCACCGCATTGTCAGGATACGAGGCGTCACCCTTTTTGCGGGTGAAGCGCTCCTCCTGGGCGGCGGCCACGATCTCCCCGTCCTGCAAGAGGCAGGCTGCGCTGTCGTGGTAGAAAGCAGAGATGCCTAGGATATGTGTGGAATCACCCACGGGCCTCACACCTCGTTCAGTCAGAATAACGGCCAATAAAGCAAGACTTGCACTCCATTCACTGCTAACGCGGCAGACACTTCAAGTCAAGATGTTACAAGAGGTTACAATCTGTCCACGCAAGCCAGCGATGGCTTGTTCGATCACGGGTGTTGCGGGGGCCCTACAGTTCACGACGGTGCCGCATTTTCTATGGATGGCTCCATCGCGCTGTCCGGCCGGTAGGATCCCGAAGCCTCGGAGCGTTTCTAGGAGGATTCACACTGACCGCCACAGTACAGGCGTTCATACTCCGCCAGCATGCGGGTAAGATTAAAACGTGTGACGACTCGCTCCCGCCCATGGTCTGTCACTGCTGCCTGGTGGCCGGCCGAATGCATGGTTCTCTTGAGCACGCGCACGTACTCATCTCGGTCATGCAGATCCACTACCTGATCTTGCAGCTCAGGACCAAGCACATCGGCATTGGCTCCGACGTCCGTAACCACAGGGATTGCCCCACAGGCCATCGCCTCCAACAAGCTAAGGGACAAACCCTCGCTCAAAGATGAGAGGGCAAACACGTCAAACATCCTGTAGTATTCTACCGGGTCGTCCACCCAGCCAACGAATCGGACCACGGCCGAAATTCCGAGAGCCCGCACCTTCGCCTTGAGAGCTTCTTCTTGAGATCCACTTCCACAAAGCACCAGGTATGCTGGTCTCCTTGACTCAAAGGAAGCGTGCACGCTAGCAAATGCTTCGACTAGCCGGTCGTAAGCTTTGATGGGTTCCAGCCGACCAACGCTCCCCACAATGCACGCGTTCTGCGGGATGCCTAGGCTGGAAGGAAGAGCGGAACTACGCCGAGGGGCAGGCGAGAAAACCTCCGTATCGATTCCGTTCTCAATTGTGGTTAGGGATCTGTGGTCAACGCCCATCTCTTGCAGGTCCTTCCGCACCCTATCAGAAACGGCAACCGCAAAGTGAGTCCATGCCGCAGCATGTCGTCTCAGCCACCTATTGACTGTTCCGTTGTCAAGTGTTAGTCCGTGCTCTGTATAGATGATTCTTGGTACATTCACCATCCGAGCAGCTCGAGCACCCTTGTACCAACAGCCGGAGTGCACGTGTACGACATCGGCCTTGAGTTCCCGTAGGCATCGAGCCAACTTGCGCGGAGCCAACATCGAGAAGCCGGGGACGCACTTCAATACTCTGAAATCCTGGAGCAGTGGTCGGATCGACTCTCCCACTTTCCCTGCCCGCCCCGACAGAGTGACAACGGACATGCCAATGCGACTTCCTTGAAAGTGCTTCGCCATTGCTGCGACCAGACTCTCCATCCCGCCGCCGTGAATGTCGAAGACAACGTGTGTGACCCGCACCTTATCGGAAGGGGAAACTCGATCACACGGTTTAGAACTCAACTGCAGGGCTTGTCTTCCTCTTTCACACTCGGCTCCTGAATCGAGATAGGTCAACGCCATGGACTCTCACTTTCCACGCAAGAGTCTCATGGTCTCCGCCAAGCTCGATCCGAGAGAGATCAAACAAATCCGAGCCAGGAAAGTTTTCTCCGGGCATGTCTGTGAAGCTCGCCCCATATCCCGCTTCTCGGACAACTGGCCGCCAATTGTCGGGCACATCATCAGCCTGACCAAACGGATAAGCCATAAGGAGATCGGTGGACCCGAGGTTCTCTCTCAACGCTTCTATCGGCGCCGTTACCTCGTAGGCTAAGCGCTCTTCGTCCAGCTCCGAAAGCCGTGCATGAGTTGCCGAATGAGCCCCGATTTCCCATCCTTGCGCCTGCAAACATCGAAGCTCATCCCATCCCATCACATCCAAAAACTGCTGGACTGAACTGTCCAAATCGTGTTGGAACCGACGATCCGTGTCCACCATATCGGTCGGGACGAAGCAGCAACCGACTATGCCAGCACGCTTCATTATGGGTCTAGCCTGATTGAAGACGCTCCGATAACCATCGTCGAACGTCAGAACTGCACAAGCCCGACGCAAACCCCGCGAAGACTTAATGAGTTCAACCGCTTCGCCGGCCGGAATCACTCGGTGGTGTTTCATCACGTATTGTACCTGGCGCTCAAATACGGCAGGTGAGACTGTCATCCCGTCGCGGCAAAGATCCGTCACACGGTGGAAATTGAAGACGCGAACTGGATGACGGGCTGTCGCTGTGCGCCACAGATCCCTCAGGGGGCGAAGTACCGTTAGCACGAGAATCGAGACTAGCATCTTCGGCCAATGACCAGGCTTCGAGTTCCAGTACCCATACCGCCGCAAGGCGTTCCGGACCTGTACTTTGATCCGCTGCGACACCAGTGGTTGCTTGAAAGTGCACCCACCGGGTGCTTGAGGGTGAGAAGACGTTTCTCCAATGGAAACTCCCGCCAGCACTCTTGACAATATCGACCGCCCCATCTCAACGGCTCGGGATTCCACATCACTGATGCCGTCGTTCTCGTACACGTGAGCTACCGCTTCTTCGATGATGTCTCCTGTATCCAACCCCTCGTTCATCCAATGTACCGATGCCCCGATCTGTCTCGCACCCTTGAAGATTTCCCAGAACCCGGGAGGCGCGCCCCTGAAATCCGGCAGCTTGCCACAATGAACGTTAATGGTGCCCTTCACAGGGATCGTGAACAAACTTGGCTTCAGAATGGGTGCTCCTATCGAGAGTCCCAAGTCGGGACCCCATTCTCTGACTTTTGACAAGGTGTCGCCGAAATGGATATTGTTGGACTCAATCCTAGTCACACGGGTTTCCCAGCGTTCCTCACTGCTAACTGTCGGGTGCCGGAACAATCTCCCCGCAATGGCTCTGACGAGGCGGTAAATGCGATACGGAACGAAGATGAGCCCGTGCTTACGAACATTCCGCCCGAATCTCCGGGCAACACTTGCCCAATCGTTGGGTGTTGTCTTCCTGCAGATGAGCACCGCATCAAGGCCAGGATTATTCATTACCACAGGCCACCAGTCGGTTGACTCAATGTCAAGGGTAGTAAATAGTACGATTCTCACTTCACCAGTCTGGCCAAGTCGAACGATACAGCGGTTGGGCATTCACCGACACTAGTCCGATAGGTTGACGACCGTTGACTTGGGGGCCTCTCGCCGAGTCGGCTCCCAAATAGGGTTCAACTCTCCTCGAAGCGCGTTGAGCCACGCGTGCATCCCTGCGACCAATCCCAGCGCAAAATACCCTGGAAGGGCAACGAACCGTGGCATCGCACGGGAAGCAGGCCAGAACCAAGCAACCGCAGCATCGAGCCCAAAGATGGCCACCACGAGAACCACGATCGGCAGAGCCGGCGTCGACGCCGCCACGACCACCAGTCCGATCAATGCCGCCAGTGTGCCCCAGGGAACCAGCCACCGCACCAACTTGTGACTCACCAGCATCCAGCCAAACCACCCATGTTTGAGTGGATTCAATAGATGACGCTTGTAGTAAAGTGTCTCGAGGCCGCGGGTCATCGTGCGCACCTTTCGGCGGTACTCGTGGCGGAGCGATCCCTGGCGCGGCACGAAGCAAACGGCGTCCGAAACCGACACCGATCGGTAACCGTGTTCCTTAGCGATAAGCGGCGCCGCAAAATCACGGCTCAGTGCATCCGGAACTACGTGCTCGTGCAAATCTGCTCTGGTTGCGAAGAAGCATCCGGACGCCCCGACGATACCGCCGGCTTTGGTTTCCCGCTCACGCACCCACATCTCGTATCCCACGTAGCGTGACTCACCCACGTTGGCATCGCGCTCGCCACTCACAACGCTCACGTCGCGGCCGGACGCAATACCTACCGTTTCATCGAGGAACGCCGCGACAAGCGGCTTGAGCGAGTTGGGGGCCAGTCGCACAGAGGCATCGGTATTGACCACGACCTCGCCTATGACGTGGTGTCGAGCAGCGTTCTCGGCAGCGGTCTTGCCCGATCTCTCTGCCTGTCTGAATAGCTCAACCCCTCGGCCCGCGTAACTCTTGACAATCTCATCGGTGCGATCGGTCGATGCATCGGATACGACCAGGATGTGTTTTAGGTGTGATGGATAATCGACGGCGAGAAGGACATCCAAGGTCCGGGCAATCACGTGCTCCTCGTTGTAAACCGGCAGCACGATAGTGATCTCGGGCCACTCGTCGGGCTCCACGTACGCCGAGTGACGTGACTTTCTACCCAGCACGAGCAGGATGAGCGGATACAGCACGTAGGCGTAGAGACCGACACTCAATCCGACGGCGACTAGGATCCAACCCACCAGGCTCAGTGACATGTGCTGCGCCCTAGTTCACGTCACTGATCTGCCGCGGCTTCAACACCCACCCACCAAACCCATCTGGCACTAGGATTCCTCTAGCCGTGATGGATGCCCCCGGTATCATCCCGGTCACATTAAAACGTGGCGGTGCTGCAGCACCACCCACCAACACGATTTTCAGCGGGCCCGAACCGTCGTCGACCGTCACAACAAAGTTGGTATCTACGGTAGCAGTATCGGTGATCGGCGCAGTCAAAACTTGCGCGAACGCAGCGTCGAGTCTTCCCCCATCAGCAGTAGCTGCAATTCCCGTTGTCACCTGCTCTGGTGGCGGCGTGTTACCGAAACTCAGAACGAACGCCGTCACATTATCCATGATCGGCTGCCCATCGCGCATCGCCGTCGTACCGACCAATCTCACACTGTCGCCAGCGAAGCTCGTTATCTGAGCCACACGTGTCGCCATGATGGTGCCCGAGCTGTCCGACACACTGATCGTACTATCCCCAAAGGCAGTCCACGAATTGAGAGCCACACCGTCAATGAACACACGCGCCCCCGCGGCCATCCCGCGCACCCTCCCAATCGACAACACCGGCACGTCCAGCGTCACATCCGCCGCAGACCTCGGCTTGAGTCGCCACGATCCCGCTCCGTCGGACACAAGAACACCCTTAAGTGTCGTCAAGTCCGCACCCGGTATCAAAAATGGTCCCAGGTTGAACGTGATGTCGCCGTCCAATGCGACGTCCAACGCTCCCGATCCGTCGTCTACGGTGACGACGAGGTCGTTGGTGACGGTCGCAGTGTCGGTGATCCTCGCGCTGTCGATGACTACGAAAGCTGCATCCAATACGCTCCCGTTCGCAGCCGCGGCGGTCACAGTGGTGAGAGTGTCAGGCACGGGCAACTCGGCGATTGCAAGCACCAGGGGAGCGCGCCGGTCGAGATTCAACACCGGCTGGCCGTCCCTGGTCGCCATCGTGCCACGCAGGCGCACACTGTCGCCCGGAAAGGCCACGCCTAATCCGGTCTTGATCGCCCTGATCGTGCCCGACGTATCGGCCACGTGCATTGTCGAATCACCGAACGTACCGGCGGTGTTGAGCGCAATTCCATCTACGAACACCTTGCTTCCCACCGGAAGCGCCCTGGCCTCGGCCGCGAGCAACAGCGGAAAGCTGATTGCCACCGCGATGTCCACCGAGTCGTCCGGCGTCACCCGGATGTCAGCCGTGTCGATCCGCGCCACTATAGTGGTGTCGCCGATCGTGGTGGTGTCCACCACCACGCGGTAATCTCCCACGGGTACCGACGAGAGATCCAACACACCCTGGTCGTCCGATGTGGCAATCACCACGGTGTCCGACGTCCCCGCAGCCAACAGCGCCACCCTAACCTGCGCCAACGGAGTGTCGTTTACATCGGGCTCGCGATTCGCGTTCGCATCAAAGTAGACCAGCCCGGTCAACACCCCGCTCGTCTGAATCGCCAATACGCGATCTTCCCCCGCACCGGTACAGGCCGTGCCGAGAAACCCTGCGACAGCCGCCACGAACAGAAATTGCTTCCCATGAACCCCCAAGCTGCCGCTTGGGGTTAGATGGGGCTCTCCTATCCCTATCCAACCAGCTGCCGGTCTAACCCCAGGCGCAAGCCTGGGGCTCCCGACAACGCAGGACTCTCCACTCCGTACTCCCTTGTTATTCATAATTGACCCTTATGCCAATCCTCACCGCTCGCCCCAAACCCCGCCGCACGACCGGTTTCCCAAAGTCCGGGTTTGCCACTAACGGCACCGTAACCACCCCCGTCGCAGCGTCGACACTTAAGCTGCCGGATCCGTCTACCAGGTAGAGTGCTCTGTCGAGATCTGCAACGTCGGAATCCAACAGGTTGAGCCCGTCAATTGTCACAGTGATTGGATAGGTACCGAGACGCACGGCGCTCAAGCTCAACCTCAAATCGAGCGTTTCGATCTTGTCACCCCTGCACGAGTTGCGCTTGGCGAAGGCGCCGACCTGGCCTCTGAGACAACCCCACTGGTTGAACAGATCGGAGATTCCGGCAACTTGATCGTCGATAAACGCGGGATCGTTGCGAAACGATCCGTCGCCGTTAGCATCGACTCCGTTCCGGAATCCCGGCGTAAACGGCAAACCCGATTGCACGCGATAGAAACCCGCCAGCGACACGGAGCCCACGTTGAGTTCGGCACCAAATGTGAAGCGGTCGGGCACGTCGAAGTCCGAACGGGCATCCGCCCAGTCCGCACCGTTCAAGCTGTCGGGAAACGGCGTGAGTTGGAGCCCCGGTCCACCTCCCCGCCCCGAAAGCCAGTTGTCCTCGGCGCGTGAATGGGTGTAGCTCGCGAACAGGTTCAAGTCTTTGGTCAGGCGGCGCTCTAGCCGTGCAGTGAGACTCCAGTAGTCCGACTGGCCGTCAGCATCTAGCGCGCTCACGGTGCCGAAGCCCTGAAACCGCCGATTGGACCCCGGGTCGGCCGCGAGCAGTCCGCCGCGCTGGATCATCGTGCCGAAGAGCGGGCGGCCGTATTGATCGCGGCTGGCGGGAGCCGGCAGCAAGTTGAGGTCGTGACGCCGTGCCAGAAAATCGGTGTGGCGGTACGCGCCCGAGACGTCCAGCGTAGTGGCGACGTCGATCGGGATCGTCACTCCTCCCGAGATACGCGTCGACCTGGGCGGCTCGAAGTCGGGCCCTAGCAGCGCCAGATTGGGGCCCTGAACCGCGGCCACCGCCGAGTCAGGAGGATTGGGCCAGCTACTCAAGGTTCCGAGCCCGATCCGCATCTGGCCGCTGCCCGACTGCGCAGCCAACTCCGAAAACGTACCGGCGTCGACCGAGCCGTAGTGCACCGTCGCGTCGGCCCGAACCTGCCAGCGTCTGGGCCCAGCGGAATTCCACACCAAGCCGAACCTGGGGCTGAACTTGGTAATGGTCTTATCTATGCTCGTGTTGGAAAGACCTGTCCGATCGCGCCAAGTATCGTTGAGCGCAATCTCGTTGTTGGGCAGAACTTCGATATCCACTCTGAAGCCACCCGTCAGGTCGAGGCCCGGTATCGGCGACCACGAATCTTGAAGGAACAAGCCAAACTCCGACGTGGAGTACTTGGCCTCAGGTACCTGCCCTACCGATTGGACGAACAGGCCGTCGCGCACCGCTAGGCCCGCCACGTCGGCAAACAGAAACTGGCCGCCGCGCCCGAAGTCGAAAGTGTAATCGATCGAGCTGAACGTGCCGCCGGCGCCCAACTTGAACCGGTGTGGTCCCGCTCTAAGGTGCAGGGTCTCGCTCAGCCTGACCCCGAAACGTTTGAAGTCTCCGGGTAGGGCAGGATCGCTGCCGAACGCCACGGGGCCGGAGATCAACACCGTCACCGGGAGATCACCCGCACTGTAGTCACGCTCGCTGAACTCGATGCCCAATCGCAATTCGAGGCCCAGCTTGGACGAAAACGCAGATGTAAGGCTAGCCAACGCCGAGGCGTCAGTCCCGTCCAACTTGGCACCACGTGCAGCCGGGCTGAGCGGTCCCAGGTCGGGATCGTCAGCCGAGATGGTGGCCACGTTGGCGCGCACGGTGAGCGCGTTCTTGAGACCGAATTGCCAATCCACCCGGCCGAACGCCGAAATCAGGTCGGTCGATGCCTGGCGCGGGTTTACATAGGGCGAGAGATCCACGGCGAACGAATCCGCCGCGACCGAGACGAGCGATGAATCCAAACTCGTCGGCTCCCACGCCCGCGGCAGCGGGGTCTCCAATCTCCTCGCCTCAACCCCCAAAACGAAATACGATGTGTCCCTTACTATCGGGCCGGTCAGGAGCAACCCGCCGCGCACGGTGGTCTGAGATACGTCCTCGGGATTGAAATGGTCAGAACTCGTGAGTGCGTCGCCGATCCAATCGCCGAACGCCTTCACCTCGAGCTGCTGCGTGCCGCGCCTGGTGTACCCTGTCAGCGAAGCGGCTGCAAAGCCGCCGTATTCGACGTCCACACCGCTGGTCAGGAGACTCAACTCTTCGAAAAAGGACATCGCGAACGGCGCCGTCTGGAACATGGGTGCGGCAAGTCCCGGATTGCCGGTTCCGGAATACCCCACCCCGTCCACCACCACTCCGGCAAATCTGCTGGGCAGACCCTCCGTAGCCAATTGCCCGGTCGATACGCTCGAGAACCTACCCAACTCGGCCAGTTCCCTCGTTCTCAACGGCAGCCGCTCCAGCTCGAGCCTAGAGAAACTGCGGGCACCCTCCTGGCCGTTCAAGGCGCCACCGCCCGCGAAATCGATCTCGGTGATCTCGGTGATCGGTGGGGTCGCAGGCGTTAGGTATACCTGTAGGCGAGCCTTCCTGGCAGGCCGGACCGGCACGTGGCGCACCAGGACCGGCCGGTCTCCCAGCCGCTCAGCGAAGACGCTGTATTCGCCCGGCGGCAGAAAGATGAACTCGAACTCGCCGTCGCTGCCCGTCTCCACTTCCCGTTGAAGACCCGTGGTCGTCTCTGTCAGGATCACGTGCACCCCGTCAGCCGGCTCGCCGGTTCCCGTCACGACGACTCCTCCGACCGTGCCGGAAACGATGCTTTGGGCCTGAACTGTGGATGTTAGTGCTGCCGCTATGATTGCGAATGCCAAAACGCGCAAAAGATTTGCTCCTGTGAGTGCAGCCCGGCTGGGTGCAAGGAGGGCGCCCGGTGGGGGTCTGGTGCAGTTTACCGACGTTGTTGCCGTAAGTTGGTGTAAAACAACATCATAGGAGAATCGAGCAGTACGGCGCTGCCTGACCGACGGTGGCGAATAGTAACACTGTTGCGGGGATGCTACATGGGAGTGGGGATGTGAAATGTGAAAGGTGAAAGAATACGGACGACACCGGCTGAAACCGGACGCACGGAATCCCGTATGCGAACACATGAGCCGCAATACCGATCTCTCCACCGGCTCCGACCGCGACATCGTGCGCTCCGCACGCGCGGGCCACGAAGACGCGTACGCCGAGCTGGTGCGCCGCTACCGCCGCCGCGTGCTCGAGTCCATCTATCGCATCGTCCGCCACGAGGAGCGCACGAACGACCTCGCACAAGAAACCTTCGTCAAGGCGTTCAACGCGCTCGACCGCTACCATTCCGAGCGCCACTTCCTACCCTGGATCCGCACCATCGCCACCAACTCGGCTTCCGACTATGTCCGCCGCAAACGCCCGGACCGCGCCGATTCCCCCTGGGCCGTGACCCCCCGGCGCATCGATGCTGAGCGGATCTTCGTACCCGGCCCCACGGACACCCCGGCGGCGGAACGAGAGAGATGTGACGCCGCTGCCGCGGTTCGCCGGGCCCTGAAACGGCTCAAACCCAAGTACCGCCGCTGCGTCACGTTGCGCTACGTCCACAACCGCTCGTACGAGGAGATCGCGCGGCTGATGGGCGTGCCCGTGGGCACGGTCGGCACCTACCTCCACCGCGCGCTCAAAGACCTGAGGCGGATAATCGAGAACAGCCCAACCCCGTAACCGCCTACCCCTGCCGCCGCAGGATCTCGTAACTCCCTGCCCCGTAGTGACTTCCAAGAACCCCGCTGAAAGAAAATCGGGCCCTTCCCGTATACCAGAATAGGGACCAGTGCGACGCCGCGCCCCGGCCGAGAGGTCGGGACCGAGCACTGCTGGTCACGTCCCAGACGCGAAAGGAGACTCCATGGCCGCCCACATCCTCCAAACCCCGCGGAGAGCCGACGCAGGCTACGACGACGTAAGTCAATGTCACTACTTGACTTACGGCGTTTCAAGCACCGTTCCGGATGGCTCAAACCGAATTTCGATCGGGTCAAACCGAAATCCGGGTGCCGCGATCGAACATCCGGGTGCGGCGACGGAAGTTCCGGATGTAGCGGTCCGAGTTCCCTGTACGGCGAACCCAACTTCGCCCGTTCCAATCGGAACTCCGGGCCTGCCGATCAGAGTGCCGGATGCGCCGATCCGAGTTTCGGGCGTACCGATCCGAGTTTCGGTCGTACCGATCCGAGTTTCGGTCGTACCGATCCGAGTTTCGGGCGTACCGATCCGAGTTTCGGGCGTGCCGATCCGAGTTCCGGGTACGCCGGCGCGAGTTCCGGGCGTGCCGATCCGAGTTCCGGGTACGCCGGCGCGAGTTCCGGGCGTGCCGATCCAAAACGCGGCCACCGTAATCCGACTTCCGGACCTGCCAAGCCAAACTGCGGGCGTGGCGCCCGGAATTGCCGGCGGGCCGATCGGAATTCCCGGCGCGCCACGCCGAGTTGCGACCGACGCTTCCGGAATTCGGTTCGACCTGTCCGGAGTTCGGCGAAACCTCATTTCACCACCCTTTCACCCGTACCAGGAGGTGCATTATGGCACGCTTCCCAGAAACAGAGCCCGACATCGCGGCGCTCGCGATGGTCTTGATCCAAGGACTCAGAAACACGCCGGAGCTGTTCCCGGCACCGCCCGTGCCGGCAGACCCGCTCCAGGCCAGCCTCGATGAGTACAACGAGGCGAGGACCGGCGCGGTCGCGGCGGAGTCGGCAGCCCGCGATCAGGTGGCCGCCAAGAACGCGGCGCTGGAGCGCCTCGCCAACCACATGCGGCTCGACTTCAAGTACGCAGAGATCGCCGCTAAGGACGCCCCCGAGCACTTGGCAAAGCTCGGCTGGGGGGCGCGCCGCGACCCCCGCGGTCTCGAGGCCCCGGGCATCATCCGCGACCTGGGGGTCAAATCCCAGGGCGACGGCTGGGTGCTACTCGATTGGAAGGCCCCGACCAGCGGAGGCGCCGCGGCGGTGTATCACATCGAGCGCCGCCGGCGCGATGGCGGCGAGTGGGGGCAGGTCGCCCACGCGATCGCCACCGAGGACTTGCTGACCGGACACGAACCCGGTGTCGAGTGGGAATTCCGCGCCTACGCCGAGAACAAGGCCGGCGTGGGTGAGCGGAGCACCGTGGTTACGGTCGAGTTGTAACGGCGGGTAGCCGGTTAGGCGGTTGGTGCGGGCCGGTTGAGCTGTCAAGTCGCCGGGTCACCCGTCCAACCGCCTAACCGCTCAACCGCCTGATCGCTCACGGCCCGGTTGCGAACGCGAGTGTGTGGAGCCCCAGGCTCGCGCCTGGTCAGCCCTTTCACTCTTCACCTTTTACTCCGCTACTCCCCACTCCCCCACGTACCGAGGCTGTTTGCCACGCCATGCGCTCAAGTGGTACCAGTTTCTGTGACCTACCACATTACGCTAGTGCGTGCAGTACTCTTGCCCAATCCGTACAGCCGAGGTGAGCTTATGGGTATGGCCGCTCCAATCTATTACTCGGCCGAACTGGTCCGTGCGATGCCTGACGACGGGAAGCGTTACGAGACCGTCCACGGGGAGTTGTTGGTGACACCAGCCCCCCGCATACCCCATCAGGAAGTCGTCCTGGGACTCGCCGCCGATCTTCGAGGATATCTCAAGGAATACCGCGTCGGATCTGTGCTAATCTCACCCGCCGACATTTCGTGGGGGACCGGCGTTCTGGTGCAACCCGACGTGTTCGTGGCCGACCGCAACGAGGTCAGGACCAGCGAATGGGAGAACGTCCAGACCTTACTGCTGGCTATCGAGGTCCTGAGCCCGAGCACGGCTCGCTACGACCGCTTCACCAAACGGCGGCTCTATCAGGAAGTGGGAGTACCGCACTATTGGATCGTGGATCCCGACCATCGGCTCGTCGAGGTGTGGACTCCAGACGACACGTTCCCGACGGTTGAGCGCGAGCGGGTTACCTGGGCCCCGCGAGGCGCCGCGAAGCCGTTCACACTGCCATTGGCCGAGTTATTCGAGGATACGTGAGCCTCGCAGGTCGGGGAGTCTCCAGGCATTCCGTGTCAATGGAGTTGGGATCAATTCCGGCTCAGCGCAGCGTGCCGGAGTGTCCGGAGCACGCGTCGGTGAGCGGCGGGGCTACTTGGGACGTCCGGCCCGTGCGAGCGAACCGCAGCGTGCAGAGGATCACTGCCGGCATGCGTAGCGACGGGAGCCCCGGGGATTCATGAGCACCTTTTCGAGCCACTACCAGGCTGGCGCCTGGGATTAGCCTTTTCACTTCTCCTTCACCGGTATACATATTGCCCCTGCGCTAGTTCACATATATTGGCAACTAACACCAGCATGGCGGCACCATCAAACACCACTTCACCGTCGACGTAGAGGAATACTTCCAGGTCTCGGCGCTAGAGCCTTACGTTTCGCGTGACTCGTGGGACGAGCGTGAGAGCCGAGTGGAGATGTGTGTCGATCGGTTGCTGGAACTGCTGGACCGTCACGGGCACACGGCGACGTTCTTCGTGCTGGGATGGATCGCAGAGCGTCACCCGGACCTCGTGCGTCGCGTAGCAGCTGCAGGGCACGAAATAGCATCGCACGGCTTCGGTCACCGCCGGATAACCGAGCTGACTCCCGATGATTTCCGTGAGTCGATCAGGAGTTCCAAGGCTACGCTCGAGGCAATCATCGCCGACGATGTAATCGGATATCGGGCACCGAGTTTCTCGATTGTACGAGGCGGAGAATGGGCGCTCGACATACTGATAGAGGAGGGCTACAAGTACGACTCCAGCTTATTCCCCATGAAACGTAACGGCTACGGATATGCCGGCGGCGAACGCGGCCCGCATTGGCTCGATCGTCCCGCTGGGAAACTGTTCGAGGTGCCGCCCACTACTCTTCGCAGGTTCGGCAACAACCTTCCGGCCGCGGGCGGCGCTTACTTCAGGATCTTTCCCTATCATGTCACCAAGACGGCCATACTCGAAGCGGAGCGGGATGGCACGCCGGCCACGTTCTACGTGCATCCATGGGAAGTGGATCCCGATCAACCACGGCTCGATGTTTCCGCATTTACCCGTCTCAGGCACTATGGGGGATTGAATCGTACACGGCCGAGGCTGGAACGCCTGCTCTCCCAGTTCGAGTTCTCTTCCATCGCCGAGACACTCAGTGCATGCAGAGAGCATGACTGAAGAGGTTCACGAACTTCACGTCGATCGGTTCGCGGGAGCACCATCGACCTGGAACGAATTCGTTCGCGCGCAAGATGGATGGACACATTTTCATCTGTTCGAGTGGAAGAACGTCATCCAGGAGGTGTTCGGACACGAATGCATTTACCTAACTGCAGTCGACAGAGACGATGCACTCTCCGGCGTGTTGCCGCTCGTGCGGGTCAAAAGCAGGATCTTCGGGCACTACCTGGTTTCGATGCCATTCTTGAACTACGGCGGACCATTGGGAACTGCAGGCGCGATACGGAAACTCGTGGATCATGCCGTGCATCTTGCCCGCGAGAGCGACGCCGACCTCCTCGAGTTGCGCAGCAGAACTCGATTGGATCTTGATCTACCGGTATCGCACCGAAAAGTTGATGTCATTCTCGAGCTACCCGACAATCCCGCCGCGCTCTGGTCGCAGTTCAAGACAAAGAGACGCACAAGGATACGCCGCGCAGAGAAGGAGGGAGTCGAGGTTCGGTTCGGATTGTCCGAGCTGGACACATTCTACACCGTGTTTAGACGACACATGCGTGATCTGGGAACGCCTGTACTGAGTCGCCACATCTTCGAATCCATCGGCGATCATTTCCCCGACGACGTTCGCTTTGTGACCGCCTACCTCAAAGGAGTGCCCATTGCCTCAGGATGCGGCTTCACTTGGGATAGAGAGTTCGAGATGACTTGGGGAGCATCATTGCAAGAATTCAACAAGTGGGCACCCAACATGCTCCTCTATTGGAAGACCATGGAGCAGGCCATCGGTGAAGGAGTAAGGGTATTCAACTTCGGCCGTTGCACGCCTGGTGGAGGAACCCACAAGTTCAAGCTCCAGTGGGGATCTCGGGAAATACCGCTTTTTTGGTACCAGCATGCCGCCACTCTCACCGAGGGAACGCCGTCGCCGGATGACTCACGCTACTCGTGGGGTCCGCGGATATGGAAACACCTTCCCCTACCGCTCGCCAACCTCATGGGACCCGCAATAGTTCGGAACATCCCTTAAATGCTGCGACGGCAGCTCCCAGTCCACTCTCCGATCTCCTTGGGCAGTGTCGTAGCCGGCTGGAAATCTCTGCTTTCAGGTTCTCTAGATGATGCTCGCCGGACCCTCGAGCGTACGATCAGCCACAAGTTCGGAATGCAGGAAATCCTCCTGACCGACAGCGGCACGACTGCGTTGACCTTGGCGATTCGCGGGGTTTGCACCCGGGAATCCGACAACATGATCGCGCTGCCAGCCTATTCCTGCTACAACGTCGCCACCGCAGCCGACGGTACAGGCGCTGAAGTGGTACTCTACGATATCGACCCTCATACGCTCGGCCCCGACCTCGAAAGCCTGAGAGCCGCTGTGGCGCGAGGTCCTGCCACCGTGGTCGTCGCATATCTCTTCGGTGTGCCGATCGACCTGCTGGAACTCACGCACATCACCGCCGAACGCGGCATAGCGGTCATAGAAGATGCGGCGCAGGGTCACGGCGCAACGCAAGACGGCGCAACGCTCGGATCGTTCGGGTCACCGGCGGTGCTGAGTTTCGGCAGAGGTAAGGGAATGACCGGCGGTGGCGGCGGCGCGCTCGTAGCAAACACCGAAATCGGAGCTGAGATCGTCCATCGAGCGGCTGGCACACTTGGGAGCGCGACAGCAGGGCTGCGTGAGTTGATTGGGGCCTCCGCTCAGTGGGGTTTTGCAAGACCGTATCTTTACGGCATACCTGCGGCGATCCCGTTCTTGAAACTCGGCGAGACCATATACCGCGAGCCGCAACCACCCGCCCCGATTTCTGACACGGCCTGTTGTGTATTGACAAGGAACTGGGAAGCCTCCGAAACCGAGGCGGCGAAGCGTAGAGAAGTGGGCCTGCGCTTGCACGAGATCGTCGCCAAGTGTGACGGTATAGACAACATTGTTGTCCCGTCCAACGGCGAAGCCGGCTATCTGAGATTCCCTGTTCTCGCATCCGAACGCGCAAGGCCTGATTTCGATTCCGCTCAGGCGCGAAGACTCGGCATCATGCCCGGTTACCCCAAGCCGCTCGCCGAGCTGCCGGGATTCGGAGATCGTTGCGTCAATCGCGGCGACGGTTTCCCCGGCGCACGGTGCCTGGCGCATCGCCTGTTCACTCTCCCAACCCACAGCGTGCTCACAACGACCGACATCGACCGGATCGAACGTTGGCTCCATCGCACCGCAAGAGACTCTTGAGGTCACACAAGCTATCTCGAGTCATCGTCGCGGTGTCGTTCGTTGCCATCGCGATTCTGACTCTGATACCGTCACCCCACAGCGATACCAGTAACTCGTTCGCATGCGTCTTCTGCGGCGAGTTGGGCATGGCAGATGCGATCCGTAACGTGTTGCTCTTTGTTCCATTGGGTCTCGGCTTGGGACTAACGGGAATGACGCTCCGCAGGGCGGTACTCACAGCCGTACTCGTTTCCGGCGGCATAGAATTGCTGCAACTCTTCATTCCCGGCCGCGACGCAAGCATCGGCGATGTGATCAGCAACGTGGCGGGATGCGCCCTCGGCATTGCGATCGTCGCGACCGCGAAGTGGTGGATATTTCCAACGCGACGTTTGGCGGGCAAGCTGGCGTTGGCATGGGCTGTTCTTGTCTCAAGCACGATCGCATTCACTGGCTACCTGTTGCAACCGTCGTTTCCGCAATCGACGTATTACGGCCAGTGGACACCGCGGTTCGGCAACATGGAGTGGTATCGTGGCAAGATCTTAGACGCGCGTATCGGATCGCGGTTCATCAGATCGTGGAATCTCGAGCATTCGGACTCGGTGCGCACAGACTTACTGAGGGGTGTGCCCATCGAGATCCTGGCGTTAGCAGGCCCGAGCGTTCCCGATCTGGCGCCGTTATTCAGTATCGCGGACGAACATCAGCGTAGGATCCTACTGATCGGCCGGGACCGAGACGATCTCGTATATCAGTTCAGAACGCGAGCGGCCGACTTCAGATTGGATCAACCCGACTTAAGAGTCGCCGGTGCAATGAACGTAACTGCCGGTGACACGCTCAACGTCAAAGTATCGTCGGGCCTCAAGGAATACTGCGTGTCCGTAAACCACAACGAGACGTGCGGCCTAGGGTTCACTGCCGGCACGGGATGGAAACTGCTGGGCCGCGTAGACCATCTGCCTCCGGCTGTCAAAACCATTCTGAACGCCGGCTGGATGGCGATGCTCTTGGTACCGCTGGGCTACTGGGTGCGGTTCACAGCTACAGCTGGCGCAGGACTAGTTGTGGTCGTATCGACACTACTACTGGTTCCCACGTGGACCGGGCTACTCCCCACCCCGCCACACCAGTGGATCGGTGCACTGATGGGACTTGCAGCCGGGTTGTTGCTGCGCAAAGCTACCAGTCCCCAGGCTCGCTCCTGGGGTTAGCGCGCCACTTGGCACGACCTAGATCGAGGCCCTTCGCGCAGCACGCCGGTGTGATCCCGGAGCGCGCGTTGGTTTGCGGTGGAAAGCACCTGGGATATCGCTTTGCTCGCGAACCACAGCGCGCGGAGAGACAGTGCCGGCGTGCAGAGCGACGGAGGGTCCAAACTTAGGGCTCGCGACACACCATGCCTCACAACCCAACTAACCTGCCGCTCTCAGCCCAGAGCCGCTCAGCTACCTCTTCGTCATGGGCGATCTGTGCCGGTACCGCCTCTTTACACTTGACGAAGTACCGACCGGACACACCGGCAACTTCCTGCGACGTGGCAAGGTAGATACTCGTTGCCGCAGCCTGCTCGGGGGTGTCGAGACCGCTGGGAAACAGCCGCCACTTGATACGGTCCACAACGTACTTGACAGCCAGTGCTACTTTGTTGGGCTGGCGAGCCGGTTCCGTGGTGGGCGGGCGGGCCACGGTCTCGGCTTCGCCAAAGGCCGCAAGCAACGGAGTCTGCACGACCCCCGGGTGAAGGCAATTGACCGTAACTCCAGTACCCTCGAGCCGCCGTGCCAGGGCAAACGTGAACAAGATGTTGGCCAACTTGGATCGGCGGTACACGTCCAGTCCGGCGTAGGTCTGCTCTCCCTGGAGATTGTCAAAATCCATGTCGTGAGCGTGGACCTGAGACGAGACATTGATGACTCGGGCCGGCGCCGAGGCTTTGAGAGTTTCGAGCAGGAGATTGGTTAGCAGAAAGGGCGCCAGGTGGTTCACGGCCAGGGTTCGCTCGATGCCATCTGCCGTGAGTTCCCTGCGGGGACACACAATGCCTGCGTCGTTGATCAACACGTGGATGGCCGGATGTCGGCTCAAGAGAGTGGCGGCCAGCTGCCGAACGGCCGGCTGCTCCGATAGGTCCACTGCAGCAAATTCGACCTCGCTGTTGCCACTCTGCTGTACGATATCCGCAACTGCTTGCGCTCCACGGGCCGGATCTCTTCCCACCAGAACGAGCTTGGCGCCGGCCTTCGCGAGGCCGAGGGCCGTGGCTTTGCCTATTCCCGAGGTACCTCCAGTAATCACACAGGTCTGTTGGTCCAATTGATAGAAGTCCCCTCATGTTAGCTAAAGAATCTCCGATGCACATCAAGAAACTCCGACGTGTTGCACACACGCAACACCCTGCTGCAGGGGTGGGTTGCGTCCATGGCCTGACCAGTCGAGAAAGCAGCAAGTCGGGCTATTCCCCGCAGTATACGTGCGTTTTACTCGCCACCTTCGACTTGGCAGCGGCACAATAATTGACTTACTCGTCACGACTGCGAGCGCCTCTTCGGTGACGTTCTGAAAATCTGACAAAAGAAAGTAATACGAACCGTGACGCACCCAGCACCCACGGCCAACTAGACCGCAAAATGCCAGCGAACTCTGACTTGAATTCACAGACTTGCATAGCGGTCGTCGGCAGAGCCGCACGATTTCCCGGCGCTCCCAGCGTCGATCAATTCTGGCGCAATATACGCGACGGCGTGGAATCCATTCGAGCCCTCTCTGACGACGAACTCCGAGAGGCGCAAGTTCGCGAAGCGTTACTGTCCGACCCAACCTACGTGAAACGGGGAGCCCCGCTGGACAATATGGAGGGGTTCGATGCGCAGTATTTCGGATTCAACCCCAAAGATGCGGCGATCATGGACCCGCAGCATCGTCACTTCCTTGAGTGCTCCGTCGAGGCATTGGAGAACGCGGGCTACGCGCCGGAGTTTTTCCCTGGGAGCATTGGCGTGTTCGCCGGCTCAGGCATGCATGCTTACATGATGTTCAATCTGGTAACCAACCCGGATCTCGTAGAAGATGTGGGCCTGTTTCTCCTCCGACACACGGGGAACGACAAGGACTTCCTGTGCACACGGGCGTCTTACGAACTCAACCTGACGGGCCCGAGCGTGAACGTGCAGACGGCGTGCTCGACCTCGCTCGTGGCAATTCACGTTGCGTCTCAAAATCTCCTGAATGGAGAGTGCGACATCGCCCTTGCTGGGGGGGTGACCATCGAGATTCCCCACAGGCGCGGATACCTGTACCAAGAGGGAGAGATTCTCTCGCCCGATGGGCATTGTCGGGCATTTGATGCTAGTTCGAAGGGAACGGTCTTCGGAAGTGGAGTGGGTGTCGTTGTCTTGCGCCGCTTGGAAGATGCCATCAACGACGGAGACCAGATCTATGCCGTTATTCGCGGGTCCGCTGTCAATAATGATGGTTCAACCAAAGTCGGATATCTCGCCCCCTCGGTGGACGGCCAGGCCGCCGCCTTAGCCGAGGCTCTGGCAGTGGCTGGTGTTGATCCCAATTCTATTACCTACATCGAGACTCACGGGACGGGGACACCTGTAGGTGACCCTATCGAGATTGCGGCGCTGCAGCAGGGATTCGGAGACTGCGAGAGGAAACAGTTCTGCGCGATAGGATCCGTCAAAACAAACATCGGCCACACCGACACAGCCGCCGGAGTTGCTGGGTTCATAAAGACAGTTGAGGCCCTCCGTCACAAGAAGATTCCACCCAGCCTGCACTTCAGAGAGCCCAACTCAGCCATCGACTTTGCTCAGTCTCCGTTCTACGTGAACGCGGCTCTCTCCGATTGGTCGAGCCGTGACACTCCGCGTCGGGCTTGCGTGAACTCGATCGGCGTCGGTGGAACCAATGCCCATGTGGTGTTGGAGGAAGCACCTTCGCTCGATCCATCCGAACCGTCACACTCCTGGCAGCTACTGACACTCTCAGCGAAGACATCGGACGCGCTGGAAGCAGCCACGACAAATCTTTCTGATCACCTCAGGGAATACCCGGACCTCAATCTTGCCGACGCGGCATACACGCTCCAACTAGGACGAAGCACACACAGGTACCGCCGCTCCGTTGTGGCAGACAATCCTTCGCGCGCGGCGGATGCGTTGGAAAATCCAAACTCTGACCGCGTGAACACCAATGAAGCGCCAGATGCAAAGCGGTCCATTGCGTTCATGTTCGCGGGCGGCGGCGCACAGTATCCCACCATGGGCTTGGGTCTGTACGACCACGAACCAACCTACCGCCAAGAGATCGACCGTTGCCTCGAGTTCTTGGATTCACAAATCGACTTCGACCTCAGAAGCTTGCTCTACCCAGATTCGAACCAAATGGACCAGGCGGCAGCGGAACTGGAACGCCCGTCCCGGGCGCTCCCCGCCTTGTTCATAACGCAGTACGCCCAAGCCAGGCTGTGGATGTCTTGGGGAATCGAGCCCGAAGTCATGATCGGCCATAGCATGGGCGAGTACACCGCGGCCTGTTTGGCAGGGGTCTTTTCACCCGAAGACGCGATGCGGCTGGTGCTCCTACGCGGTCGACTGTTTGAGCGTCTACCGAAGGGCACCATGCTCAGTGTCCCCTTGGGACAATCGGAACTCGAACAATTCCTGTCCGACGACCTGTCGATCGCAGCCGTCAACGCACCTGACCTCTGTGCAGCCTCAGGCCCAGTTGCATCGATCGATAAACTCGAAGCACGTCTTGGCGAACGTGAGATCGATGCGCAACGCATACGCATCGCCGTCGCAGCTCATTCGTCGATGTTGGATGACATTCTGGAAGATTTCAGAGAGTACTGCCAGACCCTGGACTTGAGGTCGCCGCAAATCCCGGTTGCGTCGAACCTCTCGGGAGCGTGGTTAACCGCCCAGGAAGCATGTGATCCCGAATACTGGACCAAACATTTGAGACACACTGTGCGCTTCGCTGATGGTATTGGCCTGCTGTTGCAACAATCCGAACGGACTCTGCTGGAGATTGGACCCGGGCGAACGCTTGCCACTCTCAGTCGGATGCACTCGGATTTCGGCTCGAATCACATGACCATCACCTCGATGCGCCATCCCGACGAGCACGATTCCGACTGCGAGTTCATGCTCAAATCGCTGGGCGAGATGTGGCTCGCGGGCATTCAACCATCATGGGACAGTCTGCACCAGCACCAGAGGCGGCGCAGAGTTGCGCTACCGACATATCCCTTCGAGCATCGCCGCTATTGGATTGATGCCGAACCCAGTGCGATCGCATCAATCGAGCAGAGCGAGACCGCACTCGAGCGGAGGCCCGACCCGAGCGATTGGTTCTACCGCCCGGTGTGGAAACCGGAACCGCTCGCCGCAGATGACATCAAGCTCGCAGGCCGTCGGTTCCTCGTTTTCGCCGACGACCACGGATTCGCCGACCTGCTCACTACACGACTCCGCGACGGCGGAGCAAGAGTTCGAGTGGTCCAGCAGGCCACTGAGTTCGCCCAACTGGATGACACAGCCTATACGGTGCATACAGGTGATTCTGGCGACTTCGAACGCCTGGTTCAAAGCGTGTGGGCCCAAGAGTTACCTCCGACAGATGTATTACACATGTGGTCGCTCAGCGTTTCGCCCTCGGACGTGACACCGGACAACCTCGGGGATGTGGAGGAGCGCTCTTTTTACAGCTTGATGCTGCTGGCCCAGGCCCTCGGGACGCACGACGTGACCGCGCCACTTCGGTTAACGGTTCTCACCAATGGAGCGCAGCAAGTTGGAGCCGAGACAGTTCCCTACCCCACACAGGCATTGGTAGCCGGCCCGTGCCAGGTCATTCCGCGCGAGCTACCCAACATCGCCGCGAGCACGATAGATCTCGACGGGCTCGACGTGAAGGATGGTGCCTGGCTCGAGCCGATAGTCGCTGAACTCGGCACGGATCAACCGACTGCCCACATCGCTCTACGCGGGCGCGAGAGGCTTGTGAAAGACTGGGAGCACGTCCGGCTACATACTAAGGCGGTGCCGCGACTTCGAGAAGGAGGCGTCTACATCATCACTGGTGGGCTCGGTGGTATTGGCCTCACGGTCGCAGAGAGCATCGCTCGGAGGGTAAACGCAAAGCTCGTTCTCACGGCACGAACTCGGTTCCCCGACAGGAATGAGTGGGTGACATGGCTGGAAACACACCCCGATTCCGACCCAACTCGCGGCCGCGTGAGCAAGCTCCAGGAAATCGAGGCACTCGGCTCAGAGGTACTGCCAATCACAGCAGACGTGATGGACGAAGACGAAATGAATGCGCTGGTCGCGCAGGCCAAGAAACAGTTCGGAGCGATCCACGGGGTGGTACACGCAGCAGGCATACTCAACGACGGCCTGCTACAGTTGAAGGAACGGGGGGACGTCGATGGGGTTCTCGGGCCAAAGGTGAGGGGAACTCTGGTACTCGATCGCTGCCTGGCCGATGTCGACCTCGACTTCTTCATCTCCTGCTCGTCGATCAGTACGATCACGGGCCCGGCCGGGCAAATTGACTACGTTGCCGCAAATGCTTTCCTAAACGCGTTTGCACATCACCAAGCTGCCAGGCACAGCACCTTTGCCTGTGCAATCAATTGGCCTGCTTGGAGAGAGGTGGGGATGGCGGCGAAGCTGCTGAACGGTGCAGTTCCAAGTACGGACAGCCCCTCCAGCAACCACCCGCTCCTCGAGCGCTGTGTCGAGAACTCCGGTCCAATGACCGTTTACACCACTGATCTCGCCGCCGCAGAACATTGGGTTCTGAGCGAACACCGTCTCCGGGACGGGCCGCATTTGATGCCCGGTGCTGCATACTTGGAATTGGCACGCGCCGCCTTCGCGGCGGCCCCTGAAGAATGCGTCGAGTTCCGTGATGTTTTCTTTGTGTCGCCATTCGCGGTCGATCCGGACGGTAAACGGGAACTCATGGTCCAGATACATAGGAACGGAACAACTGCAGAGTTTGAGTTCGTGAGCGTCACCGAATCCGGCAAACAGCAACACGCGCGCGGCGAAATTGCCCAGGTCCCTCGGTCGACGCCAGAACGACTTGGACTGGACGAGGTCGCCGCCCGGTGTAACAGCCGGAGTGAGGAATTCAACGATACCGATCACCACCAACAAATCGCATTCGGCCCCCGGTGGGGATGCCTGAAGCGGATCGACTATGGTCTTGACGAAGCTCTCGTATCCTTGGAACTCTCGGCAGAGTACATCGACGACCTCCAAGACTTCAAGCTACATCCCGCTATGCTTGACATGGCCACGGCCGGTGCCCAGTCGTTGATTCACGACTTCGACCCGACACAAGATTTCTATGTTCCCGTAGGGTACGGCCGCCTGTTACTCTCCGGTGAACTCCCTCCCCGGCTAGTCAGTCACATCCGGTATCGACCGAACCCTCCTGGTCAACACGATAGGGATGTCGCCGTTTTCGACGTAACCGTCATGGACGAGTCCGGTCTCGAGTTGGTGTTGATCGAAGAGTTCACGATGCAACGGGTTCCAGCCGATTCGGCCTCCTCACTGGTGGTAGCCGGCAAGAGTGTGCCGATCGGTTCGGAGTATTGGTCGTCGCAGGGCTCTGCCCAAACCAACCAGCTGCTTGCGCGGGCCTTGGAACTCGGCCTGGATCCGGACGAAGGAGCGGACGCTTTCGAACGAATCCTCAGCGGACAACAGCCTGGCGCACAGGTGGTCGTTTCGCCATATCCGCTTGCTGCAATTATCGAAGACGCCGCTTCAATGGACGAGCACGATGCAGGAACGGGAGAACCACCGCTCGAGCAGCCGACGGAGCTTAAAGAGGTGGAGAAGCTACTAGTAGACCTCAACGCCATAACTGCGGCCGGCGTCCGGGCATTTCGAGATCGCAACGCGACACAACGAGTCGCCGCCTTTGTAGTATACGATTCGATGGAACAGACGACGGTGAGCGAGTTGCGCAGGCACATCCGAAAGAATGTGTCCCAGGAATTCGTACCACAACAGTTCGTCGAAATTGACGACCTCCCGTTAACACCGACCGGCGGGATCAACTATGCGGACCTGCCTAATCCATTTGCCGAGGACGACGATTATGTCGCGCCGCGAACCGAGACCGAAAAGCAAATCGCCACCATCTGGCGTGGCGTTCTGGGAATCGAGCGAGTCAGCGTGCACGACAATTTCTTTGACATCGGAGGACACTCACTGCTTGGGATCAGGGTCATTACGCGTGTCAATAAACAGCTCGGTATACGCCTCAATCAAGCCATCATGGTTCTTCAAACACTGGAGCAGATAGCGCGGGAATGTGATACCGCAGCTACCCGTGTAACCGACGGCGAAGAAACGAGCAAACCACAGAGCCTCCTGAGTTCGGTCAAGGCCGCCGTGATCGGACGATGAAATGAACCCGCTCTATTTCGGGTCCGCCGACAGGCCCCTGTTCGGCGTCTATCACCGCCCAAAGGGCACGCCGCGAAATTCGGGCGTTGTCTTGTGCTACCCGTTCGGGCAAGAATACATGCGTTCGCATCGCGCATTCCGGCAACTGGCGTTGTTGCTCTCCAAGCGCGGCTTCCATGTATTCCGCTTCGACTACTTCGGCACCGGCGACTCCGCGGGCCGAAGCGACGAAGGGGACGTGCGTCAGTGGTTGGAGGATATTAGCACCGTCATCGAGGAGCTAAAGGATACCGCTGCAATCGAATCAGTCTCTTTGGTTGGGCTTCGGCTTGGCGCAACCCTGGCAGGCTATGCCACAGCCGAGCGAACTGATATTGATCAGCTCGTGCTCTGGGATCCACTAGTGAGCGGAGAGTCCTATGTCCAGGAGATTATGCCCCCACATCTTCCCTCGTCGGGAAACGGTTCCTCCTCAGACGCAATCTGTGGAGTCATGGGATTCCCGGTTACGGTAAAGCTTAGGGAGAGCATCGAGGTGCTTGATCTCCTGGCGCCCCCCACCGCAAAGGCGCAGAACATATTCGTGGTAAGCTCACATGAGAGTACGGAATTCACTGGTTTGGCTGAGCACCTTCAAGTCACACATTCTTCGGTCACGTACTTGTGCGTTCCCTCACCGGGCAATTGGAATGAGGTCGACAATTTTGGCGGTGCACTTATCCCGCAAGCTATCATTCAAGCCATTGTTGCTCACCTGATGGAGCATTGCGATACATGACAGATCGTGCGATCCGCTTCGGGCCACAGAAATCCCTAGTTGGTATTCTCACTGAACCCTCCGGGACTCGAAACTACGAGCAGCGCCCGGCCCTTATTCTGCTGAACTCTGGAATTCTCCACAGAGTGGGCGCCTGCCGGCTGCATGTAAACATGGCCCGCATGATCGCAGCTCAGGGCATCCCCTCCCTGCGCTTCGACTTTTCAGGCATAGGGGACAGCGGGTCACGCCGCGACGCCCTTGCATTCGAGGAAAGTGCGCCGCTAGAGATCTCAGACGCGATGGACTTTCTCGAGAAGAATCGCGGAATAAGCGAATTCATACTGTTCGGTTTATGCTCAGGGTCTGACATGGCATTCGACGCCGCCGCTCAAGATCAGAGAGTCAAGGGGCTGATGCATATCGACGCTTGGCCATACCGTACATGGAAATACTACTGGCACCGTTATCGCGGTAGAATCGCCAAACCGTCCGCGTGGACAAGCTTCGTGGCTCGGCGTCTAAGGTCAGTGTATTCGATGCGGGGTGACGGCGCAGATGAGGAGATTCCCGAGGACCTCGACTTGCCAACTTATGTCCGGGAACTTCCACCTAAGAAACAAGTTGCCAGAACGCTCGAGAGCCTGATCAGTCGCGGCGTTCAGATGCTGTACATATTCTCGGGCGGACAGTGCGACTACAACTACCGCAATCAGCTCAGAGACGCGTTCCCTCGCGTTAGGTTCGGCAACACTCTGACCTTGGAGCACGTTCCTGACGCCGACCATATCTTTACGGGTCTCGACCACCAGAGGTGGGTCTTGAACAATGTGAGTCAGTGGGTCGGTGAACGATGGCCGCTGCTAACCGATGAGGAGAGCGCACTCGATGGGAACCTCTCACAACAGCCACTGCAGGAGGTCCGTAGGTAAGCATGTCTAACACTTCAGTGGCTCGGCTCAGTGATAGCAACGGTGGACCCGTGTCCATCGGTAAGCCTATTGCGAACACGACGTTCTATGTGCTCGACGACAACCTCGACCCGGTTCCCGTGGGGGTTCCAGGTGAACTTTTCATTGGTGGCAACGGAGTCACCCGAGGGTACCTACACAGACCGGAACTAACACTCGAACGCTTCGTTCCCAATCCTTTCAGTCCGGATACCAGATTATACCGCACCGGTGACATGGTTAGATACCGGCCAGACGGGAACCTGATTTTCCTTGGGCGGCGCGACGACCAACTAAAAGTACGAGGTCACCGCATCGAGTTGGGAGAAATCGAATTTCATGCAGCTCAATTCCCTGGAGTACATGAGGCGGTAGCTGTAGCCCGTACCGATGACTCCGATGACACACAGATAGTGGTGTATGTGCGACGCGATGATGGCGCTACCATATCGACCACCGATCTCAAGCAGGCCCTCGGCAATCAACTACCGGATTTCATGGTACCATCACATGTTGTGGTGCTCGACCACTTCCCACTTACTCCCAACAAGAAAATCGACCGTAACGCTCTACCTGCTCCCGACCACGTGGCACAAGCAGCAGATAACACCTACGTAGCCCCCACAAATGACATAGAGCAGACCATCGCCGAAATCTGGAAGTCAGCTCTAAAGTTGCCACAAGTGGGTATGCAGGACAATTTTTTTGAGTTGGGCGGTCATTCACTACTGGTCGTCAACGTACACAGTCGCTTGCGTAAGGATCTTGGCAGCGACCTAACTATCACAGATCTCTTCAGGTTTCCGACGATACGGCTGCTTGCAGCACATCTGAAACATGATGGGGCGAGTGACAGCGCCGACGATGCTATTCAAGACCGGGCGCGAAAAAGGCAGGATGCGCTAAGCAGGCGTAGACAGCGGCGAAAAGGGTAGAGTGGACGACCAAATTGTGGTCTCGGTCGGACCATACATATTCATCACCTCACCAGAAACAACGTCGCTGAGATCGGCCGCCAACCAACCCGGAAGTGCCTCACCGCCCACCAGCAACGCCCGTAAATCTCTGAGAGCATCTCGCGTCGTGGTATCGGCCATCATTATCTTGGCCATGGATGGCGTACACTGCATATGAGTAACGGAGTGTTTTCTTATTAGTGCGGCAATCGAGTGGTCTTCTCTGCTGATGTGCTGCGGGGCTGACAGCGCTCGAAGCCTGTCAAGGTGATCGAGGTGCTCCAGCACCAGCTCTAACGGCACGCCAAAATCGATGAGACAGGCAACTTCATCAACTCCAATTGCTTTCAGCTTCTCGATGGTAGAGCCACAGCCCTCTGGAGTTCCGAAGAGTCCGCTGGTCTCATAGTACCGGCCGAAGGCATGTTCGACCAACGCGTCAAGATCCTCATCTGACAAAGCCTCGAACGCACGATCGACGCTCTGTTCCTCGCTACGCTCCAGTTTTTCAAACGTTGGGAACGAGGATGCATATTTCTTGATGAGGCTCGCAGAACTCTTGAGGTAGCTCTTGAGAGGTCCACGTACCTCAGCGCGAACGAAATCGGCATCATCGGCAACGAAGGTGTGAAGCATCAGGGCAACATGACCTTCGCCAGAGTGGCCCGCATCCTTCCATGCCGTACGATAGATCTTCAGTTTCACGGATACTTCCTCCATACCCTGACCGAGTAAGTGGGTCAGGATACCCGCACCCAACTCGCCAGCCAGCCTGAATGTCTCCGGGTTCCCGGCAGTCGTGATCCAGATGGGTAACTCTGGCTGAATCGGGCGTGGCAGCGTACGTACTTCAACCACTCCCTTTGGACCTGGTAGCATCACGCTCTCGCCCCTCCAAAGCCTGCGAACGATATCGATGTATTCAACCATGGTCCGCTTGGCCTCAGCATAGTTCTCCGGCTTCAGCACGAAGTCATCCGGTTGCCATCCAGACGCAAACGCAATCCCCACTCGGCCATTCGACAGGTTGTCTACAACGCTCCACTCCTCGGCGACACGAATCGGATTGTGTAGCGGCAACACACAACTCCCGGCTCTGATCTGAACCCGATTGGTCAGGGCAGCGATCGCGGCGCTCGCCACGGATGGGTTGGGGTAGAGACCACCGAAAGCATGGAAGTGACGCTCAGGAGTCCAAACCGCGACAAAGTCGTGTTCATCCGCAAATCTTGCTCCCTCTTTCAGTAGGCGGTACTTGTCGGCGCCGTCGGCACCCTCGTCGCTGGCAAAATAGAAAAGGCTGAAGTCTATCGGCTGGTCGGAGCGGTTGCCGGCCCGTTCATTTCCCTTCACATCCCACTCCTCGTCGGGATCTATCACGATGGTGAACCCGCGTGCCAACGTCCAAAACAATTCCAAAACGGATATGTCAAACGAAAGACTCGTTACCGCCAACCAAACTCCGGGAGGATCGTGCGGAACACGTTCGTCCATGCCGGCAAAAAAGTTGATCACATTCCGGTGCTCGACCATCACACCCTTGGGCTTCCCGGTCGATCCCGACGTGTATATGACGTAGGCCAGATTGGAGGGAGTGACGTCCTTACCAGGCTCATCCTGATCGGAGCTCGACATCTCCTTCCACTCCGCATCCATACAGACAACCGTTGCACCGTGATCCGGAAGTTCGCCAGCAATTGCCGTTTGCGTAATCACAACTGGAGCCTTCGAGTCTTCCAACATGAACGCGATTCTCGCTCGCGGGTAGGATGGATCTATGGGAACATACGCACCGCCCGCCTTGTGAACCGCCAACAGGCTCGCCACCATATCGATTGACCGGGTTACGCATACGCCGACCAACACCTCAGGGGCGACACCCAAAGAGCGGAGATGACCGGCTAGGGCATTGGCTCGATCATTCAATTCTTGGTAGGTGACTTTCTCGTTCTTGAATATGAGTGCTGTAGTCTCGGGAGACTGCGCGACACGTTGCTCAAATGCATGATGAACGCAAACCTCTTCCGGACAAGACATGGCTGTGTCATTCCAGTCTACCAGGACTTGCTGTCGCTGTCGGTCGGAGAGGAGAGAAACGCCTTCGACGGGCCGTGAAACGTCCGCTACAATCGCATCCAACAGTGCGGCAAACTGCTCCTGCATGATACCGACAGTCGGCTCATCAAGCGCACCGCAATCGTATTCCCAACGGCAACCAGAGCCGTCTGATGCCACCACCCAGCGGAGTTGCAGACCGGCACACGGAGAATTGACACTGGGGTCAGCACCGATGTGCACCGAGACCGACAGCGCATGTGTTTCCCCACTCGATGCCCCCAGTTCTGGAAACCGAGCTACGACATCGCGCGCATACGTCATCCGGTTCCTGATCTTGGAGACAGCCTCAGCAACTCTGACTGCCGCAGCATCGAATCCCTCCGTCGGATCAAACTCAATGCGCAACGGCACTTCGGACGAAAATACCCACTCCGCTCCCGCAACGGCCTGTCGCAAGGCCGCATCTGAGAACCCAACATCCAGTACAGACACACCTCCCAAGCGTGCCAGATAGACTCCAAGGGACGCCAGCAAGAGCTCTGCAGCGTTAAGGTCGGCCAATCCACTGTTGAGAAACGACTGTACTGTACTCGAGATTTCCTGATTCGCAGCTAGCCACTCGCTATGGTCCGACGAGCGCGTTGCGTACGGTATGTGTGCCGGTTCCAACTTCGACAAACGCCTAACCCAGTAAGGCTCAT
This sequence comes from Gemmatimonadota bacterium, assembly GCA_036679605.1. Taxonomy (GTDB): domain Bacteria; phylum Gemmatimonadota; class Gemmatimonadetes; order Gemmatimonadales; family GWC2-71-9; genus JAZDCZ01. The sequence goes on from JAZDCZ010000327.1 coordinate 79,116, forward strand.
GCTGACTTGCGAGAGCGCTGACAGCCTCGACCCGTTTGAGAATCCGCGGTTCGGGATCCTGCAAACGGAACCCTTGTTTGATCCCAAATCTCTTCGACAACTCAGAGATCGACAGCTTCCTACCTTCAATCGTCGACACTTCCAGTATCTCGATCTCGCCCGAGCTCGATGCGACTCGTAGCTTGTCGGAATCGAATTGGGTCACCGTTCCTGGGGCCGCGGAAGAATCCCCATCGATAATGCCAACCGACCGCAGGAGTATTGCCTCACCTCCGATCAAGACTTTCGGCAAACCAAGCGGGTTTCTGTACCCTCCAAAGTCAAGCGCCCGAACAAGGGCAGATATCTGCTCTGCAGGAGAGGACCACTTGATGGTGCACGCTGCGGGAGGGCGATCGTCACGAGCGAAGACATTCAATTCGTCAGAATTTTGGCGGAGTGGCTTCAGGCTCTCCCGTTCCAGATCTTCGACCAGCGAACCGAAAGAACTGAGTCCCGCCTCATAACACTTGGTGTTCAGCGTGAAGGAAGTCTCATCACCGGCAATGGAAAAACATTCCTGCCTCAGAATGTCCCCGGCGTCTACGTTCTCGGTCATCACGTGCCACGTAATGCCATACTCGCGCTCACCACGCATGATGGCCCAAGCGGGCGTATTGAGCCCGGCGTACTTCGGTAGAGGTCCATCGTGGAAATTAATGGCACCCCGTCGCGGCAGTTCCAAGACTTCGCCGGGCAGAATTGCGAGGCTGGTGATGTTCAGCAGGTAGTCGAACGAGTTGCGTTCTGCCACGTCGGGGATGTCCCGAGGTCTCGTGACGAGTGGTATTCCCTTCTCCCGAGCCCACTTCCCGATATTTTCGCTCGCCGAGAGGACCCCCACAACTCTATGACCACGATCCATCAGAATATCGGCACACCCGATCATCAGGGATTCCGCGCCGGCGAGGAAGAAGCTCAGCTGCCTACCCTGTGATTCCGCCAATTCAGAGACTCCGTTCTGGGTTTGTTGCTCCGTGGTCTTGTTAAAGCAAGGTTGGCGCCAACTAGCCCGCCGGCCACTTGAGCACGGCACCGGTCACAAGATAGCGACCTGCGAGAGCGAACCCCCCATCGATTAAGGACAGCTCCGGGAAATCATGCACTCGAGCGCACCTGACGGTAAAGCGTTGTTTCAGAGGATCCAGTTCTAGCTCGATGTCCTTGAAATCGAACATTTCTCGCAGAATCGGATAAACGCACTTGTATACGGCCTCCTTGGCGCTGAACAGGACCGCGGGCCAACCCACGGGGAAGCTCGTCCCAGCGCCCAACGCCCAGCGTGCCTCACGATCAGTAAGCACGGCCTCCACTGCATCTTCTGGAAGTGCCTCAGCTGGCTCTGTATCTAGTCCTATTCCGCGGAGCGACTCAGCGTGTGCAACTACTGCGGCGGCCATGCTGTCACTGTGAGTGACGCTCCCAACCACCCCGTCAGGCCAGCGAGGCGCACGATCGCGGCCAGCTGGAATGGGAATACCGGATACACCCAACATCTCCAGCGCCCGATGTGCACACTCCCGGCCTTTGGCGAATTCGAGGCGGCGCGATGGAACTGCAGATCGAACGCACTCTTCCTCCTCCGGAAACAATGGAGCGGGCTCTCGCTCATTGTCGAACACCGCGACGTGCACCCCTTCCGGGAACAACTGTCGGAGCACCTGTGCGAGGTCCGTGTCTGAGTTACCTCTCAGGGGTGCCATTGTCCCAGCGCTATTTGAATTCGAGTCGCAGCAGAAGATCGTCGTGGGGACCGGGCCTTCCTCGTCCGTCACGATTACTTGTGGTAACATAGACGCTGCCGTCGGGACCAACTTTGATTGCGCGGAGCCTACCGAAACGGTTAACCAGCATTTGTTCCTCACACCCGGCACGCCAACCCGTAGCCGAGTTTTCGTCCGGCTCAATAACTATCCGCTTAAGTTGGCGCCCTCGCAGGCCGGTTACCAGCAGATTTCCAAACCACGGTGTCCCCTCTACCGAATAGACCGCGAGTCCGGCTGGCGCGATCGCTGGGGTCCACTGTGCAATTGGCCAACTGAAGTCCGACCCCGATCCAGTGCCGGATGCGTACGGCCAGCCATAATGTTTGCCTGGAACGACGACATTCAGTTCGTCTCGGCCGAAGCGACCTCCCTCATTGGGAAGGCCCGTTGGACCATGATCCGTGGCGAACAGTTGCCCCGTCGGATGCCACGCCAGCCCTTGCACATTTCGAAACCCAAGCGCGTACACCGGTGACGCTTCGAACGGGTTGTCTGTTGGGATTGAACCGTCAGACCGATACCTCAATATCTTGCCCGCAAGCGAGTTGATTCCTTGCGGCTCAGCATCCACGTATGCCTCGCCTACTGAGACATAGAGCATGCTGTCGGGACCGAACTCGAGCGCAGCACCAGCATGGAGATGACTTGCCGGCAGGTTGTCGATCACTAGCTCGGGAGACGATACTTGACCATCGTTATCAACGAAACGGTAGACTCGATCTTCGAACAAGGATTCCGCCGATTTCGACAATACACCCAGCACGCGGCGCATTCCCCTGTCGAACAAGCGGCCGACTCCTGAGGTGGGACCGCGAAAGAAAGTCCCTACCACATAAATTTCGCGGCTCTTGTCGTAGTCGGGCGCCAAGGCGATGCCCATAAGTCCGGCCTCTATACCACTGCTGTTGTCAGCAAATACGTCGAGGCTCGCCCAGGGAGTGGGCTCAACTCTTCCGTTCTCGACAACCCTGATCGTCCCCTCACGCTCTGTCACCAGGATCCGGTCTTTGCTAGTGAAAACTAGATCCCAAGGGACATCGAGACCTGTCGCCAATGTGTCGATCGATACCCTTGAGGAATCCGCACAGAGTGCGAGCGTCGGCAATTGCTCCAACCGATCCTCGACAGCGTCTGACATCCTTTCGGTCTGACGGCAACCCAAGGTCGCGCCGACGGCACATAGCGCAATAGCCACACGACTCAAGGAGTTTGGGAAATCAGACACGGTAACCCTCATAATACGGCAATATCCTTTGCCGAGCCCTGGATTGCAATCAAGAAGCTTGTTTTACTTGGGAAGTGTTCGGATTCGTGCTTTGGGACCAGAGACCTATGCGCGTCTACGTGCGACCAAGGCCCTTCGAGCGCGAGCCCGAACGCTTCCAGTTCGGCTCGCATCGTTGCCGCCGGCTATGTGCTGGGCAAGCGCTCTGACCGTCGGGAACTGAAACACATCTGTGACTGCGAGTTCAAAACCGATTGAGGCACGGATGCGGTCTCGCATTCTGAGCGCTAGAAGTGAATTCCCGCCCAAACTGAAGAAGCTGTCCTCTGCTCCTACTGTGGGCATTTCCAACAGCTCCTCCCAGATCTCTGCCACTGCACGTTCTACCTCAATTGGCCGCTGAGGCAGACGATGCCTCTCAGATCTCCCACCTACTCCCCGCAATCCAGGGGCAACGGTTTGCGTCATCGGTGGTCGATTCAATATCTCACCCGGCGCAGTCATGACCGTGGCGCCCGCCGGCACGTTCTGCATCACAACCGACCCTGCCCCAACCGTGGCCCAGGCCCCGATCTCAAGATCGGGCAACACGCTTGCGTTGGTGCCCACGTAGACACCTTCACCAAGTTGCACTCGGGCGTTGACCACCGCGTTGGGCGCAAGGACACAGCATGCACCTATGCAGCTGCCGTGACCCACGATTGCGCCGATGAACACTACCGAACCCTCACCAACAGATGAGTTCGCGCCGAGTGTGGCGTTCTGATACACTGTAAGATCGTTGGGAAGTTTGACACCATGCGTGTCGACAGTTGGTGAACACAGTCCTGCAAACGGAACGCCGTAGCGGTCGATCACGTCACGGGCAGCCGCCCTTTTTTCCGTCGTTCGGGCCACGAGGTTCACAACCTCGTCCCGATTCGCGTCCGCGTCCTGCAACATGTCGAATGGCCCTGCGATGGTGACATCCAGAACCTGATCTCCGTGTTTCGCGGAGTCATCGTCTAGCAGAACGATACGATCCCACTGCTGTCGCTCGCGGTTGACCGTGAGCGCCAGCCTCACGCCTTCGGGGTTGCCCGCTCCACAGAGATAGAGGGTGTGTTTCGAGGCGGACGGCATGTACTAGCCCACCGGATCCAAAGTTGCAGACGAAGGACGGAAGGTTCCGACCGCCGGGCGGATTCTAGAAGCTGCACCTGTCATCCAGTCCTTACAGTCCTGGCATCTATCGGGCAATTCGTCGAACCGATGCTCCAGGTGCTTCTCACGGTAAGCACCGAGTTCTCCCCATAGACTGGCGAGCGAAGCGTTCCACGCGTTGCCGGCCTCCTCTTCTCCCTCCGTATCACCGGGACACCGTGGTACCCGCCCGTCCCAAAACACGTGCATCATGGTGAGCGCCCAGGGACACGGTATACGGTCTTCCTTGGCGATTTCGAGCGGAGTGCCGAACTTGCCACCCCAACTTAGTTTGTTACGCACTTTGAGGGTGGCGCCCCGCTCCAACCAGTAGGCCTTGAACTCCTCGACCTCGTGTTCGTTCTCGTCCATCTCGATGAATTGGACTTGGATTTCAGGACCGTTGCCGCGAAGCTCGCGGAGTTGCAGGAAGTGTTCGGCGTTCGCGTATACGCGATCTCGGACCGCGCCAATCCGAATCGCTTCGAACGCCTCCGCCGAGAACCCATCTATGCCGAACACCACGAGATCGACGCCTGTGTCCATCAGAGGCCCCGCGAGATCGGGGGTCAGCAACATTCCGTTGGTATTGACGTTGAGCGAAAGCAGACCTACCGACTTGCCGTATCTCAGCATGCGGAACAGTAGGTCAGGTTCCAGCAGGGGCTCACCGCAGAACGAGAACCAGCACTCGGTACGTGGCGCGGTGGCCGCGATCTCGTCGGCACACTTTTTCCATAGTTCGAACGGCATCGTGCCCTTCGGTCGCCGCATCATGGGATGATGGCACATGCTGCACGCGAGATTACAGTCTGCACAAACCTCAACCGCAAATTTCTTGGGGAACGGTAGCTCGCCCAGTGTCTTGGCGATCGTGGCGAGTTCTGGCTGGATCATGCACAGCTCCTGTTCACATAGCGGTGGCGGGATGAGAACGCTCTTAGAGAATCACCCCGCACAGCAGCAAGACCGAAGCCTCAGCGCGTTTTTTTAATGAAGAAGGAATGAATTATTTGTGAAACTCTTGAGGTGAGCCTCTGGCCGGATGCGAGCCGATCCCACGCGTGGAGTTCATCGCAGGTGTCGGACTCGCCCTGCGTTGGGCACCAACACAAAAAAGGCCCGACATCAAAACGCCGAGCCCACGCTTACCCCGATCCTCGGGTTAGCCTTTCACCTTTCACATCTTACGTTCCCGTTTCTCGCTTCCCGCTTCCCGCCCCTCAATCCCCATCCGCCACATCAAAACCCTTCCTCCGCCGCCGCGCAGCAGCCCCAACTCCAAGTAGCCCCGTGCCCAACAACGCCATCGTGAACGGCTCAGGAACAACGGAGGTGGCAAAGTCGGAACATTCGCTTCCAATCCCATCCGAACCACAGCTCAACCCTCTCATATGGGCTGTCCATTGGCCAATGCTAGGATCCAAATTTGTCCAATCAGCGGGACTGCTGAACGCAATTGTGATGCGCCCAAACTGTCCCGTCCTAATCCGGAATTCGGCACCACCGGCATCCTGAGTCCGAGTATCCCAGTCGACTTGGAAGCCACCTTGCCCCCCAACGTTGGTTTTGACTCCCCAGTCCTCTTCACCGACAAAATCATCGAAGGAGGTACCGTCTCCGTTAAAATACTCAGTATGCGCAGAAGTTACTGTAAAGGTCGCATCCGGCGGCAGAAACGTGAACAACAGGGCACCAATGAAGGAATTCGGTTGCTCAATTGGGTCTGATGTATTGGCCATCACGATCGTGAGCGTCTTGTTGGCCAAGTTCCATTCCATAGAAAGCATGCTGGCACAGGCCGTGAGGAACGTGTCTCCGCATCCCTCGGTTATGAACGGCGCTCCACCCAACTGCGCCTGCAAGCTTACGGGAGCCATTAGACCAGCCACTAGAACCCCAGTTCGTACGGTCTTCATATAATCCCGCTTCAAGAAGCTCATCCGTTTGTCTCCTGTCACAACTCGTTTCATCGTTTTCCGAACCTCCAACTCACCACAGCAGCAGAGGCCAGAATCCCGGTATACACCACCATCTCAACGCCGTTCTTCAAAATCGCTCGTTTTAATGCTGACATGCCTTCAGGCGGTGTCACCTGCCAGACCTCCACACCACTCAGTATGTACAGACCCGCCAACACAACCATCACCAGAACCCCAAACGCATACCCGGCAGCTACCCCTTTTACCACTCCAGTCCGCAGACCACCAGCCAAGTAACCTACTGCCAAGGGAGCCATCAAGGCCCCCAGTGTAATCATCGGCATGTTCGTGAACGTTCGGCTCACAGCTGCGAACTCCCAACCAGCCGTCCCAAACCGAAACGGAGTCCAGAGGATCGCCAAGTCAATCACGCCGACCATGAACAATCCAGTTCCGAACACGGCCGCGAGCTTCGCCGCGACCCGACCCAGCTCATGCCCGGCCGGCCGACGCCGCTCACTCGCCCCCTCCCGCACCAACACCTTGCGTTCCGGCATTATCCAGCCACCACGCAGTTCCGCCCACTAGGCACTCTTAGCATGATCCAGACCCAACTTGGCACACCCGACCCATACATTAACTCCTTTATTATCAATAGATTACACCGTTGCGCCGGTGTCACACCTCTGGTGATCTGTAAGCCAATCACGACAACTGTTGTCGCACTCCAGCACAGCCACTGTAACGCCCTGGCACACCCCCCGCCCCCATGAGAGCCATTTCTGTGCCACGGATGGCCTGCTCGCCCCAGGGGAACCCCAACATCGACATGTGAAAGGTGAAACTGGCCCGGCTTAGCGCAGCATGCCGGTGTGTCCCGCAGCGCGCGTTTGTGAGCGGTGGGAGCTAGTGGGGATTTCGACCCTGCTCGCGAACTGCAGCGCGCGGAGGGACAGTGCCGGCATGCAGAGCAACGGGAACTCCATCTTTTTCACATTTCACTGGCCTTTCCCACTCCCTACTCCCCACTCCCCTCTTTCCCTTTTGAAGTTTCCCACCCATCTTCGCCCCCGCCATGCTCTTCAACTCCCTCACCTTCCTCGCCTTCTTCGCCCTCGTCCTAGGCGTCTACCGCCTGCCCCTACCCTGGCGCATGAAGAAGCTCCACCTGCTGATCGCGAGCTACCTGTTCTATGCCGCGTGGAACCCGCCTTTCGTCTTTCTGATTTGGCTTTCCACGATCGTGGATTGGTACGTCGCCAAGCGGCTCCCGACCGCGACCTCCGAGGTCCAGAGAAAGGCGCTGCTGTGGACCAGCATCGGCACCAACCTGGGGCTCCTCGGGTTCTTCAAGTACGGCAACTTCCTGCTCGACAACTTCGTCTCACTCGCCGCCACGGTCGGTATCGATTACAGTCCACCGCCGTTCGACATCATCCTGCCGGTCGGGATCTCGTTCTACACGTTTCAGACGCTGTCATACACCATCGATGTGTACCGCCGCCAACTGGAGCCGTCCAAGTCGTTCTTGGATTTCGCGCTGTTTGTGACGTTCTTCCCGCAACTGGTTGCAGGGCCGATCGTGCGCGCCGCTCACTTCCTACCGCAGTGTCTTAGCCCTAGGAAAGTGAGTGCACAACAGCTGGGCTGGGGACTGACGCTCCTTACAATCGGACTGTTCGAGAAGGTGGTCCTGGCCGACCGCTGGATGGCGCCGGTCGCTGACCAGGTTTACGCCGGCGCGCTCCAAGCAGGAGCAATCACTGCATGGGTCGGTACGCTGGCGTTTTCAGCCCAGATCTTCTTCGACTTCGCCGGCTACTCCACCTGTGCGATCGGAGTGGCGCTGTGCATGGGCTTCGCGATTCCCGACAACTTCCGCTTCCCCTATGCAGCGATCGGATTCTCCGATTTCTGGCGGCGCTGGCACATCTCGCTCTCCGGCTGGCTGCGGGATTACCTCTACATACCCTTGGGCGGCAACAAGAAGGGCCAGGCAAGAACTCGCTTGAACTTGATGGCAACCATGCTGTTGGGAGGACTGTGGCACGGCGCCGCCTGGAAATTCGTGATGTGGGGTGGACTGCACGGCCTGTATCTCGCCGTCGAGCGTCCGCTCAAGCAACGATTTGGAAACCTCGCATGGGTGAACGCTCGCGCGGGCCAAATTGCACTTGCGCTCGTGACATACGTGCTCGTCTTAATCGCGTGGGTGTTCTTCCGCGCCGGCGACTTCTCGAGTGCGACCGCGCTCCTTCAAGCGATGTTCTTGGGTGGACCAAACCAGGTGCTGCTGAGTGGATTTGCCACAACTCGCGTAATAGCGATAACCGTCGTTCTTCTTACCTCCCACTGGCTGCTACGAGACAGCAGCCTCGAGGAGTTGGCCGCGCGCGTTCCTCCATGGACACGGATGCTCGCGTTGGGGGTGATGCTGATATTGTTGGTGTTGGTTCCAGGAGACAATCGTGCGTTCATCTATTTCCAGTTCTAACCAACGTCTCCCCGACATCGCCTGGGGGCGAGTGTGGCTCGGCGCGCTGGCTGTCGCGGTCGTGTGCCTGGGTGGTTGGGAATGGACCCTGAGATCCGCCGGCTTCGTTCCGTCCGTCGAGGACGACCTCCAGGCCTGGGCCGTGAACCGCGATCGGTTGGACCACAACGGCACCGTGCTGTTGGGTTCGTCGCGAGCCATGGCCGACATCGACCCCCGGGAATGGGCGCGCGCTGTCGGAGGCCGTCCCCCCCGTCCCCCGATCCAGCTCGCGATCACCTCGGGCTCCGTACTCCCCATGTTGGAGCATTTTGCAGAGGATCGCTCGTTCACGGGCGTAGTGGTGGTGGACTTTGTGCCGCGCATCGAATTCGACGCCCGCGGCCTTGGCAGCCGCGCAGAAGGATATCTCTTGTCGTACGATCTATACCGAACCAAGCCGTCAGAATACACCGAGGCCAACCTGCGACACTTGATGCCCGTGGTGGCGTGGCGCAGCCCCGCCGTAGCGCCTGAGAAAATGATCGAGCATGTGGTGGGATGGTTGAGAAATGAAGGCGGCCACGCCGACCCGCTTCCCGAAGCACCGTATTCCCACCTGCGAAAGGATCGCTTCCGCCCGCAGGACTTCTCCAAGACCGACGCCGACGCGCGCCTACAGCGACAGTACGAGTTCATCTCGACCCAGGGCCGCCCCACCAGCCAGGCCGAGACCACTGAGATATTCCGGCGCGTCCAGACCGCCGTAACCGCGATACACGCCCGCGGCGGCCGGGTGGTATTCGCGCTCCTCCCCAGATGCGGCGCAATAAGGCAAGTGGAGGAGGAGCGTTATCCCAAGAGCGTGTACTGGGACAGGCTGGTAGCCAACACATCGGCCCAGACCATCGACACCGACAGCATCCCCGCCGTGGGCCAACTCACCTGCCCCGACGGATCACACTTGGACAAGCACGACGCCGAGGTGTTTACGCGGATTTTGGCATTGGCTGTGGATTCGGCGGTGTCGGCGGAGCGGCACTAGGCCCCCGAAGCTGGCTGCCGCCGGCTGAAATGTGAAATGTGAAAGGGGCCGGCTCAGCGCAGCGTGCCGGTGTGTCCCGGAGCGCGCGTTGGTTCGCGGCCGAGAGCACTTAGGATGTCCGCCTTGCTCGCGAACCACAGCGAGCGGAGGGACAGTGCCGAGCATGCGGAGCGAAGGGAGCCGGAGCCCGCCCAGTTCTACCGCCTCCGTTTCTACCCCCCAACGCTTGACGAACTATATACTGCAATATAGACTTTACCTTAATGGCATATAAAGGCATATATATTTTAGTTTAAGGATGTAGAGATGAGCAGAAAGAGGCAAGTCATGCCAACCCCGGTCCGTCGAGCGGTTCGAAAGCTCGGAGCAGACATCAGGGATGCGAGAAGGCGTCGACGCCTGCCAATGTCGGTTGTTGCTGAACGGGCTCAGATCAGCCGTCCGACACTACATAGAATCGAACGAGGGGATCCGGGCGTTTCGTTTGGCGGTTACGCCACAGTGCTGTTTGTGCTCGGCCTTGGAGACTGGCCCGCTCTAATCGCAGACGCGTCAATCGACCAAATAGGACTCGCGCTGGAAGCAGAGAGACTCCCCAAGCGGATTCGCATGACTCGTTCGGAAGCAGCTGGTGTTTCACGCAGCTTTGGCGGCGAATGATCTTTAACATTTTGGTTTCCAATACCGACGATCATCTTCGGAATCACGGATTTCTCTACCAAGGTCCCCACGGCTGGCGGTTATCACCGGCCTACGACATGAATCCGACGCCCACCTACATAAGACCACGCATCTTGTCTACTGCGATCAACCTGGACGGCGATCAAGATGCATCGATTGAATCCGCCCGCGAGGTTGCCGACTACTTCGGACTAACTCCATCAGATGCCATAGAAGTTGAGCGAGAGGTGGGCACCGCCGTGGCAAGCTGGCGATCGGTTGCTGCAGAGTTCGGAATTGTCGGAGACGATCTGGATCGTATGAGTTCTGCCTTCGAACATGAGGACTTGAAGATGGTGACCCGCTGAGAGAATGAGCGGAGCGACGAGTGGCCCATCCTTTTCACATTTCACTGGCTTTTCCCTTTTCCCTTTCCCCTTTCCCCTTTCCCGCTTCCCGCTTCCCGCTTCCCGTTTCCCGTTTCCCGTTTCCCGAATCTGCCGCATACCTACCGCTCGAAACGCCATAGGTCGTTGAGCCGGCCCGCAAGCCCGGCAACGTCGAAGCCTAAACCACCAAAGAGCCAGAGGTTGCCGGCGGGGTCGATCCACGAAACAGCACCGGTCCGTGCACCCGGAACGTTCGAGGGGCTGGCGGTGTCCTGGGTGCCGTAGACGCCCAACTGATCGCGGCTCGAGTTCCCCGAGACCCAGGTCCAGTTGATCCCGTCGAACCGCCACAGGTCGTTGAGGTCACCGACAATCCCCCCAGCGTCAGAGCCGACACCACCAAAGAGCCAGAGGTTGCCGGCGGCGTCGATCCACGAAACAGAACCGTCCCGCGCACCCGGAACGTTCGAGGAGCCGGCGGTGCCCTGGGTGCCGTAGACGCCCAGCTGATCTCCGATCGAGTTCCCCGAGACCCAGGTCCAGTTGATCCCGTCAAACCGCCACAAGTCGTTGAGTCGGGCGCTCCCGTCGTCACCACCAAAGAGCCAGAGGTTGCCGGCGGCGTCGATCCACGACACGGAACTCTGCCGTGCGCCCGGATGGTTCGAGGGGCTGGCGGTGCCCCGGGTGCCGTAGACGCCCGACTGGGAACGGCTCGAGCTGCCCGAGACCCAGGTCCAGTTGGTCCCGTCAAAACGCCACAGGTCGTTGAGCCGGCCCGCAAGCCCGGCAACGTCGAACCCATCGCCACCAAAGAGCCAGAGGTTGCCGGCGGCGTCGATCCACGAAACAGGACTCTGCCGTGCACCCGGCACATTCGAGGAGCTGGTGACACCCAGCGTGCCGTAGACGCCCGACTGATCGGCGCTCGAGCTCCCCGAGACCCAGGTCCAGTTGGCCCCGTCGAAACGCCACAGGTCGTTGATCCGGCCCGAAATCCCCGAGGTCAAGGCGAAACCACCAAAGAACCAGAGGTTGCCGGTGGCATCGATCCACGAAACAGAACTCTGCCGTGCGCCCGGATGGTTCGAGGAGCTGGCGGTGCCCTTGGTGCCGTAGACGCCCGATTGATTGGCAGTCGAGCCCCCGGAGACCCAGGTCCAGTTGGTCCCGTCGAAACGCCACAGGTCGTTGAGGTCACTTTGAGTCCCCACAGCGTCAAAGCCGAAACCACCAAAGAGCCAGCGGTCGCCGGCGGCGTCGATCCACGACACAGCACTCTGCCGCGCGCCTGGAAAGTTCGAGGGGCTGGCTGTGCCCTGGGTGCCGTAGACGCCCGACTGATCGATACTCATGCTGCCGGAGACCCAGGTCCACGCGGCTCCGTAGACAAACCCACCCGTCAACGTCGCGTTACCACCCGGATGCTGCACCACCACATCAACCTGGCCCTCCGTCCTCGCCGTCGTCGTCACGTTAATTGTCGTCGCATTCACCACATTGAACGCCGTGCCCGCCGCGCCACCAAACGTCACCCCCGTCGCATCCGTGAAGCCCGTCCCCGTAATCACCACCGCCGTCCCACCAGCCTCAGGTCCAATTGTCGGAACCACACTGGTGATGGTCGGTGTGTAGGCAAATCCGTTGGTGAGCGTCGCACTGCCACCCGGATGCTGCACCGCCACATCCACCTGGCCCACACCCGCCGGCGTCGTCACGTTGATCGTCGTCGCATTCACTACACTGAACGCCGTGCCCACGGCGCCCCCAAACGTCACTCCCGTTGCACCCGTTAAGCCTGTCCCCGTAATCACCACCGCCGTACCACCAGCCTGCGGCCCCGTCGTCACGTTGAGACTCGCAATCGTCGGCGTGTAGACAAACCCACCCGTCAGCGTGACGTTACCACCTGGATGCTGCACCACCACGTCCACCTGGCCCGCACCCGCCGGCGTCGTCACGTTGATCGTCGTCACATTCACCACACTGAACGCCGTGCCCGCTGCACCCCCAAACGTCACCCCCGTCGCATCCGTTAACCCAGTCCCGGTAATGACCACCGCCGTACCACCAGCCGCCGGACCGGTCGTCACGTTGAGACTCGTAAGCGTCGGTGCGTAGGCAAACCCACCTGTCAACGTGGCGTTGCCACCCGGATGCTGCACCACGACATCCACTTGGCCCACACCAGCCGGCGTCGTCACGTTGATCGTCGTCACATTCACCACACTGAACGCCGTGCCCGCTGCACCCCCAAACGTCACCCCCGTCGCACCCGTTAACCCCGTCCCCGTAATCACCACCGCCGTACCACCAGCCTGTGACCCCGTCGTCACGTTGAGACTCGTAATCGTCGCGGTGTAGGCAAACCCGTTCGTCAACGTGACGTTACCACCCGGATGCTGCACCACTACATCCACCTGGCCCGCACCCGCCGGCGTCGTCACGTTGATCGTCGTCGCATTCACCACGCTGAACGCCGCGCCCGCAGCGCCACCAAACGTCACTCCCGTCACATCCGTGAAACCCGTCCCCGTAATGACTACTGCCGTACCACCAGCAGCCGGGCCCGTCGTGATATTGAGACTCGCAATCGTCGGCGTGTAGGCAAACCCGTTAGTGAGCGTCACATTCCCACCCGGATGCTGCACCACGACATCCACCTGGCCCGCACCCGCCGGCGTCGTCACGTTGATCGTCGTCGCATTCACCACACTGAAAGCCGTGCCCGCCGCTCCACCAAAGGTCACTCCCGTCACATCCGTGAAACCCGTCCCCGTAATGACCACCGCCGTACCACCAGCAGCCGGGCCCGTCGTGATATTGAGACTCGTAAGCGTCGGCGCGTAGGCAAACCCGTTCGTGAGTATCACATTCCCACCCGGATGCTGCACCACAACATCCACTTGGCCCGTACCAGCCGGCGTCGTCACGTTGATCGTCGTCGCATTCACCACACTGAATGCCGTGCCCGTCGCTCCCCCAAACGTCACCCCCATCGCACCCGTGAAGCCCGTTCCCGTAATGACCACCGCAGTACCACCAGCCTCAGGTCCAATCGTCGGAGCCACGCTGGTGACGGTCGGCGTGTACGCAAATCCGTTGGTGAGTGTCGCGCTACCACCCGGATGCTGCACCACCACGTCCACCTGGCCCACGCCCGCCGGTGTCGTCACGTTGATCGTCGTCGCATTCACCACACTGGACGCCGTGCCGAGCACTCCTCCAAACGTCACTCCCGTCGCACCCGTGAAACCGGTCCCCGTGATTACCACCG
>JAZDCZ010000328.1:0-4114 GCA_036679605.1 Gemmatimonadota bacterium
CGGTCAGGTCGAGGGACAGGTCAACCGGCTCAAGCTGATCAAACGGCAGATGTACGGCCGGGCGAAGTTCGACCTGCTGCGCCAGCGTGTGTTGCACATGGGATGAGATGTTGCTGGCGAATGCATGGCAGTGTGTTCGTCGAGCGGATGACCGGGCGCGACAGCCGGTTGTTGGAGATGCAAATGAGACCGAGATAACGAAAGACTCAGCAGCATCCGTACCGCCCGCGACGCAGTGATCATGCCACAGGCATGGCATATTCCCAACAGATACGTCCGGCGTTCGGCGATCCCTTGAGTAAATCACCAAATGTGCGGGAGAACCCCCAAAGCCAGCCACTCGGAGGCGGCTGAAACCCCGCCACTTTGAGGAGCCGATGGCTCGCCGTAGATCGCTTTCAGCGGATGGCCCGCTGGAGGAGGTTTCGGATGGCGAACCGGCTCAAAGTGGGCGTGGTGCACTCGATTTAGGTGATTTTGGAACGAGGATGGTCCCAGCGGCGAATCGCGGGGGCTTTGGGTATCGACCGGGGAACGGTGGCGCGGTATGTGCACCTGGCTCGCGAGGGCCCAAAACCAGCCAAGGCGCCTCCCGGGTCTGACGAAGCGTTAACCAAGCCTGCGGCAGCGCCGGCGGCTGTCCACACGCACATCGTAATACCTGCGGCGGGGATGCTCCCAACGCAGCCCGCAACGGCAAGCCGCAATCACACCTTCCTCCACTTCCGCTCCCCATACGCAAACCCTCACCGAACTCGCCCTCCTTCTCTTGATTTCGCCATCCACTGGCCTCGTGCTTAGAGCGCCTAACAAAACCTGATGAGCTGGGCCATCGATTGCCGAATAGGTAGACCGGCAATGGTGTCACGGAGGACACGGCGATGGCCAAACCGCTCGTACCGGACGAACTATGGGAGATCCTCGAACCGCTCATCCCGCCGGAGCCGCCCAAGCCCAAGGGGGGCCGTCCGCGCGTAGCCGATCGACCCGCGATAACCGGCATCCTCTTCGTGCTCAAGACAGGTATTCCCTGGGAGGATCTACCGCAGGAGATGGGCTGCGGTGCCGGGATGACTTGCTGGCGTCGTCTGCGCGATTGGCACGCTGCCGGAGTCTGGCGCAAGCTCCATCGCGTGTTGCTCGCCAGGCTCAACGGCGCCGACCAGATCGACTGGCGCCGCGCAGTGGTCGACAGTGCGTCGCTGCGTGCGGTCGGGGGGGCGAAAAAACCGGCCCCAACCCGACGGATCGGCGGAAACCCGGCTCGAAACACCACATCATCACCGATGCGCAGGGAACGCCACTCGGCGTTCGCCTGACCGCGGCAAACCGGCACGACGTGACGCAATTGCTGCCGCTGGTCGATGGACTTTTGCCAATCGCGGGCCGCGTGGGCAGGCCGCGTCGCAAGCCGGATCGGTTGTATGCCGACCGCGGGTACGACTCCGCCCGGCATCGCGCCGCGTTGCGTGAGCGCGGCATCGAGCCGGTGATCGCCAAACGCCGCACCGAGCACGGCAGCGGTTTGGGCATGTACCGCTGGGTCGTGGAACGCACGTTGAGTTGGCTGCACCAACAGCGGCGCCTGCGCGTCCGCTACGACCGCCGCGCCGACATCCACGAAGCGTTCCTCACGCTCGGCTGCGCGTTGATCTGCTGGAAGAAACTCAATCATGGGTATTGTTAGGCGCCCTTTGGAACTCCTGGTCAATATTGGGTTGCAGTTTGCTCAACCGGATACTACATGAATAGCTGAGTGAGGTTCATATCGCCATGAGAGTCGGTCAGCCTTCGATTCCACCAGGCGGAGAGTATTACGTATTTCGAGACAATGTTCATAACCTCATTGCGGTAGAGGATGCAGATGAAGGGACCGCATTAAGACGTGTGCTCCGCACGCAGGAGGTTCAGCGCCTGCGTCACATCCATCAAAACGGTCTCGCCTCACTCGTCTATCCAGGAATGGAACATTCTCGATTTGCTCATTCCCTCGGCACCTTCGCGATCGCGCGCAAAATCATCCACAACCTCGGCGAGAGGCAACCGGGAAAAGAGAACGGGATGCCAATGGTGTTGCAACTCGACCATCGGCGCGACTATCCCGCCTTCTGCTTCGCCGCCCTGCTGCACGACATAGGCCATTCTCCATTCTCCCACGTTTGGGAGGAATTCATGGATGAAGAATATGGTGAGTATCCTGACAAACCGCAAGGTAGGCTTCATGAGGCGATTGGACATAGAATACTCGAAGACAACCACAGCGAACTTGGCAAACTTCTAGGAACTGAGAATAAAAAGTACCCTAGTTTTGGACCGCGGCTTCGTGATGACATACTGAGGCTGCTTAAGGGATGCTATCATATCCCATATCTCAACGCACTTCTCGCAGGCGATCTTGATGTAGATCGCCTTGATTTTGTTGCGCGCGATACACGAATGGCTGGCGTGTCATATGGATTCCATGAGCTCGATTGGATTATTCGATCTTTGCGAATTGTGCGAAGTCAGGGGCGGTCTGGAGAATCGCCATCCTGGCTCTTGGCTGTTGATGGCCGAAAAGGCCTTTTCACCTTGGTGCAGTTTCTCCGCGCTCGTGCAAACATGTATCGGCAGGTATATTTTCACAAGACGGTGCGTGCTGCAGTGTGGACCTTCCGCAGTATTCTTCTGAGAGCCATCAAGCTCGGCACCGATGCGGTTAGTCCGCCGTTTTCTACTTTCTTGAAAAATCCAACTGGCTTTCCGCTGCTTTCCTATACAGATCTCGATGATGGAGATGTAATTACATCGATAAAGAACTGGGCTCGTAATCACGACGATCCTATACTCGCCAGACTCTCGTCAGAATTGCTCGAGCGCACCTTATTCAAGCCTATTGTTGTTTCAGAAAGCGTTTACAATAACCTCGAACATCTTGAGGATCATATTAAGCAGAAAATTGCTGCTCGACTCAATTGTACTGTAGATGAATCTCACTATTTCTACGCCCTCGACAAGCGAAGTACAAGTTTCGTCAATACAATTCGGCCTCTTTGGCTACTAAAATCTGGCAAGTATGGTCCCGTCTGTGAGTCATTAGAGGAGTTCTGGAACCGAGAGATGGGCCAGCAAAAAACTCCCTGGCAGTACCTTCTTATTGCTCACCGAGAAGTCGTATCGGACCTTCAACAGTTAGTAAGACGGCTCGATACAACTCGCTACGGCACCGTCCGGACCCAGGGCGGTCAGCAAGAAGTCGCTGAGCCGTTTGCGGACGATCTTCCCGATTCTCCCACAAATGAATACCGAATTCTTGGAAGACTCGGCAAGGGTACCTTTAAGGAGACTTTTGTTGCGTCGCAGATGGATTTGCACAAACCTACATTGGTTGCTCTAAAGCGTCTCGACGCAGCGCCAAATGCGCTACCGGCGGATGTTCGGGTCTTTCGTTTGATGGACGATCGTGTTGAATCAATTACGTGGACCGCGGTCGCCCATCAGGAGGGTACGGAACTCTGGATCGTCGAAGATCTGTGGGACGGAACTCTCAAGGATGTCGTCCTTGAACAAGGTCCAATTACAGATCTTAGGCAACTCCTTGAAATGACGTACCAGCTCTTTTCTGGATTGGCATATCTTGCGAAAAAGAACATTCGGCATACTGACCTCAAGCCCGACAACTGTGGCTTTGTCAGACATGAAGATCGTGTCTTGTTCAAGGTCGGAGATTTTGGCTGTGCTAGTACAGCCTCAGCGACTCTTCCTGAGAATGAGGGTTCTCTAGGTACGCCAAAGACTCGGCCACCTGAGATATTCACCCGAACCGGCATTTCTTGCGTTTCGGACGTATGGTCATTGGCCGCCACCATTTATTCCGTGTCCATGAGGCGTTATCCCTTCGCAGATTTTGATGTGGATCTCGGCGACCTAATGTCCGACAAGCGGAGAAAACATGTTGAATATACCAGGGCTAATATAGAACAGTTGACTACAGAGTTTCGTGAGGCCGTCAATTCCCGGCTTCCTAGTATGACAGCGCTACGAAGAATCCATTCGATGGGCTGATCGGCGGCGGCTTTGGTAGGATGCTTCGTTGCGCTGCTGGTAATAGGCCGATCGTTGGATCAGCTCAGCA
>JAZDCZ010000033.1:0-3128 GCA_036679605.1 Gemmatimonadota bacterium
CGCCGCTTAGCCGGGAATAAGAAATGATGGAATTCCCCGACCTGCCTTGATATGACGCTAACCGGGATTACTTTCCGACGCAAGAATAATTCGGGTAAACTGATATTATAGTTGCATGGCAAACCCTAGGCGCGAAGCGACGCAGGGGAGTTGGAGCCAACCTAAGTTAATGTGCATAATGAGATAACGACGCACCGGACCAACCCGGCTTCCATACATCATTCGATTTCTTCTAATCGAGCTGAGCTCTAATGAAGACCGCAGAACAGGAAGACTGGAACACCAAGTCGCTTCCCACCAAGAGGTCGACTATCCACCTGGAGCGAACTTTCTCGTCACAAGAGATGAAACACATGGAACTGCGCAAGTAAATGGGTACCGGTATGCGCGAGTAATCGGGTACCACCTTGGGTAAAAGAATAACACCTGGTCAGGTGTTGTCCATGCCACCACCCCCATGGGGGTGGGCGTCCGATAAATCGATCATCTTGCTTCGGTGGGTGGGCCTCCCTTCTTGCTGGCTTTTGAGGGTTTGGCGGTCTTGAGCCGGAAGCTGTCGCCCTCGATGGCCACGATGTGCACGTGGTGCGTGATGCGATCGAGCAAGGCGCCGGTCATGCGTTCGTCGGCTGCAAAGATCTGGGGCCAATCGGCGAACGGCAGGTTGGTGGTGAGGATCAGGCTCACCTGCTCGTAGCACTGGCTGAAGAAGCCGAACAGGTGCTCGGCCCCGTGACGGTCCAGCGGGATGTAGCCCAGTTCATCGACGATGATCAGGTCGTGCTTCTGGATCTGTTTTTCCAGCCTCAGGATCTGCCGCTCCTCGCGGGCCTCGCGGTACAGGTTCGCCAGGCCGCAGGCGGTGAAGAACTTAACCTTGTAGCCCCGCCGACACGCCTCACGTCCCAAGGCAATGGCAAGGTGCGTCTTGCCTGTCCCGGGGGCGCCGTTGAAGATGACGTTGCTGCGCAGGTCGATAAAGCCGCACTGGGCCAGGTCGATCAGGCGCTTCTTGTTGAGCTTGGGTACGGCGGCGAAGTCGAAGTCACCGACCTCCTTGACCACGGGGAACTTCGCCTGCTTGAGGCGTCGGGCGGTGGCCCCGGCTTTACGCTGTTGGACTTCCAGTTCCGCCAGTTGCTGGAGGTATAGTTCATAGCTGCCGTGCTGCTCGCCGACCTGGCGGGCGAGCGTGGTGGATTCACGCAGCATGGTCGGCATCCGTAGCGTCTTGAGGTGACTCTTGAGCAGTTGCGGCGTGTGTTGAGCTTTGTCAGTAGAAGTTGTCATACCGCCACCTCCGCTTCTACGGCACACAACAGGCGGTCGTACAACGCCGCGGGACGGATGCCATCACCGACATTCAACAGTTCAGGGCGGTGGGACAGGTCCAGTGGACGGTGCGGACTGCCGATCGGTTCGTTACGCAAGACGCCCAGCACCGCTTCGTCACTGAACGCCCGGCGTTGCACGCAGCGGGACACCGCCTGCCGGACCTCATCGGGGTCGTACTCGGTGAACAGCAGAAGCACGTTGATGAACTTCCTGGTTCCTTCACCCTCGTAGCGGTACTCCAACTCATGACGCAGCCGATCAAAGTCCTCGCCCCACCCCCGGGGGTGGCCGGTCATGCCCTTGAATGGCCGGGCGTTGTCCAGGCTGCCGGGCTTGGTCCGTAGCAGGTTCAGGTAATGCGTCGGTTCCAGGACGTACTGCCCTTTGCCGTGGCAACGTGCATGCTTGGCTACCCGTTGGTGTTCGCACCACAGCTGCACCGAGTTCACAAACACCTTGACCTGTACCGGGTGATGGGCCCAACGCGTCGGGGCCGAGTAGCTGTTGGTTGCCACCGTCACCAGCGATCGCTTGTCGATCACCGTGTCGATCCGTTGGCAGGCCTCGAACGCCGTGGGTTGCAGTTCGATCAGGCCAAGGCGGTCCTCTTCCAACATCTCGCTGCGCAGTCGGTCCTGATGAGGACGCACCCCCGGGAGTTGCAGATCCTTCCTGCAGCACGCCAGCAGGTGTTCATTCAACTCATTCAGCGACGTGACCTCCGGCAAGGGTGTCAGATACGTCCGTTCACTCCGCTTGGCCAGGTTCTCTACATCCCCCTTCTCGTTGCCCCGGGCGACGTTACAGAAGCGGGCGTGGAACAGGTAGTGGCAACGCAGCTTCTTGAACGTCTCGTTAAGCACACGCTCCCTGCCCTTGCCGACACGGATCACCGCACTCTTGAGGTTGTCGTACGCGATCCGATGGGGCACGCCCCCAAAGTACTCGAAGGCCCGGATGTGGCCATCTAAAAACGACACCAGGTCAGCGTGTTCGTAGGCGACCACGAACGAGGCCTTCGAGTAACACATCCGCATGCAGAAGAACTGCGCCTTGCGTTGCACACCGTTCTCGATGAGCCAACCCGTGTGCCAGTCTACTTGAGCTTCTTCGCCAGGGTCGAACTGCAGCGGCATGAACACCTCCTTGCCCGTTGCCTTCAGCTTCGAGACATACCGTCGGACAGCACTGGCGCTTCCGGTAAAGCCGTGCTCATCACGTAGACGTTCGTAGATCCGCTGGGCCGTGTGACGCTGCTTGGGCGGCTGCGTCTTGTCCTGCTCCCGCCACGCATCCACGATCCCGGCCACCTTGTCCATCACCGGCGACACCGCCGGCTGATGACGCCGGTAGCCCGGTGGCGTCCCGATCGCCAGCACCTTGCGGATCGTCTTACGCGAGTGGCCAAGTTCCCGGCTGATCGCCCGGAGACTCAATCCGTCTATCACATGTTTACGTCGTATCAGTTCGTAATGGTCCACACTCAACATCCTTATCGGCCTCTCGATTGTGGGCAGTATCGCCCATGATCAATCGAGTCGGCCTGTTGAGGTGGTACCTTTTTACTTGCGCATCAACTCATCCAAATGGGTCCCTTTTGCGTGCGCAGTTCCACTAGGCTTGAGGCCGCCGCTCTAGCTCGCTGACGATCGTGCCTAGGCTTGAGGCCGCCGGCGCCGATATGTCCAGGGTATTCATCCACAACGTGGACAATACCGACGAGCTCTTGACGATCAAGCGTGACACCAAGGTGATCGAGGCACAACTCAAGCAGCTGCCCAACCCAGTGATGT
>JAZDCZ010000329.1:0-2942 GCA_036679605.1 Gemmatimonadota bacterium
CTTCGCCCAGGCCGGCCACGGGCTAGCCGAGCTCGGACTCCCTTCGATGCCCGCCGAACTTATCCACGTTCATGAAGATCCGTTTCGCCCGCAGCCACGTCTGGATCGCAACGCAGGCAGCGGCATGACAACTTCGGTCGGACGCATCCGCAAGGAACCTCTGTACCGCAACGGCATCAAGTACGTTCTGGTATCGCACAACACGAAAATGGGTGCCGCAAAGGGCGCGATCCTGGTCGCCGAGTATCTGCAAGAGAAAGGTCTCCTTTAGCGCAAGTCGAGTAGCGTAAGTCGAGCGGGCCACTCCAATTCATCCCGTTGTCTACGCAGCGCGGCAATCGATTGAGGAAAAACTGGAGAAATGTGCGCGGCCCGCTGCAGCACTTGCGCCGTTCGGGTTGCGAATCCCTCATTTGCTGTATCAAGCTCGAGAAAAACCCATTCCAAGAGTCTCGTCTTGAAGCTAGTATCTATGGTCGGAGAGACCGACTTTACCTTGAGCAAACGTATCAAACATCGCATCGCGGGCTTCCTCGTCAAGCATTTGACCAAGGAAAGAAGGGGCTACACCCAGAGGTTCCCGAACGATATCGACCTCATGGTAAAAACGCTCAAACCGGGCGACGTAGTACTGGTCGAGGGCTCGCAGCGGGTGAGCGAGGTGATCAAGTACTTGACGCAGAGTTGCTGGTCACACGCGTGCATCTACGTCGGCGATACTCTGATATCGCGCGGCGGCCCGGCCGCCGAGGCGTTAATCGAACGATTCGAAGACGAGGCCGGCAGCTTGGTCGTCGAAGCCAACGCCGACACCGGAGTCGTCGCCGTTCCTCTGTCGAAGTATCGCCACCACAACGTCCGCGTGTGTCGGCCGATCAACCTGCGACCCGGCGATCTCAACACTGTACTGCAAACCGTCATATCGCAGATTGGAACTCCCTACTCGGTACGTCACATAATTGATCTGCTGCGTTATTTCTTTCCCGTTTCTCTCATTCCTCGGCGCTTCCGTCACACGGCTCTCCAGCACGCAGGCCCATTTTCCAAGCAGGTCATCTGTTCCTCGCAGATCACCATGGCGTTCCAAAAAGTTCGATATCCGATCCAGCCGCACATAGATCTGGCTGTCGACAATGAAGAGGAAGTCCAGGGTATTCTCGGCCGTATTCTCGCCTCGGCGCGGCTGCGGAAGGGGCGTTCTCGCGTGCTCGATGCCGGCGTGTTTACGCCGTGCGACCCGCGATTGGTGACACCGAGGGATTTCGACTTGTCACCCTACTTCGAAATTATAAAGTTTCATCACGCGGCACGCACCGACTTCGACTACAAGAAAATCGTCTGGACCCAGGCTCTCGAGCGCGAACTGCAATCTCCCGCAACGCTTTCCACCAGCCCTCGAGAAGGGTCTCTTACCCTGATTCGCTCAGGCCACCGGCAAAACTGATTATTCGGCTAGGCAGGTACCCTCGAGTTCGATTTCCGTCTTCGTCGCCGTGACCCCTAGCGCACTGGCGGCAGGCACATTGGTAGCAATCACTACGACTTTCGTAAACCCACGCGTGGCAACCCTATCGGACACACGAACACGACGAACGCCGTTCACGTTGCCCTTCCACTTGTACCTCCCCTGCTCGGGCTTCGATCTGTCCCAACCTCTGTCGAAATCAGGGACCGATAGGTCGAGACTGACCACGCCGTCATCCAACACGGTAGCAAACTCAAACCGAGGGTCGAGACTCGCTAGACTCGGACCCACGTCGCCCTCGAGTATCCGCGCTTTGAGTACGACTCTCTTTGCGCGGACCTTGAGTTTTCTGACTTCGACGTGCCCCGGCGTACAAACTTGCGGGCAGACACACGTCGCGTCGCAAACACCGGGGCAATTCGCGTCGTCGCCGAGATCGCAGTCTTCTCCAGGTTCCCGTATGGCATTGCCGCATGAAGGCGGATCGCCACCGAGCGCCGTGGCGTTGAGTTGAAACTCGCCCTCGCCTTGGACGAGTTGTACCAGCACATACCACGTTCCCGGAGCTGGAGTATCAAACCGACAGTCCCCCAGTTGACTCGAGCCGACCGTTGCACAGTCGAAGTCGGTCGGCGTGGGCGGCAAACCATGGCGAACATACAAGTCGAAATCCGCACTAATCCCCGAGTTCGGGTTGCGGCCATTGAAGGTAAAAACAACCCTTTCCGTGTTCGGAGTCAGGGGGATCTGAAAAAGCCGTTGTGTCGGGAACGTTCCCAGATAGGCGTCTACCGAAACGACTCGAGACCCAGGCTGGCCGATAACCGGCAAACTTCCGCACGCGTTCGTCGAGTCCGCCGCCAGCTTCGCGAGCAGGAAATCCTTGTAGTGTTCGACGCTCGCATCATAGCTCAGGTCGTTCGTCAGACACGTAAAGTTAGCCCCGCCAGAGGTTACGCCGACAACGACCGGGCCCGCTCCGAGATCGACAAAAATCGGCCCCCCCGAGTCTCCGTTGCAGGTGTTCGAATTCTGGCCGGGAAACTTCAGAGGTTTTTGGAACTGCCAACACACCAACTCCTGGTCGCCTCCGAAGGGAGGCCCCGGAATCTGTTGGCACGTCGCAGTTTGTACCGTGCCGACACGTTTGAGATTGAAATCATTCCCCCCTGCCACAGTCTGGCCGAAACCGACTATCGTTCCGGATTGAGACGGGAAGGGCTGATAGGGGCCAAGAAAGGTTTGGTTGATTGCAGCGGGCGAAATCGACTCGACGTTTTCGCCCAGCGTTACCACGGCGATGTCACCGATCGGAAAAGGATTTATGTCGGCGTCAGGATGCTTGGCCAGAGCGGTTACGGCGAACACCCCGGCGTTCTGCAGAAACACGCCGTAGTGAGCGGGATCGAAATCGTCGCCGATACAGTGAGCGGCGGTTAAAAAGGTACGGCAACCTATCAGCGTACCTGAACAAAAG
>JAZDCZ010000330.1:0-32010 GCA_036679605.1 Gemmatimonadota bacterium
GTGGACAACGGTAGTCTCCTGTCTCAACCCTTGATGTCGTTGAACAACACCAAGATAGAGCAGGATCTACCGTTGTCCCATCCCCCATCTCACCCCGCAAATACCGGATGAACCAAGAAAAAGAGGGTCATCTCGTTTGAGTGAGATGACCCTCTCTAGCTTCCGCGAACTTCAGCCCGAATTAGTCGAGCTTGCTGACGTTCTCGGCCGCAGGCCCCTTCTGTCCTTCAACGATGTCGAATTCTACACGCTGGCCCTCAGATAACGACTTGAAGCCGTCGCCCTGAATCGCCGAGTGGTGAACGAAGCAATCCTTCTCTCCATTCTCCGGCGTGATGAAACCGAAGCCCTTGCTGTCATTGAACCACTTCACTGTTCCTGTCGTACGCATATGCCGTACTCTCCTTAGATTTGTTCGTCGGAGTCCGGCACAGCCGTACCTCCCGACTACTGGTCTGTCGCGGTCTATGCCCCCGCGCTGGGCTGCTGCACTGCAATTCAGTTTCACCGAGCCACAGGCTAGCTGTTATTGCGGTCTAACTGGTCAAACAAAAAAAGGGCCTGCGCGCGCTGCCAGGACCCTTTACGTGTTCCACTGGATGTTCCCGCTGCCAATCCCAATACTTCTTGTTGCCATAAAGAGTAGCGGTGAACCCCGGCCATGTCAAACTGGACGATCACTGCAGCAAGCTGCGAAGCCTCAGGTCGAGGACACTGGTAGTCACAGAAAGCAACCCGCGTAGTGTGGCGTGCACGCCACACTCAGTGATGTCAACAGAACACCGGCAACGACCAGTATGCTCGTCGGTTTGCGGTGGGTGCTGAGGCGGCGGCTGTTTCAACATCCCCACACAAGCCTCGGATTCGATGCAGCAATGAGTAGCCACCGTACGCTAAGTCATTAATTCATAGTCGATTGCGACACGCAGGGAAGTGCCAAACTCAGGCGCTATCCACATTCTGCTGTGGAAAGTGTGTTTCTGGCGATCGCATTGCCTCTCGGGGATCCCGGTAGCCGAGCCGATTGGGACGAGCCAGCGACGGAGCTATGGAGCGGTTCCTGCATAATTTGCCGTGCTGGATGTCTATTTGCGGTCCGATCTAAGGAGCAATCTGAGCTGATGCGGGAGAGAAGAGTCGACGAGAAAACTGCGGCTAGATGGACCACAGGCGGCAAGGCTGCGCTGGCTGGCCACGCTGGGCGTGTCCAATCTCATCCCGGCTATCAGACAAGAGCAATCGGGTCCGACCCAAATCCTCTGGTCCAGCGAGTTGAAATTCTGACCGCAGAGGTCTGCAAACTCCAATCGGTGTTGGCGCAGCTTCACAGATTCCGCTCACTCATCGACCGCAGCGGCGAGGCCATATTCGTTTCGGATTTGGTCACCGGTCGCATAGTCGACGCCAACGAGACCGCGTGCAGTTGGGTCGGCCTGACCAGAAAGAGACTGCTCTCGCTCTCGATATCCGAACTCGATCTCGATTTTCCACTCCAGTGCGAAAATGTGGTAGGAGATCACGTTACAGAGACCAGAATGTCGAGCCGACCGCTAATTCTCGGTACCGGGTCGCATCGTAGGCGCAACGGTACTTCTTTCCCCGTTGAAGTAGCGATTTCCAGCATGAGGTTCGGAGAGCGTGACTATGTGCTAAGCGTTGCCCGGGATTGCAGAGACAGGCGCTGGGCCGAGGAAGCGCTTCACGACAGCGACGAGGGTTACCGGGCACTGTTCGAGTCTACGCACGATGCCCTCTATATATCCGCTCGCGATGCCACCGTGGTAGATGTGAACCGAGCGGCCATGCAGCTATTCGGCTACTCGCGCGAAGAGTTCCTCGAGTTGGATGCGCGGCAATTGTACACTGATGCTACCGACATACATGCTTTCCGTGAAGAAGTAGAGGAGAGCGGATCCGTTCACGATCGACCAATAGAGTTTCGTGCGAAAGATGGCGAGCGGTTTCGAGGACTGCTGACGGTAACGCTACGCCACGCTAGTGATGGAAGTATTCTGGGCTATCAGTGCCTGATCCACCCGTCGACGAATAGAGCGGAACCACCGTCCCCAGCCCCCGACATTCGGGAGGCGAAAGCAGCGACACCTGATTCAACAAATGACAAGGAAGTCGTTGCTCCGGTGATTGAAGAGGAATTCGTGGCTCCGGTGATTGTCGAAGAGGTAGATCCTGTCCCGGATGCTGTGGACCCGTCTCCGATGGCTGCAGAAGTGGTCGTGGGAACGGTGACCAGGCGGATCGTGGAAGAAATCGTGGAGCGACCCTTGAATGGCGGCACCGCCGCAGCGCCACGTCATGTTGTTTCGCAAGCTCAGACAGCCACGTCGAAAGCCCTGGCACGCGATGGCGTCGAGTCTCGTCCCTGGAAGGCAGCAGTGGTTCTTGGTGTGGCAGTTTCAGCGATCGCTTGGCTAACATTAAGATTCTATCCGTTCAGTTTCGGAGGCCGGGAGTGGGCGGTCAGCACGCAGGCGATCGGTGCTGCCCTAGTCGGACTCGGCCTGGCGGGCAAGCAGTGGCGTCGTACGGCGAGGGGTCTGGCCCTGGGTGCTGTAGTCCTTGCGGCGGCCGTTGTAGTGACGTACGCCAGCTACGTGGCGGGTCTGCCATTTGAGTTGCGCAACGTGGTACCAGAGACTTGGTCTGCGATTAAGGCCGCCATCGTGCATGTCTCTGCATTTGCGGTGGGCTTTGGGGCTATCTTCAGTAGTATCGCCTGGTATCTGTGGCGACAAACCGATGAGCTTGAACCCGGAGTCAAAGAAGCATAGCCCAGCGCGCGCGCTCGTCCGTAACACCTCGTTATCTCTAGCTCACATAACCACATCCGCGATCGTACCCTGTCCACAACGTGCTTGCGGATCTTTGGGGAAAGGTTCCATCAACACGTCGGGTTGGCTGTGCGTACTACGCGTAAAGGTCCCAGTTCACGACGAACCCGGTGGAGATCTCCCAATGAAATACTTAGCCTCTCTTGTCCTAACCTCGCTCGTTTGGGCCGGATCGCCGTTGGCCCCGGATACCGTAGACATCACTGAGTGGCGTGTGCCCTACAAGATGGACCAGGATAGACGAACGGTAGATGGTTTCCCTGAATCTCCCCGCGAGAACACGCGTCCGAGGGATCCCTATGTCGATCTGCAAGGCAGAGTGTGGTTCTGTGGCCAGGCCGGCAACTATATCGCCTATCTCGATCCGGCTACGGGAGACTTCAAACGGTACGAGATCGACGAGGGGACCCATCCACATAATCTCATCGTCGATGATAAAGGATACGTCTGGTATGCAGGCAACAGGGCAAGCCACATCGGCAGGCTCGATCCAGCCACCGGTGAGATCACGAAATTCATGATGCCTGACCCGGCTGTCACAGATCCGCATACGCTGGTCTTCAACAGGGACGGAGACATATGGTTCACGGCGCAGCAGAGCAACGCGATCGGCAAGCTTTCGGTGTCGACGGGTGAGATTCAGCTCATCATGGTCCCGACTCGGAGAGCACGTCCCTACGGCATTATTCTCGATTCGCATGACCGGCCTTGGGTCGCGCTGTTCGGGACCAACAAAATCGCTACGGTGAATCCGACGACGATGGAGCTAGAAGAAATAGAACTCCCACGTGAGGCCACTCGGCCTCGCCGGATTGAAGTGACGTCAGACGACATGATCTGGTACGTCGATTATGCGGGGGGAAGGCTTGGACGGCTGGACCCATCAACCAGGAAGGTCCAAGAATGGCTTACTCCTGGCGGTGCTGCCTCCAGGCCCTACGCAATGGTAACAGACGACAAGGATCGCCTCTGGTTCGTGGAGTCTGAGCGGGCGGAGCCGAGCCGCGTGGTCGGCTTTGATCCGAAGGAGAACGCATTCTTTGGCATGACGATTCTGCAGAGTGGTGGAATAACGGTTCGCCATATGGTTTTCCATGCACCGAGCCGCGAAATATGGTTTGGAACGGACGCAAACACCCTCGCCCGAGTTCGCGTTCCCTAAAACCTCGGCAATAAGTGATACCTCCTTGCCTGAGAGGGCCCGGGGGGTAGAATACGTCTAGAGAAGCACCGATTTCAGAAATGATGGTCCTAGAAGGTCCCAAGACGGAGGTAGTCTCAATGAAGTCCCTATCGTGGTTACACGTGCGGCGGTCAATGCTTGCCACAGGAGCAACTTTTCTTTTTTCACTTTCGGCCGTGAGCGCTAGTGCGCAGGTCGAATCTGCCGTGGCCAATCTCGAGTGGCGTAACATCGGCCCGACCATCATGGGCGGGCGCGTTGCTGATGTTGCGGTGGTGGAGTCAAACCCTTCCATTTTCTACGTCGGTACCGCCACGGGTGGAGTCTGGAAGACGGTAAACGCCGGGACTACCTGGGAGTCTTTGTTCGACGATCAGGAGACCTCATCGATCGGTGATGTGACACTGGCTCCTTCGAACCCCAACATAGTGTGGGTCGGGACCGGCGAGCCCCAGAACAGGCAGAGTTCGCCCTGGGGCAATGGTGTCTACAAGTCCACCGATGCCGGACGGACCTGGAAGCACATGGGGCTGAACGAGACTCTTCACATATCCCGGATCCAGATAAGCTCTTCGAACCCCGATGTCGTTTTCGTGGCGGCAGTGGGTCATCTATGGGGTCCCAACGAGGAGCGCGGCGTTTACCGGACTACCGACGGCGGAGCTACGTGGGACAAGGTGTTGTATGTGGATGAGAACACCGGTGTGATCGATTTGGCGATGGACCCCGGTGATCCGTCTACGTTGTTCGCGGCGATGTATCAGCGTCGCAGAACGGGTTGGGGTTTTAACGGTGGTGGTCCTGGCAGCGGTATCTATCGAACGACCGACGGTGGCGCTACGTGGGAGAAATTGACTGAGGGTTTACCTGCTGGCGACATGGGTCGGATTGGTTTGGACATCTACCGCGGTGACGGGAATGTGGTATACGCTCTTGTCGAAGCCGACCCGAGAGATCCAACCCGGGGTTTCGCGTTTGGGCCAACGCCCACGCGAGAGGGACAAGAACGCAAAACCGGCGTGTACCGCTCCACCGATCGGGGTGACACGTGGGAGCATTTGAGCAACACGAATAACCGGCCGATGTATTACAGCCAGATTCGTATCGATCCTAACGACCCGAATCGGATCTACTCTGGTGGCTCACAGCTCTATAGATCGAGCGACGGCGGAAAGACGTTCACGAGCGACGCCGCCGCCAACGTCCATTCCGACCACCACGCGCTGTGGATCGACCCAAGTAACTCAAACCATCTGATCGTGGCGGGCGATGGTGGTGTATCGGTGTCGTGGGATCGAAGCGATCACTGGCGCCAGCTACGCAATCTCCCGATCGCTCAGTTTTATGAGATTGGCGTGGATATGCGCGATCCATATTACGTGTGCGGTGGCTTGCAGGACAACGGATCGTGGTGTGGTCCCAGCGCAACTTGGTCGAACCAGGGAATCAGGACGCGCGACTGGTATAACGTGGGTGGTGGGGACGGTTTCTTCACCGTCATCGATCCCAACGACCACACGGTCGTTTTTGGAGAATCTCAGGGTGGCAATCTCTATCGCAGGAACCTCGCCACAAATGAGAGCATCAGAATGCGACCTGTTGGGCGTCCTGTCGATGATGAAGATGACCGCAGCTTCCGGTGGAACTGGGACACTCCTGTCGTCATGTCGGCGCACGACAACGCAACGATCTATCTTGGCGGAAACGTGCTGTTCAAGTCGACGGATCGTGGCATGAGTTGGAGTGAAATGAGTCCCGATCTGACCAAGAATATCGATCGGACTACGCTGGAGATCATGGGCGTGATGGGGTCGAAGCCAATGATGTCACCCAATGACGGCACCTCTTCGTATGGCAACTTTGTCGAAATAGCGGAATCTCCGTTGAATCCCTCGGTGCTCTACGTGGGTACCGATGACGGCAACGTACAACGCACACAAGACGGAGGTGCGACTTGGACCGATCTCACTTCCAACTTCAAGAATGTGCCCGATAAGACGTATGTGAGTCGATTGGAGGCATCCAAGTTCGAGGAAGGCCGAGTTTACGCAACATTCGACGGCCACCGCAATGACGACTACAAAGCTTACGTATTCGTCAGTGAGGATTTCGGCCGACGCTGGCGGCCGATCGCGAAGGGGCTGCCGGACGGATGGACCGTGAACGTGCTTGTCGAGCATCCACGCAATCCGAATTTGTTGTTTCTCGGAAATGAGATCGGTGTCTATTTTTCAATCGACCGCGGTGCAAACTGGACCAAGTTGAACAACAACCTGCCGACGGTTCCGGTAGACGACATCAAGATCCACCCACGCGAGAACGATCTGGTGATCGGAACTCACGGACGCGGTATTTGGATCATGCCCGACATCACACCGCTCGAACAACTGTCGAGTGACGTGCTCGCATCGGCTTCCCACCTGTTTCCCGTACGTAGAGCTACATCGTACAATCCCTACACTCCGCAGGGTTGGACACCAGGTGTCTATGCTGCCGAGAATCCGGCCTATGGCGCGCTGATTCGATATTACCAGAGGGATGATCTCCAGTCGCCCGAGGTTCCAGTAGCAGGGGATGGGCCCGAGACGAACGGTCAGGGGCCCGCTGTAGGTAGCGGTTTTTCCCGTGGTGCCATGCGCCGAGTGGAATCCGCCAAGGCGAAGATCACAATTCTTAGCGCAGCAGGTGAGACGGTACGGGAGTTAGAGGGATCCGGGAAAGCCGGCATCCAGCAGATTGTTTGGGATCTGAGGATCGCACCGCCGTACGTAGCGGACGCTGCCCAACAGAGGAACCGCTTCCGTGGAGGACCTCCTCGCGGACCGAAAGTACTGCCGGGCACGTACACGGTGAGGCTGGAGGCCGCAGGTCAGACCAGTACGACCGATTTGGTCGTGAGGTTGGATCCTCGGGTCACGATCTCCGATGCCGACCTGCGGGCGAGGCAGGAAGTTCTCATGAGCGCCCATAAGTTGGCGAAGCCGGTGTACGAGGCCGGCCGGGCTGTTCAGCGCATCAACCGGCAGTTGGCTGACGTCCGCCGCCTTCTGAAAGAGAGCGATGATGCTCCTCAAGCCCTGAAGGATCAGGTGAGTGAACTGGCCGATGAGGTGCGCGAACTTGGCCGGCAAATCACTCAGACGGCTCGCGGAGGACGGGGCACTTTCAGCATCGAGGCCTCAACGACCCTACCGACGGCCGATCAGGCATGGCAACTCGAACAGGCCTGGGAAAAGGTGCCCGGCCTGATCGAGAAACTCAACGATATCATAGAGAACAAGATGCCTGCGCTCTACAGCGATCTCGACAAGCACGGCATCCGTCCCAGCCCGGGCAAGCCTGTGGCGGTACCCAAGCGGGGTTAGATAGGAGTGAGCATGGTGGGGGCACGCACCTGCGCCCTCACCACGCGTCCCGTCTTACAACAGTTGGTCCATCCAAGCCATGTCCAATCCGCTAACACCTTTTCTTGATCAGCAGGGTGTCTTGATATTGGATGGTGGTCTCGCCACCGAGTTGGAAGCGCGTGGTTACGATCTGAACGACGATCTCTGGTCGGCACGGGGGTTGATGGAAAGGCCCGATCTAATCGGGCAAGTTCATTCCGATTATCTGGATGCCGGTGCCGATTGCATTGTGAGCGCCAGTTACCAAGCCACTCCGCTGGGGTTCATGCGACGTGGCTTGAGTCAAGAGGAGGCTGCTGATCTGCTCGTGTTCTCGGTCCGGCTTGCCCTGGACGCTCGCGACGAATTCTGGGCAGATCCCGTTCATCAAACCCGTCGCATCAAACCGATCGTGGCGGCTAGCGTAGGTCCGTACGGTGCCTACCTGGCAGACGGCTCCGAATACACAGGCGATTACGATATTGGAGAGCAGGCGTTGACCGACTTTCACCGTGAGCGCTGGCGAATCCTTGCGAGGAGCGGTGCGGATCTGTTTGCATGCGAGACGATTCCGTCGATCGATGAAGCTCTGGCGTTCATGACTCTGCTGAGCGAGACGCCTCAGGTCCATGCATGGTTCAGCTTCAGTTGCGTTGATGAAACGAGAGTGAGTGACGGAACCAAGTTGGCCGAGTTGGCCCTCCGCCTTGACGACTCAGATCAGGTGGTCGCTATCGGTGTGAACTGTACTGCGCCCAGATTTATTTCAAGCCTGGTTGCAGAAGTACGTGGTGTAACCGACAAGCCGATAATCGTCTACCCCAATTCGGGAGAGCGGTTCGATGCAAATGAACGACACTGGTCGGGTGCAAAAACGCTCGACGATTTCGCCGAGTTGAGTGTAGAGTGGCGGAATATGGGAGCCTCGATAATCGGAGGGTGCTGTCGCACGGGCCCGGCTCAGATCGGAGACTTGAGAAGGCAGCTATTGTAGTGCAAGAACGCCACGTCACCGTCGAGAAGACTGCCCGTTACTTCACCATTGGTAATGAGGACAAGCCAAGCGAAGTATGGATCGCCTGTCACGGGTATACGCAACTGGCCCATCAATTCATTCAACTATTGGCGCCACTGGACGACGGTATGCGCTTGATCGTATGTCCCGAAGGCTTGAATCGCTTTTACACCGACCATAAATCACGACGTGTGGGTGCGGGCTGGATGACCAGCGAGGATCGCTTGGTAGAGATCGACGACTACATCCAATACTTGGACAAGCTCTATGCTGCTGTCTTCGAGAGGGTCGATCACAGTGCCGTAAGATGCCACGTCCTCGGCTTTTCCCAGGGAGTGGCCGCGACGTGTCGCTGGGTAGTTAATGGAGGGACGGCGGTCGACCGCCTCATTATGTGGGGCGGGCTGCTACCGCCTGAGATAGACCTGATCTTGCACAAGAAGAAGCTGACGGAGTCACATCTGACTATCGTGCTAGGGGACGAAGATGAACTCGTCAGTTCGCAAGACCGCACCAGGCAGGAAGATCAGCTACGCGAGCACGAAATTCCTTTCAAGACCATTGTGTTTGCGGGCGGACACAGATTGGACAGGACTGTGCTGGGCAGGCTAGCCGGCGGTGAATAGTTTTGTCTTTCACTTAGTGCCCCAGGGTCCGACCTCATCCTCCGGCTCCACTCCCAAACCGTCGGCTATTCTGGTGATGTAGTTGAAGTAGCCGATCACCTGTGTAGCATCGTGAATCGCCGTGTCATCGAAGCCGTAGCCTCGCAACTTCTCGAGGTCAGCAGGGCCGATGTCGTGCTGGTTGTGTGTCAACTTGGCCGCAAATTCACAGAGTGCGTGATCTGCTGCCTCGAGTTCTGCACTGGCCCAATTGTGAGCCACGCTGTGAACGAAATCGTCTGCTTTGGCAGGGTCGTCGAACAGATCGTCGACCTCAGCACGGAGGTCGTCGGCATGCGCCTGAGTTCAGTAGTAGCACTTGAGTTCACACGAAACGACGGTGGCAATCAGCTCTCGTTGCATTCGTGAGAGGGGAGACGGTGCCAACATGATCGCCTGATAGAAGTCCATGCTACCCTTTAGCGCTCGCGGATTGAGGCTCATGACGTGAATGATGTGCCATACCCGCCCGGCTCTTCGGATAGCTTTGTCGAATTCGGCCTTCAAGAGGCCGGTGGCTTTCTCTACTGCAACCTGCTTTATCCAGGGCATCTAGAATTGCTCCCACATGTCGTCCGCGTAATTTGTTCGGGTGGCCTCGCGATCCAATCGCCTAATCCGTATCTTTGCGCGCCGCCGAGATCCCGTTGGTGTCACTAAGCTTCCAATAGAGCAGAGGAGTTGTCAACATGAACCGCACCAAGTCCACCCCCGTTTACAGAACAATGATGCTGGTTGGCCTCTTGTTGAGTCCGATCGGACTTCAGGCGCAGAGTTCCGGGGAGATCGAGGAGGTCAAGAACCAACTTTCACGTCATGTAGAGAGCTTGAGACACTCGCTTGATGTGCTTAACCGGCGGGTAGACGACGTGATGTTCTTCCAGCGCATGAGTGATGTGGCGGATATAGACATCATCACGTTCACCGGACCTCCTCGACGATACGAACCAAACCCGACGGCACAGGGAGCGGGAAACCCTCTGACCATACGCGCCTACGTGTTTGTTCCGAAAGGCCTGGATCGAACCAAGAAACAACCGTTAATCGTGTTTCCGCACGGTGGCGTGCATGGAAATTTCGGAACGGGAAATACGCATATTCTGCAGGAGATGTTGCAGCAGGGGTATACGGTAGTGGCACCCGAATATCGTGGCAGCACGGGATATGGCGGAGGATTCTACCGCGCAATCGACTACGGTGGCGTTGAAGTCGAGGATACTTACGCAGCCCGGAACGTCATGCTGGAAAATTATGAGTTTTTGGATC
Organism: Gemmatimonadota bacterium; assembly: GCA_036679605.1. Taxonomy (GTDB): domain Bacteria; phylum Gemmatimonadota; class Gemmatimonadetes; order Gemmatimonadales; family GWC2-71-9; genus JAZDCZ01. The sequence goes on from JAZDCZ010000330.1 coordinate 10,365, forward strand.
AAGACCGAGTCGGAATAGTGGGCTGGAGTCACGGAGGACTGCACGCTCTCATGAACATCTTCGAACATGGGAACAGCTACGCCGCTGCATACGCAGGTGTGCCGGTCAGTGACCTAATAGCTAGGATGGGATACAAGACCCAAGGATATCGCGACCTATATTCGGCGGAATATCATATCGGTAAGTCGGCGTATGAAGACGTGGAGGAATACAGGAGGCGATCACCTTCGTGGAATGCCGACAAGTATGACGGAACGCCGCTGTTGATTCACACTAACACCAACGATCAAGATGTAAATGTGCTGGAGGTCGAACGCCTTATTCAGGCGCTGAAGGCCGCAGGCAAGCGTGGATTCGAGTTCAAGATCTATCAGGATGCCCCAGGAGGTCATGGGTTTAATCGCCTGGACACGAAATTCGCTCGTGACTCTCGGCGTGAGATTTGGCGTTTCTTGGCTCCGATTCTGCGGCCGGATAACCCAATACGATAGTGGGCGGGCAAGCGGAGCTAGGGTCGGTAGCCGGCTCGACGCAGGGGCTGGAAAACGTCCCCTAGTTGATTGATTTGACGACTCGTCCGAGGAACTCGTCTATTTTGGGAGCCTGAATCCACCGAACGACGACGACCAAGTCATTGTCCGGATCGATCCAAATCACGTTCGATCCGCCGCCGAGGGCTGCGAAGCTTTGTGCCGACACGCTGGGCCACTGTTGGTGGTCTGTGTTGAGCCACCACATATAGCCGTAGTTGGATCGGATATCGGTGGGCGTGGTGGTGCGGTCTACCCAATCGTGCGGCAGAAGTTGGCGCTCCTTCCATTGTCCCTTGCGCAGGAACAAGTATCCGAATCGAGCTTGGTCTCGTGAACTGATCCACATGCCTCCGCCCCAATGCCCGCCACCGCTCACGGACTTGATCTTCCTGCCGTCGATCACTACGTCCGAATCGAAATAGCCATGCCATTCCCAGGTACCGGATGCGTCGATGGGGCCCATGATCCGCTCCTGCAAGATTTCTGGGAGAGGTCTTCTCCACAGTTGGAGCAGCGATAGGGCCAGCAGGTTAACTCGCACATCGTTGTACTCCCAGAATGTTCCAGGTTCCTGCAGTTCACGGTCTCGTCCACGCCGCCGGTCGGCTACGTCCGGCTTGCCCCACAACTCGCCCTCCCATTCACTCGTTTGTTGCAGCAGATGCTGCCAAGTGATAGCGGAGTTATGCGGCTTGTCGAACGATTCATCGATATGATAATCTTTCACGGACTCGCGGACATTTTTGATGAGGGCGTCACCGACGGCCAATCCGGCAGTCGTGGATACGAAGCTCTTGGAGACACTGAAGGTCATGTCTACTCGCTTCGTGTCGCCCCACTCGGCGACAATGTAGCCGTTGCGGATGACGAGGCCGTTCATTCCGCCACGGTCTTTCATCGGCCCGATGATATCTCCGTATGGCACGTTAGCCAGGCGTGTTGAAAGCATGAGCTGAAGGTCACGTGGCTCAGTCGATTCACTCGCAATAGCGAAAGCGACTGCGTCACTGAGTGAGGTACTGTCCATTCCCACTGCTGTGGGTGACCGGTGTTCCCAGGCGTCGCCCGTCCCTGGGTAATACGTGTCGGCCTGCGTCTGCGATCGTGTGGCAGTTAGGAGCACGATCGCGGTGGCCAGGAAAACCAGCCACGCGGATGCGGGGTTCGTCCGTCTTTTCAGTCTGTTAGATTTGTTCACGACCTTATCCGAGGAGACAGGTGGCGGAGAAAAGACGCCGCTCGAGCAGTGTTATCGTAGCGCCGCCCCGGCCCATATCCCGACGCAGATTGCGGCGCCGCCGAGTACTAATACTAGCGCTGGTAGCTGTGATCGTGGCAGTGGCTGTCCTTTTCTGGATGGTGGGGCTGTAGGCCAGGATCCCCAATGTCCCGCCCACGATGCGAAAGAGACTTCTGACACAGTGCACTAGAACGTATTATGGGTGGAAAACGTACTCATTCATAGGGAGGTCATATGCCCACCGGTGGCAACGGCATCAGGATCGCGGTCATCTGCGGCAGCGTGAGGCCGGGTAACTATACGTCCCATGCAGTTGCTTTAGTGCTGGACGAGTTGAGCCAACGCTCTGACGTAAGTATCGAGTCGGTGGATCCATCCTCCATGCATCTTCCATTGCCTGGACAAGATGGCGACGTGGCTGATGTGGAAGCTCTGATGGCCAAGGTGTCGGCTTGCACCGGTGTGATCTTTGCTACTCCTGAGTACCATGGGAGCTTCAGCAGCGTTACCAAGCTGATCATAGAGAACCTGGGTTTTCCATCGGTGCTAGCTGGGAAGCCCGTGGCGCTTCTCGGAGTTGCTGCGGGAGCCATCGGGGCGATCAAGTCGCTCGAACAGTTACGAAATGTGTGCTCACACGTCGGAGCGATTGTTTTGCCTGGGCCTGTATCGGTGGCGCACGTTCGAGACGTTTTCGACGATAAAGGCATCTGTTTGGACGAACGAGTGGAGGCACAAGTACGTGGGCTTCCGAACAGGCTGATGGATTACATCGACCGTCATGTATGTCCGGCTGTCTCTCTGGAGGCGATGGTTCGGGAGGGCGTGTCTGGGTAAACAGTTAGTGGTGTAGTTTCGGAACCAAAGGGGGCAATTGGCGGTATTGAGAGAGGGCATTCAAGGACTGGAGACAACGACCGCGCTGCGAATGAACTTATCTTACCGCCGTGTCACGATCGCCGCGATAGGGCTGGCGACGAGCCTGCCTGCCATGGCTATGTTTTCCGGCGGATCCTTCCGATGGTTATCTCCGACACCAGACTCTGTGGTCGAGCAGCCTCAAGACGCAGAGACGCCTGTTCCCGGCAGGGCTTTTTACTTCACACGAGCGGTTTACAGCGGTCAGCGGCGTGGCTTCGACCGCGGTTACGGCAGGGGTAGCTGGGCCACCGATTGGCCCAAGGCCGATATCCAATTTCTCATAGGGGTCAAGCGGCTCACGAACATCGACGCCTACGAGTACGACAATCCGGTTCGGCTCGATGACCCAAACTTGCGCCGATACCCACTCATCTACGCTCTCGAGGTTGGGTACATGGCTCTGACAGAGCCAGAGGTCGTCGGTCTCCGAGGATACCTGTTGGCTGGCGGATTCCTGGTGATCGACGATTTTTGGGGTAGCTATCAATGGGCCAACTTTGAGCAACAGATCAGAAGAGTGGTACCGGAATTCCCGATCGTCGACATTCCTCTCGATCATCCACTCCTCAATGCGTTCTACAACATTGACGAAATTGTGCAAGTACCCAACGTCGGAAATGGTAGGAGAGGGGGTCCGACCTGGGAACGCGATGGATTCACACCCAAACTCAAGGGCATCTTTGACGATCGGGGACGCCTCATGGTTGTCATAAACTGGAACACCGATTTGGGAGATGCATGGGAATGGGCGGAGGATCCGTGGTATCCGATCAAGTACTCTAATTTCGCCTACAGTATGGGTATCAACATGATCGTTTACGGCATGAGCCACTAGATGAGTCAGTTTTTCGAAGGCGTTTTTCAATTTCTGTTCAAGTACCGTCCTGTGGTGTTTGAGCGCGGCGATTTTGTATTTGGTGTTTCTTGGCCGGCTCTTTTGCTCATTGTCATGGCGGCTGCGGTGGTGCTACCACCTCTGGTCACGTATGGTGGCATGCGCAGCAAGCTGAGATCGCTCGATCGCGCACTGCTTACCACACTCAGAGTCACTGCTATGGGCATCCTCTTGTTTGCCTTACTCCGCCCCATGTTGGTGGTAGCCACGGTTGTACCGCAGCAGAACTTCCTAGCGGTTCTGATAGACGACTCCCGGAGCATGCAGATCGCCGATGAAGACGGGATACCGCGAAGCGAGTTCGTAAACAAGTTGTTCGGGCCTGACGGTAGCGACGTCATGACGCAATTGGCAGATCGTTTCAAGTTACGCTTCTACGGATTTTCGGAGAGCGCGACGCAACTCGCTAGTGCTGCAGATTTGACCTATGAGGGGCAGCAAACCAGGCTCGCTAGTGCGCTAAGCCGTGTGTCGAGTGAACTGTCGTCGGTGCCTCTTGCCGGAATCGTTTTGGTCACTGACGGAGCTGACAACTCTGCGATCCCTCTCACCGAGTCGATATTGCAACTTCGCGGGCGAAACTTACCCGTGCACGCGGTTGGGTTGGGGCGCGAACACTTTGCCAAAGATATCGAGATCACGAGCGTACAGGCGCCGCGTCGAGTGCTTCGTGGGTCGTCGGTAGCGGTGGACGTGATGATCGTCCATTCAGGATTCAGCGGCAAAACCATTCAATTGCACGTCGAAGACGATGGGCGGATAGTCAGCACACAGGAAATCGAAATGCCGAGGGATGGTGAGGTGGTGACGGTACGAACGCACTTCACGGCCGACGAGGTGGGAGCGCGCGTCTTTCGATTCCGCGTTGTTCCTGAAGATGGCGAGTTGGTGTTGGAGAATAACTCCCGCGAGGCGTTAGTGGTCGTAGTCGACCGGCGGGAAAAGATCCTCTACTTCGAAGGAGAACCACGATGGGAAGTGAAATTCATACGACGGGCGGTCGAGGATGACGAGAATCTCCAGATCGTAACACTGCAACAAACAGCGGAGAACAAGTTCTACCGCATCGGCGTCGATGATGAAGACGAGGTTGCGGATGGGTTTCCCAAGAGGCGTGAAGACCTGTTTGAGTACCGCGCTCTTATCTTGGGAAGTGTGAAGGCAAGTTTTTTCACGCACGATCAGCTCCAGATGATTGCAGAATTCGTGAGTCAGCGTGGGGGTGGGTTGCTGACTTTGGGGGGTAGGAATTCATTTTCGGAAGGTGGATGGGCCGGCACTCCCGTGGCTGAAGTGTTGCCGGTGGTACTTAAGCAGAAGGCCCCCGGAGAGACGTCTGAGTTCTTTGTGGAAGCGAAGGTGGCGCTGACTCCCGTTGGCCGCTCCCATCCGATAACGCAGATCGCCGACCTACCCAAGGCGTCGAGCCAACGTTGGACGGAGCTGCCACCTCTATCAATTATCAACCCCATTACAGAGACAAAACCAGGCGCGAGCACCTTGCTCACCGGCAGAGGAGATGGTGAGAACTTTATTGTTTTGGCATCGCAGCGCTACGGGCGGGGTCGGGTCTTGTCGTTTCCTGTTCAGGATTCATGGATCTGGCAGATGCACGCGGACATACCGCTGGAGGACATGACACATGAAATGTTTTGGCGGCAGTTGCTGAGGTGGTTGATTAACTCGGTACCAGACAGGGTTTCGGCGACAGTATCCAGGGACAGGGTGGGAATACAGCAGTCGGTAGAGATAACGACTGAAGCACTTGATTCCGCCTACTTGGAGGTGAACGATGCCGACGTAGTTGCTCACGTCATCACTCCGAGTGGGTCGGAGCGCGAAGTTCCACTCGAGTGGACTGTAGAGCGTGATGGAGAGTACAAGGCAAGCTTCGTTCCCGAGGACTACGGTATGTATGAGGTTCGCATAGATGCGGGCCGGAACGGCGCGGTGTTGGGTAGCGGTGCCTCCTACGTGCAGGTGGCCGAACCAGTAGACGAGTTTTTCGATGCGGAGATGCGCGCGTCGCTGCTCAAGCGACTGGCTGACGAAACTGGCGGTCGTTTCTACACGCCCGAGACCGTTTCGTCACTTCCCGAGGACGTACAGTTTACTGAAAGCGGATCCACAATTCTGGAGGAGAAAGATCTTTGGGACATGCCGGCCGTGTTCTTCTTGCTTCTTGCACTGGTCGGGGTGGAGTGGGGATACCGGCGGACCAGGGGGCTGGTGTGATGCGGGCACTGGGTGGAGCGACTGTTGCCGTGTGTCTTCTGTGGCAGCCGATTATGGCGCAGACTGAGGTCGTGATAGTGAGCGGATTGGGTGGGGACAGTTACCACCGCGACCTGTTCCACGGGTGGGCGGTGCAGATGATTGAGGCGGCAACCGATCGATTCGGGGTTCCGGTCAGCAATATCACCTACTTGGCCGAGCGACCCGAACGAGATCCCGATCTAATCGACGGCAAGTCTACGAAGAAGAACATCGAAGATGTCTTGAGTCTCTTGATCGATGCGCCGGCGCCAGACGGGATATTCATTTTGCTCATTGGACACGGTAGTTACCAGGGCGACGAATCGCGATTGAGTCTTCCAGGTCCTGACATGACGCCCAAGGATTTCGCACATGTCATTAATAGGTTCCGTTCGCGGAGAATCGTGGTGGCCAACACATCGAGTGCCAGCGGTGAGTTCATTGCGGCGCTTTCCGGGCCCGGCCGTACCATCGTGACTGCTACGAAATCCGCCTTTGAGCGAAACGACGCGATCTTCGGCAAGCATTTCATCGGTGCGTTTGCCAACGACGTGGCCGACGTAGACAAAGATGATCGGGTGTCCGTATTGGAGGCCTTCGACTACGCTCGTCGGGAAGTGGCCCGAGAGTATGAGTCCGACAAGCAACTGCTGACCGAACACGCGCAGCTCGATGACAACGGCGACGGCAAGGGGAGTTCCGAGCCAGGAGCCAACGCACCGGATGGAGCACTGGCCGCGTCGATGTTCCTGACCGGGTCTGCGGAGACCATGGTGGTGGATGCCGCGGGTGATCCTGAACTGGCGGCGCTTCATGAGAAGCAGCGAATACTACAGCAACGCATTGCCGATCTTCGAGCCCTAAAGAGCAAGACCGAGCCGGAAGTGTACCGGCGCGAGTTGGAAACACTGTTGCTGGAGTTGGCGCAAACATCGCGGGCAATTCGAAGCCGCAAGCCAGAGAGCCGGCAACCTTGAGACGGTTCTATCGTCCGGCGTCTGCGGCCTTCGGAGGAGCGGCTCTCCTGACATGCGTGTCGATCACTCCGGTCGTCGCGCTACAGGAGTCGGAAGCAGCCGATGCTTTCAGGACTGGCCGCTATGACGACGCGATATCGCTGTTCACCGCTGCTACACGGAGCCAAACAGCTTCTGTGAAGGCAGCGCGAGGCTTGGTGACCGCACTCAGGTCGGTCGGTCGGTACAAGGATGCGGTAAACGCTGCACGACGGTTCGAACGGGACAACGAAGAGTCTGTCGAACTCGCCAACTCTCTTGGCGAGACCCTTTACGTACTCGGAAGAACGGAGGATGCAGAGCGGGAGTTCTCACGGGCTTCCCAAGGGGCCTCGGACAGTCTTACAGCCGGCTATAATCTCGCGGTGCTGCACTATGGTCGAGGCGATGTAGACCTAGCGATGCGGGAGTTCGATCGATTCATAGATCTTTACAACTCCGGTCGCGATCTATCCGCGGCCCAGCTTGCCACAGTCGCTGGAGCCGTGGATTACTTGAGCGTCACCAACCCCCAGCTTGCCAAGGACGCGCTGCGAGCATACGACGAAGCGATTGCCGCCGATCCAGGGGACCTAGACATCAGAGTATCACAGGGAGAATTGTTTCTCAAGAGATACAACGGTTCGGAGGCGAGGGCCACGTTTGAGGACGTGCTGCAGGCCAATCCACAACATGCAGGTGCGCTTCTGGGACTCGCTGCCACATCGCGGTTCGAGGGGTCATCGGGTGTGCGTGAGCTGGGGGAACGAAGCCTCGAGGTCAATCCGAACTATGCGAGTGCACGTGTTTTTTCGGCCAAACTCTTCTTGGAGCTTGAGGACTATAGGCGTGCTTCGGACGAGGTCGAACGCGTGCTGAAAGTGAATAGTGTCTCTCTCGAGGCACGAACGGTAGAAGCGGCAATCCTGTATCTGACGGGTGACGAGGCCGGGTTCGAAGACGCGGTCAAGCGAGTGCTGAGCATCAATCCACGTTACGCGGCACTGTACACGACACTTGCCGAGGTTAGCGCGAGGAACAGGTTGTACAGTCAAGCAATTGAGTTTGCTCGGCTTGCCGTTGCTTTAGACTCGATGTCGTGGCATGGATTTGGTCTGCTTGGCATGAATCAGTTGAGGAACGGGACCATCGCAAGTGGTAAGCAGAACCTCGAGCGTGCGTTCTCGGGCGACCCGTATGACGTGTGGACCAAGAATACCCTGGACCTGCTGGACACGTTGGAGCAATACAGTGTTACGAAGACGGCGCGCTTCAGACTGGTCATCGATGCAAAGGAATCCGAAATACTGTCGCTTTATTTCGGCGATCTGGCAGAAGAGGCGTACGACAGGATGGCAGCAAAGTACGGTTACCATCCGACGACTCCGATTCGTATCGAGGTGTTCGCCAACCATGCCGACTTTTCGGTTCGAACGGTTGGATTGGTCGGGTTGGGTGCACTCGGAGTCAGTTTCGGACCTGTAATTGCAATGGACTCTCCATCATCCCGATCCGTTGGGGATTTCAATTGGGGCTCGACGCTGTGGCACGAACTAGCTCACACCTTTCACCTCGGCATGACGAAGCACCGGGTTCCTCGTTGGTTCACCGAGGGGCTAGCCGTGTTCGAGGAGCGGCAGGCGCGGGCCGGCTGGGGTGACGACGTCACTCCGGGGTTCTTGGTGGCCTTCCAAGGTGGCATGCTTGTGCCCGTGAGCGAGCTGAACAACGGTTTCATGCGGCCGGAGTATCCCGAACAGGTGGGGTATTCCTACTACGAGGCATCGTTGGTGTGTGAGCTAATCGCAAGAGACCATGGTTTCCAGGCAATTGTTGGCATCTTGAGAGCCTATGGTGAGGGAAAGAGCACTGCCGAAGCGTTTAACTCAGTCTTGAACACAGACCTGGCGAGTTTCGACGAGTACTTCGACCAGTATGTGAGGGATCGCTTTGCCGGCCCGCTGGCCGCACTCAAAATGGCAGCGCCGGGAGATAGTAGTTCGCCAGTGACCCGAGACGACGTGATGCGGCGGGCGCGACAGAATCCGGGAGATTTTCTCGCACAGCTGGGCATGGGCAGAATGCTACTCGAGCAAGGACGGTTTAACGAGGCCGCTCCGTTCCTGGAACAGGCCAAGCGGTTGTTTCCCGAGTACGGCGGGTCTGACAGTCCGCACTGGTATTTGTCACAACTGAATGTGAGAGCGGGTGACTCGACGGCCGCCGAACAAAATTTGGCCGACCTGACCATGATCAACGAGCAGCACTACCAGGCGCGCGTGGAACTAGCCAACCTGCGGGAGGCGTTGCATGATCATGCAGGCGCTGCCAAAACGCTAGGTGAAGTGAGATACATATATCCCTTGGAAGTCCCCGATCACATTCGCCTGGTGGAACTGTACGCGCGTGTGGGTGAATGGAGAGATGCGATCCTGGAGCGGCGCGCGATTGTGGCGTTGAACCCCGTCGATCGTGCGGAGGCGCTATTCCAGCTTGCGAAGACCTACTTCGAGGCGGGTGACATTGCCAATGCGCACAGCAGCGTCATCGATGCTCTCGAAGGGGCTCCGAATTTTGAGGAGGCCCAGGACCTGTTATTGGCGATACATGTTAAGCGCAGCGGAGGAGACCGCTAGACATGGTGTCGGGTAAGAAAACCATGCTGCTAGGTTTGCTACTGATTGCGACGACCGCGTCCAGCGCCGAAGCGCAACGCTGGGATGGCGGGTCTGACTTTACGGAGTATAACGTGCCCTACGATGGCCGGTTCACGTTTGTTCGAATCAGTTTTAGCGCGCTATCGCAATGGGGTAGGCGGCGACGTGACCTCAAGTGGGATCACGACTGGCCCATTGCCGAAAGCAACCTAATGAAGCTGCTCAATGAATTGACGTATGTTCGACCGTTTATGGAGGGTAGCAACATTCTAGCGGCCGACGATCCCAATCTGTTCAACTATCCCGTGGGGTACGTTTCGGAACCCGGTTTTTGGACCGTCTCAGAGGACGAGATTAGAGGTCTGAGGAACTATCTGTTAAAGGGAGGGTTCCTGATCTTTGACGATTTTGGCGGCGGATACGAGTGGGCGAATTTCCTTGATAAGATGAATAGAGTATTGCCCGACGCCATCCCCGTCCGGCTCGATCTATCGCATGCGATCTTTCACTCGTTCTTCGATATCGAATCTCTGGATTACCTCCCATCGTATCGGGGACTACCGGAGTATTGGGGTATTTTTGAGGACAATGATCCGGAAAAGCGTCTAATGGCGATCATTAACTATAACAACGACGTGGGAGAATACTGGGAGTACTCGGACACGGGTTACACGCTTGTTGATCTAACCAACGAGGCGTATAAACTCGGTATCAACTATGTCGTCTACGCCATGACTCACTAACTAGGAGAGATATGTCGACCCAACCTACGGAACTCGATGCGGCAGACGACATCGAACTAGCCGATCGTTTGAGGAGTGGTAAGGACAGGATCCTTTCAGAGCTTCGGAAGCTCATAGTCGGCCAGGACGACGTCATTGATCAAGTGCTGCTGTCTCTCTTTGTAGGGGGCAATAGTCTCATAATCGGCGTGCCCGGATTGGCGAAGACCCTACTGATACACACATTCGCACAGGTACTGGATCTAGACTTTTCCCGAATCCAGTTTACGCCCGACCTCATGCCGTCCGACATTACGGGCACAGATCTCGTTCAGGAGGATCCCGATACGCACCAACGCAAGATGGTCTTCATGCGGGGGCCGATCTTCAGCAACATAGTTCTCGCCGATGAGATCAACCGGACGCCGCCCAAGACACAGGCCGCCTTGCTGGAGGCGATGCAAGAGCACCAGGTAACCGTCCAGGGCAGGACCTACACGCTGGACGAACCGTTCTTCGTATTCGCTACCCAGAACCCGATTGAACTGGAAGGTACGTATCCGCTTCCCGAGGCACAGCTAGACCGCTTTATGTTCAATATTATCATGGAGCACCTGCCGGAGGACGAGGAACTCGAGGTTGTGCGGAAGACCACTGCCATACAGAGTCATGACCTAGAGCATGCCGTGACTGGAAGTGACATTGTCGCCTTTCAAGAGTTAGTTCGAAAAGTTCCGGTGTCCGATCCCGTTCTGCGCTATGCGTTGGATCTTGCTCGTACGACTCGGCCCAGTGAGAACGGTTGTCCTGATTTCATAAAGCGATGGGTTTCATACGGTGCCAGCGTTCGGGCAGCACAGTATTTGATATTGGGTGCCAAGGCCCGTGCTCTGATGAACGGTAGCTACCACGTAAACCTCGAAGATATCCGAGCTTTGGCGCATCCGGTTTTGCGACACCGCATCCTGACGAACTTTCATGCTGAGTCCGAGCAAGTGACCACCGATTCGCTGATCGACAAACTCTTGGACGTAGTGCCTATTCCGCAGTCCGGAATGTGAGACCCTCTAGCTTCCTCGATCCCAAGGTGTTGGCCAGGATAGACAATCTCGAACTCCTGGCGCGGACGGTAGTGGACGGTTTTATCAACGGTCTGCACCATTCGCCCTATCTTGGCCTATCCGTCGATTTTGCCGAGCACCGCCCGTATATGCCGGGCGATGACATACGAAGAATCGATTGGAAGGTGTTCGGTCGAACGGATCGATTCTATGTCAAGGAATTCGAGGCCGACACCAACGCGAATTTCAGTATCCTGTTGGATATTTCGCGATCGATGGACTATGGAAGCACCGGTATCACAAAGCTCGATTATGGCCGCTACTTGGCTGCGTGCCTGGCGTACTTCTCTCGACAACAGAGAGACCGAGTCGGAATAATCACGTTCGATGATGACATCGTAGACTTCGTACCTGTATCGGCCAAGCATCTCGACATCGTACTGCACACAATAGACTCCCTTGCTTCGACCAAAGCCGGGAATCTGTCCGGACCCTTGCTAAAAGTTGCCGAAATCATTACGCGGCGGAGCATACTGGTGCTCATTTCCGATCTCTACGAAGATCCTGGAGAGGTGCTTGACTCGCTGAGCAGGCTGAGGTTCAAGGGAAATGATATAATAGTGTTTCACCTGCTCGATCCGGCCGAGGTGGAGTTTCCTTTTGATGAGGCGGCGTACTTCGAAGATCTTGAGACCGCGCAACGAATACCTATAGTGCCCGAGACTCTTCGGGAAGAGTATCGATCAATGATGTCCGACCACATGAGCAAGATGTCTAAGCGTCTCGTCGATGGCCAGATTGACTATCTCCAAGTAAACACTTCAACACCGCTCGACTACGCACTGTTTGAGTACCTGTCGCGTAGGGAGCGCATGAGCCGGGTGCGCTAGTGTCGTTCATCGCCCCGTTGTTCTTGGCAGGGTTCGCCGCCTTGGCGATTCCGATCCTGATTCATCTTTCACATCGGACCAAGAAGGAAGCGATCCCGTTTCCGTCGCTGATGTTCTTGAGCAAGGTTCCGTTTCGAACCGTTCGCCGCCAGCGGATTCGTCATTGGCTTCTCTTTCTGTTGCGGAGCGCGACGATAATCTTACTAGTTACAGCCTTTGCTCGACCGCTATTTGAGAATCTCTCACTAGGCGCGGCTGGAGCCGGCAGTGCGAGAGAAATAGTGGTCATGATGGATCGGTCGTTCAGCATGAGTTACGGAGACCGATGGCAGAGGGCCGTTGCCGCCGCACACGAGGTAATTGACGGGATCGGCCCGGAAGATCGAGCGAGCATCATTTTTTTTTCGAATCGGGTGGAGGTGGCTAGCCAACCAACCAGCGACCGGGGTGTGCTGCATGGTATGATCGACAACGCGGAGGTCGGGCCCGGTCATACGCAATATGCCCCCGTATTGCAGGCCGCCGCTCGAATTCTGGATGCCTCGACTATGCCCAATCGCGAGGCAGTGCTCATCACCGATTTCCAGAGGACCGGCTGGGACGACCGCGAAGACGTGCAGCTTCCTCAGGGAGTTACGCTCACGAGACTGGATATCGGATTCGATCAGGCGTCGAATGTGGCGCTAACCGGTCTGACGGTCGACCGGATAGTCAGATCCGGGCGGGAACGAGCCGCTCTGTCGGCGAGGATTGTCAATCTCGGCCCCGAGGCCGCTGACGGGCTCGGCGTGACACTGGAGATCGATGGCCAACAGATGGCCGCGCAGTCGGTTGATCTTGCGAGTAATGGATCTGCGACGGTCCGTTTTCCACCGTTTGCGCTGCCTCGTCGTCGTGTGCAGGGTGTGCTGCGGACCACCGGTGACGCGTTACCGCTGGACGATGTATTCCGCTTCGTGCTCTCGCCAGGCCAGGTACTGTCCGTGCTTATCCTGGAGCACGCTGACGCACGGGGAGACGAGAGCTTGTATTTGGCGCGCGCCCTAGCTGTCGGAACCGAGCCCGCGTATCGAGTCACGGTGAAAAAGGTCACGCAATTCAGATCATCGGATCTAGCTGGCCGATCGGCTGTAATCCTCAATGACGCATCGTTCCCTCGAGGGTCGAGGGGGACGAGCTTGAGGGATTTCGTATCTGGCGGTGGGGGCATGCTGATCGTGTTGGGTCAGAGAAACACGGGCCGGTGGCCGACCGAGTCTGCGGAACTCCTTCCGGGAGCGCTACGCGGTCCGGTTGATAGATTGAGTGATCGCGGTGGTACGCTGAACCTGACCGACTACGACCATCCAATCCTCGAGATCTTTAGTGCCCCTAGGAACGGCGACTTTTCGCAGGCCCGTTTCTTCCGTTATCGCAAACTGGAGGAGAATCAGACTGCCAGAGTGTTGGCACGGTTTGATGATGGATCGGTGGCGCTGGCTGAAGTAGAGAGCGGTGAGGGCGTCGCGGTAACCTGGGCCACTGGTCTGGCAGATTCCTGGAACGATTTTCCGTTGCAGCCGGTCTTTCTACCGTTCGTACATCAACTGATCAAACATCTCGCTCATTATTCTCCCGAGCGGCAGTGGTACAACGTTGGGCAAGTGTTTGATGTAGCTCAATCCTTTGGTGATACCGTCAATGAGGTGCTGGTGGAGTCTCCCTCAGGTGAACGTCGTGCAGAGAGTCTACGAGGGGAACCTCTGTACGTGCATCTGGAGGAACCGGGATTCTATCGAGTCAGGCCGTTGGAGAGTGCTGCAGGGCCAAACGTTGTGGTTGCAGTCAACCCAAGCGTCGCAGAGTCCGATCTGACAAGGTTGGATCCCGAAGTGCTGGCTGGAGCGGTAACTCATAGAAGCCGTGGAGTCGAAGAGGAGCCGCGACTGGCCGCGACGCTGACGCCCGCGGAAAGGGAACGGAAACAGGGTGTTTGGTGGTATCTTTTAATGGCGGCTCTGCTCATCTTGGTGGTCGAGACGGCCGTCTCAAACCGAATCTCCAAGGGTCCCCCCTCAGGGAGCCGGAATAGGAGAGGTCCATGAGGATGCTGTTCGAGGCTTCGAGCCATCAAGATCTAATGCGGATCATCCGCTTGGTCAGGCTTCGGTGGCGGCTTAGGATAGCTCTGCGAGGACTTGCCCTCCTGGTTGCACTCGGCCTACTCGCGTTTCTGATCTCGGCCTACGGTATGGATCGGTTCCGATTTACGCCGGCTGCCGTCACGGTTTTCCGAATCGTAACGTACGCCACGTTAGCCGCGGTCGCTGTGCGGTTCCTTCTCATGCCGCTGCTGCGTCGTGTATCCGACCAGCAGGTCGCTCTTTATTTGGAAGAGCACGAGCCCACACTGAATGGGCAGGTGCTGAGTGGCGTAGAGTTTGGTGCCAACGAAAATCAGTCGGAACAATTGGGTCATTCGAAGCAAATGGTCCAACGTCTCATTCGGAACGCCATAGAGTCATGCTTTGTTGTAGAGGAGGGGCGTCGCGTCGAGCGAAAGGGCTTGGTTCGTTCTTCGGGGCTCTTGGCCGGGGCCACTGCCGTAGGCATGATGTTCGTTCTACTCAACCCCGGGTTTATCAGAAACAGTGTTCCGTTTCTCTTGTCGCCACTTGGTGGAACGAACGCGAATCCCTATCGCGTAGAGGTTTCACCGGGAGATACAGCACTGGCGCGTGGAGCCGACCTCAGAATTACGGCACAACTAAGCAACTTTACTTCGGATGAAGTGGACATCGCGGTGAAACGCGGCGACGATGGCCAGTGGGAACGGCTGCCGATGACCGTGGATGAGGAAACAGGTCGGCACCTGCTGTTGCTATTCGATCTCGACGTTCAGACAGAGTATTTCGTCGAGGCCAGCGGAGTCCGCTCACCACTGTATCGCATCACTGTATCGGATCTCCCGTACGTAGATCGCATAGACCTCGAGTACCACTTCCCCGCATACACGGGCCTTAGCCCCCAGCGTCAGGAGAATTCCGGCGACATCGCGGTCTTGGCTGGGACACGAGTGATCTTGCAGGTGACTCCCACTATGTCGGTCGCGAGCGGCGTGCTCGTCTTCGAGGAGACCGACACGCTTGCCCTCGAACTGGAGGAGACCGGGTCTCTTTCGGGATCTTTCAGAGTGAGACGAGAAGGGCTGTACAAGATTTTGCTAGAGGATGCGAGAGGCAATCTCATCGTAGCGTCCCCCGATTACACGGTGGATCTCCTCAATGATATGCCCCCGTCGATTTCGTTCGCCAAACCAGGGCGGGACATAAAGGTCACCTCGATCGAAGAGGTTTTTTCCGAGGTCAAAGCTGAGGACGATTACGGGCTTGCCAAGCTGGAACTCATATTCTCGATCAATGGGCAGGCAGAGGACACCGTCGAGCTTTTCTCAGGCGGGGGCGCCCGCAAGCAGGTCTCCGCTGGTCACACGTTTTACTTGGAAGAGACAGAGTTGGAACCAGGCGACTTTGTTTCGTATTACGCGCGTGCCAGCGAATCCGCCCACAGGGGTGGCGCCAAGGTCTCTACGACCGACATCTATTTCATGGAGGTCCGACCCTTCGATTGGGAGTACCGCCAGGCGGACGCTCAGGGTGGACAAGGCGGAGGCGGTGGCATGGGTAGTGGCCTGTCTGAGCGACAGCGCGACATCATTGCCGCCACGTTCAAGATGGTGCGCGATCGAGAGCAGTATTCCGAAACAGATTATCGAGAGAACCTATCTACGCTGGCGCTAGCCCAAGGCAGGCTGCGCGAAGAGGTTCAGACCCTGGTGCGAAGGATAGGGACTCGGGGCATCGTAGAACTCGACTCCAGCTTCCAGACGGTCGCGGAGGCTCTGCCCCGGGCAGTGGACGAAATGCAGGGCGCCGAAGAGCGTTTGGGGGAGCGAAAGCCCAACGAAGCGCTTTCTCCTGAGCAACGTGCGCTGAAGTTCTTGCAACGTGCTGAGGCGGCATACCGAGAGAGCCAGGTTTCCCGTGGTGGCGGCGGCGGTGGTGGCGGAGGTTCGCAGGCGAACGCCGAGGAGCTGGCCGATCTGTTCGATCTGGAGATGGACAAGATGCGTAACCAGTACGAACAGGTTGAGCGTGGTCAGCGACAGCAAGTAGACAATGAGATCGACGAGGCGCTCCAAAAACTGAAGGAGCTGGCAAGACGGCAGCAGCAGGAGAACGAGAGGGCTCGCGCTCGACAACAGCAGCAAGCGGAGCAGTCAGGCGGTGGTGGTGGAGGAGGAGATGCGATGCGGCGCTCGGCAGACGAATCTGACGAGCTGGCCCGCAAGCTCGAGCGACTGGCCCGCGAAGAATCGCGTCCAGAGTTGGAAGAAGTAGCGCGCACGCTGCGGGAAGCCGCAGATGCGATGCGTAAGGCCGCGGCGAGCATGCGCAACGGCAATGTCGGGCAGGGCACGAGGGCGCTCGACCGGCTGCGCGAAGCGCGGCGGCTGTTGGACAAGAATCGTTCTGCCGGCCTTCAGAGAGATGCGGAGGACGCGCTGCGGCGTACGGAGCGGCTGGCCCAGCAGCAGCGAGAGATCATAGATGATGTCAAGGGCTTGGACAACGGATCTGGGCGGGCCGACCAACTCAGCCGACTCATCGAGCGCAAGACTGAGATGGCAGAAGAGGTGGCCGATATAGAGATGCAGCTTGACAGGGTCGGCCGAGAATCACAACGCGAGCAGAAAGATGCAGCGCGCGAACTCAGGGGCGCTGCCAAGTCGATCCGCGACAACAAGCTCAAAGAGAAGATCCAATACTCGCGGGGAGTCATCCAGGGGCGATCCAGCGAGTACGCTGAGGCCTTCGAGGAACAGATCGGGTCGGACATCGAAGAGCTGCGTCGGCGGATCGAAGATGGGGTCAACTCTATCGGCGAATCCGACGAATCAAAGATTGGCCGCGCTCTCGATCGCACACGCGATCTTGTGAACTCACTCGAGTCGCTGGACGACAGGCTTCGTGAGCGTACAGGTCAACAGGGTCAACAAGGCCAACAAGGCCAACAAGATCAGCAGGGACAGCAGGGACAAGATGGCCAGGGACAACAGGGTCAAGGAGGACAAGGGCAGCAGGGGCAGGGCGGCCGCCAGGGTGGGCAGGGAGCTGCTGGAGGGCCTTTGGGTGGTGGTGGGCCTGGTAACATAGCACCAGGTGACGCTCGGCAATTCGGCCGTGAACTTCGAGAGCGGCAGAACGATCTCAATCAATTGCGAGAGGAACTGCAGCGCCAAGGGGTCGATGTCGGAGACCTGGACAACATTATCACAGGGTTGCGGGATTTTGTCCGCAGGCCGATCGGCGACCCGCGTGGGTTGGACAAACTCGAATCTCAGGTCATACAGGGGCTCAGGGAATTCGAGTACGCTCTGCGCCGCCAATTCGAGGTGGGCGATGGCCAGCGTCTGTCCCTCTCAGGCTCCGACGATGTGCCTGAGGG
This sequence comes from Gemmatimonadota bacterium, assembly GCA_036679605.1. GTDB lineage: Bacteria > Gemmatimonadota > Gemmatimonadetes > Gemmatimonadales > GWC2-71-9 > JAZDCZ01. Next base: position 28,022 of record JAZDCZ010000330.1, read on the forward strand.
GTACCGGAAGCTGGTCGAGGAGTACTACAAGGCGCTTTCCAAGAGAAGGAACTAGCGCGGTCTAGGACTGTTCTCGGCGGGCCCCCCTGAGGCTATTTCACCAAGCGATCCCGTAGTCCTCACCATAAGTGCTCGACCCGCCCCAGAAAGTCCCATGCTCGCGATCGAAGAAGATCGCGTTGATGGGTCCCGAAGTCAGCCGCCGAAAGTTCAGGTCGTAGCCCATTGACGTAAGGGTCGCACGGATGAACGGAGGGAGCGACTCGTTTGCCGTCATCCGTCCCGGACGTGACTCATGGGCACCGAACGAACTCCTTACCTGGAAGCTGTTGATGTTCGCCGCCTCGGCCGCCTGCTGAACATTCATGTCGAACTCCACCACGTTCAGGAAGAATTGCAGCAGGTTCTGATCTTGGGTGTCGCCCCCCTGGACCGCAAACGCAAGGAACGGTTTGCCATCCTTCAACGCCAGGCTGGGCGTGAGCGTGGCCCGCGGCCGTTTTCCCGGCTCCACGACATTGTATGGGTTTTGCGACTCGTCCAGCACAAAGCTCTGCATTCTCTGGCTCATCCCTACTCCCGTGCGCCCCGCGAGCGTGGCGGGTATCCAGCCACCGCTGGGAGTAATCGAAACGACCCAACCTTCTTCGTCAGCGGTCTCAATCGACGTCGTGCCCGCAAGGAAACCCTCCTCAAAGGCCTGGTCGTCCTGAGACTCCGAACCACCTGACGTAGCCGGGGCGACGGGCCCCCACTGTTGGAGGAGATGCTTGAAGGGATTCGCCCTGCCCTCGAATGGATAGGGGTCGCCCGGCATCACATCTGGGTCGTTGCGCTCCCAATTGATCTCCGCAAACCTTGCCTTGGCGTAGTCCTTGGAGAGCAGGCCCTTGATGGGCTCTTCGGGTGGGAAATACGGGTCGCCGTAGTAGAAGTCCCTGTCGGCAAATGCGAGGTTCATGGCCTGATACAGCGTGTGGATATAGCGTGCGCTGTTATATCCCATCGACTTGAGGTCAGCGTTCTCCAAAATGTTCAGGGCCTGAAGCAGCACAGGACCCTGTACCCAGTTGGTGAGCTTGTATACTTCGATTCCCTTGTAATTGGTGTGTACCGGCTCCTCGATGTAAACCTGCCAGTTGGCGAGATCGTCCATTGTATGCAGGCCTCCCTGTTCCTGAGAGCCTCTGACATACTCCTCGGCAATATCTCCCTTGTAGAACCGATTGTAGGCGGCGTAAATGGCCTCCTTGCGGCTCTTGCCGTTCTTCAGCGCCTGCTGTTCGGTCTCTACCAATTTTCCGAGCGTGTTAAGCAGGTCGGGTTGTCTAAAAATCTCTCCTGCGTAGGGGGCCTCGCGGTCCTCACCGGGGTGCGTCAGAAAGACCTCTTTGGAATAGGGCCACTCTCTGATCCGGTCCTTTTGCCGCTCGATCGCGTCGGCTGTCTGTTTCTCTATGGGATAGCCCTCCGCCATCTGCATTGCCGGTTGGAGCACCTCTTTCAAGCTGAGCGTTCCATATTCGGCCAACATCACCATTAGACCACCGGGAGTGCCCGGTGTGACGGCAGCCAGGGGTCCATATTCCGGGGGGAAGGGCATTCCCTTGTTCCGGAAGAATTCCGGCGTGGCTCCGGTCGGCGCGACACCTAACGCATTTATTCCGTGGACTTGACCGGTGTTTGGGTCATAGATCAAGGCTTGGGTTTCACCGCCCCAGCTCAGGACATCGAACATGGTGGCGGTGGCAGCCAGCATTGCGGTGGCGGCGTCCACTGCGTTGCCGCCCCGCTGGAAGATCATGGCTCCGGCGGTAGCACCCAGAGGTTTGCCGGTTATCGCGACCCAGTGCTTGCCGTGCAACACGGGCTTAACAGTTCGCTGGGCGAGTGCGGTTGTTGGAAGCAGCAGAAGACCGGTCAATACAAGGGCACGCCACATAGTCTGTCTCCTCAGGGTTGCGTTAGACGCGACGGCGTCTCTAGCTCAAAAGATAAGCGAAGGACGTAGGCGCGCTACAGCTGCGGGGCCTCGATCCATGCGGTCATGGTCTCAACCAGCTCTGCCATCACTTCGTCTGCAGTACGATCGCTGTGCTTTAAAACCTTGAACGAGTGATCTCCGCCCTCGATCACGTGGAGCTTTGCCCCGGGCCCGAGTTTGTCGATCACCGGAATAAGTAGGTCCAGGTCGGCGAGCTTGTCGCGCGTCCCCTGTAGAAACAGCATCGGAGGGTCAACATCTTTGAGATGACGGGATCGGCTGTCTCCAGGCTTGTTCGCGGGGTGGAGGGGAAACCCCAGGAACACCAGTCCGCGGACTCCGGCTAGCGGCGTTTTCGACGCCGCCAGAGAAGTCATGCGGCCGCCCATCGACTTGCCGCCGGCCAGGAGTGTCAGGTCGCGTGCGGCAGCGGCCGCTTGTGCGACGGCCGAGCGAACGGTGTCCTCCAGGATGGCGAGCGGATCGGGGAGCCGCCTCCCTATTTCCATGTAGCGGAAGTTGTACCTGAGCGTTGCGATGCCGCGCTCGGCCAGCAACTGCGCGAATGTTGCCATGAATGGATGTCGCATGTCCGCTCCGGCTCCATGACCCATGACATAGAGGGCCTTTGCTCCCGGCGGTCGGACGAGCAGGGCCGAGACCCGCTCGGGTCGTCCCCCGATGGCAAACGACAGTTCCTGTTCGTTCACTCAATGCGCTGCATCAAGAGTGCAAGCGGAGCAAATCCGTGTCCGAGTGAATGATCCGCGGTAGCTCGTTCGTGCGTTAGCGGCGGAAAGCTACCGGAGCAATACCGGGGCTGAACGGACCCACTTCGAAGTCCACCGCGCTCGTGTGGGTCCGTTGGAGTATGGCCTGTCCGTTCGTCCTGAATCCCGCTACGCGGCGGTGTGTCGATACAGCAGCATTAGTTGGCGGCAGAAAATATCCTTCCACCCGGTCAAATCTCACGTTGACCATGCGACGACATTCCGTAAACAAGTTACCAATTGACGGACTGCGAAATGTGGCGACGTCGATGATCTTGTCAGCCGGGTAACGTGCCCATGCCCTGGGGCTGCCAGACGCATCATTAGGATCTAGCTCAACAGGCAGCCCGGCGATATCCACTGGTTCGGCAATGAATGGCACCTCACTCGGGGTCAGGGGAAAAAACAAGACACCGTGCCCGAGCAAGAACGGTTCCAGGCCCACGTCGATCATATTGGGCACGGCCGGGTTATCCACGTCCGCGTTGCCGAAGAACTCGAAATCCGCTCCACTCAGGTCGATCGTTCCCTCCACCAGTGTGGTGTGATCTATCCCATCCGTCGCTACTACCACCGCGGCACCCGGAGCAAGCGGATGCTCGGTACCCGAGCCGGGAAACGCGTGCATATGGCGCGCAAAGATACCCAGGGGTTCGTCTCGTAACTGGACGTCATCGCCGCAGGGTCGAAGCGTGAAGTCATAATTTATGCTCCATCCGGCGCCAAAGATCTTGCCGTCCAGGAAAATCGTCGAGGCACTGTTATTGTAGATCTCCACATAACCACCAAAATGGTAGATGGTGCTCGTTCCCGGAGGTACAATGGCGGTAAAATACCACTCGCTGATCACCAGGGATCCTGGTTGGTCGGGCGAGAGTTCCAGCACCGCCTGCTGGGGTCCTCCTGTGACCGGAAACTTGCCGCCGCCACCCAGGACACGCACGTTCCAGCCCCGCTCGGCCGCCGTGAGCACCCGGCTCGCCCATGCCTTGTACTCGCCCGGCACCAGATTTTCGATGCCGGCCGATCCCGTTTCGTCGGTTCGCAGGGTGTCGCGCTGGGTTATCACCCCTCCGCGCTGCAGAATCACTTCAGCGCCAGGAACTCTACCGTCCGTCCAACCGAGCGCCTCAGCCAATCCAAGACTAGCGGAGTCCAACATCAGCGTCATGCTGAGCCCGGGCTTTGGCACGTCGCCAGGCTCACCGGGCGCCGTTCCTGGATCGACGAGCTGA
>JAZDCZ010000331.1:0-5019 GCA_036679605.1 Gemmatimonadota bacterium
GCTGGAATGGTCGGCGCCTTCCCTTCTTCGGCGAATGCTGCGACGGCAAGCCCGGGCCCGGAGGACGTTTCAATGCGCCAGTCCGCCATGCGAACCTCCAGCCTTATGGTCAGAATCCCATCCGAGAACGAACCGGAGGCCGTTCGATTGTCGTTCGGCTCAACGAGTGGCAGATCGAGCTTTTCGTCGAGTTCAATGAGTGGATAGTGCCGGGTTTGCGCCGTAGCGATAGTAGTGACACTACATAGAAGGACGAAAAGGAAGATCGTGCATCTTCCAGAATGGTTTTGATTCACTCGTCTTGGTGGCCGATCCGGCCGGATTGGTTGGGTGTTTAACAACCTAATTAACGAGATTTGAATCACATTCCCAAAGACGCGGAGTCTTTTATCCCTCCCCCTCAGCAATGGTGTGGTCAGGCGAACATCGCCTCGAGTCGGTTGAGGCAGCTCTTCCATCCCGTGAAGTGACCTTCACGAACTTCTTCATTCGGGAAGAGCTCGTGTAGAATGACGACTTCGGTCGCGTCACCCATATCATTGAACTCAACGGTGATTTTCGTCTCGCCCATCTGCGATTCTTCTTCCTCCCAGTCCCAGGTGTACACGAGTCTCGACGGTGGATCGACTTCTTTGTAACTGCCGTAGGCCGTGTGGACTTTCCCTTCCAGCGTATTCATGACGATTCGATACACTCCTCCAACCGTCACATCACAAACGGACTCAGCCACGTCCATGCCCTCGGGCGCCGACCATTGTTTGATCAATTCCGGCTCGGTCCATGCCTGAAAGACGCGATCACGGCTGGCGTTGATGATTCTGGACAGACGCAGTGATGCCTTGGTGTCTACACTCATTTTGTTGATTCCTCCTCTTTGTATTGATTTGGTTCGTTGAAATAACGGGCCAGCGATTCGAGTTGACCCTCCCAGAATGTCCGGTAATACTCGACCCACCCGGCGGCATCGCGCATGGGCTTGGCATCGAGCTCGCATCGGCTGATTCTTCCGTCGACGGTGCGTCGCACGAGCCCTGCGCGCTCGAGTACACGAAGGTGTTTCGAAATGGCCGGCCGCGAGATATCAAACGGTCTTGCAAGTTCACCAACGGTGGCTTCACTCGTGGCAAGCCGAGCAAGAATGGCGCGCCGGGTTGAGTCGGACAGAGCTCCAAACGTGAGATCGAGTTTTTCTGTATTTGGTGGTGTATTGGTAACCATTTGGTTACCATTATAACGATCTTCGTTTAAACCGTCAAGTTTTATTTGAATGGACTATTATGTAGGGTCGATTTCTTAACGCCACCCACTCTCTTTGGCGTATCGGCAAAACACATCTCATATGACGACAGGTGTACAAGATGAAAAAGACAATCCCCTTATTTGCGCTCGCGGTATTCCTGATCTCACCACTGGCCACCGCACAGGAAATTGCCATTCGAGCAGGCCATCTCATCGACGTTGCACATGGCACCCTGCTAGACGACCAGGTCATCTTGATTTTGAACGGCACCATTACAGCCGTTGGAAGCAATATTGACATCCCGAGCTCAGCCCGGGTGATAGATTTGGGAGACTCGTATGTTCTTCCCGGTTTGTTTGACGCTCATACACATATGGCGTTAACAACCGTCCCGGCAAGAGATTTCGGTCGGTATTACTTTACGACACTGTTAGAACCGACGGCATATCGAGCCATTCAGGGTGTAACCAATTCACGCTCGATGCTGGAGTCAGGATTTACGACGATTCGCGATGTTGGCAACGCAGGTAATTATGCTGACACGGATCTTCGACGGGCGATTGAGCAGGGGTGGATCCCGGGGCCCAAGATCATCAATTCCGGCCGTATTATTTCTCCTTTTGGAGGACAGTTCCGGCTCCAACCGGAAAAGCCTGAGCTTGCGGAGCCCGAATACTTGTTTGCTGATACACCGGGAGAACTGCGTAAAGCCGTCCGACAGAACGTGCATTTTGGTGCAACTGTTATCAAGCTTGTGGTCGATAATCAACCCTATATCTATACAGCCGAAGACATTCAGGCTGCGGTCGATGAAGCATCAAAAATGGGATTGAAAGTGGTGGCTCACGCATATCGAGATCAAAGCGCGACCAATGCCATCCTCGGAGGTGTTGCATCGATCGACCACGGATCATATCTGTCCGATGAAGTTCTTACCCTCATGAAAGAACGGAACGTATATCTCGTGGGTACCGATTTTCCGGAAAGGCGCTCGCCCGGAGGGTATGCAGCCAGAAAAGACCGCCTAGAGCGGGCTTACCGAATTGGCACGCCGATCGCATTTGGAACGGATGTCGTCTACTATGAAGAGGGTGAAACCCGTGGCAGCCTGACGCTGGAGTTTCTAACCAGTTTCACGGATGCCGGTATTCCGTAAGCAGCCGGTGAGGTACATCTTGCCTGGGTCTGCGAGTGACCCGAATTTATGGGTCAAAAAGATCCATGACAAGAATCAAGAGGGATGCCGCGGAGATGTTTCCAGTGGTGGAAGCATACCTCGCGAGCACAGTAACTCAGAAGGATTTCAGCGCAGAGCACGGCATATCGGTAGCGGTGCTTTGTTACTGGCTGTCCAAATACAGGCGTAAATCGGCTGAATCCGGGGCCTTCCTGGAGATTCATCCGGGCGCGGCGGTGGCGGCTGAGCGTCCGCTCCTCGAAGTTTGTTACCCGCATGGCGTGAAGCTTCGAATCTTCACGCCCCTGCAACCTGCGTACCTCGATCATCTGCTCTCGGTATGATCACGTTCTCTCCGGCTCAGCGCTACTTTCTTTACCGCGAAGCGGCCGACATGCGCAAGAGCTTCGACGGACTCTGTGGCCTGGTGACGGCCGGACTGAAACGCGATCCTTTATCGGGCGACGTGTTTGTGTTCATCAACCGGCGCCGCACGCACATCAAACTTTTGGTTTGGGATAGGTGCGGATTCGTGATCTTCTACAAACGCCTGGAAAGGGGCAGTTTCGAGATCCCGGCAACCGGCACTCTATCGTGGCATTAATATCCGGGCTTATGTGCCTGTTATTTTGTATCTTACAGGTATGGAAAGCACGGTACATATCGAGGCTTTTGAGGCCCTGAAGGCCGATTACGCCCTTGTTCACCAGCGCGCAGACGCTGCTGAAAAGGAGGCGGTCGCTACCGGAAAAAGCTTGTTACGACGGAGGAGCAACTGGCCCAGTTATTACATGAACTGGCCCAGCTCAAACGGCTTGTCTTTGGCGTAAAAAGCGAGCGCTTCGTACCGGGATTCGAGCTCGATCAGCTACCACTCTTTGACGGAGCACCTCCGAAAGAGGAGCCCGCTGCGACTGAGACCGTTACTTATACCAAGCGGAAGAAGGGAAAGCCGGTGCGGCGCGCGCTGCCCGCGCATCTGCCGCGTGAAGTAATCGTCATTGAGCCCGATGTCGACACGACGGGTCTCAAGAAGATCGGAGAAGAGATCACCGAGACTCTCGATTACCTTCCGGGAAAACTGAAGGTCATCCGCCGGGTACGGCCGAAGTACGTGGACCCGCTAGATGAGGACCGCGGCGTGATAATCGGCGCGCTTCCGGCCCGGGCCGTCGAGCGTGGGATCGCGGAGCCGAGCCTACTTGCGCATGTCGTGATCGAGAAGTACGTCGATCACCTTCCACTCTACCGCCAGGTGCAGCGTTTTACGCGTCAGGGCTGCGCGCTCGCCACCTCGACGCTCGGCGACTGGACAAAGGCGTCGGCCGACCTCGTCGAGCCCCTTTACCGGGCACTGACCGAGGAGGTGCTCGCGAGCGGCTATATCCAAGCCGATGAAACGCCGATTCAGGTGCAGGATCGAAATAAGAAGGGAAAAACGCACCGAGGATATTATTGGGTATACCAATCGCTCCAGTCAGAAGCACTGGGAGCAGTTACAGGAGGTGACGAATGAACTGAAGTACTTCCAGAAAAGGTCCCTTTAGGGGATCAGCGATCCATGCGGGCCGCAATGTAATGTGAACACTGTGCAGGCCTCGAAACGTCGTTGTGGGAGCCGACCCGCCTGGTATACGGGGAAGGTCGCCGCCTCCGGCAGTCAGAGCGAAATGCTACCGGAGGTCCCACCGGGGTAGTGGTGGCAGCACGCATGGGAAAGAACTCTAACGGAACGAGGGAAGTCTGTCGGGATGACGCGCCGGAGTGGCGTCCGGAATGTCAACGCACGACCCGTGAGGGATGCGGGCGGTCCCGGCAGATGGCGGATGGGGGTGTAGGACCTGTGATGCCCGGTAATGCGGGTGGAGGAAAGGCCCCCTGATCTCATGACAAGTGATACGAAGTGGCAAGAACTGCGAAGATTGATAGCAATATCTACGAACTTCGTCCGGCTAAGTCCGGAACGGTTCGGAAGCTGCAGAGTGCACTGCTGGCAAAAGCCAAGACAGAACCCGGCTACAGGTTCTACAGCCTCTGGGACAAAATCTGGCGAGAGGACGTTCTCCGTGAAGCGTACGAAAGATGCCGCCGCAAGGCGGGATCGCCGGGCGTCGATGGAGAAAGCTTCGAGCAGATCGAGGAACAGGGAGTGGACGAGTGGCTGGGAAAGCTGCGGGAGGAACTGCGCGGAGGTCGTTACCGAGCGCAGGCCCTCCTACGGGTATGGATACCCAAATCAGGAGGAGGAGAGCGACCGATAGGAATTCCTACGGTCAGAGACCGGGTGGCGCAAACGGCGGCGGTGTTGGTGCTTGCTCCGATATTCGAAGCTGACTTCTGCGAAGAGCAGATGGGCTATCGACCGGGCCGCGACGCAAAGACGGCAGTTCGTCTCGTCTTTTATCAGGTGAGACAGAAAGGGCGTCGAGAAGTCGTGGACGCGGATCTGAGCGACTACTTCAACACCATCCCGCACGGAGCGCTGCTAAAGTGTCTCAGCCGCCGGATTGCCGACGCCACGGTGCTCTCGCTCGTAAAGGCATGGCTGAAAGCTCCTGTGGAGGAGCGCAAATGGGGAAGAGGAAACAACCGGACGACACCG
>JAZDCZ010000332.1:0-9245 GCA_036679605.1 Gemmatimonadota bacterium
CACCAGTCTTGATGAATTACCGCAGCTATGGAACGTTTTGCGTGGAGACATGGCCTTGGTCGGGCCACGGCCGATTGTTCCCGCCGAATTGGAAAATTATCAACCCTACGCCGAGATGTTCCTGGCGGTTCGTCCAGGGCTGACGGGACTTTGGCAGGTCAGCGGCAGGAGTAGGGTGAACTATCCCGAACGTGCGTTTCTCGATCTGGATTACGTCGCGGGCTACAACGCGTTTCGAGATGTGTCTCTGTTAGCGCGAACCGTTCCTGCCGTGCTGCTTCGGACCGGAGCTGATTGATCGAGAGTGTGTAGTACGCGCTCAGTAAACTAATCGTGAGGTCCTTAGGCGAATCCGGGAGGCGCTAACAAATGCGCACTCAGCCGCCACCTTTTTGCTACCAGTCGAGATTGCGTTCGTAGCCCCAACGAACGAGATCTTCGCCGATCACCGACTTGAACTGGTCTTTGAGTTCAGCGTCGAAATGGTTGACCCAGTCGCCCGATCGCCCTTTGCGAAAAAAAGTACTGGTGTTTTCCAACCGACCGAAGCGGTTTGTGTCGATGATGCGCTCGAGGGGCTCCTCGGGAAGCTGGAACAGACGCACAACTTTTTTCATGCTGCCGGCCGTATCGGTCAACATCTGCTCATAGGTCATTTCCAAGCTACGATTCCGGTCGCGGCGCGTGTTCCACGAGTGGATCCAATCGCGCCACTCGGGAAGTAGGGTCCGGCCGAAGTGCTGCAACCCCTTGCGCGTATCCAACTTTTGATAGGTGGGATATTCGGGATGCCACGGGGTTCGTCTGACGTAGGACACGTGGCTGACCGCCGCGTCGCGAAGATCTCGATAAAGCACGCAGTACGGGATACCCGCTTCGTGTAGGATCCGAACGTTGTTCGCCGACCCGTGGCAGTGAATCTTGATCACGCACAGCGCATCGCCGAGCCGTGTGAAGAAATCCTGACGCATCTCGAAACGGTGCGTACCGTTGTGCTCGTAGTCGAACTTGGTGATCTCCGGATGCGCGATCAACGTGTAGCCGGGATAACTAGCCAGCATTGTCTCGATCCAGCTGGTGCCGGACTTGGGGAGTCCTGCGATGAAAAGATACCTGTTTCGATAAATGCTGCGGTATGTCCTGAACTGCCACCGGGCAATGGCCACTCCCTTGACAAATCTCGGCGTTGCCATCGTTCTCTTGCCCGCGCGTAAGACGATCGGTGGTGTCGTGTTTGTTAACTTTGTCAACGCACGCGTGGTTATTCGAAGCCTTTGTCTTACTTCGTCCTGCATGGCATTGAACATCGGTTCCGGTTCGGACTGATGCGATTAGTTTCTATCCGGAACCGTAGCTCGGAAAACTCGGATGCCACCACCGAGCCATCTATTGCGTTCGATCACGAAACCTCCAGCACATAACGCCAGCACCAGAATATTGGGAGTAAACGCATATACCGACGCGAACAACGACATGCTGAAGTAACTCGAGAACAGCGTTATGAGCGTGAGTGATGTTAGCATGCAATGCTTTCTCTGCGCATATTCCGACGCCTTTTTGATCGCCAGCAAGCTCATGATCACAACTGTCAATCCTAGCCAGCCAAAATCATCCATTGCTTCTCGTAGTGCGGTGAATACCACTGTAGGCGCCGGAGTGTACACCACTGAATAATCCGAAGTCGACCAGTACCCTGCATCGGACCCGACAACACCGCCCGCAATCTTCATGATGCCTGCGAAATAGTGACTGCCGTATGAGTACCCGTGACTCGTCGACTCGAACCAGTCAGATAGTCCGTAAATCGGTGCAGCAAGATAGTGCAACATCGATACTAACTCGGGAGACACTCGCATCAACGGCTCCCCTCGCGATGTAACCACATAATTACTGTACAAGAAGGTCGCCGTTCCTCCCTCCTGTGTCCTCAGCTGCGACAGCAAGAGGACGAACAACACGAAAGCCGACGTGACAGCCAGTATCTTCGTCGCCGCAACTCGCCTTCCGAACAAAAGTTGCGCTGCCATCACATTCAACACGCCGTACAAGACCGCACCTCTAGCTCCGGTGGTTGCCGTTGAGATCACGAGTGCTGTGAAAACCAGTACTAGCGGTATGGCAGCTGCTAACGTCTTGTCGAGTTTCCATCGTACGGCGCGCATTGCCACCATGTATAAAAGTAGCGCATCGAAAAATCTGAACGCCACGGGAACGTACATCTCTCTCTGCACATAAAACGTTCGTGCCATGACAAGATCGTCAATATCGAAAGTGCGCCATACATACGCGATCTTTAGGAGCGAGATCGCGATTAACGCTATTCCGATATAGACGGGCATTCTGCTCTGACGATCGGGGTCGCGACGGTAAGAGAACGCATAGCTTGCGGACCGGCCACCGAACAGCCACATTGCCGTCAAGAAACCCACTATCGTCATAATGGCGCTTGTCGAGATATACCCGTCAACGATTCCGCTTACACTGGAGGCCAAGCCCACTCCCCATACGGCTAATGGAACGAGATAGGCTCGCCTGGCGTTGATTAGTACTACGTTCGAATCAGCCGTAGTCCCATTCACGCTATTCTTCGTCATACAAGCTGCTCAACATGGCTTAGTAGCGATGGAAGCGGATCGATGGCGTACATGTGCCGTTAGTCGCGGACGGAGTGGCGTTCAAGGATGGAGTTCAACCGTAAGATGGGACCCCGGTCACCTATCCAATACGTCAGCACTATTCTCCTACTTTCCTATCGCTTCAGCTCCAGTCCCGTACCGAGTCCGCGCTGCAATAAAGTCTGCAAATCTGTATAGGATGATTTTGCGCACATGGTCTTTCTCCCCGTGTGCGCCGAGCAAGAGCCTCTTTCCTGTCATGATCACTAGACACACATACCTAAACACATCGAAAATCCTACGTGAATAGTTTTTGTCAATATAATTCAACACGGCGATCAAGCGCATCACGCAAAAATCGGCCCTTTCTTTTCGCGCCGTGCGATTGACGCTCGTCGATACGCCTCCGTAATGAACAATCAGTTCATCCGCTAGTATCACTATCTTCATCCGGGCGCTTGTGACGCGTGAGAAGAACTCCTTATCTTCTCCCCAATAACGGGTGACTTCATCCATGTATCCAAGCCTAAGAAACACCTTGCCTCTGATGAAAGGCGCGACTCCTGCGATAGTCTGGATGTTACTGGGTGTCCTACGCCCGTTGTGGCGGAATGAATAATAGAGTTCCTTGAGTTTCCTATATTTTCTGTGAATGTCGAAAATCGTGAGGATGGAACTTGCAACCCCCCATCTTGTATTTACTATATTCTGACGCGTAAAGTCAGGATTCAAAACGTACGGTGTCGCGACAGCGACTGCATCGTCTCGAGAGAACGCGGACAATATACGTTCCCACGCCAGTTCCACAATTTTAGTATCGTCGTTCAGCATCCAATAGTAATCTGCTGCGAAAGTCTGAAACACGTAATTGTGATTCTCGGCGAAACTTAAGAGATGGTCGCGCGCAAACACTTTGATTGGTAGCGGAAAAGCGCATATCGCCTCAAGTTGTCTTTTAGTCGGACGCACCATGGTGATGACCACGAGCGTGTTGGTGCTGAACGTAGTCGGGAAACTACCCAATAGGTCTTTCAAGTATTCAAAATTGACATATGAGAGATTGATGATCGATATCACCAGTTCATAACTCGCTGTTTCGGAGCAGATGTTGTTGGAGTGAATAGTGTAGGCTTTTTTCAGCCTACTCCTGATGTCTATCCGAGCCCGCTGCTTCCTCTTCTGACTGTCATTGCTCATGCTGGTCTACCGCTATCAAGTTTGTAGATAACGACGGCAGTGAGAAACAGTAGGATGACAGCTGAGAGCAGGCGTACTGCTTGGATGACGACGATCCCGACGCCCTCTGAGGTATTGACCCGATAATTTAGCGTGTGCGCACAATGGCGGCCTCCTCTCGAATGGCGAACGTATCAGTTGTCCGAGACGGCACTCGTATCACGGCCAGGCTCACCAGAACTGCCAGTCCGACCCCTGCCGAGCATACCATTGCAAACGCCACACCCTCGACACCGTAGCCCGGTGCGAACAGTACGAGGGCAAAGACCAGGGTGATTGCGGAGGCGACTTCGGCGACAGTCCCGTAGCCAGGGAATCCTGCGCCACGGACACAATCACTGAGAACCCGACGCACACTTAGGAGCATCGCCGCGACTAGCAGGATACGGGCAAGCGCAACAGCCCCAGCGAACTCTCCGCCGAAGAAAAGCGGCACTAGCCATCCAACAGCTGCTTCAAGAAGGAGAACTACCGGCATGCAAGCTGCGACCGTGAACCAGAAAAATCGCCACGTGGAGCGGCGCGTTGCTATGCCGCCGGCTTGATCTGCGACGTGCGGATAGGCGACCATCCCGATGCTGCTAGCGATGAAGCGCGGAAGATTGGTAAAAGCCATTCCGACTACGTAAAGGCCCAGTGCCGCCGGAGAAAGCAATAGTCCCACGACGGCCTGATCGAGCCGAAACGCCTCGATCGGCGAAATGGACCCGATGAAACCCTTGATGCCGAATTGGATCATCTCTGCCCGCCCGACCTTGGCACCGGCATCTGAGTGGCCCTTCGGAAGACCGCGGATCGCGATGGCCAGAGTTATACCAGCAGCCGTGGCCAGCGCAGCGACCCAGAAAAAAGTGATCGACGAAAGCCGTCCCCCACTCGTGAGAAAGAGAACCACCATCGCTGTGCTGTAGAAGGTCGCCGGCAGCACCCGGAGGGCGTTGAAGCGTGCGAAGTGTCGCTGTCCTTGGAGGATCGCGATACCGTATTGTTGCGCCAGCATCACCGGCACCATCGCGAGCGTGAATACGCTGGCGATGCGGAAGGCGGAAGACGCCCCTTGGATCAGCACGGCCAGGACACTCCCGTGGATTGCGACCAGAATGACAGTTTGGAGAAGCGCGGGAGCGGTGATTGATCGGACTATGGCGCGGGCGTTAGATGGGTCGCGTGCGATGTAATAGGTTGCGGCCATCGGCAGGCCGAGACTCCCGATCTGTGCCAGCACAATTGGAAAGAGCGCCAGCAGGGCGAAGTTGCCGCGCCCCTCGACGCCTAGGATGCGAGCGATCAGGACTCCGCTTACGAGCATGACGCCTTGCCAGACGATGCCGGTCAGTACCGATCCGAGCGTCGCGCGTTGCGTGTCGGTGATTTTTCGCACCCTACTCAGTCCTATCCCATGCTCCATTCTTTGCGAGAGTTAACCACCAAGTTACTACCTGATCGTTTCGATGTAAAAACTCCGATGTTTGAACGCCGCAAACCGAGTTCTCCTAACCGCGACGAGAGGGGCTCGCTAACAGGATGCCTAGGGTGCCGCTGTATCCGAGGTGTACGAGAAGATTGGTGAGCCTGGGCTGTTCCATCCATTGATACAGGGTATAGCCAAAAAGTTCGCCATATCCGGACCGTTTTGGGCGGTTCTGCTCGCCGGAGGCTCGGCTGTGACGGCTTGGCGGGTGCGAGGTGTAGGGTGCAGCGAGCTAGGTACTACACGGTCAGTACCGTTTCGAATTCATCGGCGATAGAGGTTATGGAAAAGGTGTTTTCCGCGTATTTACGTGCGCGTATGTTCATCCGTTCTCTTTCGTGAACGTCTTCTCGAATCCTCTTGCCTGCTTCTAGAAATTCTGTGGGATCATTCGGACCAACAACGATCCCCGCACCAGCACGGAGGATAATCCGCGCGGCCAAATTCTCGGTCGGCATTGCCGTGAGTAGTGCTTTTCCAGCGCACAGGTAAGTCAGAACTTTCGATGGTACCGAAAACACACCTGCGTCGGGCTCGAGAATGGCCACCAACACGTCGGCGCACCCGAGAACATCGGCCATGCTCTCAAATGGTTGGAAGGGCATGAGGACCAGATTGGCCAGCTCTTTTCGTTCGGCCTCTTCCCTAAGCCAGGTCACGCCCGGCCCTTCCGAGATCACTACTATGCGAACATCCGCGTCGTCGATGAAACGCTCGGCCAGCGCTGAGAGAAGGCTGGGGTTGTGTTTCATTCCGAGAGTTCCCGAATACAAGAAGCAGAATTTGTCTGCCAGACCGTGCTCTATGGCCCAGGGATTGTTTTTTTGGCGAAGGGGTAGGTCTTCAAGCGGAGCCCAGTTTTCGATTACGCGCATACGATTAGCGGCGATCCCCATTTTTGCGATAAAAGGCTGGAAATCCTCGGTAATGAGAATAATGCGGTCACTGGATCGCAGAATGCGACGGTCTAGCGCCTGGTAATACTTACCAATCATCCCTCCCACAATGGGCAGTCGATGCCGCAAGAGCTTGGCCACAGCGGTGCCATAGAAATCCTGTACCCACGATACAAACTTTGCGCCCACGCGGTGAGAAGCGTGTAACAGTACCATCTGTGCTTCGGTGGGCGTGTTGCCCGATATGACCCAATCGGGTCGTGTTTGCTCTATAAAAGCAGCGGTCTTACGGCCGTACTCGACCTCCTGAAACCGTCTCCGTATGAAATTGTGCTTTTCGAAGGGCTTCGAAATGCCAATGCCGTGTATCTGGAAATCGCTAGGATCGTCAGCCCGTCGTTCCAACGAACCTCGGGGAGTCTGTAAGAACGTCGCGTAGGCGTGCGTAATCTCGTGACCGCGGCCGGCAAGAGCACGGCTCAATTGTACCTGGAAAGGATGTCCGGCGTAGTCGTGAATCAGTATCTTCACGGGTGCCATCCGTACGATGGCGACGTTGTGTGCGCAACTAGGGGTCGGGATATTGTGGCCCGATGGGCTGTACGCTAAAATTACGGCAGGTCGATCATCGACTTGCACCGCCTCATCAATTCGCTAAAACCGAGGCGTAGCGGGGTGGCCAAGGTGGTGGTTGGATGAGTGATAGGAGGCGTGCTATGCGACGAATTCTAGTTACCGGTGCGGGTGGGTTTATTGGTCACCATCTCGTCAAGAGATTAAAACAGGAAGGCTGCTGGGTCCGTGGCGTAGACATCAAGCAGCCGGAGTTCGAACCGACTTCTGCTGACGACTTCCGGCTTCTTGACCTTCGGCGTTGGGAGAATTGTCTCGAGGCTACCAAGGACGTTGACGACGTTTATGGGCTGGCCGCAGACATGGGAGGGATGGGGTTTATTTCCTGCCACCACGCGCAGATTCTTCATAACAACTCTCTGATCAACATACATACGTTGGATGCGGCTCGTGAGAACGGCGTAAAGCGCTACTTGTATACTTCAAGCGCCTGTATTTATCCGGAGAGTCTGCAGACCGACGTCGACGTTACGCCGCTCAAAGAATCCGACGCCTATCCCGCTGATCCCCAGGATGCTTACGGTTGGGAAAAGCTGATCATGGAACGGTTCTGTCGTCACTATCGGGAAGACTACGGACTCGAGACCCATATCGTCCGTTTTCATAATATCTATGGCCCTTTGGGAACTTGGGAAGGCGGGCGTGAAAAGGCACCGGCTGCTATTTGTCGTAAGGTGGCTGAGGTCAATTCGGGTGATACTATCGAGGTATGGGGCGACGGTGAGCAAACCCGCTCGTTCTGTTTGATCGACGATTGCATTGAGGGGATTAGGCGGCTCATGGAGTCCGATTGTGTCGAGCCGATGAACCTCGGCAGCGACGAAATGGTGTCAATCAACGAACTTGTAGGCATCATTGCGAAGGTCGCCGGCAAAGAAATCCATATCAAGCACGTGGACGGCCCGATGGGTGTTCGTGGTCGAAACTCCGATAACAGCGTTTGCCGTAAGACCCTTGGCTGGGAGCCGCCGACCTTACTTGCCGAAGGGCTGCAGCCGACTTATGCGTGGATCGAGCAGCAAGTGGTCAATACGCACAAACGGAAAAGCACGATGGCGTCCCCTTCTAGGCCTGTGAAATCAGCGCCGGAGAAGCGTGCGACGGTCTCGTAGTAAATCGCGCCTGGCATATCGTACGAAAGACAAGCTCGGGCACTTCGATAATCAAGCCCGACCGAGAGTCGCTGCTCGGTCGGGCTTGTTCTTTATGGTTCGAGCCGCATGAGCGAATTTTGGAAACCTCGCCGCGTCGTCGTCGCAGGGGGTGCTGGCTTTATCGGCACCGCAGTGTGCCGGGCGCTTGCACAACGGGGTTGTGCGGAAATTTTGGTGCCGCGAAGCCGTGACTACGACCTCGTGACGCAAAAAGGCACGTTTCGTATGTACAGCGAGATGCATCCCGATCTGGTCATTGATCTTGCCGGCGTCGGGGGCGGCATCGTTGCACATGGCGAACACTCGGGCCTGCACTATTATGCGAATCTAGCAATGGCGATGAACATCATCGAGCAAGGGCGCAAGCATGGGATCGAGAAAATCGTTTATGTTTCCAGCGCGGATGCCTATCCGTGCAATGCGGCCCTGCCTCTTCGTGAGGATGATCTATGGGAAGGCCGTCCTCATGATGTCCATCTCTCCTACGGACTCGCGAAGCGAAGCGTTCATGCAATGCTCGAGTCGTACCTGCGAGAGTACGGGCTTCAAAGTGCGTACGTCATACCGACGAATGTATTTGGCCCCGGTGCAAACTTTGATCCGGCAACCTCGCATGTTGTCTCCGCAATGATTCGGAGGTTCCGGGAAGCAAGGGTCAAAAAGGCCCGCGAGGTGGTTTGTTGGGGCTCGGGTAGCGCGACGCGCGATTTTATTTTTGTTGACGATGTCGCCGAAGGTATCCTTCTTGCCGCTGAAAAGTTGGGCCAGCCCGAGCCCATAAATCTTGGATCGGGTCGTGAGGTATCCATACGTGAACTCGCGCTCTCAGTTGCCCGCATAATTGGGTTTACCGGATCGATCCATTGGGACTCTGCTAAACCGGAAGGGCAATCGCGCCGTTGTTTGGACACTTCACGTGCGCTCCGCGTGCTCGGGTTTTCAGCCCCTACGGACCTCGAGGCAGGGTTACGCGCTACGATCGACTGGTGGGAACGTTCGGTCGTGACCTGATAAACTGGACCGAAGGGGCCCGGACTCGCTGCAATACCCGGTGCCTGGTAGGCTTTCCAACATGGCCATAAACAAAGGCATCATCCTGGCCGGGGGTTCCGGCACGCGCTTGTACCCGCTGTCGCGGGTGGTCTCCAAGCAACTCATGCCGGTCTACGACAAGCCGATGGTCTACTATCCGCTTTCAACTTTCATGTTGGCGGGTATCCGCGAAGTGCTCGTCATCAGT
>JAZDCZ010000333.1:0-4129 GCA_036679605.1 Gemmatimonadota bacterium
TCGAACTGCGGGACGAAAAGACCGGACGGCGGGAAATATTGTTTTCAGAAAACCGCGCCGCCTTTGAGATCCTCGGCGACGACTTCGAAACTCACGGCATCCCGGTCGCCTTCTGACTACAGTCAAAAAGAACTTCTGCAAAGACTAGATCCCAGCAAGCACGACAGATAACGCTTTGTCCTTCGTGGTCACCGGCATACCCCGGCGAGTTTCACGGATTAGCGACGACGAACAGGTTAGAATGTTCGTACACGCTTTTGCGTAAAGAGGAACCGATGAAAGCATGGCAAAGACTCAAACGATTGTGGCAAGATCCGGCAGGAGCGACCATGGTCGAGTACGCCATCCTCCTGGCCATGATCGCGGTCGCTATCATCACGGTCACCTCGAGCCTGGGTTCGACGATCAACTCGGTCTTTGCACAGAATATCGCAGCTCTTCAAACCGCCGCGCAGGCCAGCGATGCGGCGGCTGCGGACTCCGGTGACGCAGGCGCCGTGGGCAAAGGCAAAAAGGGCAAAAAGGGCAAAAAGGGAAAGAAAGGCAAGAAAGGCAAGAAAGGCAAGAAAGTAAAGTAACCGACCCGTCCCAGCTTAGCCCGTGCTTCCGGCCGACGCTCCGATCTCTCCGCCCGCAAGCGCCTGCACATCGGCGCTGCCCGGGTTTTGAAACACGCGCAGGCCGAACTCCGCTATAATCGCAAACACATGATCGAAAATGTCGGCTTGGATCTCTTCGTACGCATTCCACTCGGTAACATTCGTGAAGGTATATATCTCGATCGGGAGTCCATGCGCCCCCGGAGGCAATTGGCGAACTAGAAGAGTCATATCCCGTCGTAATCGCGGGTGGGTCCCCAGATAGTTACGCAAATAGGCACGAAAGGTGCCGATGTTGGTGAGCCGACGTGCGTTGACGTCCGCCCTCTCTTCGTCGGTGAGCCTGGCGTTGGTCTCGCGCAACTCTCGCGACTTTTCCGTAACGTAGCCCTTGAGCAACGCGAAGCGCTTGAAACGTTCGACCTCTTCTTCGGTCAAGAAACGAATCGAAGAAGTATCAATATACACCGAACGCTTGATCCGACGCCCACCCGTTTGAGACATGCCACGCCAGTTCTTGAACGACTCGGAAATGAAACGGTGAGTCGGGATCGTCGTGATCGTCTTGTCCCAGTTCTGAACTTTTACGGTGTGCAACGCGACATCGACAATATCACCGTCGGCTCCGTAGTTCGGCATCTCGATCCAGTCGCCCACACGCAACATGTCATTGGTTGCTATCTGAATGCTTGCAACGAACGACAGGATCGTATCGCGGAACACTAGAAGCAAGACCGCGGTCATCGCACCAAAACCGCTCAGGAGCAGCAAGGGCGAACGCTGCAATAGCGTCGCCAACACCAACACCCCGCCGAGCAGATAGACGACGATCTGGGCGACCTGGATATAGCCCTTGATCGGGCGCTCCCGGGAAATCGGGTAGCTCCGATAGATATCGTTGGCCGCCGTCAGCGCCGCAGCCACCGCCATGACACATACCGCCACCATAGAAGCGGCCGCTAGGCTTCCGACAAACGTGCGAACACCCGCGCCCAAACCCGGCACAGCGCGGATCCCGTAGTAGATGACGGCGGCCGGAATGAGATGAGCCAAGCGCGTAAACACCCGGTGGCGAGCCATGATGTCGTCCCAAGCAACCTCACTGCTCGCCGCCACGCGGCGAATCAACGCAACGATGCGGCGCGCACCAAGTAGATCAGAGAGGTAGGCAGCCATAGCCAGCGCTAGAGACGCGGCTGCCGTTGCGGCGTAGGGGTGCTCGGCGAACCAGGAGGTGACTTGCTCGATCAAACTTTCCATTACGAATGCGATTCGTATGCGTAGCCGTCACTCAGTGCAAAAGCCGGCCAAACATACCACAAACGATGAAATCGACTCACCACGCCGTACAGGATGTCTTATGCTCGGTCGCGATCTCAACCTACCCCGAAGGTTCCCGAAGCTGAGAAAGCGCTTTTTTTTGATAGACGTTTTGCCGATGAAACGTTCGGCACGACGGGCGAGGTCTCATTCTCGAAAATAAGAACCCGTCCCAACGCGGTTCAATACAAGGGTGTCGAATGCAACGTAGCGACTCGATAACCTGAGCCAAAACTCCCGATCAGCAGTCGAACCCGCAGTTGACGCACGCCAAGTCGCGTCTATCGTCTGACTACAACAGGGAGGAACTCGAGAGAACGCCACAAGGCGTGGGATTCTGCGAAACGAGAGAAACACAACGAATCGACACAATCTGAAACAACACAATCTCAGGGGGTACCAAGATGATAAGTTCCAGACTGAGCAAAGTGCTCACCATCGGCATCGTTTGCACGCTAGGGTTGGTGTTTACCGCCAGCTCTGCGTCGGCAATTCCGGCCTTCGCGCGCAACGAGAACATGAAATGCTCGAGCTGCCACACTGCGTGGCCCATGCTCAACGCGTTCGGCCGCATGTACAAGGAAAACGGCTACCAGGTTACGCGAGGAAAGCCGTCTCAACACAACAAGATCAGCGACCTGCTGACCTTGCCGAATCAGTTTCCTCTCGCGTTGATCGTCAACTTGAGGCCGTATGACAAGAGCAAGAACAAAACCGCTAAGATTCGTGCTCTACATGAGCTCGAACTCATAGCCGCCGGGAACTTCGCAGGGTACGCGTCTTTCTTTGTCGAAGGGGAATTGGAGGACGAAACCGATTTCACATTCAAGGTGCCGCACGCGGTGGCATCATTGCATCTCAATCAGTACATCAATGTCACCCTGGGCAAGTCGGGACCGTTCTTTGCCAATCCTTACAACAACCTCAATGGCCGCCGGATCACACGTGCAAAAACCGCTCTCGTCTCTGTCGCGGGTGCCTCAGGCGCGAATATCGGCAGCGCGATCCAGAACGTCGAAGTTTCCGGCAGAGTCGGAAACGTGTTCTACATGGCCGGAATCGGCGCCGACACCGGTGACTCTGAGGGAGAGGGGTCAGATAACTTCGCCGGCAGCCTTGCCGTCGATGTTCTGCCCAAGGCACTCTCGATCGGTGCTTTCGCCTACAACGGCAAGGAGGCCGTAACGACCGATTTGAATCCGACATCGTTGCCGGGCCAACCGATTCTGCAGCCCGACCCGGCCCTGCTCATCGAAACGGATTTCGACTTCACACGCTATGGAGTGACCCTGCAGGGACAGCTCGGCGATCTCAATTACCAAGCCGCCGTGATGAAGTCAGAGGACGACCTGCGTAACTCGTCAACGGGATTGGTCATGGGCGATGAGACCAACTACGTGTACCAAGGGGAGGTCTTCTACACGTTAGAATGCGACTCCTTGAAAGACGCACCCATACCGGTCTCGCAACTCGTCCCCTTCGTCCGTGTCCAGAACTCCGATCGTTTCGGGGCGAGCGGCGCTCAGACGGATGCTATCTTCAACCTAACCGCGTATCACTCAGAGAATTTCAAGACATCTCTGGAGTGGGCCCAGAACGTCACCGGGCCTAACAACCACAGGTTGACCCTGTTCCTGGTTTTCGGACTGTAAACTGTGTGAAAAATGCCACGTCGAGGACGGCCGCCGCCGTCCTCGACGCGAGGCTCCGAGGCCCTGTAACTTCAGGGGTTTGTCTCGTTGGTATCGCCGAATGAAAATCGCAGAGCTAGAATCGCTATTCGTAACGAGGCCTTCGCCTAGATGAATTACTCCGTAGAAGTTCCGAGCCCGGCCTACTTTCGCCGCCAGGTACTCTGCCAACAGGCCTGCCCAGTTGGAACCGATGCCGGGCGCTACGTCTCGCTGATCGCCGACGGGCGGTTTGAAGAAGCCTACAAGGTAGCACGCCGACCCAATCCATTCGCTTCCATCTGCGCCCGAATCTGCGCACATCCATGCGAGGGTTCCTGCCGACGGGGCACGATCGATTCTTCGCTCAGCATCCGCGCGCTCAAGCGTGTACTCACCGAGAAGTTTGGTCCTGAGTCCATGTCAAAGTTCGACGTTGCGTCAATCCTCGAGCCTCCGGCCAAGCCCACTCTTGACCCCTCGCGTATCGCCATTGTCGGAGCCGGCCCTGCCGGCCTTTCTTGCGCCCACGACCTCGCC
>JAZDCZ010000334.1:0-8785 GCA_036679605.1 Gemmatimonadota bacterium
CACATGGCTGAGTCTTGTGTCTGTCACTTCGCTGGCGACCGCTCAATCATCGACTCCGGCTTACCCAAATGGTTCCGCAGCACTTACGGCTGAAGCACTGCGCGACTCGATAGGACACAGCGCCGGACGGCCCGGATTCAACCCGGTTGCAGACCTAAACGGCGACGGCACAGTCAACGCTTTGGATGTGGCGCTGTTTCGACAGGCTATGCGCGAAGGTCGCTCATCTTCTCGAACGACCACGGCGATGCGAACCGTGGCCGGAACCGAGCGGATCATCGTCGAAATGCCTACTACTACAGCGTTTCCCGGCCAAACTTTGTCCGTGCTGTTCCTGCTCCGCGACAACACAACGCCCCTATCAAGCTATACGGTCGATGTGGACATCGTGCCTGAACCCGGCGCGGTCGGCACGGTGACAGCCAATGTGGGCCTGACCAATTTCTTCGACCAGCAGAATTTTATCGCCGCAGGCGGCGCTACCCGCGATCCATTTTTTAGTGTCATAGCGGACAACGGCACGGGTGGTGTTTCGGTCACGACCAACACGGACGACTTCTCTACCGTACTGGCCATCGACAATGTGAACGATGTGCTGGCTCAGGTGTTTTTCGATATACCTCAAGATGCGCTGGGCGACTTCACGGTTCAGCTCAATGCGCAGTCCGTCTTGCTCGACGGCAATATCGCGTCGGTCTCGTTCGTGACTACCCCCGGCACAATCCGCGTACTGCCGACGCCCCCGATTCCCACAGTATCCGAGTGGGGTGCAATTGTAATGAGCCTACTTCTGGTTGCGGCTGGAAGCGTGGTGTTCGCCAAGTATGGCGGCGTAGATGGATTACCCGGCGGCGAAGCTCCGCCAGAAATGTGAATAGAAAATGTGCCGAATCGACCCAGAAAGCATGATCCGTGAAGACGGTTACAGAAATAATCTACTTTGGGTGAGCGCGCCGGGGACGGATAGCGTTTGTAATCATAGGGGAGAAGGAAGCTCTGTGGTTGGGCTGCGCCCCGAACAAGTGAACAGGAGGCTGCGGATAGGACAGGTTAGCGTAAAGACTTTGCCGCTTACAGTGCTACTCCTACTATTTAGTGGGGCTACGGCGATAGCTCAGCTTCCCGGCGATCTGGATGCCAACGGCGAGGTCAACCTGGCTGATTTGGTGGATTTCGTCGGATGCCTGGACGGCCCGGACGGCATTACGGTCAATCCTGCCTGTGATTCGGGAAACTTCGACTCCGATACGGACATCGACCTGCGCGATTTCGCTGGTTTTCAAGCTCGATTTGGCTTTGGTCAGGGACCGCCGCAGATCGTTAGCTTTACGCCTACGCCGGGCGAATGGGTTGTGGATGATATTGGCCTGACGGAAGTGAAAATTGGTTTCAGTGAGCCAGTTACAGTACCGTCCGACGCCGTGGATGTCTGGCTGGTTGGTGGCGGAACGGTCACGGGCTTCGCCCTGAGCTACAACCCTGACACATTCGAGCTGACAGTTTCGTTCGCATCGCCGCTTCGTGACGACCAAGTGACGGTGGTTGTGGACTACACCATCGAGGATGTAGCGGGAAATCCGCTCGACGGCGAGATTCTTGACCCAAAAAATGCTGTGCTTCCATCGGGTAACAACATCAACGGTGGACAAGGCGTATTCCGCATTCGCGTTCTGCAAGGCGACGCTAACCGCAACGGCGTTGTGGACGCGACGGATGAAACTATCGTAGACGATTCGCTGAATCTGTGCGACGGCGACCCCGGCTTTGACGCACTAGCCGACCTGAACACGGACGGCTGCGTGGACGCCACGGATGCCGACATCGTGACCGCCGCATTGGATAATATACTCCCAGTAACAGATGGCGCGCCGCCGATGGTTGTGCGAATCATTACAGCGGGGTCTTCTGGTCTGATTGATACACTCGATATCGTAATCAGCGAGAGAGTTTCGGATGCGTTAGTGAACAGGCAGACATGCTTCCTCGTTGATGCAGACGGAAAGGTGTCAACGCCCTTGTTCTCTTCCCCTTCTTTGGCGGGTGACTCGATTGAGTATTTTTTCGTTCCAGCCGCCAAATGCTTTACGGTCAACATCAGTAATGCACTAGGTGATTTGTCAGGTGAACTACTTGAAGTCGTTGGGCCATTGGAATGTCCGTGACGATGCGAAAAAAAAAACGGGCATACAATGCCAGCAGAAGGATACTCCGAGGAGATGTAAAGATGCGTATTCATCGTTTTGATGTTCCCGCCCTGGTAAAACCCCGCACGCCACACTGTCGTGGTGCGAACCTAGTCGGAATGGTTTTGTTGGTACTCGGCTTAGCTACACCTCAAACGCAGGGGGCGGTAGGCGATGTTGCTGCTGTAATCACTCCTACTCCATCCGGATCACAGCTATTCTGCGCGATCGGTCTCGCTTTCGACGGAACCGACCTCTATGTCAACCGATGCAGTGATCCAAACATCTATGCCATTTCTGCACAGGATGGATCGATGCTGACAACTAAATCACTACTGGAACCGGACCCCTCTATGCCGAAAATACCTGAATGGCCGGCAGCGATGTCCTACGATCCGACGCAACATGGGTTATGGATTGCCACACAGATGGGCGTGGGTGGTACGGCAATAGGTGATTGTGGTTCTATGGGAATGCCCATTTATTTCTGGGCGTTCAATGGTCCGGGTTCGGCCGATGACACAGTCACGCGCGTTTTTACAATTCTCTTCGCTGACCTTCCCATCAATTCCGCCACCGGTGATTCTTTCTTCTCTGAACTCAAGTGCACAATCTCCGGACTTGTATACGACGAGAATAATGACGAGATATGGATTAGCGGTGATCGCAATCGCAACCTTGCCTTGTTCCGCCCTGATGGAACATTTGTGAAAGGTCTCGATGCTGCTTCCGTACACATAACCCTCCTCGCCGCAAGTGGACTTGCAATCGGAGGCGACAAACTCTACTTGGCGAACGATGGATGTGATATATGTGGCGATGTTTTTCGCTCGAGAGTGGACACTGATCCTCTACTCATGATCGACCAGTTTACAAATGGCGGCCTTTCTGAACAGGACATGGCCTGCGATCCCAACACCTTCGCCCCTACCGATGTTATGTGGGTTCGGACTGATCCTCGAGGACTGAATGCAAATGACCTCATCACCGCTTACGAAATCGAACCGGGGGGCTGTGGTCAAGTAGCTCAATCGTCTGGAGCGTGCTGCGTTACGGCCACGGTCAGTTGCACAAACAATGTGTCCCAGGCAACTTGCCAAGGGATGGCGGGAACTTGGACGCAAGGAGCCACTTGTCCGCAAGTCGGTGGTTGCGTGGCGCATGAAATCATTCTGCTTGACCGAACAGGCTCGATGGCGGCCACTCGACAAGCATCGGGAAACACTCGTTGCTTTGATGCGCTTGAGACTGCCAAAATGGATGTAGATAATTTCTTCAATACACATTCGGCAGGTTCATCGTTGGCGGTGTGGATTTTTGCGGATACGGTATTCAATCCAACACTGCCACCCATCGACCTGACTGGTGGATTTGTTTTGGATGCAGACACTGCGAAAGCGGCACTGGCTAACAACCTGGACGGGGTTGCCTGTGCTGGTTCTACTCCACTTGCCGAGTCTATGTGCGATGCGATTGACGCATTGACAGCGGCATTTCCAAGCGTACCAGACAAGGCACGCATCTTGGCTGTGAGTAGCGATGGTGATGAAAATACGAGCGATATGAATTGTGTTGGCCCAAACAGCGTGGCAGGGATGTCGTGCGGAGGATTCGATTCCGGCTCGTGGCAGCAATTGGTATGCAATAAAATTATTGGTAATAGTGTCGCTCAGGTACGATTCTGGGGGGACTTTGGCGCTATCAACAACAGAGCGTACCAAGCTATCGACCCGGAAACTGGATCGTTGCGTAGCGCAAGTGTCTTAGATACCATCTTCTTTTCTGCGTTAGCCGATGCGACGGGTGGATCGATCATTTTGCTGGATGATGTGCCGCCACCAGTTACGGGGCCATCCATATTCGGCGTCACCGGGGCTTGCTGCCTTGCAGATACGACCTGTCAGGAGTCAATCACGGAAGCGGAGTGTGCCGCGTTGGGCGGTTCGCACCAAGGAGATGCTTCGATTTGCGCAGATGCTACGGGCGCGTGCTGCCTACCGGATGATACTTGCCAAGATGCCATTACTCTGACCGCCTGTACAGGACAGGGTGGCAGCTTCCAAGGCACATGTACGACCTGTGCGAACGATGTCATGGGTGCTTGCTGTTTGCCGAATAGCTCTTGTCAGGACGGCTTGACGCCTACGCAGTGCGCGGCACAAAACGGCACGCATCAGGGTGGCTGTTCAGTATGTACCGGCACTCCGGGTGAGTGTAGGGCAGATGTCCCCACGGTTTCTGAGTGGGGTCTGGTGCTGATGACATTGCTCGTTTTCATCGTTGGTACGATGATTTTTCGCGGGCGCGGTACAACACGCACGGCGCGAGAGGGGATGATCCAGTGATGAAAAGTGTCATCAATCAGGCTTGGTTTGGTGTGGTTATGGTCTGCGGCGTTAGTGCGCTCGGGGCCGTTCCACAGGTGGAAGCTCAATCAACCCAGTCAGTGCCAACAGTTCAAATTCCCGGCAGCGACGCTACAGCACAGAACCAATCCAAGCTCCAAAAATCGCGTCGTGGTGTTCGCCAGTCAATCGTGCTAACCAAGAAGTCACGAAGACCTATGCCCCGCCGTGCTGCTGATGAGACGCCGCCCCAGATAGATAGGCTCACACCTACGCCGGGAATCTGGATCGTAGACAACATCGGCGTGCCTGAAATTCTAATCGGCTTCACGGAGGCAGTAACCGTCCCAACAGGTGCGATCAGCGCGTGGACGGTCGGTGGCGGAGCCGTTACCAACTTCGCTACTTCCTACGACAGCCTTACGAACATCTTGACGGTGAGTTTTGCGTCGCCCATTCGGGACGATCGCTTGACGGTTGTGGTGGATTACTCCGTAACGGACTCAGCGGGCAATGAACTGGACGGCGAAATCGCCGATCCCTTGAACGCGGTACTGCCATCGGGTGACGGTATTCGCGGCGGGCAAGCCGTTTTTCGGATCAACATCCTTCAAGGCGACGCCAACCGGGACGGCGTAGTCGATGCGCCAGGTGTTCCGGGTGCCCTGCCGAGTATCGTGGGGGATGACAGGTTCGACAGCCGGGCAGACTTGAATGTCGATGGAGTTGTCAACGCCAAAGATGTTGGCATCTTCCGTCTGGCAGAAGGACGAACGCTTCCAGCTACCGATGGGGTGTCACCGATCGTAACCGCGATCTTTCCTACACCAACTGGTGGCCTTCTCGGCGATTTGGACAAGATCACAGTCGGTTTCAACGAAGCGGTCGCTGATGACCGAGTGACTTTGAGAACCTGTTTTCTAGTTGGTGGAAACGATGTAATCTTTCTCCCCATATTCTCTGCGCCATCGGTCTCTGGCATCTCGATTGACTACTTCTTTTTACCCGCGCTCCCACAATGTGGCACTTACACCATCAACATCAGCAACGCCTTGGCGGACTCCTCGGGCGAATTACTGGTCACGCCGACCGCACCGCCGATGGTCACAGGCTTGATACCGCCGCCAGCACCAACGCTAAACGCCCACACAACACTGACGACGGCTACATCGGTTACGATCACAGGCAGCGCACCGGGTGCTACTTCGGTAGAGTTGTCATGCCCGACGGGCGTCTTCACCATCCCACTCACCAACAACGCATTCGGTTACGCACGACACTGTACCCCCGGAAATCTTCATCGACTTCCCCCTTGATGGTGCGCAGATCACCACGGCTACGACGGATGTCGCGGGACGAGTGGGCGATGTTCTCAGCGGATTCATGGGTTTGACGGTAACGGTCAACGGTAATCCAGCCATCGTCGATGTGGGCATCGGCAACAACGGAACCTTCTTCATACAAAATGTCCCGCTTGGCCCCATTGACCAACCCAGGCTCATCACTGCCGTCGCCACCGACGCACTCAGTAACACGGTAAGCAAGCAGATTACAGCGACGCGCGTAGCCATTGCGGCAAGCACTTCGCAGATGGCGGTTCTATCCGGCAACGCTCAAACGGCTCCTGTTACAGCGGTGCTTCCCACGCCCATCGCCGTGCAGATGACCGACACCGACGGCACTACACCGTTTGTGAACAAGGTCGTGACCTTCAAGGTAACGCGCAGCGACGGTCGGCTAAGCAGCGCACCGGGCTTTACCTGTATTGGCGACGGAACCATGATGCTCCAGTGCCATACAGATAGCTCCGGCCAGGCAAAGGCGATGTGGACGATGGGTAGCGACGCGGGCTGCGGCAACAACCGGGTCGAAGCCACCTCGATGAGCATCGAAGGAACGGTTGCCTTCTGCGCCTCAGCCACAGCGGCCACTGTATCTCAGCTCAACATCGGTTCGGGCAACAACCAACGCGCCGAAGCAGGTGGCCCCGCACCAAAGCCGCTTCGCGTCTGGGTCAGCGACGGGCAGAACCCCATCGTAGGGCAGAGTGTTCTCTTCACAGTAACGCGCGGCGGCGGACAAGTGAACGGCCAGAGTACAGCCACGGTGGCTACCGACATGACAGGCCACGCCGAAGTGAGCTTCACGCTTGGCCCCAATCAAGGCAACAATGTCGTCGATGCAGTGGTGGCCTCCAACCCATCGTTACAACCCGCGCGGTTCGTGACATACGGCATATTGCGTGACGAAACTATTTCGACCAGCTTCACCGGAATCGTACTAAACAACGCCAGCCAGCCGATCGGTGGTGCAACTTGTACGCTCACCATTGGCGCGATGGCATTGCCATCCGTCATCTCTGATGTACGCGGACGGTTCGCGTTCGACGATCTGCTCACGGCTGGCCCAGCACATCTGTTCGTGGACGGTAGCACCGCTACGACGATCAACGGCCAACCAATCAGCCCCGGTACTTATCCGTCGTTGCCATTTGAGCCGGTCCTCATCCCCAATGCGGCCAACTCTCTGGCAACCCCGGTACTGCTTCCGCCTCTGGAGACGACCAACGGAGTCGTGTTCGACAACTCGCAGGACATCACCTTGACGCTTCAGGGTATGGAAGGTCTGGGGATGCTGATACGGGCTGGCGCGGCTCGACATCCCGACGGCACGGTCGTCGATACAGCCAACCCCATTATGCTGATGCTGAGTCAGGTTCATGCGGACGATATACCGATGCCCATACCCGATGGCGCATCGCCGCCGTTCGCCTGGACCTTGCAGCCGTCGGGAACGACCTTCGATCCGCCCATCGAAATCACCTACCCCAACATGAGCGGCCTGCCTGCTGGATCAATCGCATATTTCTTGAGTTTCGATCACGCGCTCTCACGCTTCGGAATCGTAGCCACGGGCCATGTCACCGACGACGGCTCGCAGATCATCAGTGATCCCGGCGCAGGCCTGACCGTCGCGGGCTGGGGCTGCAACTGCCCGCCGTACTCCGTCACGGGCGATTGCGATTTCGACCCGTGCGAAGGCGATGCCAGTGGCTGCTGTAATGACCGCTGCTGTCAGGGTGGCCCCTGCTGTGATGATCCCAGTGGTTGCTGCGGTGGGGGCGGTCCATGTTGCGGTAATCCAAGCCGCTGTTGTAATCCGGACAACCCTTGCTGCGGCAGTCCCGATCCCTGCTGCAATCCAGGCGATGATTGCTGCGGATCAAACAACCGCTGCTGCAATCCAGACAACCCGTGTTGTGGCAGTGACGATCCATGCTGTAATCCGAGCGACCCCTGTTGTGGTAATCCTGATCCGTGCTGTAACACGGACAATCCCTGCTGTGCAGCCGCTGCCGCAGCCTTTGCGCCTGCTGATGAAGATGAATCCGTGGCGTTGCCAATTTCGCTTGTCGCAGGCGGTGGCTGCTGTGGGGAAGGCGCAGACGATCCCTGCTGTAACGACCCTAACATCTGCTGCCCATGCGATGCAGCCGGGAAATTGTGTTGTGGCGATCACTGCTGTACCGACCAATGCTGCGGAGATGGATGCTGTTCCGCAAGCCAGACCTGTTGTGACGGCAAGTGCTGCTCAGCCGAACAGACCTGCTGCGGCGGTACGGATTGCTGCAAGCCAGAGAATTGTTGTGGCAATGGCGAGTGCTGCTCACAAGCTTGCGAAGGATGCCTCGATAACGGCACGCTTAGCGGTGGGATGATTGATGTGTTACGCGACCCAGTATGCGTTGACGAAATTATAACCTTTACGCTCAGCGGCGTCGTGGACAGTGGCGGCATCATGCGCGTGGACTGCACGGCCAAGATGCCTATTTCCGCAGTTACCCCCACCTACAAGTGGACAGTCAACAAGCCTGACGGCACACAGGTCAAAGGATCGGGCGAAGTCGCCACGATCCTCGCCAACAAGGTCGGCACTTACACCATCACATACACGGCTAAGGCTGAGCGTGATTGTCCGCCCTCTAGCATCACCATCGGCCCGAAGATGGCCAAGGCGACTGAAGTAGACCTCGATGTGGACAGCGACAATATGAACGGTATCACCGACGCAGACGACCTGATCGAAGCTGACCCGTTTTCTCCGGACAAACCCGGCAAATGGGGCTGGGTCAACAACGACGACTCCGATGGCGACGGCTTTGAAGACAACCAAAATAACATGATTGACGGGGGCGGCGACTTTGAGGACATCGGGATGCTCGTCGTGAGAAGCGTCGATGTCTCTGGCCTCACCGAT
>JAZDCZ010000335.1:0-3933 GCA_036679605.1 Gemmatimonadota bacterium
CGGATGGTTCCGGTCCTATCGGGACGGAAGTGCTCAGGATCGATCCCGCTCGGTATCATCTCCATCGAGCAGCCTTCAACCTTCTCCGTGTCGCGGGTAAAGTCGACAACGGCGGGAGAGTTGCCGGTAATAACCGTCGACAGCCGATTCGATATCGCAGCAGCTATCCGCTCGGACGCTCCGTGAGGAACGTGCAACCCTCTCTTGCTCGTGACGATCGTTGGAACTCCGGCCATCCTCGCCGCCACCGCACCGTAAAAGTTGCCGCGCAGCAGATAACCGTGAACAATCTCGGGCTTCTGCTTGCGTAGCAACCCGATCATCCTCCATAGCCCAGCGGCGTCCCTGGGATCACGTAGCGTCCCCTTCATGCTGAAGGTGTGCACGTCCACGCCCATGTCCCTAGCAGCCCCAAGAAGGGTTCCTCCATCACGGAGGCAAAACAGGCGAGGACAAAAACGTTCCTTGTCCAGAAATCGGAATACCTGCAATAGGTGGGTCTGTGTGCCACCCGTGATCATAGATGCGATCACATAGACGACTCCGATCCGAGAGGTAGACGCGGGTTCAACAGCCAAAGCGGACACACCCCGTCGCCAGTCGACGACAGCCCAATTTCCCGTGCGCACACATTTCCGTCAGGCCTTGGCCGGACGAACCCCGTCCCAGAAGTCGACCAGCAAACGCCACCACAGCGATATGTCGCTACGACGCAATACGAGCACTTCGTGCCAAGGCAGCCCCGAATGGCGCAGGAACACGACAAGCAGAATCAAGGCAGACACGCTATAGGACACGGCCGTCGCCATAGCGGCACCCTCGATTCCGCGCAAAGGGATCAAGTAGAGGTTGAGTCCGATGTTTCCGCCGAGGGCAATGTAGGCAGCCGCGATGTTCACCTCTTGCTTGTTGCGACTCGTAAAATTACGCGACAACAGCACGTACAACGACATCATCACAATACCGACACACACGTAAGGTAACGGCCCCGTCGCAGGCTCGTATTCGATGCCATACCACGCCGTGATCGCGAGTTTCCCGAACACAGCCAATCCGGACGCTACCACGAGGGTCAATGCGAGAGTCTGTCGGCATGCACGCGCCGTCATCGAATGTACCTGAGCTTCGCTGGCACTCGCAAGACGCGGGAACAAAGCCAAGCCCAACGACTGAGGCAGATACATGATATGTTCGGCGAACCGGGCGGCGATGGCATAAAAAGCAACCTGCGTTGGTCCCAGGAAATAGGCGACCATGTAGATGTCGGCTTTGAAGTGAAAATGGGAAGCGATAATCTGAATGTGTGACTTGAGGCCGTAACGCAACATGCCCGGGAACAGCGTCGTCCGAAAGGCGAAGCGAAACGGGATTTCTCGTCGTACCGAAGCGACGGTCCAGATCGCCATTACGAAACGGACTACAACGAAAACCGCGAGTGCGCCCGGCAAGCCGAGATCGAGGGCGAGAAGAACAACCGCCATAGACGCCAGCGTCAGTACCGATTCGGCGAGGATCCGAGTATTGAAGATCCGAAACCGGTCGGTCGCCTGAAGAACTCCGTACAAATAACTCTCGACGAGCATGATGGGAATCAGCGGCAGTACGACAATCAACGCCCACAACGGTACTCCCTTGAGGACCGTTGCTATAAGCACTTCTCTTAGTAACACGGCAAGGCCGATCAACGCCGCACCCACGGCGAGCGCAAAAATCAGCACGTTCGCGGCGACCTCGGAGGGGTCGACTTTTTCCCTTCGGATGAAATAGATCGCTGCTTGGGACTGGCCGAACTTCGAGAGCGTCACGAGGCTCGCCGGGAAAAGACTCGCCAGCGAAACAACGCCACGATTCTCGGGGCCCAAAACCCGCGCCGTTATGATGCCCGTCAAGAGTCCGAACACCGTCGTAACGACCCGCGTTCCTATGGTACTGGTTACATCGACCGCCAAGCGCCGAACGGCCGCACTTGTCCGATGCTTTTTTTCGTCCGTTGCCGACACGATCTCTACCCCTCGCGGCGGTCGACGAATGCTGGCTCTACGTACCGCCGAGCCAGCTCGCCGAGATCCACCCCCTCCTTGATCGTAAGCGCGTAGGTAGGCGCCTTTGAAAGAAGCCGAAGGAGATCCTCCTTGGCATCCGGAACCGGCAGCTCCGCTACGAGATCGAGAACTTCCGACATTATGGCCAGCCGTCGTACCTCTTTGGCCATAGTGTTACCGGCCAACAATCGCCTTGCTCCCTCGGTCGCTTCCAACGGTCTCTTCCGGGTCTCGGCCCCACGTTCGACCGCAAAAAACGCCCCCGGCGTCACCCCCTCCATCGAAATCACGTCGGGGCGAAAAGCTTCGCGTGCGAAAACACGAGTGTCTCCGGCCGGCTGCAGTCGTTTCGCCGCCGTCCCCACCATCGCGAGACTCGCTCGGTCCAGCAACAGCAATTCCGGACACGCACGCACCTGGTCGGTGTCGTACAAGACCATGTTATCGGAAAGCATCATACAAGCCGGATCCGAAAGCAGACTGACCGCCAATGTCGATTTTCCGCATCCCGGCATGCCCCCGAATAACGCAGCCCTTCCATCCTTACACACCCCAGCACCGTGTAGGACATGGAGAGCCCGGTGACGGCTCAGCCACCACACAATCGGATGGTAAACCATGTAATAGAGAATCGTACTGAATCGGCCGGCACGCAGCCGATCCAATTTCGCCGCCCAGCGCAAGCGTCGCAAAGCCTCGGCGGTGCCGCTCCCGCCGAGGTGAAAATAGTAGCGGCCCGTCAAACGTAAGGTACCGGTCCACGACGCCGCAAGTTGAAAATCGCGAAAATCGTCTATCCGCAGCCAGTACGCATTCGAACCCACCAAGTAAAGATCTCTGTCGGGGCGTCGATCCCACCGCTCGACCCCGAATGCCTCGGAAGGCGACGCAGACGGCGGACCGTTGATCCATTCGAGATGGGAACGAACCTGAGGCGCATCGACGGCGGAGGTCACGAAGGGCCGCATCGCCATGTTAACGTACTCGAGAAACGGCGTATAATCCGCCGTAAGTTGCAGGGTGATTCCGTGCAGGCGCAACCACACCGACCGCTCTGGCCGTGCCTCGGACATTTCAGGTCGCGTGCGTTCGCCGGGACAGAGGAACTCCGCGCCCAACGATACCGTGACGTCGTGCAACGCGCTCATAGACTTTCGTCATCTCCTCGACGTGATGAGCAACGCTGAATCTTTCCACGGATTCCCGTGCGCCGGCCGAAAGCCGTAGACACAGTTCGGCATCAGCATACAATCTCTCGAGCACATCCGCGAGCTGCCGAGAATCCCCAGGCTCGACAAGCAAACCATTCTCTCCGTCGTGTACAAACTCAGGCACACCCCCGGCGCGTGTTGCCACAACCGGCTTGCCGACAGCCATTCCTTCTATAATCACCCGTCCGAAGGGCTCCCCGCGCACGGAAGTATGGACAACGACATCCATACAATTCATTAGATCGCCGACATCGTCTCGCGCTCCGGTCATAATGACATGCTCGGACAACCCGTGTTCCTCGACAAAACGTCGCATACGATCGGCATAGGTCATGCCGCTACGGTGTACTCCTCCCACAATGACCGCGACAGCACCAGGAACGTTTTCGCGTAGTGTCGCCATCGCCTCGAGCAGAACCAGCTGGCCTTTCCATTCCTGGATGTTACCGACGACGCCAACGACAAACGCCTCGTTCTCGATGCCCAACTCCTCGCGAACGTCATCCCGGTTCCTAGTCGGCTGGAATTCATCTAAATCCAATCCATCGTAAACCACGTTGTACTCAGGAGGACGGATGCCCTGACGCCTACAGTGCTCTTCGATCGCCTTGGTCATGCAAACCGATGCCCCTACCCCCGATGCGGACCATCGTTCGATGAATCCATGCTTGTCGAACCCT
>JAZDCZ010000336.1:0-9724 GCA_036679605.1 Gemmatimonadota bacterium
GACAATTCGGGCAGCCGACCATGTCATCGATCTCGGTCCCCGAGCGGGGCGGGAGGGTGGGCGCGTCGTAGTCCAAGGGTCTGTGGATGCAGTGCTCAGGCACGATACGTCACTTACCGGTCGGTACATGAGAGGTGATCTGCGAATAGGAGTACCGTCCAGGCGGCGATTCATGGATCCTGCCCGCACGCTCGAGGTGCGCTGCGCCACCGAGCACAATCTGAAGCGAATCGACGTGAGCTTCCCGCTCTCTACGTTCACAGCCGTTACCGGTGTTTCCGGCTCGGGGAAGTCGACCCTTGTAACTGATATCCTTTATAGGGCCCTCGCCCGCCACTTCTATGGGTCCCGGGTGCTTCCCGGTGCCCACACTCGAATAGACGGCATCGAGCACATAGATAAAGTGCTTGACATCGACCAGACTCCGATAGGTCGTACTCCCCGGTCGAATCCGGCCACGTACGCAGGATTGTTTACGCCCATCCGAGATCTCTTCGCCCAATTGGCGGAATCGAAGATCCGAGGGTACCGACCCGGTCGCTTTTCATTCAACGTCAAGGGCGGCCGATGTGAGTCGTGCCACGGCGATGGTTTGGTCAAGATCGAGATGCACTTCCTCCCCGACGTATACGTGTCGTGTGATATCTGTAGAGGCAAGCGCTACAACCGTGAGACGTTGGAGGTGCTCTACCGGGGGGCCTGTATCTCCGACGTATTGGAGATGAGCGTGGCGACCGCTCTCGAGTTCTTCGAACACCAGCCCAGAATCCGCCGAAAGTTGGACCTACTGAATGACGTCGGATTGGGGTACATCCATCTTGGCCAAAGCGCTACCACCCTTTCGGGAGGGGAGGCCCAGCGGGTCAAGCTCGCTACTGAACTAAGCAAACGAGACACCGGCCGAACTCTCTATATTCTGGACGAGCCAACTACCGGCTTGCATTTTGAGGATGTGCGGCTGTTGCTGGATGTGTTGCACCGTCTGGTGGACAAAGGCAATACAGTGATAGTGATCGAGCACAATATGGAGGTAGTCAAGACGGCCGATTGGGTGATCGATCTTGGACCTGAGGGTGGTGACGCTGGTGGTTCTGTCGTGGCTTGCGGATCACCGGAGGAAATTGTTGCGAACCAAGAGTCGGACACGGGCAAGGCGCTGGAGCGAGTGCTCTGCCTTTGACACGAGGCGGGACTCGTAGAGGGTCACTTTACTACCGGTGTCCGAGTTGACACTATTTGAAACGTAGGGCCGTATGGGACTCTTAGCCTGAAAGGACTTGGTCGTGTCTGAGCTGGCCCCTTTTCTAGTTCCAATATCATTGTTTTTCAGTGTTGCCGCAGTCTTCATTCTGCGGGGCCCGTTTGGCAAGGCGCTCGCCGATCGAGTATCCGGCAACCGCCCGCAACTGCATGATTCCGCCGAGACGGAGGCGTTGCACACCGAAGTGGACGATCTGAGGTATCGACTGTCCGAGGTGGAAGAGCGACTGGACTTCACTGAGCGGTTGCTGGCCAAGGGCTCGCCACGCTCCGCACCCCCGCTGGAAGGCTAGCTCCGTCGATGCCTGATTTTGTTTGGATCCAGAACGTCATCTTCCCACTCGTTGCGATGGGGATGGGGGCTTTTTTCCTCTTCGGGGTTTACCGGATAGTCAATCGCCTGATCGACCGAAAGGACAAACGGAGGCTCACCGCTCCCGACGAAGCCATCATGCAGGAGCTGGAGCGGCTGCGTGAAAAAGTGGAATCTCTGGAGAGCAACAGTTTGCACATGGAGGAGTTGGAGGAGCGTCTGGACTTCGCCGAACGGATGCTTACTGAACGTCGCCAATCCTCTCTGCCCGGTGCTGGTTGATGGAGGACTTTCTTGGAGTGATGTTTGGAGTTGCCGTGTTTGGTGGCGGGACGTTTTGGCTTCTCAGTGTTACTCCAATTGGCCGTGCTCTAGCCGATCGTATCAGAGGCGGTGGCAAAGGTGTCTCGGACGAGAAATTGGCCAAGATCGGGGAATCTCAGATGGCGTTATCGGAGGAACTGGACGCGCTGCGTCATGAGGTGGCGGAGGTGCAGGAGCGCGTCGATTTTGCGGAGCGACTGTTGACTCGGCGGGATGATGTAGGCGCACTGAACCGGCCTAGCCAATAGGCCCAACTGCTCGACACCGGCATTACATGGACGTTCATCTATGAAACATTCTGTTATGTTTGGCGTAAGGTGATCCAAACCTATCCAGTGGCGGAAGTCGAAGAAAAGTGTTGATTTTAATGAGAGGTTAGCCGATTGGGCACAATTCTAATGGCCGTTGCCCTGATAGTGTGTGGCCGGTGGTTTTTCAGATCCGAGCTACCAGAAGCCGTCGCCGACTCGATGCGGAGTAAGCACGGAGGTAGGTTGGATCCCGCGGTCATGGAACGGGTTGAAGAGCTCGCCGACCGAATGGAGGAAGAGCTGGGTGAGTTGCGAGCTGATCTGACGGAGCTGGGCGAACGGATGGAATTTACCGAGCGCATCTTGACCGATGCGCGAGCCAGAAGGGCTCTCGGAGAGACTAGAGCGGCCCAATAGGTGGTTGAGCATGAGTAGTGCTCTTAGAGTCTTTAGGTAGAATTGACGGACCGCATGGTGATGGTCCGGGATTACAGATAGGGAGGCGTAAACTCGTCTATGGGAATCTTTCAGCGCATTTCCACACTGCTTAAGTCGAACATCAACGACTTGATTTCTCGAGCCGAGAATCCCGAGAAGGTTCTCAATCAGGCCATCGATGATATGCGAGGGCAGCTCTCGAAGGCCAAACAGGAGGTGGCCGGCGCGATCGCCGACGAGAAGAAACTTCAGGCCCATGTCGGGAAGGAGAAAACTCAGGCGCAG
Source organism: Gemmatimonadota bacterium (assembly GCA_036679605.1). Taxonomy (GTDB): domain Bacteria; phylum Gemmatimonadota; class Gemmatimonadetes; order Gemmatimonadales; family GWC2-71-9; genus JAZDCZ01. The sequence goes on from JAZDCZ010000336.1 coordinate 2,872, forward strand.
GAATGGGAGCAGCGAGCCATTCTTGCGGTCAAGGAGGGCCGAGACGATCTAGCTAAGCAGGCGCTAATGCGTCACGCTGAGCACTTGCAGAACGCGCAGAGCTTGCACGAGACCTGGGTTAGGCAAAAAACCGAGAGTGAGCAACTCAAGGGTTCGTTGCGGCAGTTGAACGACAAAATCGAAGAGGCCAAGCGCAAGCGAAATATTCTGATTGCTCGTCAAAAGAGAGCAGAGGCACAGGGTAGGATCCAGGCAACGATGAGTAGTATGGGAGACAAAAGTGCCTTTGAAAACTTTGAGAGGATGACAGAAAAAATAGAAGAGACAGAACGAAAAGCGCTTGCTGCAGCAGAGTTGTCGGAGGACCTCTCAGGCGACTTGCTTGAGAAACAGTTTGACGTTCTCGAATATCACGGCAGTGCCGACCAGCAGTTGCTCGAACTCAAAAAGAAGATGGGCCTATTGGGATCCGGCGAGGTGGCTGAGCGCGCTCAACTCGGAGCTGGTGAGGCGGATGACGTGGCTGAAGCGGAAATTTTGGCGGAAGAACCCGACGACTCTGAGGAGAAGGAAGAAGACGTAGGTCAGGCAGGCTGATGCCCGATATAGGCGGGCGAGGCATAGCGGCGACACTGGTTATTCTCTTTGTCGCCGCTTTTTTGTTGCTTCTTTTCGGGAGGATCGCCGAGCCCATCTTGCTTGTTTTCCTCTCGTCGCTCCTCGCCGCGTACCTTTGCGCAGTCACAAGTGTCATCATGGCAAGAGCCCGTCTGCCACGGCTGTTGGCACTCCCGGTGGCGGTGGTCCTCACGGTTTTGGGAGCTGCGGCGCTGGTGGTCGTGATTCTGCCGCCTGCCTTCGAGCAGGGACAGGAACTGGTTTCGGCGCTTCCTGGATACGTACAACGATTGGAAGCGCTGCTGACTCCGCTTGCGCAAGATTATCCGATACTCGATCGGGCTATGCCGGACCTGACGGAAGTGGGCTTCGTCGACTCAATGATCGCGGATGCCACGAGCTTTCTTCGGGCTTCGTTCCTGCCGTATCTCACGGCGGGCGGTCGCCTAGTGATTGAGACGGTCAGTGTCTTGGCCATGGCGATCTACTTGGCCCGCGATCCGGCGAGCTACCGTGAGGGATTCATTGGTCTTTTGCCGCCGAACTATCGCGATACGGCAAGGGCAATAGCAGCCGATCTGGGTAACACCATGCGCGCATGGATCTGGGCACAGCTTCTCGCGATGCTGGTTCTGGGAGCGTTGACGGCCCTTGGCCTCTGGATCCTGGGAGTCCCTCATGCTCTTGCATTCGGGCTTTTCGCGGGAGTTGCCGCGATCGTGCCGTTTTTCGGCACTCTGTTGTCCACTGTGGCACCAGCTCTACTGATGCTCGTCTTGGGAAGCTGGCCCTCGGCAATTGCAGTGCTGGCTCTCGGTATCGGAATCCATCTCTTGGAAGCCAACGTTGTGGCCCCGCTGATTTTCCAGGAAAGACTGAGTTTGCCCCCTGTTCTCACCATCATGAGCATTCTCATTATGGCTCAGTTTCTGGGAGTACTTGGTCTAGTTGTGGCTGTCCCTCTCCTGGCGGTAACCATTGTTGTCGTCCGCCATATCCTAATCTGTCAGGTATACAAAGATCACAACGTCGAATGTCTCCCCTCCGCTGTCCTGATTGGTCAGACCGGGGAACGTCGAGCGGTTTCCATACCCTCCTAATCCTACAACACAGAGCATTTCAAAAGGGTTCGCGATTAATCGTGCACCGGTGCGTTCTGTTGGTACCACTTCTTGGGGAAGGGAGGTGTACCCTTTGCTCGCGCTCGAAGCGGGCGTCGCCTGGTCGGCCTCCATTATCACGCTTTGTTTGAAGGAGGAAACCAATGAAACGATTGATAGCGACAGCGTTCCTGGTGGGTACACTCGGCTTTCTCGCCAATCCCAAACCGGCGGATGCTCAGGGCGGCAAGCTCAAGAGGTGCTTACAAGAGGCAGTGTATTCATGCGACGAAGATTTTCAGGGCAACGACGCAGAGTCAGTAGCGATTCGCGGATGGTGTTACATGATTCGCGGTGTCATTTGCAGAGTGTTTTAGGACAATCAACGACGGTTAGTAAATTGGCCGGTCGGGCACGGGCGGGGAGTGAACAACTCCCCGTCCACAACCTCCGATGACTCGCATAGGATTAGCCGCAAAGGCCGAAGTGGTGCTTGGCGCTCAACTCGTGATGCGCCACAGGTCGCCCAGGTTAGCTGTCTTGCTCTGCCTGCTTGTTATCGGGATGGCGGTCGCCCGTGGTCAAGCTGAGACAGCAGCCGGGCTAACCAAAACGGCACTTCTTGTGGCCGGAACGCTCGGAGCCGTCGGAGGGTCGCGGCTTTTTGCACCTGGCGCGGCGTTGGCCGCTGCCAGAAGGGTAGCGGCGGGTTGGTGGATTGTTTCAACGGGCCGACTGATCGGAGCGCTTCTCGTCACTCTCCCAATCGTTGCCGTTGCGGTGCTGGTGGGGGGTGCAGAGGCAAGTCCGGGCAAGGTAGGCCTGGTTTCAATGATATACGCGGCGGCCGTCGTGGCCGCGGTAACTGCAGGCACGCCACTCGTGGGGGCGTCGGCTGCGGCCGGGCTGGGACTAGTAGGAACTTGGCTCGGCGGCATTGGACCCTCGGGAGTGTCTGTCATGTTCGAGCCGTGGCCTGTTGTGCGCGGAGCAGTAGTGCTCCTGTGGAATGTGCTCCCGCTCGAATGGCGCGCGGCACGCTGGCTTGGCGAACCTAACGTGACGGATTGTCTTGTCTTGCTGAGCTGGATTGTGCTTGGTGTCATCCTGTCGGCCTGGACGACTGCGGTACGCTATAGATCGCAAACTCCCTCAGTGGCGGGTGTTTCGTGACCCAACTGAGCATCGCCGACGTCACGCGCGCTTTCGGTGCGGGCAAGCGCCGTCGTCTGGCGATCTCCAGTTGTTCGCTAGAGGCTACGAGTGGCGAGATCATCGGTGTGGTAGGTCCCAACGGGGCAGGAAAGACCACATTGCTGAGGTTGGTCGCGGGAGAAATCCCTCTGAGTTCCGGGACGATTACGGTGGCGGGGCATCATGCCGGCACTCGAGATGCCCGGCGACTCGTGGGCTATGCGCCCGATCCACCGCTCCTGCCGCCCGAACTGACCGGAATCGAGTGGCTCAAGTATCTGGCCAGCCACCGAGCAACGGGGCCGTCTCAGCGTACGAAGTTGGTCCGGTGGGCGGTGGAATTGGGGGCCCTTGATGAATTCGGAGGGCGCCGGATTGCAGAGTATTCGCGTGGTATGGGTCAGCGTCTGGCATTGGCCGCCGCTGCGGTTACCGGGAGCGCGGTGTTGGTGCTAGACGAGGTCATTAGCGGCGTCGATCCGCTCGTCGCACGCAGCCTGCGAACTCGGATCGCCGAGCTGGCTGCCTCTGGCAGGATAGTGTTGATCGCGTCTCACGATCTTGCAACCCTCGAGAGATTGGCCACAAGAGTCATCGTCCTGTGGGGTGGACAAATGGCCGCAGACGTTTCGGTCGGAGGACTCGTTTCACAGCGGGTTGCCGAGATCTCTCTTAGTGGGTCCGGGTTGGCCAGTACCGATAGGTTGCTCGCGAGGTTTCCCGGATCAGTCAGAACCGGAGAGGGCGTAGGTGTCCCGCTTACCGATGGACTTACAATCGAGAATGTCATTGCGGCATGTCATACGGCTCGGATTGCGGTGGCTGGGTCGAGGATCCGGTATAAGGCATTGGAGGACCTCCTACTATCCGCGGCCGCGCGGGCAGAAGGAGGGCTGCGATGAACTCCGTACGGCAGACATGCTCGGTGCTTTGGTCGATCATGGTGAATCCCGGTCGCGCCATGCGCGATGCTGCCGATCGGCCATGCGCGGCTTCGGTTGGCGTAACGCTCTTCGTTGCGGCAGCACTGCTGGGAGTTGCTACGCTGCCGCGGCAATTGACTGTACTCGAACAGGTCTTGAGTACACGCGATCCCATGGCGCAATTGCATTACGATGCTATGCAATCGGGGCTCATCCGCCTGATCTCGATTGATCGTGTGGTAGCGCAGCCAAGCCTCATCTTCGCGGCGGTTCTCGTGGTGTTGATTGCCGATCCACTACTATCGCTGGCGGCTGACCGCAAACGAGCTTTGGTATCCGTGGCCGTGTTAGGATTGGCTCCGATCTTGGTTCATCAGATTGGCGAACTAGCGGTCACTTACCTCGTCCATCTCGGTAGCCATCCTACTCTGGGCGATGCGGTAAGGCTTCCCCACGGTTTTTCGACGGGCGCTAAGTTGTTGCGGAGTGCGACCACCCCCGCCCCTGCGCCGCGGTGGTTGGAGATCTTCGATAGCCGCGCAAATCTCATCACGCTCTGGTCTGTAGTTCTTTGGTCAATAGGTCTCCGCGCAGTCGAAGGAAGTAGGTTTAGACCGGTGCACATTGCTATTCCGCTGGCGGCTCTGGTGTGTGCCGGCACCCTGACCTGGCTCTCGGGCCCCGCAGCGATCTCCCTCGTTTTAGGGCGTCCCTGACGAATCGTTGACGCTCACTCGGGGTCCACCTAGCTTTAGCCGCCAAATTCATTGGAAGACCCAACATGGGTGTGACTCAGTAATAAGCGCCGCTGCATGACACTCCAGCTTTACAACACATTGACGAACCGGGTAGAGCCGTTTGTTCCGCTAGTTCCGGGTCGGGTTACGATGTACACTTGCGGGCCAACGGTCTGGAATTATGCGCACATCGGTAATTTCCGCACATTTGTTTTCGAGGATCTCCTGCGACGCTACCTGGAGTATTCGGGCTACGATGTGTTTCAGATCATGAACCTGACCGATGTAGATGACCGGACGATCGCAGCGGCGGTCAAGCAGGGTGTATCCCTCAAGGACCATACGGATCCCTTTATCGAGGCTTTTTTTCGAGATTGTAAGTATCTAAGGATATGCCCTGCAGAGGTTTATCCCAGGGCGACCGAATATGTGGAGCCCATGGTGAAGTTGGTCGAGCAGCTTCTGGCCAAGGGTCTTGCCTACCGTGGGGAGGATGGGTCGATCTACTTCGCGCTCAACCGGTTTGAAGGGTACGGGAAGTTGTCCGGGATAGAACTGGACAACCTTCGTTCGGGGACCCGGGTCGAGAGTGATGACTATGAAAAGGAAGACGCTCGAGACTTCGCGCTGTGGAAGGTTGCGGCTGCGGAAGATGAGAAGGTTGGGGCGGCCTGGGACGCACCGTTCGGACGGGGGCGCCCGGGCTGGCACCTGGAGTGTTCGGCCATGGCGCTGAGCGAGATCAAACAGCGCTACGGTGTGGAGACCGTGGATATTCATGCTGGCGGGGTTGATCTCATCTTTCCGCACCACGAGAACGAAATTGCACAATCCGAGGGCGTCACGGGGTTACAGTTTGCCAGGTTTTGGGTACACGGCGAATTCCTGACGCTTTCCGGGACCAAGATGTCCAAACGATTCGGTAACATATTGACCGCCAGAGACTTGCAAGAGGAGGGGGTGGACGCGGCTGCAGTTCGGATGCTGTATTTTTCCACGCATTACCGTCAGCAGCTAAGCTTTTCCGACGAAGCCTTGAACGGGGCAACCGAGGGTGTGCGGCGACTGGGAGAGCTGCATGGCAGACTAAAGGAAATGGCAGGCCGAGGCTCTCACCATGAAATGAAACCGCCGGACTCGGCGGTACGTTTTGAGTCAGAATTTAGGCGCGGCTTGGACGACGACCTCAATGCGCCGCAGGCTGTGGCCGCTATATTTTCGTTTGCGCGGACGGCCAATCGCGAGATCGACCAAGGTGTGTGGGGGCCATCCGAGGCATCGGCTGCGTTGATGGCTCTCGACAAGGCGCTGGGTGTTCTAGATATCCTGCCATCGGCGGTTGACGTGGGCGAGGACTTCCAGAACTGGATTGAAGAGAGGATCGCCGCCCGCCAAGCGGCTCGGGAATCGCGAGATTTTGGAACGGCAGACGCCATCCGGGCCGAACTTATGGCCCGCGGTGTCGAGTTGGAGGATTCGGCACAGGGCACGCGCTGGAGACTCGCCGCTCATTGACATCGTAGCCATCCGCCACAGCCTCTATTGGCCAGTTGATTGTTTGCCAAAGGCCAGTTATCCTACGTGACTCGGGAAATCGGCCTAGCGCTGTGCTGACGTAGCTCAACTGGTAGAGCAGCTGATTTGTAATCAGCAGGTTGGGGGTTCGAGTCCCTTCGTCAGCTCCGTCAAATTCTGGAGGTAGGGAAAGGTTGTGGTCCCTACAAAATCGATCCACCCCGACTGTGTTCACGGGGTGGTCTCTTGATGTGGGGGTGACGTGTTGGGTGGGGTGCCCGAGTGGCTAAAGGGAGCAGACTGTAAATCTGCCGGCGAACGCCTACGTAGGTTCGAATCCTACCCCCACCATCGGCTGATGTTGGATCGAGGTTGGTTCCGGGTCGAGTGGGCATTGCTTTGCGGGTGTAGCTCAGACTGGTAGAGCATCAGCCTTCCAAGCTGAGGGTCGCGGGTTCGAGTCCCGTCGCCCGCTTCGCTCGCGTAGCTCAGTCGGTAGAGCGCGTCCTTGGTAAGGACGAGGTCACCGGTTCAATCCCGGTCGCGAGCTTGAGCTGGAAGCCGAATTGGGGTTGCTCCGGTTTTGAGGTGTAGGGGATGTATGTCTAGGCGCTGAGCCTCAACGTTTACACACTTGACGTGAGAATCTGAAACAATGGCGAAGCAAAAGTTTGAGCGAACGAAGCCTCATGTGAATGTAGGGACTATAGGTCACGTTGATCATGGTAAGACGACATTGACGGCGGCGATCACGCGAGTGCAGGGA
>JAZDCZ010000337.1:0-13939 GCA_036679605.1 Gemmatimonadota bacterium
GGACGACGACGAAGGTCGTAACAATGAGTACGCGACCGGACCACCGATGGAACTGAATGTGGCGGCTTCGGATCCGCCGAGAGAACTGGAACGGTGCTAGGGTGAGAAGAATGCAGCCGGGCAGAACGTGCAGCAGGGTGAGGAGTGGGTGAGCGCCAAACCGGCCATCGAACCGCCGCAATTCCTCTCGCCGCTCCGCCCAAAAGGGGTTGTTTCGCTGCAGCGCGGAGAGCAGCTGCTGGCGGAAGGGCTCCAACTGAGTGCCCCAATCGTCAAGGAAGACGGCTCTGGCTATCGCCGTTGCCACACCGATTAGCACGAGGATAACGACGCCGCACCAAAGGGCACGACGTAGCCAAAGCAGCGTCAGGTTGGGAGCCAGGTCTACCGTCTGCATAGCACCTGCGCCGACTCGCAACCTCGATAACGGTCAGCAAGGGCAGTCGAGAGCCGGGACGTGATCTCGGTCATGGGGCTAAGATGCAGTGCCGCAGCTCAGGTGGCCAGTACCAGGGTCAGACGATACCCACTTCACCCGGCTCACCGTTTTACGGCAATGCCCTGCACCTCGAACCGGGCTTCGAAAAGCAACGTACCGGCACCGACAAAGGCCCTCGCTGGAAACTCTCTCGTGAAATACGTGCGATAAACCGCATTGAACGCAGCGTAGTATGCAACGTCGGAGCAAAACACCTGCACCGACACGAGGTCGTCCATCGTCAGCCCTATAGTTCCAGACAGATACAGCGTGTTGCCCACCAGCACCGCGCCGCTAAATGGCAGGGCGGTCGAATCGGTGGCGGACCGTGCGTTGATGTAGCGTCGTACCTCCTGCGCAACATGACCGAAACGAACGCTGCAAATGTTTGGCACCTCATAACTCGTACCTCCTTAGTTGGGAAGATTCAAACCTGCTGCTGCTCGAGGGCGGTCGAGAGCCGGGACGTGATCTCGGTCATGGGGCTAAGATGCAGTGCCGAAGCGCAGGTGGCCAGCGATCAACCTGGAGTCTTCGCAAGGGATGCGGCTCTAGTGCCGCCGGTCTCCCGCGGCAACGACTGTGTTTCGCAAGACCCCTACACCCTCGACCTCGACTTCCACCACGTCTCCCGGTTTCATGGCTGCCGTTGTACCCGGAGTACCCGTGAAGATGACGTCCCCGGGCATCAACGTGACATACCGGCTCACGTAGCTCACAATCTCGTCTACGTCAAAAATCAAATCGGCGCTGCGCTCTGATTGTCGCAGTTCACCGTTGAGTCGGGTCTGGACGAGCAGGTTGTTGTAATCCAGCCCCGTGGCGACGGTGGGCCCGAGCGGGCCGAAAGTATCGGACGCTTTGGCCCGAAGCCACTGGAGATCCGCACGCTGCCAGTCGCGCTCGCTCACGTCGTTACCGGCCGTGACACCGAAGATGTACTCGTGCGCGTCGACGGCCGAGACGTTGCTCGCTTGCTTGCCGATTACCACGACGAGTTCTCCTTCGTAATGCAGGTTCTCGGCGTCGGGCGGCATTACGATGTGCGCCTCATGTCCCACGATCGAGGTCGGGTATTTCGCGAACAGCCCCGGGTATTCCGCCGGAGGTCTGCTACCAAGGTGGCTGCGGTAATTGAGGCCGACCGCAATCACTTTCGACGGCTCGACTGGTGCAAGCAATCGCACGGTGGAAAGCGGCATCGTGCGGCCGGTACGGCGCGGTGACTCGAACAGGCCCCCCTGCAACTCCACGATGATCTCGCCCTCGAGAATACCGTACGACACGCGGCCTTCGAGCGCGTACCGAACGTAGCGAGTGACTTGGTCTTGAGCAGCGGCCGTATGCGCTAGCACAGCGACGGCCACCACGCTCAGAACCCCTGAGGCGGTGTTGCGCATGGAGTCCTCCAATAGTGCGGGATGTCAGGTGTATCTCTTTATCCCAGCGCGGCTCAACCTAGCACGTGGAATCGCCGCGTGAACTTCACGATGAAACCTGCGAGGGCGGTCGAGAGGTCGGACGTAATCTCGGTCATGGGGCTAAGATGCAGTGCCGAAGCTCATGTGGCCAGTACTGTTTGGACGGGCGAACTAACTCTAAGTGATTATGGGAATTTGGTTGCCCGTACCCACAACCTGATTACGTTGCAATCCCGCGGGTGACGTGTAAGATATGGACATATGTTGGTCAGTCCATTTACGAGTTAGACCGCGACCTCGCATGACCGAGTAAGCCCCGCATATTGTGGTAGACTGGTCCGGTCGTTTACAAGTGAGACGGCACGGATGGGGGCGGTTCAGTGTTCTTGATGAAGGAGGACAGGCAATGAAAGAGAGATCACCACTGCAATCCACAACCTGCATCGTCTCGGGAGTCATGCTCTTGCTGGCTGGGTGTTCCTCGCAGGAAAGGGGAAACCTGGAGGCCGATATTGCTGCGGTCAACGACATCTGGAACCAGTACTCTTCCAGCCTTAACTCAGGCGATCTAGATCGCTGGATGTCCCTATGGACCGAAGGCGGGGTACAGATGCCGCCAGGTGAGCCTCCGGTTATCGGCAAGGATCAGATACGGGCAAGAAACAAAGGTGTACTGGATCAGTTCACCTTCAACATCCGAATCACCAACGAGGAGGTCGGGGCGGCTCGTGACTGGGCGTTCGCTCGGGGTACTTACAAAGCAACTTTGACTCCCAAGGAAGAAGGCGACGCAATCGATGTCGACGGCAAGTACATGACCATCTTTCAAAGGCAACCCGATGGGTCCTGGAAGATTCACCTCGATATCTTCAACTCCAACGTGCCTTAGGCGGCGTCACATGGCCAAGGTCATGCCGCGCAAACTCGGAAGCCGACGATGGTAAGTTTCTATATGTAGTCGGCAGTGGTACGATGAAGATCCCCCTCGACTCACTCCCCTTCGCCAACGAGGTCAGCGACAACTGACACCGCTATTTTCGGCGCACGACAAAGAATGCGAACAAGATCAACAGGGTGAGGAAGGCAGGGACAAACAACTCCCGGCTGTTTGAGCGATCTGAGAAATGATCGAACACGGCTGCAAGCGTGGCTACGCCCAGAAAGACTACCGCGCCGACAATCGCGCCGGTCGCGCCGCCGACTGCAACCACCCAACGTTTCCCCTCCAACGGCGTGGTTCGCGAGCGCACAACGGCCGCGATGGCCCCTAGAACGCTGCCAATCCCGAAGCCGATCCAGAGCAGGTCAGTGTATGGACCAAACATTGTAGGCAATCTGTACGCACTTCAATTAGACCCCAACCGTCCAATTCATCCGCAAAGCCTAGCCGGTTGACGCCCGATTGCATATTCGCTAGGTCGTGACTGCACCCGACCGTATCTGCATATACATTAAGTTGTCAGCCTGACCGAGCAGCGGCAGCTTCATGCCGACCACTCGAACTCAGTATCTGTCGACCAAGAAGCAATATGGGATTTTACTCGAGGTTCGTAGTTCCGTGGGGATGCAATCTATTGATGGCATCTTCCCAATTCCCCGACGTTCGGAAGGCGCTTCTCGAAGGCGTGGAGGGAGACGTGCTGGAAATAGGATTCGGCACAGGCCTGAACCTACCTCACTACCCGGCCAGTGTACGGAAACTCACCGCCATCGACAAGAACCCCGGTATGGCCGCCAAGGCAAAACAAAGAATTAGCGATTCGGGCATCGAAGTCGAACATCTCGTGTTGAATGGCGAGACTCTCCCGATGGCGAATGAGAGCTACGATTGTGTAGTGAGCGGGTGGACTTTGTGCAGCATCCGTGACGTCGGACAGGCACTGCGAGAAATTCACCGGGTCTTGAGGCCGACCGGTCGCTTCTTTTTCGCTGAGCACGGACGAAGTCCGGACAGAAATGTGCGGAAATGGCAGAACCGATTGAACCCGGTGCAAAAACTGATCGCCGACGGCTGCAATCTGAACCGGGACATCAAACAACTAATCGAGAGCCACGGATTCACCATCACAAAGTTGCGGGAATTCTATTTGGACAAGCTTCCCAAGTTACATGGCTACATGTATCAGGGGGTGGCATCCAAGTGACGATCTAGCTCCAACTCGATCGTAACGATCTCGTGAGGGTCCAAGTGAAGGCGTACTTCACGCGGTGCTTCGACATCGATGGGAGTCTGTCGCTCCTCCAGCAGATTCGTACGCCAGGCTCTCACCACGTTCACTCCCAGGGTGAGCGTCTCATCGACCGGCGAGCCAATGAGGTTGTACAGTCGGACCACGAGAGTATTCCGTGACTCATGCTTCTTGACGGCGCTGATGCTCGTCGCTGATGTACTCTTACGAAGCAGACCTCGGCCTCCGGCGACGGACCCGTCTCGTACACCCTGGCCGACCGCGACCGGCACTCGGTAACGGCGACTGGCCTCCTTGACCGCTTCGACCTCGTACTCGACTCCAAGCGGAATCACTCCATACTGGAAGGTGTGTTCTCCGATGCACTGGGCGTCAGGTGTCTTGATCGTTGGACCGGCATTGGACCAGCACCTAGCGGCAAAGTCGTCGCGCGACAGCCAACCCACCGACCTCAATAGCGTGAGATAAAGCGACGATTTTGCCGAGTCGTCTCGCACGGCTTGTATTTCAGGCAGACCACGATTCAGTACCGCGAGCCCACGGCTCCCATCATGCTGTAGCGTGAACTCCTGCTGCGGATAGGTACCCGAAGGTGGCTGCACCCAATCGGCACCTTCCGGCTGCTCCATCGGGCGCTCATTGATGTAGAACTGGCCGTCCGACAGCACCAAATCGGTCTTCACGGTGGTCGGAAACACCGCCCGCAGACGATGGTCCTCGGCGCGATTGTCGAATGACAACTCTACGTCGATGACCGGATCGTTAACCTTGAGCCCGATCCGGGTTCGCACCCTACACTCTACCGTGTCGGCGACCCGGCGTTCACGGTCGTGAGATACTGCGCTTGGTAGTTCTAGTAGAAACTGAACCTCTATGCAACCGCACAGCCCTCCGGCGTCGACTACTCGCAAAGTTCCCACCTCGCCGGCGGACGACACCACTTCCCCGCTATCAATAGGCGAGTAATCGTACTCGTCACCGACATCGGCCGAGTCATCGAGTCTGTTGAGACCCTCGAAGTGGTTGCCCGTTGATTTGTCGGTGACATCGAACGTCCCGTCACAGTGAACGGTGACATCGTACAACTCGCTACTCATGGTGTTGCCTACAACCGCAACCCTGTCCACTTCTCGCTCATCTGTAGGGGGGCCGTCATCGGCACGTTCAGTCAGGTAGTAGTTGGCATGACCCAAAGCAGGTATGTCAGTCGCAAGAAAACGCATCCATACGAAAGTGTCTCGAACCTGCCGTTCCGATTCATTCCTGACTATGCGCTTTCTAAAATCATCCAAGTAGATCTGAAAATGCTCCCGCTGCCGCCAGCCAAACAATTCCTTGCGGCAATCGACTCCCCAAAAGTGCTCTACGTAATATGTCTCCAAGATCTCGAATCTTATTGGTCGCCCCGACTCATCATGCATGGCAAGCCGATCCACCGATGCGCCCGGCGGCCGAAGAACGATCAATCGATCCACCATGTCGCTGCGCTCCTGCGGCAGAGGATTGCCGACGCAGACAACGGTCTCTCCATCGGCGTCGCTGCCACGTGCACAGGCTGGAACCAACCATCCCAATTGATCCCGCAACAATTGCTCGGCCGTTTGTATCACTCCATCGAACCGAGGAACCATGTCGCGGTGTACGTCGTCCGTGCTGCATCCACATATGGAATCGTGCGGATGGTTTTGTAACAGAAGTTTCCACGAATCGTCGACCAGCCCCTGCTCGTACGGTTGTCCCAGCATGAAGTGCATGTATGCCGAAAACGGCTCAACGTAGTCGGCCAAGATGGTCTGCGCTCTGTCGTTTAGTTGCTTGAGATACATACGCGCCGACCACACGCCTGACAAAATGAATTGCAGGCGCCCGCCTATGAGTTCGCCGCTGTAACTATTCTTGACGAAGTCGCGTGAACGAACCTCGCTCAGATAGTGCTCGAACCGGGCGTGTTTGAATTGTGTCTTGGGGAAAGCGCTTCCCAGTGCCTCGAAGATCGAACTCAACTCGCGCTGCGGCCGAAGATGGTCGCATCCGTTGTTGAGCAAGTACACATCTCCCTGCGACAGACGGCTCATCTTCTCAAATAAAGTTCTGATCTGCTGAACGGCGCGCTCCGGCTCCACATTTCGTTGCGTATTGGTTTCCCAATCTTCGGAAAACCCGAGCGCACCGGCGTTGCAGTACCCGCCGCATTGATTGATAGCGAGAACGATGGCACCGTCCGGCCCTCGCCAGAAGAATTCGTGCCCGATCTCGTCGATCTCAGCACCGTTGCCGCGCGTGTAGATGAAGGAATCAATCTCCGCTTGACGCAGGATCTGCGGCATCTGCGCGATATGGCCGAAAGAATCCGGCATGTACCCAACCTTCTGTACGGCACCGAACTCACTGCCGACCATATGTCCGATGATAAGATTCCTAACCGTTGCCTCGGCACTGACCAGAAACTCATCGGGCAGGATATACCACGGCCCGATCGCGAGCTTCCCTTGTTCGACCAATCGCTTGATGCGGCTCTTGTCGTCTGGACGAACAGCGAGGTAGTCCTCCAGCACTATTGTCTGTCCATCCAACACGAAGTACTCGAAGGTCTCGTCGTGCTCCAGCAGATCCAATACTTCGCTGACCACTCTCACCAGATCTACGCGAAACTCGTGGTAGGGACGATACCATTCCCTATCCCAATGCGTGTGCGTTACGACAAACGCAACAATTGGGTCGGCGTTACTCATCATGCACCGCCGCTACCACACCCTGCCATCCTGCGAAATACGGATAGTGCGTCCGCCTGGGCCGGCCAGCGACGCCTCGAACAATTCCGACGTAGCTTCCACTGTGGCACCCAACGGTAGTCCATCCACTTCTAGTTGCGACAGATCATCTGTGTAGCGCCCATGTCTGTTGAAATAGGTCCGCTCGGCGTAGTAGACTCTCCTGAGTGTCCATTTGATAGCATCACTTCCATCGGGCACGAACTCCGCTGGTTTCCCCGGTGGAACACTTGAGAATTGGACGATCCCCCACATTTCGGGATAGTGCATGTTGATGATTCCCTGTGGCGACCATACCCAGTTGTCCTCGGGCCGAGTGCGACCCTCTGGATTGTCCGACAGCCTCACGTACTTGCCCGCTTCTACTTTGGTTCGCCACTCGACTCGCGAAAAGTTGACGCGCCATTGATCCCCCGCTTCGGGCGGGGCCTTCTTGTTTGCTGCCTGTTTGAGGACGTCCCACGGCAAGGCGATCTCGATGCTCCAACCGCTATCTTTGTCCGTTGGGTCGTTCAGTGTGCCATCGACCGACACGGCAGTACGCAGACCCTGGATATCCCATGAGTTGAGCGCAGGCCCACCGTCACGATACGGCTTCACCAGAAAAAGATCCCACTCGGTACCGAGTGCGTTCACCTCCAGCTCGTAGTACTCGTGCGTATCGCCATCGGGATCTATAAAGATCTCGAAGTCGTTGTCGTGGTAGATCACTGCGTCGCGTTGTCTAAGAGTGGCCCACACAGCAGGCTCCTCCATATCAGCCGCAACATAGAAAAACTTATCGTCCCACAGCATCTTGGTGCGTGTACGAAACCGGGGAACTCGTCCAGCAGGCCCTTCGATGTCCAAGAAGTCCTCGGTCCAGGGAACCTTGCGCCACGACGACTCGGTGATTTTTCCGTCGATCACGATCGGTGCGTCGGACCGGTGCGCCACGTAATGCCTGGGCCGCCAGGCGATGGCGGGCTCGGGGAAACCCTCGACGATCACCTTGGCAGTTTCTATACGATCCAGCTCTGGGAATTCCCTATCGAGATAGGCGTTTCCGCCGGCCTTGACCTGGCCCTGCTTGCCGCCACGCATCCCTCCACCGGCATTCTCGTCATAGCCCGAATAGAATCGGTCCACTATCTCCATTCCTTCTACCACTCGGCCGAACGGCGCAAACCCCCCGGCATCCAGCCGAGAGTTATCGTCGTAGTTGATGTAGACCTGCGTGAGGCGCGTATCGGGCCCGGTCATGGCGTAACTGACGTACCCACGAGTGTTGCTCTGCAGGACGGGATCGTCCGGTATCGTTCTGCCCTCCCACGCCTTTGTGATCGCGGGGTCTCCCGACAAGCCGAACTGAGCGATGAAACCGGCTCGAACGCGGGATATGCGCATGTCATCGTAGAAACCGTTCCGAACGAGGTTGTAGAATCGATCGGCGCCGTGGGGCGCCCAGTCGCGATGCACCTCGACCACGAAGTTTCCCTTGCTCGTCTCGAAATCAGCTCGGAATACCGGTGGTGCAGCCTCAGACCACACCGGGGCATCCGGGTCCAGCAGGGCTGCCCTGTTGCTGCCTCTCTCGGCGTTGCAGCTCACGAACAGAGCTAGTAGCGACCCTGCACATGCGACCGAACGGAGATTTCGACTCATCGATACACCTCACTCTTGGCCTTTCGACGGCTGCTCCCGCCTCCGCCGACTCGTCATTCCCCCGCGCAAAGATATGCGACGCCACCCTAGCGGTCTACCGAACCGAGTTCATCTTATATGGTATGCGACCGCCACAATGCCCAGGGGTAATTAGATGAATAAGATCCTGTCCCTATTTGCAGTACTTTGCCTTCTACCCGTAACCGCCTTCTCCCAAACGAACCCGATCACGCTCGTCCCAGACCGGGTGCTCGACGGTAAGGGCGGAACCGCCGAGCACGTCAATATCGTCATCAGGGGATCACGCATAGCGAGCGTTGGGTCCGCCATAGAGGGTACTGTATACGATCTTTCCGGTCTCACCGTGCTTCCCGGTGGGATCGACACCCACAATCACATCGTCTGGCATTTCGACCCCGACGGCAAGACACATCACGCCTCGCGCGAAGAGGAGAGTTCGGCGCAGGCCACACTGTACGCCGTCGAGAACGCGTACATCACACTGTTGTCCGGCATTACGACGATACAGAGCCTGGGGTCGCCACTCGATCGGGATCTACGCGATGGGATTGCGCGAGGATCCATACCGGGCCCGCGCGTGCTCACGTCTCTGGGGTCCATAACCCAACGGACAGGGAGTCCGGAGGAGATCCGGGCCAGGGTCAAGAGATTCGCCGGCGAGGGTGCCGACGTCATCAAGATCTTTGCGTCGGCAAGCATTCGAAACGGTGGTACGCCCACGTTAAGCCAGGAGCAGCTCGACGCCGCCTGCGGTGAGGCTCGCGCACAGGGACTTAGAACCGCTGTCCACGCCCACGGTCCGGAGAGCGCCCAACGCTCGGTGCTCGCCGGATGTACGGCGATCGAACATGGTGCTTTGCTCGACGACGAGACTCTCGATCTCATGGCCAGTCACGGAACTTACTTCGACCCGCACATATGGCTCGTATATAGCAATTACTTGGAGAACAAGGAACATTTTTTGGGAATCGGCAACTATACCGAAGAGGGATTCGGTTATATGGAGCGGGCGCTCCCCAGTTCACTTGCCGTGTTCAAACATGCGCTCACGCGGGACATAAAGATCATCTTCGGCACCGATGCAGTGGCCGGTGCACACGGCCGCAACTTCGAGGAATTGATCTACCGCGTGCGAAGCGGCGGTCAGGATCCCATGGATGCGATCGTGTCGGCTAGTTCCCTGGCAGCCAAGTATCTCAACATGGATGACCGGATTGGGGCCATCGCATCGGGAATGGAGGCAGACATTATCGCTGTCGAGGGTAACCCGGTAAATGACATTACAGCATTGCGGCGCGTGGCGTTCGTAATGAAGGGCGGCAGAGTATACCTGGCGCCGCACAAGTAGGATAGACCATGTCACACATCAGCAGAAGAGGCTTCCTGGAATCCATGGCCGCAGCTGTACCGATCGCGGCCGTTGCAGCCAACGGAACGGTCACTGTAGCCCCGGTCGGTCAAGCTCAGGGACCGCTCCCTCCCCAATCACTCGGTGCACTGGGACATGCCGTTCTTCCGAGCGAGTTGGGACATGACGGTGTTGAGCGCGGGATCGCGGCGTTCCAGCGCTGGCTCCGTGAGTACATCCCAAATGCGGAGCTGCTACACGGCTACGGAACAGGTACGATTGGCTACTCGGCGGAAGACCCCACACCTCGGTGGCAATCTCAATTGCAGGCGCTAGAAGAAATATCCAACCAACAGTTTGGAATCGCTCTAGTAGACCTACCGCGAGAGCAGTTGCGGCAACTGGTGACGACCGCAATCGAACACGATCGCCTAGACCGACTGCCATCACCGTCACATGCGCGCCATGTAGCGGTAGCCCTCCTTGCTTTCTTCTACGGCACGTCGGAGGCCACTGACATTTGTTATCGCGCCACAATAGGAAAGAACGCTTGCAGACCGCTTGCCGAGTTGTCAAAACGACCGGACCCGATGCCCAATGGCTAGAGTCGTGGAGTCCGACATTTGCATCATCGGCTCCGGTATCACCGCCGCCCTCATCGCAGAAACAATCACCGGTGAGCGCGATGCCAGGGTCGTCGTGGTGGAAGCCGGTGATGACAACCCACCGCTCCAACAGCGTTACGCAAAACGGGAACGTTATCTACGCTACGGTGAGAGCCCTTGGCCCAACGATCACATCGCAGGGCAGACATCTCACAACATCCAGTCCCGTTCCATGCAGGTCGGTGGACTGGCCATGCATTGGGGTGCTGTGACTCCCCGCTTCAGTCCAGAGGATTTCCGCATCAAGTCGCTGTATGGAGTGGGAGACGACTGGCCGCTCGACTATGAGGATCTGGATCCGTTTTACCAAGAGGCCGAGGAGAGAATGGGGGTCTCTGGCGAACAGGGCCCGGCCGACTTGGACCCACGATCCAAGCCCTACCCGCTACCAGCGCTGCCACTGTCGTACAATCTCGAACTGCTCAAGACTTGGGGCGAAAACGCAAATATCCCCTCTTGGAGTCAGCCGTCGGCTAAGAATTCTGTACCGTACGCCGGTCGCTCGGTCTGCTGCCGCAACGACACGTGCTTTCCCATCTGTCCTGTGGGCGCCAAGTATTCACCGGATTTCACGTGGAAGCGGCTGCGCGCAGAGCGAAAAGTGGAACTCATAACCAGGACCCTCGTACGCCAGCTCGTGCCGGGAGCAGGCACCGATCGCATTGAGCGCGCCATTGCACTCGATCGTGACAGACCCGGCGAGTCCGTGGAATTCCATGCAAAAACATTTGTAGTTGCGGGAGGATACGCATGGACTCCGCACCTGTTACTGCTATCGGCATCCAATAGATTTCCTAGCGGTATCGCCAACAGCTCCGGACTCGTGGGCAAGTACATGGCAGGCCATCGCAACCTCAATGCGTTCATACGGCTTCCTATGAAGCTCTATCCCGGCATGAACGCGCAGCACAGCCTGGTGTCCAAAAAGTTCATGCGACCCAGCGTGTTGGAAAAGTACGTTCGCCACGATTTCAGAATATGGGAGTCGACCTTCGGCAGCGAGCCGCGGCTCATCGATGACAGCGGTGTCATCATGCTTGGAGATGATGTTATGCGCGATTGGAGATCGCGCACCCAACGTGGCACCGCTCGGCTTCGTGCCTACTACGATGTGTTGCCGGCACGCGAGAGCAGTCTCACACTCGATTCCTCCAATCTGAACCGGTGGGGCGACCCGATGCCCCGAATAGACTTCCGCGACAGCGACGCTTCCCGCAGCCTGCGATCTCACACCGAGAGCAAGATCAGGAGCGTATTCACTGGGATGGCGAGCGCGGGCAACGGCAAGATCATGGCCGTGCGTACCACGGAATTTCAGGACCATCCGTCTGGAGGCTGCCGGATGGGAGACTCACCCGACAGTAGCGTGTGTGACAGCTTCGGGAGAACCCACGATCATGAGAATCTGTTCGTGGTCGGCGCGCCCACATGCGTTAGCGGAGGATGTGCCAACGGAACGCTCACCTTCGTGGCGCTGGGGCTCAAGTCAGCGACTCAGATAGGCCGCGACTTTCCTGCAAAGTAGGGGTTGCCCGTGAACCACGACATCTGCCTAGGAAATAACTCGATTACGCGACGCGACTTCATGGCGCGAGCTGCGGCCGCTGGAGGGGCTGTTGGACTGCTTCCCGTCATAGCCGCGTCCTGCCAACCGCATCGCAAACAGCTGTTCGATGCCGGAGAATCCAATGTCCGAGTGGACGGCCGCATCATATCGATCGGAAACAATGCGATCGCGGCGAAGTGGTCTGTGTCCGAAGACAAGCTGCGGACGTTGGACGTGGTCGATCTCCTCACAAACAATACCATTTCACTGACACCCAACACCTTCGTGCTGAATCTGGCAGATGGAGCCACTATCAATTCGTCCGCCATGCGGCTGGCGCGAGGTCCACGCGTGGAGCGGGTGACGGGGAACCCGTCCGCCTCACGGTACGCCGATCGCATGGACGGCCAGGTCGTAACTCTCGAACTCGCAGACGACGACAGTGGAGTCGCCGTTACCTGGCGAGGCATTCTCAGAAACGGTGCTGCCTACATACGACAGGAACTCACACTCGCAGCGACAGGACGAGACGTACCGCTCAGCAACATCACGCTTGTGGACTCGGACATTCCCGAGGCCAATGTCGTGGGAACAGTGCGGGGATCACCGATTGTCGCCGGCAACATGTTTGTGGGATTCGAGCACCCCCTCTCCGAGAGCAGCGTGGAGAACGGACGGACGCGGTGCAGTTTGACTCGGGAATTGCCGCTCAGATCGGGTGCTGCTCTGACCTACTCGTCCGTTATCGGAGTCACTCCAGCCGGCCAGCTACGACGCGGCTTCCTCAACTACGTCGAGCGAGAGAGGGCCCATCCGTATCGCCCATTCCTGCACTACAACTCGTGGTACGACCTCGGTTACTTCAGCCCGTTCGACGAGGCAGGCGCTCTCGCGGTGATCGAAGCCTACGGTACCGAACTTCACGACAAGCGCGGGGTCGTGCTCGATTCCTTCTTGTTCGACGACGGATGGGACGATCATACCACGTTGTGGAAGTTCAACTCCGGATTCCCCAACGGCTTCGCTCCGCTGCGCGACGCCACTGCCCGTTACGGGGCTGCACCTGGAGTATGGATGTCCCCGTGGGGTGGATACGGCGAACCCCGTCGCCAGCGATTGGAGAATGGGCGCGCACAGGGCTTCGAGACCAACGAACGGGGCTTTGCCCTATCCGGCCCCAAGTACTACGAGCGCTTCGAAGAGACTTGCCTTGAGATGATCCGGAACTATGGTGTGGGCCAGTTCAAGTTCGATGGCACTGGTAACGCTGCAAGCGCCATTCCCGGTAGTCAGTTCGACAGTGATTTCGACGCCGCGATCCATCTGATCGAGAGACTTCGCAGCGAAAAGCAGGATCTCTACATCAACCTCACTACCGGCACCTACCCTTCGCCATTCTGGCTCAAGTATGCCGACTCCACCTGGCGCGGCGGAAACGATCACAATTTCACTGGAGTCGGATCGGACAGGCAACAGTGGATCACGTACCGTGATGCGGCAACCTATCGTGGTGTCGTGCAACGCGGTCCGCTTTACCCGTTGAACGCTCTCATGTTGCACGGACTCATCTACGCCAAGCATGCGAGGAAACTGGACACCGATCCGGAAAACGACTTCGACGACGAAATCCGCGCATACTTTGGCAGCGGCACCCAACTCCAGGAGATGTATGTTACGCCGTCTCTCTTGACGCAGGACAATTGGGATACATTGGCCGAGTCGGCCAACTGGGCGCGACGCAACGCCGACATCTTGGTCGACACCCACTGGGTGGGCGGTGACCCGGAAGAGCTGGAGGTGTACGGCAGAGCCTCGTGGAACGATGATGCAGGCATCCTCGTTCTACGGAATCCCAA
>JAZDCZ010000338.1:0-7473 GCA_036679605.1 Gemmatimonadota bacterium
TGACGAACGCCTGACCGGAACTAATGGGTCCCGGATAGTTCCGACAAAGGTCAGCCTGGCCGGCGACGGGGGAGTGCGTCAAAACCAAAAGATTCTCAAACTCTGTGCGGACCAAACCGTTCCCCGAACGCAATCGTCTTCTGTGGTCCGCACAGCAGACCCTACGCACGCGTACGCGCTCCCCTGCGGGTCGCCGCTAAACGAGCGTTTGTCACCCAACATTCCGCATTCGTAACACTTCAGCCGTTTGCAGTGGTTTGTGCGGGTAGCGGGGGCAGTGTTCCGGTTGCGAGGTAGGTTATCAGGGCTTGGGCGATGGTCTTGGTTGGGTTCAAGCCACGGAGTTTCAGCGTGCGGTAGATGCTCATCAGCACGGCTTGTGTGGCAGCGCCTTGCTCCGAACGATTGCTCTGACTGTTCTTCCTCAGGATCACGGCTGAGCGGATCATTCGCTCGGCGAAGTTGTTCTCGTACGGGATCTCCGGTTCATCCAGGAACGTCCACAGGTGGTCGCACGTCCGGAGCAGACGCTTGGCCAGTCGCCGCGCGTCCGCATCCTCATAGTCCGCGGCAGCCAGCGCATCAAACCGCTGGTGGATGAGCACGATGCGACACCAGTAGCGCTCGCTCGTGAAGTCGGGGCGCTTGCGCAAGCGGATCGCATCGCGAATCAGCCGGCGAAGCTTCTTGGCGAACGCTTGCCATTCGGTAGTAGGTATTCCAGTACCGAGCGCATCACGCGGATTGCCAGCATCACACCGCAGGTTGACCGTTCCACACGCTGCTCGCGCTCATCGGGCCGCCCAGGTCAGGCAAGACGATGTTGGCCGAACGTCTCCCGACAATCCTGCCTCCGCTGTCCCTGGCAGAATTGCTCGAAACCATGCGCATCGCCTGCACCGTCGCCCCCCTGGCTGGCGCCGACAACATCCGATCCGATCACGTCTCCGAGGCCATCCACTACCGCCGGTTGGATCGAGAGTTGTAGTGGTGGTTGTTGGGTTGCGTGTTGTTTGAGGAACGAGTTGCGTCGCCTGATTCCCTCAACCCTTACTCGTGGCTATCCGGTGAAGGCTTCCTGAAACCCGGCGAAGTCCTGTACGTCCACGTCGTTGTCCACGTCGAAGTCGAAAACAGCCAGACAACGTTGTGACGGTGGCACGAACAGATCCCCTCCTGACGGACCACTCAGGCAGGCTTGGAAGTCGACGTAGTCGGTCAGGTCCACCGTGTTGTCCCCGTTGGTGTCGCCCAGCATCGTAGCGGTCAGACCCAAGGTGAGCCCGCCGGCAATACGCACGAATTCACCGTCGAGATTATACTGGGACTGGGCCACGTGCACGCTGCCGCCCGTACTGCCCGTGGGTACGATCGTCAGAACCGCAGCATCGCGTTGCCCGGGGACCATGGACACGGGCATGTCCGCCGAGGGCGTGGTTTCGGTGGTCCAGCCGGCCGGACAGGACGAGCGGTCGATTTCGAGCACCATGCCCGCGGAGTCAACGTCACTGTTCTCCATCCAGAAGTGCAGTTCGGTGGGGTCGCCGGCCTGGGCGGTTGTTTCCCAGTAATTGAGCACGGCCACGTTGTTGTCATCCCATGGGGCGCCGGTGACGAAGGGATCGGTGGGTGACTCCGCGGTGGCCAGCACCATCCAGTAGGGTTCCCCGAAATCATTGCCGCCTGCAGATGGCGTAAAGAAATACGGCCCGGTAGGCTCCTGCCCATACGGTGCAATGGAGGGGACGTATTGGCTGCCGATGTAGGTCA
Organism: Gemmatimonadota bacterium; assembly: GCA_036679605.1. Lineage (GTDB taxonomy): Bacteria > Gemmatimonadota > Gemmatimonadetes > Gemmatimonadales > GWC2-71-9 > JAZDCZ01. The sequence goes on from JAZDCZ010000338.1 coordinate 1,771, forward strand.
GCGAGGGGGAGCCGGCGCCCGCCCCCGTGGACGGAGTGGCGTAGTAACCTTTGACCGTGACGCTCGTAGCCGGGTCCGGCCCCACGTTGCCTACAACGATCCCGCCCGTGTAGGTGCTGAGGTCGGCCGTAAACGTGTCGAACGGGACGTGCGGTCCGTGCCAGAAGAAGTCGTCCCTGGGCCAGAGGCATATTTCGGGGCAACCGGTGTCCGTCGTTGCGGAGGCCTGCGCCGACGCGGCGCCCTCGTTGGGGACGGCGTCGTAGGCGGTGACCACATAGTAATAGGTCGTCCCGTCGACCCCGTAGTCGCGGTAGCTGGTCTCCCCGCTCGCGGTACCAACGTATAGATAAGGTCCGCCGTCTACAGTGCTCCTAAAGATGTTGTATCCGGTAGTAGGGCCTCCGGGTGCGATCCAGGCCAGGTCGATCACCTGGCAATTGAACATCGTGGCAGTAAGACCGGTCGGCGCGCCCGGCGCCGTGGTGTCCGGTTCGCCATCGGAGTCCTTGTATTCCAGGAAACCCTTGCTGGTGCCGGGACTCACTGTCAGAAGCACCTCTGAATGGTCCGTGGACTTGTAGATCTTGCCCGAGTAACTGGCCATGATCTCGGCGATGTAGCCCAACTGGCTTCCGGTCAGGTAGTGGTCGATGCTGCTTGTGATCTCGATGATCTTGCCCGCCGCCGCACCGTAGATGTGGTCCACGTTGGGGTAGTTCGAGGGCGAGAAGTCGCTCCAGCCGCCTTTGTAGGTGACATTCATGGTATTCCGCCAGTCGGTTTCGTCCCACGCGATCAGGCCATCTTCGTCCAAGGCCACCACGATCCCTACCGTTCCGAACGCCCCGCCGTCCACTTTGCCGAAAATGATGGTGGCGTTGTCGCTGGGAACGGGACACTCGCCCCAGTCCCACACGGCGTCGGTCTGGCCCCAATGGCCCCAGTTGTGGTCGTGGTAGCCCGTGCCACTGATGGTTTTCGGCACCACCTGTAGGGGCAACTTGATCGTACCCGTCACGTTGGCGTAGGGCATGGGCACCGCCCAGAACAGGTTCCGCCAGTCGGAGTCGGGGAAACCCTCCAGCCACGGCAGGAAGCCCTTGGTGATCCGCGTGTAGGTCAGGTCGATCTGAAGCGTCCCCGTGCTGTTCTCGACGTGAACTGTGTATTTGTCGTTGTTGCTGTCGAACTTGGCCGTGCAGGTGCCCGTTGAGGAAACGTCGATGCTGACGTCACACACGGTGGTCGATGAGCTGTAGCCGCTGATATCCTGCACCCCTCCCGGACTGCCGGTATGCAGAGGGATGCCCGTAGCGAATTTCAGGCTGCCGTTGTTCGAGTTCCAGATGGAAACGATGATCTCCACGTTGTGAGCGCCCGCACCGTTCGTCCCCAAGTCGCCCGTGGTGTAGAAGGAAATGAAACCGTCCCACCCGTTCACGTTCACGTTCGGGTCGTGGAAGTTGAAGTACCACCATTCGGTCCAGGCGGCGATGTGCTCGGAGTTGGCCAAGGCGTCGAAGTGCGAAGCATCCGCCGCCCGGTCGCTGGCCCTCTCGGGGTGGAAGATGGTCAGGCCGGCGTGGGCGGCCGGGCACCACGCGGACGCAGCCAACCCGGCCAAGGCGGCGTAGGAACGCGCCTTTGCGCCCCACGCCAAGCGATGGGAACGTAGGCCATGAGAGTCCTCGGCATCCATCGTGTACCTCCTGCGACACGTTGATCCCGAACCCGTCATTGATCGGCTTACCCCATTGTACACAATTGATCGACCGAATCCATGTCTGTTTGACCCGGCGAGCCGGATTTTCTTGACCAGGAGGGACCCGGGCTTGCGACCTGCCACCGAGAGAACGGCCCGAATCCGCAGATCCGCAATGGAAAACTGGAAATCGCCGTGCTCGTGTTGTCAGCGGCATGCCAGTGACGGCCCAACGCGCCGAGGGCGCCTCTAAGGTGCCGCGGAGGACATAATATCACCCACTATCACGGTGTGCCTGGACCCGATGGAGCTATACCGCGTCCGGCGAAGGAGGCTGGGCGCTTGACGGGCAACGGCTAACCGCATCGCACGCAACTGCATGGGTCGGTTTGCGGTCGGACTGTGCAGTTCCACTTTATTCCAGGCGGCGGTTGAAGCATCAGCAGCGTGGCAGCTCGGTAATGCTTGCCTTTTTTCGGTGCAGCTTTGGTATACTGCACCTGCGCCGTCGGGCCTATCGGGCGCCTTCGGCGGATGCGACGGCCGAGAGGGATTGGCGTCACCACTTCGCCTTGGTGGCGGCTTCGGGCCTGTGACTGCCGCACGTCTTTGTGACCAAAGTAATAGCAGTGCTTTGAGTGCGCGCGAAGGAGTCGATTTCGATGCGCCGGCGCACGCCAGCTGTTGAGGAAGGATGCGGGTCAAACGTTCGCTGAATGGGAAGTACCCGACTGAACGAAGACGGCACAAGCAGCCTGAACTTTCAGGAGGCAAGGAAGATGCAATTCTCGAAGACGACAACTCTTGCACTTGCGGTGGTTTGGAGCGTCCTGCTCGCTGCGGTCCCGGCCGACGGCGCGAACGAGACGCCGGTGAAGAAGAAGGTGATCTTCTGGTCTTCCACGAGCAATCCCGACGGAAGCAGGCACGAGGTGATTTTCAAGGAGCGGGCCAAGGCCGAAGGCTACACCTTCGAATCGTACATGTACAAGGAAGGGGACGGCAACCCGGCCACGGTCGAAAAGTTCTACACCTTAGCCAAGAAAAAACCGGACTATGCCGTGTTTGTGATCTTCTGCCACGGCAAAACGGCGGGCCTGGCCATCGAAGAATACCCCGCAACGGCCCAGGGAAAAATTGACCGAGACGACAAATGGGACGAGTACACAAACAAAGACGGATACAAGGGCCTGTGGACCTTCAACGACTTCGGACGATACCTCAAGAAGCGCCGTTCGGGCAAACTCAAAAAATTCTGCATCAGGATTGACCCCCAGCGATTGAGGACACTGTTCGACGAGGCGGTGGTCCCCGAAAACAGCATCATCTTCCTCGGGGCGTGCTACGGTTGGAACATGGACAACCTCCACAAAGTATTCGACAACCACGAGTTCTTCTCCATGAAGCAGAAAATTCACGTAGTAAAGGCCGGAAATGCCTTTCACGAGGTGATGAAGAACATGAGCGGCGAAACCGCCAGGAAGCTCTCAAACGAACGCCCAGTCAACGAGGCGTTTGATGCCGGGAGCAAGCTGGCGGAAGCGGCAAAGCTCAACCATGCCGGCGACGGTGACATCACGCTCGCACCGAGTGTCGAATGGCATCTGCCCGTTGTTGAGGACGTCATCCCCCTGGGGCTATATCCGGGCCAGGTCACGTTCGATACGACGATGGATAAAAGCAAAGACCCCAACAAGGCGATCGTATTCGAGGTGGACCACTGCCTGACGGTCCTTGCGGACCGACGATGGTCGGCTGTGCCAGGAGAACCGCCTCACGTGCTCGAGTTCAAGCTCATGCCCACGATACCTCGCTGGTTTGTATTGAAGGTCGACCCTGCATTTGCGGTCAGCGATAAGAACAAAGACATCAAGCTGATCGGCAACAGATTCCTGCCCGGGGCTGCCGGCGTCGGCGAGTGGCCCGATCCGAGGACGCGGATCGCCATAGAGGTACCGGACTACGCCAATAACGGGTACGACGGGGCGAACCAGACGACCGCCTCACCCGTGACGAATCCTTATCGCTGGCGTGTCTGGTGCGAAAACGATCCCGAGGAGCACCCCAACGTGGTGAACGCCCCCTACCATAATATCCGCGAACCGATCAACGACGTGGACGTCCCCGTGGGCGAAGCCCGGGGGTTTACCATCATGGACAGCGAGCCGGGCACCGGGATCACGTTTGCCACGACCAACGGGCCGGCCAATTTCTCCGTCGACAACCCCGCGGCCCCCGAATGGTATGGATACGTCACGTTCGAGCCGGAGTCTGCGCAGCTCGGCAACACGTACACGGTGACGCTCGACGCCTCGGACAGCAACGGTCTACGCGTTTCGCGCGACGTGGATTTCACGGTGGTCGCCCGCAACGATTGTCTTTCAGTTTCCCCGGTGTATTTCTACGACAGCGACGAAGTGGCTTTCCCATTTGGCCAGGACGTTGCCTATGAATACGACGTGTACAACAACGGCAACACGCTGATGCGCAACGTCGTGGTCTCGGTCGGATCGCTGGTGGGTCCCGAGACCATCGGCTCCGGTTCCATTGCGGTTCAGCCATCGTCGATCGACCCGTTGATGCCGGGGTCTTACGAAACCGTCACGATCACCATCACCACGAACGGGGTCGACACCGCCGGCGTGTACGCGGGCACCGTTCAGGTTGACGCCGAGACGGCGGAAAACCCCAATTATGCCACGAACGGCACGATCGAACTTCGCCTGGACCACCCGCCGGAAATCACCGGGACGAACGGCGTGCTCCCCGCCTACGTCGGTACACCGCTCTCGATCGACCTGACGGCCTCGGACGCGGACCTGGATGAACTGACTTATTACATCGACGTTGTCCCTGAGGAGGTCACCCTCACGACCAACGGAACCGGCGTCCATTTTGCCTGGCAGCCGGGCCCCAAGGACACCGGCCCGACCTCCATGGCCGTTGTTGCCGACGATGGGTTCCTGGACCCCTCCTTCTTCTTGGAGATCGACGTGGAAGGCCCGATCAACGTGGACGCCATTCCGGTGCCGGACACCTACATTCCCTTCATCCCCTTGCCCGTGGACGTCTATTACGTCAACAACAACACCGTTACCGCCACGTTGGCCAGTGAAACCGTGCAAGCGTTCGCCGGCGGCTTTGACAACATCCTGCTCTACTCGAATCAACAGTTTCCGAACCAGAATCTCGCGCCCGAAGAGGAGCTGCTGCGTCAGATCATGATTCCCCCGCCCGGGGGGCCACCCCAGCCCGGGCTGTACGTTCGAATCACCGCCCAGACGGACATCAACACCAACGCGTATAGCCACTCCTATACCGACGTCAGCGAGTTCATGTTCCCGGACTGCAATCTCAACAACCTTTTCGACAGTATGGACATCATCAGCGGAACCAGCGACGACTATGACTTCAACGGTGTGCCGGATGAATGCGATCCCGACTGCAACACGAACGGGGCCCCCGACGCTTGTGACCTCAACTGTGGCACGGGAAACTGCGCCGCCCACCCGAGCGGCTGCGGCGCCGGCACGGACTGCCAGCCGGACGGGGTCCTCGACGAGTGCCAGTTGTTCGACAATGACTGCAACACCAACGGGATCCCGGACGAGTGTGACATGAATGCGGACGGCGACTTCGACGCTGATGGCGACGTGGACCTCGACGATTTCGCCGTGTTTGTTGACTGCGCCAATGGCCCAGGAGAAGCGCCCAACCCGCCATCACCCGGGTGCGTCGCGGCATGCCTGGGTGCTTTTGACTTCAACGTAGACAGCGACGTGGACCTGGAAGATTTCGCCCTGTTCCAACAGGTCTATGGAAGCCCGTGACAGGGGCGAGGCGAAGCTGTGACCCGTTCAATTCCACCGACATTGGTGGAGTCTGACCATGCGATGACCCCGTTGGGCGAGCTTGTCCTGCGGCGTCGGTGCGTGGCGTCGCTTGGCGGGGCGGAGGTTTTCGAGGTCAAGCTGGACGGCGCGTTCCTGATGTCCAGC
>JAZDCZ010000034.1:0-2436 GCA_036679605.1 Gemmatimonadota bacterium
GCAACAAACCCTGATGGCTATCAAGTTCGACATGGACCGACTCGCCATCGTCGGTGATGCTTTTCCCCTCGCGGACGATCTGCTTGTTGATGAGCGATTCAGTCTCGCGGTCTTTTCCGCATCCCAAAATGGTACGATCGCCTACCAAAGCGGAGAGGCTTCGTCGCTCGATCAGCTAACCTGGATCGACCGAGGCGGGAAGCCGCTCAGCGTGGTCGGCAAGCCGCAAAACTACCAGAATCTATCCGGTCCGGAGCTCTCACCGGATGACGCCAGGGTTCTCTTTTCGATACAGGATCTGGAGACGGGCAATGGGGATGTATGGATACGCGACCTTGCCCGTGACATGCAGATCCGCTTCACCTTTGGACGGTTGGACGGAAAACGCACGAGTTCGTTCGGCGCCATCTGGTCACCAGATGGTACGCACGTCGTCTATGGAAGTGCGCCCGGCGGCTATGCCCAACCGCGTAGCTCTTCTTCGGATGGCAAGCTCATCCTGTTCGAGCCCCAGTCTGTCGAGACCGGCCAGGATCTTCTGGTTCTCATGCTCGGCGAGGATAAGAAAATCAAGCCCTTCGCGGACTCGTCCGCGAATGAGTCTTTTGGGCAGTTTTCACCTGACGGGAAGTTTGTTGCGTTCGTGTCGGATGTCTCCGGTCGAAACGAAGTCTATGTTGCAAACTTTCCAGATCACGACGGTGAATGGCAGGTCTCCACGCGCGGCGGAACTGAACCGCGGTGGCGATCGGACGGTACGGAACTGTACTTCTTCGACCCCGAGGATTGGCTGAACGCTACCGTAATCTCTTTCGAAGAATCGAGATTCACGATCGGTGCTACTAAGAAGTTGTTTGAGGCTCGCGGGACCGGAGACGCTCAACGGTACGACGTCGCGTCGGACGGCGAGCGTTTTCTTGTGAAACTCCCGACATCGGACGTAGCCGCGTCACCCATTGTCGTCGTCAACTGGCTGGCCGAACGGAGGAATCGATGACCCTCGCCACAGGCACGAAACTCGGTCCTTACGAAATCCTCTCGCCCCTCGGGGCGGGCGGCATGGGTGAGGTTTATCTTGCCAACGATCCCAAGCTGGATCGAAAAGTCGCTATCAAGGTGCTGCCTGAGACGATGACGCGAGATAAAGAGCGCGTCGCACGCTTCCAACGAGAGGCCAAACTGTTGGCCTCACTGAATCACCCCAACATCGCTGCCGTTCATGGTTTCGACGATTCTGACGGCACTCGGTTCCTTGTCATGGAATACGTCGAGGGCGAAACGCTCGGGAGCCACCTGAAGAACGGGCCCGTTGCTGTCGAGGACGCTCTCGATATTGCCAAACAGATTGCGATGATTCGAGAGGATGGCACGGTCAAGGTTCTTGACTTTGGTCTAGCCAAAGCAATGGCAGACGAACCATCCGGTCCTCCAAGCACAAACTCGCCAACGATCACCGCCAACTTCACTCGTCCTGGTGTTGTGCTTGGAACCGCCGCGTACATGAGTCCCGAGCAGGCGCGTGGTCGAGTTCTAGACAAACGAACCGATATCTGGTCGCTCGGTATTATCCTGTTTGAATGCTTAACCGGTCAGCGGCTATTCCAAGGTGAGACGGCCAACGACTCCATGGGTGCGATCATGCACAAGGACCCGGACTGGTCGCTCCTGCCGCCGGGTACTCCGCCGACGATTCAGCTATTGCTTCGCCGATGTCTGTCCAAAGATCGCAAGCGGCGCCTGCATGATATCGCCGACGCTCGGATCGAACTGGAAAACGCAATCGTCGATCCAACCAGCACGTCCCTCGGACTGGCTGCCGTGGCCTTGGACTTGCAGCGGAGGCGTGTCCCATGGCGATGGGTCATCGGGGCAGCCCTAGTATTCGCAGCCATTGGCGCAGCATCGACTTGGCTCCTAACGCCCATACCGGTCAGGCGCGTCGCTCGACTCACCATGTCGATTCCGCCGCAATACAAGTTGAGCAGATTGCCGGACCCAACATTCTCACCCGACGGTCAATACGCTGTGTTCAAAGCGAAGACCATGCCCAGCGATGAGGTCGGCATGATCGTACGTACGATTGATCAGTCTGAGTTCCGCTCTCTGACCGGAATAGATCTCGTTTCCAAACCGTTCTTCTCCCCAAATGGTGAGTGGCTGGCTTTCGTAAAAGACGACAAGCTGAAAAAGGTCTCCATGCGCGGTGGCTCGCCGATTACGCTATGCGACGCGCCCACGATGCGCGGCGGCACTTGGACCGCGGATGGAGCGATCATCTTCGCGCCCCAAGACAGCGGTGGACTTATGAGCATTCCCGCGTCCGGTGGAACACCAAAGCCCTTTACCGCAGCCAGCGGGGCGGACCCTTTCGAGTCACATCGCATACCGTTTGCCCTTCCCGAGGGTCGCGGCGTGTTGTTCACAAAGGCAAGGGAC
>JAZDCZ010000339.1:0-3690 GCA_036679605.1 Gemmatimonadota bacterium
CGCGCCTACGCTCTCTCAACGTTCCTGCGCGCTGCGCACCGCCCCGCTCTTCAGTTGACACGACAGGCGCGCCCCGCTTAGATCAAACGCACTATTGAGGCCCAGCAAGGCCAGGCTCCGTACGCCGGGCTACGCCAAGTTTCGTCGGGGCTATGCTAGATTTCGTAGGTTGGGGTCTTGAGACCCCAACAATAAGTTCAGCAGAGAGGAGCTCAGCATGAAAGCAGCAATATTTCACGGCCCACACCAGCCGCTCTCGATGGAGGACGTCGATATCGACAAGCCGCTGGCGCGCGAGGTGCTCGTGCGGACGGTGGCGAGCGGCGTCTGCCACAGCGACCTCCACTTCGTCGACGGGCTCTACCCGTACCCGGCGCCCGCCGTGCTCGGCCACGAGGCGGCCGGCATCGTCGAGGAGGTCGGCGAGCTGGTGACGAAGTTCCAGCCGGGCGACCACGTGATCGCCTGCCTCTCCGCCTTCTGCGGCAACTGCGAGCGGTGCCTGACCGGCCATCCCCGCGTGCACCAGTTTCTGAACGTCTCCAGCTTCGCCGAGCAGATGCTGGTACATGAGAACGCGATCGTCAAGATCCGCGAGGACATGCCACTGGACCGCGCGGCGCTGATCGGCTGCGGCGTGCTGACCGGCGTCGGCGCGGCGCTGAACACGGCAAAGGTGGAGCCGGGCTCGACAACGGTCGTCTTCGGCGCGGGCGGCGTCGGGCTGGCGGCGATCCAGGGCTGCCGCATCGCCGGCGCGCTCAAGATCATCGCCGTCGATATGGTCGAGAGCAAGCTCGGCCTCGCCAAAGAGCTGGGCGCGACCCACACCATCGACGCGTCGCAGGGCGACCCCGTCGGCCAGATTCGCGAGATGACGGACGGCGGCGCCGACTACACGTTCGAGGCGATCGGCAACAAGGTGGTGGCGGAGCAGGCGTTCGACGCGCTGCGCGCCGGCGGCACGGCGACGATCATCGGCATGATCCCGGTGGGCGACAAGGTGGAGCTGACAGGCTCGCAGTTCCTGATGGAGAAGAAGATCCAGGGCTGCACCATGGGCTCCAACCGCTTCCCGGTCGACATGCCGCGCTACATCGACTTCTACCTGCAGGGGACGCTGAAGCTGGACGAGATGATCACGAAGCGCGGCAAGCTGGAGGACGTGAACGAGGCCTTCCGCGCGATGAAGGACGGTGAGGTGGCCCGCACCGTGTTGATGTTTGACGAGGAGGGGTAGGAGTGCGTGGTCTAGGCCTTGAGAAACCGCTCGTAGTAAGCTGACAGCCTGTTGAAATGCGCTACCAGGGAGCGCCGAAGTTCGGGGCTGTCCTTCACGTTCAATATGTGATCTACCAAACGGACGAAGTGTTCAGCCTGGCGCGGGAGTCGGTATGCAGGATCTTTCCTGGTCTTGATTTCTTCATCTCCCATGATCTGGACGCGTTCCTGATCCGGTACTTCGAATCCTAGATGCGGGGGCTTTAGAGGGATCGAGCCATTCATCAAAGGGCTTTGCTGATGAAATCGATGGAAAGTATGAGCCTCTAGCAACTTAATTCGCTCACTTCCAGTTATTGGCCAGGCCCAAACGTAGGCAATTTCCCAAACATCTATCTGCCGGTTGGCAATAACATCGCTTCTAGCACTAGTAAGATGTCTGCGGACTCTGCTGCGAATGCCGTCTATCGACTGACCAACGTATATTGGAACCTCATCGAGATCACATAGCGCATATACGCCGGTTTCATCTGTAATTTGAGATGCTTGAGATGACCTATATGCTAGAGCATCGTCCTCAGATGGCGCTGGCACGTATCCCGCTCCCAGTAAGTTTAGTGACAAGAGGGTCGAGCACATTGGTACCGATCCATTCGATGGCCGGAACGCAGACAGCATCACCGAATCCGAAATAAGCCTGGTTATCAGGAACATTTATCATGTAGCTATCTGGTACCCCCTGAAGCCTTGCATACTCTCTCGGTGTCATGAATCTCGCTCGGAGCTTTCCCTTCCCGGCAACCAAAAGAATCTGTCTGCTGCTTCCGCCTTTGGGAGTTCGCAGGCAACCTGCAATACCGTCCGCCCGTACTTCCGCCATACTTCTGCCGTAGCGCACTCTACGGTATACCGTTGCGTAACCAAGTTTCCTACTTCGAATTAGAGCCTCGGTGACCTGTACATGGCGCTCGCTCATTTGTCCCAGGAGATATTCTACGCGCTCGTTCGGCCACCAACGAGCTGAATCCACAGGCAGCTTTTGCAGGACGTGGGCCAGAGAGCGTGACGTCTGAGGGGGTGGCGGAATGTCAATGATGGTCCAACTCAAATTCGACGAATCTACTATACGATCCGTCAATTGGCGCGGCTTTAGTTCTGGAGCACGCCTCGCCAACGCAACTTTGATGTCATCTGTCCGAGGAGAATCGAACATACCCACAATGAACAATCGAGCTCGACTTTGCGGCGTGAAATTGGATGCGTTGAGCACAAACGCATCGCACGAATAACCCAATTCATTGAGACGGCGAATAGCGCTACTAAAATCTCGTCCGTACCGTGAAGTCAAAAAGGCCGGCACATTTTCGATGAGGATCAAAGGGGGGCGGCGTCCGTTTAGTCCATCTAACAATCTCGTGAAGCCCCAGAACGCCCCCGATTGTTTCCCTGCCAGCCCCCTCCGAGACCCTGCAAGAGATAGATCAGTGCATGGAAACGACGCCGTGGCGAGCGTAACATCAGGAATGTCGGAGGGAGTAAGTTCGTGAATGTCACCCGGTAAGAACGTTTCTATTGTGTCACTAAAATTGTTCCAGTACATTTCCAATTTCTTGTCATCAATGTCGTTTGCGAATTTCGCCTTCCAGCCCGCTTTCTGTAGGCCGAGGCGTACAAGCCCGATGCCTGCGAAGAATTCAGCAAACGTTTTCTCCACAGCTATACCACTCCTTCTCTCACTGCTTGCTCGACTCGTTGGATGCATTCATTCAAATCGCGCTTTAGCTCACTTTCCCAAATCCTGACCACACACCAACCATCATATTCAAGCCGGTGTGTAGCGTCTCCATCGCGAATCATGTTTCTGTGGATCTTTTTGACCCAGTAGTCAGCGTTCGAGCGACCGCTAAACTGTTCTTCGAGCGACTTATGTCCGCGCTGCCGCCACTGATTGCCGTGCCAGAAGTCTCCGTCCACGAAGACTGCAACCCTGGAGCCGCGGAAAACGATGTCCGGGTTACCTGGCAACCTGCGATCGTAGAGACGATACCTCAGCCCCCTTCTCCAAAGTGCTCTTCTGAGAGATAACTCGGGGCCGGTATCACGAGCGCGTACTTGGCGCATCGTGGCGGAAACGACATCTGGGTCGCGGCGTCCCACGGAATATTCGCTCACCTTCTCAACAGAATATATGTGCTCTCAGCAGCCAGTGTCAAGCTCAGCCCTACTCCCCATACCGCCCTCGCGGGCGCTTGCCGCAGCGGGCAGCCCAACGCCCCCTGCCTCACCAACCCTCCGGCGCGTCCGGGTTCCAGAAGATGCCGAGCAGCGCGTCGCCGCGGGCGCGGTCGACGTGGCGGAAGACGTCCCACTCCTCCTCCTTGGTCTCCAGTTCGATTACCGGGTAGCCTATCGGCTTGCCGGAGCCGACGCAGACGAACGTCTCCGGGTCGAAGTTCTCGACGCCGTAGA
>JAZDCZ010000340.1:0-3044 GCA_036679605.1 Gemmatimonadota bacterium
GCTTGGCCGCGTTCGTCCGCAATCGAACCGAAGCAAACGGAGACTCGATCACGTTCGTGGTGCGGAGATGCGGCCAATGCGCTGCAGGAAGCTGATAGAACGTCAGGCATCGATCCAGATCATCCTCCAGGCAACGGGCCGCACGCTCGTAACCGGCAGCGGACAGATCGCGGACCACCTTCGCAGCCAGCTTCCGAGCAACCGACTCGCTTCCCGCCTGCCAGATCGCACGCAACCGCTTGACAAACTCCGGGCGTTCCGACATCGGCAGCTTGTCGATCACGTTCATCGTCTTATGGTTCGTGCAACGCTGCTGCTTCGATCCCGGACAATGCTCGTTGACCGCCGCCCAGATGCCCAGTGCCCCGTCGGCGATCCAGCAGGCCGGCTCGTTCATGCCGCGAGTTCGGCAGTCTCGGAGTGCCCTCTCGAAGCGTGATCAGATGCTTCTGACCTTCCATATCAGCGCCAATCAGCACAAGCAGGCACGCCTTCTCCGTCCCCAGGCCGGCCTTGAGGTAGATGCCGTCGGCCCAGATGTACACGAATTTGTGGTCGCTCAGGTCTCGCTGGTCGAACGCCTCGTACTGCGCCTTGAACCGCTGCGTCAGTCGACTGATCACGCTGGGCGACAACGGCGCCTGCTCGCCCATCAGCAAACGCAACGAGGGCTCGAAGTCGCGGGTGGCCAGCCCTTCGACGAACAGATTCATGAACGTTTCGTCGATCGTGTCGCTGCGCCGTTGGTACTTGCGGATGATCTTCGACTCGAATGGCTCCTGGTCGGGTGGCACGTCACGCACACGCGGCGTATCGAGCGCCACCGTGCCGCTGCCCAGGGTCAGGCGGCGGGGTGAGGTGCCGTTGCGGTAGCCGCGGAAGCCATCCCCGCGCTGATACCGGCCCCGGCCGAGGTATGCGTCCACCTCGTCAGCCAGCGTCGTCATCAGCATCTCCCGAGCACCCTCACGGGCCAGTGCCTCCAACTGATCGGATACCACCTCACGGGGCGTCTCCATTCCTTCCTGGTCCGCGGACTTGACAATCGGCGTCGTTCTGCGTCTTCTGGACATCGGGCGTCCTCCTCGTAAATGGGTCTGAAACCAACCCGGAGAATGCCCCATCCTTCACCCAATTTCCACAAGATTCGAGACTACCTCTTCATCTTTCCCGAACAACCGCAAGCCATTTTTGGCTCCCACCATACTCTGGTGCACGCGCATTTGGCGTTTGCTAGGTTTTCGGAACCGATCACCGTATTTCATTTCATCCGAGATGTAGTCGTTCACAAAGGCGTGTTTGAATACCGCCCTTATAATCGTGACATGGCGGCTGATGGTCGGCGGCTTGTAGGAACCATAGAGGTGGTCGCGGTAGTCTCCGAAGTCGCTTGGGACAAGATCGTTCCACGGGCGATCCTTCCCGATGTGGTTAGCGAAGTGGGTGGCCACGCGAACGCACTCGTCGTACCAGTTGCCGCCGTTGGAACCGTTGGCTTCGTTCTGTTGCTGAGCGTTCAAGAATCGGTTGACCAGCTCCTTGACCGAAGGTACGCCGTCATCACGGCTGTATCGGGGCTTACGCCCGGCGTGCAGATCGTTGGCCACGCGGATATACTCATCGTGTGCTGCCCGCGAGTCTGTGCCGAAGTAGTGGTGCTTGCCCCTTATCTTCTTGCACCACTGGCCGTTTCGATGCCAGAACAGGGGGTAGCTTGGCCAAGGCTTCTTGGGTTTCGATTGCTTCGAGTTTTCCATTCGCTCCTCCTTTGATCTAGTCTATCGAAGAGGTTTGGAAACTCAGGGTGGGTGTCGTAGCGGGTGTCGTCTATCAGGCGGGTGCTTGCCGAGAAGGAAAAAATCGGCCATAATGGCCTAGAATCAAAGATTGCCACCGTAGCTCAGTTGGCAGAGCAGCGGTTTTGTAATCGCTCCGTTGTCGCTTCTACAGGCCCTGAAACAGCGGTTTTTTCGAGTATTTTCCCTCGTATTTTCCCTCTCGGACGCCCAAAAAACCGTTTTCCGGGCTGGTCTACGCGTGATTATCGCACGCCGACTGCTGGGTGCCAACCCGGCGATTGAGAGCGCCCACAACCCCCAAGAACGGCACCGCGACTGCCAGCTTGCGGCTTCCTTTCCTCCGCACAGGTGGTTGAATATCCACCACTTGCTGGACGATATTCGCACTCCTAGCAGGTGAGCGAAAGCCGCTCAACATTCATCATCTGTGGTGAAGAAGGCCGTGTCGAGCCGCGCCCCCTTCTGACGGAACGCGCGCTCCAGTCCGACCATGAGCTTCGATGCCAAGGCGGGTCGTAGCCTGCGCTTGCCGGATAGGAAAAGAGAGATGGTTGTGGGGCTGAGACCGCTAGCCCGCGAGACCTCGCCTTGGGTTAGGTCGCCGAGAAGTTTCATCGCCATGCGCACGCGGGTTGGATTCCACGCGGGTTGGATTCATCATGCAGTAGGTGTCATGCACGGGCGAGTGCCTACGGATGCGTACCAAGCATTATCGGATGCCGAAAGGAGCGTGAATCGTTCGCCCGCATGCTGCGCCCGGACTTGGTGGCCAGCCGTAGCGCATTGACGACGCACGGTGGCGCGTGGATGCTGATTACGCGGATTACAAGGCAATTGCCAAAAGAACGAGCGTGACGCAACGGAAAAGCGGGTTGTCAAGCTGCTGGCGAATGCCACCGCTAACAACTAACAGCCTTTCACCCCTAGGGTGAAACCGGACTTGACATCCCGCTGTTTGTGGCGTAGGCTTGGTGTGATGGAGACCGCGAATGGACTTTCGGTTCTCAGATGCGAAGCTGAAAAAGCTGTATACGAAGGGGACGGGCGCTCATCGACGCAGCCAAGGACGAGCGCGACCTCCGGGTTCCAGCCAGTGTCCACTTCGAGAAGCTCAAGGGCAAGTATGCGGGGAAATGCTCCATGCGGCTCAAGGATCGGTGGCGGCTGATCTTGCGGATCGTCGCCGAGGAGGATCGGAAGGTCGTCGTGATCGACGAGATCACGCAACACTACGGAGACTGAGGT
>JAZDCZ010000341.1:0-12264 GCA_036679605.1 Gemmatimonadota bacterium
TGACAATGTGACGGCGCTGAAGGGAAAAACTTGGAACATCATGTCTCCGGCGGCTCTCGTTTGGATAGATCAGACTTCTGTTATGGAAACGATCGAGCGCGGCGTTTTCTGACATCAGCTGCCACGGATGATTATTAGAGCGCGGATCCGTTCCTCGGTCAGTGCGAGCGGAGCAAATCCGTGCCCGAGTCAATGATCCGCGGCAGCTCATCCAAATGCGTTAGCGGCGGAAAGCTACCGGTGGGATGCCCGGATTGAACGGGCCCACCATGAAATCGGCGGCGCTCGTGCGGGTCCGCTGCAGTATGGCCTGTCCGTTCGTTCTGAATCTTCCACCCGGTCGAATCTCACGTTGACCATGCGAAGACATTCCACAAGCCCAAGCGCCTCGGTATTCAACCTATCGCGGAATGTGGCGACATCGAGGATCTTGTCGGCCGGGTAGCGTACGAATGCCCTGGGGGTCGCCACACTAGAAGGGTCGAATAGGACAGGCAGCCCCGCGATATCCACTGGTTCGGCAATGAATGGCACCTCGGCACCCCCGCCGAGGGGAAGAAAGAAGAGACCGTGTCCCAGAAGCCACGGCTCCAAGCCCACGTCGATCATATTGGGCACGGCCGGGTTATCCACGTCCGCGTTGCCGAAGAACTCGAAATCCGCTCCGCTCAGGTCGATAGTTCCCTCCACCAGCGCTGTGTGATCTATCCCATCCGTCGCTACTACCACCGCGGCGCCCGGAGCGAGCGGATGTTCGGTTCCCGAGCCGGGAAACGCGTGCATAAACCGCGCGAAGATGCCTAGGGGGTCGTTTCGCAGCCGGTCATCTGAGCAGGGGCGACCAGTGAGGTCCTTACTAATGCTCCATCCGGCTCCAAAGATCTTGCCGTCCAGGAAAATCGTCGAGTCACTGTTATTGTAGATCTCTACATAGCCCGGGAAATAGTAGAGACTAGTTTGTGCCGGCGGTACAATAGCGGTAAAATACCACTCGCTGATCACCAGGGATCCCGGTCGGTCGGGCGAGAGTTCCAGTATTGCTTGCTGGGGTGCTCCGGTGATCGGGAACTTGCCGCTGCCACCCAGGACACGCACGTCCCAGCCCGCTGTCTCTGCCTGTGCCAACTCGGCCGGCGTGAGCACCCGGCTCGCCCATGCCTTGTACTCACCCGGCACCAGATTTTCGATGCCGGCCGAGCCCGCTTCGTCGGTTCGCAGTGTGTCGCGCTGGGTTATCACTGCTCCGCGCTGCAGAATTACTTCAGCGCCAGGAACTCTACCGTCCGTCCAGCCGAGCGCCTCAGCCAATCCAAGACTAGCGGAGTCCAACATCAGCGTCATGCTGAGCCCGGGCTTTGGCACGTCGCCAGGCTCACCGGGCGCCGTTCCTGGATCGACGAGCTGAAACATCGCGTGTCCCTTGGCAACTGTTTGACCCCTTGGGGGGATCAGGCCTTTGTTAGAGAAACGATCGAGGGCCTCGTTTTCTGACAGCCCGCTCCGGTCACCGGCCCAAGGGTTTGACCAGATCGATTTCCCAGGTAACAATGCCTCTTGCCTCCGCAATGTTATATCGCGCCACCACCGCTCCACCGACACGGACTTCCACGACTTTGAGCAGGCGCGGCAACCGGAGTCGGTAACTGGCTGAAGACTCGGGTCTGTTCAGCACCCTCAGGCCCGACCTAAGCACTACGATCTCGTCCCTGCCGTCACCTCCCATGATCCGGGCAGATGCAGAGCTTGTAGTGTCGGCCACGATGGACACGGTCCCCTCTGATTGTGTCCGAGCAAAGTCGATGCGGAACTCCGTACCGGCGGGCACAAAGGTCACAATCGGTGGCGACACCTGAGATCCTAGCTCAGCGGGCTGGGGACCCGCCACCAACGACTTGAGCATTTCCCACCTTGCGGCCACCCAGCCGTACGCCGGACCTGCGCTCACAATCACGAATACAACTGCGACAATAGTTGCCACCCATCGGAGAGAACGACGAGAGAGCCACGCTTGAACCGCTCCATATTTCTCGGCTTTAGGCGCGACAGGCGGGCGCTGCGTCAACCTGGCTTGCGCAGCGAGGGGCTCGTCGAGATCCAACAGCAAGGCGGAGAACTGTTCGGACAACCGGGCTAGATCATCGCCCCGTCGCCGGCACTGCACACAACCATTCAGATGGTTCTGTAGCACGCGCTGCTCGGCGTCTTCACACTCACCGTCCAGCAGCCTGATGAGATCGCAGTCCTCTATGTGCGGCTGATCCTGCATCGTCATGAAAATCATGACAGCTCCTCTCCCGCCTGCTCTAATTCGCTTGCGAGTCTTTCCAACGCTCTGACAGTCATTGTCCCGACTGACTTGGTGGTGGTACCGACGGCTTGCGCGATCTCGCGCTGAGTAAAGCCTTCCTCCCGCATGAGAAGCACAATCCGCTGCTTGGGCGTCAGCTTCATGAGCAGGCGCCGCACGTTGCGGCAGCGCTCCTCCCGCTCCACCGTCGCCTGCGGGTCGGGCGGCGGATCCCCGACCAGGGCGCGCGGTACGACATCGGACTGCAGAGCGACGTGCCGCTTTCTCCAACGGTCGCGCACGACGTTCGTCGCGACAGTGAAGAGCCAAGCCCGCATGTTGTCCCTGCGTTCGGGCGGACGTTCGAGCAGCCGCAGATAGGTTTCCTGAGCCGCGTCGGCCGCGTCGTCACTGTCCCCGGTATAGCGGGTCAGATATCGCAGCAGCGCGGGATAATGCTGATCGAACAGCGATTCTACGTCCATCGGGCTAAAATGTCACTCTTCGTGTCGCTCCTATTCCAGATGCACGATCCCCACGACCTATCCAGGCGCCGGCCTGCCACTCCGACCTTCTACTAGAGCAACGATCGACGGCCCCGTTTTCTGACATCCACCACCCAACACCTGCCGAATCAAACCATTTTGCAGCACCGCCGCCACATTCGGGCTTGCGGAACCGCCTCCTCTGTCAGAATCTGGGGGGCTCGATCGTTATTCCTTTGTAAGAGCGACATCCTGGACCAAGACGAGTCTCCTTACTAAGAGTGAAATTGTGCTTATAGACGAATTCAAAGCGTTCAGATCGCCGGTGTTTCGCGTGCTCATTGTCGCGACTCTGCTGTCTTCTGTATATGCCGGCTCGGCTCATGCCCAAGACCGGCCTGTGGTGCCGAAGACGGGCGGCAGTGTCTCCGGCAGGGTGCTGGCTGCCGACGGATCGGAGCCGCTGGTAGATGCGCTGGTCACGTTGATAGCCCTCTCCGGACAGCGCGGCCCTACGACCGAGGCGCCATCGTTTCGTACGAGCCAGGACGGCAGGTACCGTTTTGCCGGCCTGGCGCCGGGCAAATACCGACTCCTCGTCACACACGACGGCTTCCTGCCTGTAGCGTTTGAGGTGCAAGTGACCGGCGTTAGCGACATTAACTTGTCGGCCGCTCTGGACCTGGTCGCCGTACATCTGGCGCAGTTGGGCCAGGACACTGCTACGGTGGTCACCGGCCGAGTAATCGACAACAAGACCGGTCAACCTGTACCAAATACCGAGGTCTCGATCGAGGGCACGAACCTCAGGACGGTGACCGACGCGGATGGCAGATTCTGGCTGGTGAGTGTACCGCCCGGCCCGCAGACGCTCCACACCCGTCGCATCGGCTACGCACCAACGCGGCGCGCTATCGTAGTGCCGGCCCGCGGAACCGTGACGCAGGAACTCCAAATAGCTTCAAGTGCTCTGCTCGTGGAAGGGGTGGTAGTGACCGCCGATCCGCTGAGCCGGGCACGTGGGGAGCTGGGCACCGCAAGTGTGGTGGACCGCGAGGCAATCGCCAATCAGATGACAGCGAGTCTCGCGGGCGTCTTGGAACTGACTCCGGGCGTTCCACTGGCGCCGCCCGGCCTGGACGGTGTTCAACAGATCACGCTGCGCTCGGTTCCAACCTCCAGTGTAACAGCAGGATTTAACAGCGTGACAGCCGGTGGCCCTTCGGCAGCCGATCTCGCTGCTTTCGGCACGCTGATCATTCTGGACGGCGTGCCCGTCTCGAACAACGCCAACCTCCAGCGTGCGGGGCGCTCGGGGTTCGGAGCCTCGAACGCGGGCGGCGGCATCGATTTGAGACGCATCCCGGCCGCCACATTGGAGCGCGTCGAGGTCATCCGGGGAATACCGTCAGCTCGCTTTGGTGACCTCACACAGGGCGTGATTATTGTCGATACACGAGCCGGCGTAGTTGATCCGACTCCGGTCGTCCGATATGACGATCGCACCGTGGAGGCAAGCATTGTGGCGGGACGATCCTTCACCAGCGAAGCACAAACCGCAACCGCCACATTCGACATTGCGCGAACCCGACTGGCACCCGGCGTAACCGACGACGACGGATTCCGACTCGCCAGCCAGTTCGCACACCGACTCTCGCTCGGTCGTGATGGGTTGGGAGAAAACGCAAAGCTGATTATGGATACCCGCGTCGATGTTTTCCAGTTGTTCGACGACCGCCCGGAGCAACCGGATCTACGCCCGGGTGTTGCGTCACGCAACCGGGATTCCGGCGTGCGCGTCTCCGAACGTGCGCGTCTGAGCCTCGGCAATGAGTCGCGCCTCGAACTTACGGCAGCAGTGAGTCGCCAGCGCCAGCGACGGTTCAATCAATTACCAGTCATAACCGGTGCGACCCCTTTCACCGACCGGTTGACCGAAGGGCGTTCGGTGGGACGCTTTATTGGCGGACAATTCATCACACGTCTAGACGTGGACGACGACCCCTGGCTCGTCTTCGGCCGGCTCGAGGCGACTGCCCCGAAACGAATCCTGGGGCTCAAGCACTCGGTTACCGGAGGCGTGGAACTACGCCGCGAGTGGAACTCCGGACCCGGGTTTCAGTTCGACATCGACAAGCCTCTAGGGGGCTCATTCAACGGCGTGCGCGGATTTGACCGCCCGCGCCGCGCCGACGACGTGCCGCCTTTAGCTGCCGGTGGGCTATACGTGTCCGACCGAATTCGCAGCATGCTCCCGGGCGGAGTGGGGCTGGATGTGCAGGCGGGCCTCAGACTCGATTTCCTGAACGATGGCACCAATTGGTTTTCGGGCTTTCGCGACCAGTCCTTCCAGCCCCGTCTCAACGTCCAGCTAACACCAAGCCGCTGGGTCCGTCTGAGGGCCGGCTGGGGTCGCCTGGCCAAACTACCGAGCTTGGCGCAGCTGTCACCGGACCCGCAGTTCTTCGACGTGGTGAATGTGAATCGTTTCACCACCGATCCCGCCGAGCGGCTGGCGGTGCTAACGACGTTCATCCGCGACCCCACCAATCCCAATCTGGGATTGTCGAATGCCCGCAAAGCGGAGGTCGGCGCGGAGTTCGTGTTGGGGAATACGGGCGGTGCAATATCCGTGGTGGTGTTCTCCGAGCGACTGACCGATGCGGTGGGCCTCCGGTTCCAACCCAGTTCACTGCTGCGCGAGCACTTCGATCTGTCGGATTCGACCTTGGGTACCGGAGTTCCGCCCACCATCATCGAGCCTGCGGCGTTCGTGGACACGGTGCCTATCCTGATACAGCAGCCCGCAAACAATTTCACGGTCAAGACTCGTGGAGTCGAGTTTACGGCATTTCTTCCTCAACTGAAAGTCATAAGTACGAACCTCGAGGTTCAGGGGTCATGGATCAAGGAGGAATTGTCTGCCGATGGAATCGAATTTGGTGCACTGGCCGATTTCGAGAATTTTCAATTCAACGGGACCACTCCGCGCGTGCCTTTTTGGGACGGCAGGTCGCCGACGGGTGTGCGCGCAATCTTTACCTATCGCATAATCCACCATCAACCCCGTTTGGGTCTGGTCATCACGGGCACTCTGCAGCACTACGCCAAAGAAACCCGCAGAGATGTCGGCGCGAGCGACACGCTGTCGTTCGCGGGTTTCATGAACAGGGACGGGAGTCTGGTGCGGATTCGCCCGGAAGATCGTACCGACGCTCAATTCGCCGATCTGCGCCGCCCGCGCGCGGGATTGGAGAATTTCAGGGTACCGGCGGACTGGCTGCTGAGCCTCCAGGTCAGCAAGACACTGCCGCTGGACGGGCGATTTTCCTTCTACGCATTCAATGCACTGGACCGCTCGGGCAAGATCACAATACGAGGGGCACGACCCTTCGCGGGCATCCGTTTCGGCATGGAGTTGACGATGCCCTTGAACCTCCGTAGGGGCCCGCCCAGGTGAAATCAATCATCTTCGCTTTCCTGTCGGCCGTGCTCGGAATCGGCACACTGACGGCGCAGTCGCTCGATCCGTCACTGGTTCCCGACCGATACGACCGGCCGGCTTGGACGCAGCAGTGGAGCCCTCTCATTCCGTTCGGACAACTGTCACGCAGACCGCCCAGCGCCCCGGGCCGGCTCGGTTTGCTGCTCTATCCCGATCCACCGGTCGGTCTGTTTTGGACGGCAGCCAATCCGGCGGCACTGGCATTTGAGATCGGTGCCGGCAGAACCGAATTCATCGCCTCGCTGGCACGCGAGCATGGCGACTTCCGACGACCACTGGACCCCGAGCGCGTTACCGAACGCGGCGTTTCGGCACTCTCATGGACACCACTGAGTGACAGGGCGGGCGTTATCGGCCAACTGGTTCTAGATGAACGACTGTTCGATGGCATACGTGCCGACCAGCTCGATCCGCACGGCAGCGCACCGTTCGCGGTGTCGGATACAGGAGCGTCCAACCTGCGCTCCACCAAAGCGCGCATCGAGGCGGCCGGTGGCTGGCGCGTCGGGTCCTGGGCTCTGGGCCTATCTGGAGGACTGGAAGCCGTGACGCTTCGTACACGGCGCGACCCTGTGCCCACCGTCGATCGCGCCGCGCGGCCCGCAGCGGCGGCAGGTTTGGCTCGACATTTCGGGTTGGGAGACCTGGTGGTCGGGCTCCACGGACGCTGGCAAAGAGACGTGGAAACTCTGATAATGGGGAGCGCTCCATTCGGGGGCATCGTGCATCGAATCGACGGTTTTACCGAACCGATTGCTACTGATTTGACGCCACCGGCCAGCTTTGCCCGTAGGATCGAACGACATTCTCTAGCCGGCGGAGTGGGCTTGGCCGTCACCATGTTCAACATTCGGTGGGTCGCGTTCGGTCAGCGGACGCGATACCGTGATGAGCAATCTAAGGACACACGCTCCCCGATCCTCGACAAGTGGCGCGCAACCGGCCTGGATCTGGGAGGAGCCTTGCAGCGCGCGATAACAGATCGAGCGCTGTTAACGCTCAACGTTCGTTGGAGAGATGTCGATGGCCAGGCGCGCAAGCCCGATCTGCCGGGCAACGTGTTTGTCGCAGACGAACAAGCGTGGTCGGTGAATCTGGAGACGCGCTTCCACGGACTGCCGAAGGAATGGTCACTGGCTACGGCGATCTCGTTCCAGCGGGAGAAACGTCGCAGGCGCGATGTGATCGCCGAGGTGTTGACCGATATTCGGTCGTCCAATTTCGGGGTCAACTTGGAAGTCGCGCGTCGGCTCAGTAATTCGCTGGGGCTTTCAGCCGCGTACGCACGATCGTTTTATACCGCCGAGGGAACCATCCCCCGACCGGGAGCACTGGGCCCCCTCTTTGGTGAATTGATTGCGCCGGAGCTTGCTCTTTACCTCACCGACACGCAGCCCGAGGCCGCCCGGTTCGCAGTTCAGTGGCAGTCCAACCCATCAACCGCGATTGTTGTACAGGCTCGCTACGAAACCTTGGCCCCATCCGACGACGCCGCATCCCGCCTATCATTTGCACCGGGCGGCGATCGCAGCGGTTGGCGCCTGCGCTTCGGTGTGATACTGCAATGAACGGACGACCTAGCCGTCGACTAGCGGCGCAAAGCTACCGGAACGATACCGGGGCTGAACGGCCCCACCATGAAGTCTGCGGCGCTCGTGCGAGTGCGCTGGAGAATGGCTTGTCCGTTCGCCCTGAACCCCGCCACGCGGCGGTGAGTCGATACCATATCACAGCGGCACCCCGGAAAAAGTATCCTTCTACCCGGTCAAATCTCACGTTGACCGAGCGAACGCATTCCGTAAACCTGTCACCAGATAACGTATGGCGAAATGTGGCGACATCAATGATCTTGTCTGCTGGGTAGCGTGCGAATTTCCTGGGGCTCGCCACACTGGAAGGGTCGAATAGGACAGGCAGCCCCGCGATATCCACTGGTTCGGCAATGAACGCCACCTCAGTCGAGACGAAGGGCGCAAACAAGATACCGTGCCCGAAGAAAAATGGCGCCAAGCCCACGTCGATCATGTTGGGCACGGCCGGATTATCCACGTCGCTGGGACCGAAGAACTCGAAATCGGCTCCGCTCAGGTCGAGCCCTCCCTCCACCAGCGCGGAGTGATCTATCGCATCCGTCGCTACTACCACTGCGGCGCCCGGAGCGAGCGGATGCTCTGTGCCGGAGCCGGGAAACGCGTGCACATAGCGCGCAAATATGCCCAAAGGATCGTTTCGCAGCCGGTCATCTGAACAGGGCCGAAACTGCGAGTCAAAACTTATGCCCCAGCCAGCCCCAAAGATCTTGCCGTCCAGGAAAATCGTCGAGTCGCTGTTATTATAGATCTCTACATAGCCACTAAAGACGTAGTTACTTGTCGTTCCCGGTGGCTGAATAGAGGTAAAATACCACTCGCTGATCACCAGGGATCCCGGTCGGTCGGTCGAGAGTTGCAGCACCGCCTGCTGGGGTCCTCCTGTGATCGGAAACTTGTCGCCTCCGCCCAGGACACGCACGTCCCAGCCCGCCGCCGCTGCCTGCGCCCGCTCGGCCGGCGTGAGCGAGCGGCTCGCCCATGCCTTGTACTGCCCAGGCACCAGCTTCTCGACTCCAGCCGAGCCCGTTTTGTCGGTTCTTAGAGTGTCGCGCTGGGTTATTACCCCCCCGCGCTGCAGGATTACTTCGACATCCGGAATCCTCCCATCCGTCCAGCCCAGCACCGTCGCCAGTCCAAGACTCGCGGAATCCAACTTGACCCTCATGCTGAGCCCAGGCTTTGGGACATCGCCAGGCTCACCGGGCACCGTTCCTGGATCGACGACCTCAGTACCGCCGGATGAGCATGCTCCGAGGTACATCAATAGCAGTGACAATATGACGGCACCGGAAGGAAAGACTCGTAACATCGCGTCTCCGTTGGCAACTGTTTGACCCCTTGCGGGCAGGATCAGCCCTTTGTTAGAGAAACGATCGAGGGCCTCGTTTTCTGACATCAGGACTGCCACGGATGATTGTTTAGAACGCGGATCCGTACCTTGGCCAGTGCGAGCGGAGTAAATCCGTGCCATAGTCAATGATCCGCGGCAGCATTAGCGGCGGAAACCTGCCGGAGCGATACCGGGACTGAACGGGCCCACTTCGAAGTCCACCGCGCTCGTGTGGGTGCGCTGGAGTATAGTTCTTCCGTTCGGCCCAAATCCCGCCACGCGGCGGTGCGACGATACCGCAGCATTAACTGCTGACAGAAAATATCCTTCCACCCGGTCAAATCTCGCGTTGACCATGCGAAGACATTCCACACCCACCTCGGGAGCCGATGCGGTGCGGAATATGGCGACGTCGAGGATCTTGTCAGCCGGCTAGCGTACGAATGCTCTGGGGCTCGCCACGCTAGAAGGGTCGAATTCAACAGGCAGCCCCGCGATATCCACTGGTTCGGCAATGAATGGCACCTCCGCTCCCCCGCCGAAGGGAAGAAAGAGGACACCGTGCCCTAAGAAAAACGGTTCCAAACCCACGTCGATCATATTGGGCACGGCCGGGTTATCCACGTCGCCGTTGCCGAAGAACTCGAAATCGGCCCCGCTCAGGTCCATCCCTCCCTCCACCAGCGCGGAGTGATCTATCGCATCCGTCGCTATTAGCACCACGGTGCCCGGAGCGAGCGGATGCTCGGTACCGGAACCGGGAAACGCGTGCATAAACCGCGCAAAGATGCCTAGAGGGTCGTTTCGCAGACGGTCGTCTGAGCAGGGCCGAAACGGCGAGTCAAAACTTATGCTCCATCCGGCGCCAAAGATCTTGCCGTCCAGGAAAATCGTCGAGTCACTGTTGTTGTAGATCTCTACATAGCCACCAAAGACGTAGTTACTGGTCGTTCCGAGTGGTAGAATGCTGGTAAAATACCACTCGCTGATCACGAGGGAACCCGGTTGGTCGGGCGAGAGTTCCAGCACCGCCTGCTGGGGTCCTCCTGTGACCGGAAACTTGCCGCCGCCACCCAGGACACGCACGTTCCAGCCCGTTGCCGTTGCCTGTGCCAGCTCGGCCGCCGTGAGCACCCGGCTCGCCCATGCCTTGTACTCACCCGGCACCAGATTTTCGATGCCGGCCGAGCCCGTTTCGTCGGTTCGCAGGGTGTCGCGCTGGGTTATAACCCCTCCGCGCTGCAGAACTACTTCGGCGCCAGGAACTCTACCATCCGTCCAGCCAAGCGCCTCAGCCAGTCCAAGACTAGCGGAGTCCAACATCAGCGTCATGCTGAGCCCGGGCTTTGCCACGTCGCCAGGCTCACCGGGCGCCGTTCCTGGATCGACGAGCTGAGTACCTCCAGAGGAGCATGCCCCGAGGTACATCAATAGCAGTACCAATGTGACGGCATCGGAAGAAAAGACTCGGAACATCGCGTCTCCGTTGGTGCTTGTTTGGGTGGATCAGGCCTTTGTTAGAGAAACGATCGAGGGCCCCGTTTTCTGACATCGGTTGCCAGAATTAGCTTAATTACCAGGGGCACGACAAGGACGCCGACCGGCAGCCCCAACTCACTCGGAGTTGGTACTGCCGGTCACGCGCGTTTTCACCTTACCTCCCGCTCAAGCGCCGGAACAGCGGTTAGCTCCAACTCTGTGCGGGGTCTTACCAACACTCAAAACAGACAGACGCAGCAATCAGGATCAACACCAGAACAGAACCCGTGAAAGCCCCCAGCTAGCAGGCACGCCTTATCGCAAAGGAATTGCGATCCCGGGCAGAGTCCTTCAGTACCAGGCAAACACTCCGGAAGAGCCGACACTGCATTGGCTTGGCCCGCACCAAGACTCAGTGCAATGGCCACACCGGCGGGCAGCAGGCTCCGGCGGAACAGGAGGAACAATCGGGACATTTTGCAACCTCCTTGTGAAGTTTGAACGATTCGGACTGCCGTCAACTATGTGATACCGACCCGGTGCGTCGCCAGAGTCCGAACGTGCATTTGGGGGGTCCGAACGTGCATTTTGCAGCATCGCAACGGGAGTCTGGGTGGATTAGCCGTATAGACGGGCGTCAGACCGCCGAGTTCAGTACATTCCAGGGCGGTTCGATGCCGGCCCGCTTGCAGGACCTCCGGAAATTGCCCCGATCATAGATTCCCAAGTGACGTTCGAAGGCCGAACGCTTCACACCCAACCGGGCGAACCATATCCATGCGGCCCCACGAAGCGCCGTAACCAAGTGCTCGGATCGCGTGAAACCGCTCACCCGCACGAGCTGCCGAACTCTCGCCTGGGAGATCTCGAGCGCACGGGCGAAATCGACCGTTGTTTGGAGAGCGTTGGGTCGCCCCACAAAGGCCTCGATAAGTCGCCACGGAAGGTAGGCGAACAGGGGAGCAGATACCAATTCGGCGAGCAAGCCGTCGCGACTGTCTTCACTTGTCACACTCTCCATGGCATGCACAAGGTCGTGCTCGTCGGGGGCCTTGTTCGTCGCCGCAAGGGGCTTGTACTTTATCCAGGACCGCATCACTGCCGGACCTTCAGCTCTATGACTCATGACAAGCGCCTTCCGGCTGCTGCTTCTGATCGAGGGTTTCAATCCGCCAAGGCCGGTCACGGATATGTTCTCGTGGGAAGCGTCGAGAGCGAATGAAAGTCCGGGGGGTAGATAATTCACGGAACACGAATCGCTTTCTGACGGCGCTGGTTGACCAAGGTTCGACATTCTCTCGATGCCGAAAAAGTCGCAAATGTGAGGTGGGGTAGGCATCTTGTTCGCCCCACACCACGAACCACCCATCTCATACCAGCTGCAAGGCACTGATTGAATGACCGTTGGGCTTGAGAACGACATGCACGACGCCGTGGGTCATGGCCGTCAGCTCTGCGCTTCTATTAGAGAACGCGGATTCATATAGTAAGTGCAACAGAGGACCGCAAGAAGAAAGGTGACCTGGCATATGCTAGTCTTCAGTCTCGACCAAAAGAAGGAAGGCTACCATGAGCTACCGCCAGAT
>JAZDCZ010000342.1:0-4047 GCA_036679605.1 Gemmatimonadota bacterium
CTATGTAATGGCCTGACACATGGGGCGTAATGACCTGACGCGTGGGATGTATGGCCAGCCCCACGCGTGAGGCAATAACTAGCCGCGCGCGCTGCGCCCGAGCACAGCAACGATATGAATCAGTCAAGCCGGCCGCCGCAATGCCGCCCCCGATGTCATCGCAACGCGCCAGCAACCGGACTGATGCCCGAGCGTGCCGTCGCGTTCTCCTGTTGTCCGGAGTGAGCAACTATGTAGAGTTTGGCGCGATAAGTCCGCTGTTCATGGGATCATCCCAGGGATTTACTGCTGATAGTTTCCGACCAGCGAGCCAGGCAATGAGCCTGTCTTTGACTTGGAACACGCCACGACGGAGTTCTGGCGGCAACGCTGCTTCGATGACGTTGAGCTTCTCTGTCGGATCAGCCCGGAGGTAGATCTCTGTTGACTTCAGGCTCGAGTGACCCAGCCAAAGGGCGACCTTTCGGATGTCCCGTGTTGCTTGCAGACTGGTTATCGCACAGGTGTGACGAAGCACATGCGGAGAGATGTTCTTCTTCGACAGACTCTGACACTGTGGGGTTGCTGCTCGGGCGTGCTTTTTCACGATATAGCTGAAGCCCGAGCAGGTGAGAGCCTCGCCGCGTGCGTTCAAGAAGACTTCGGGGGTAGGAGCGGGGCCACGTACAGCTAACCAAGCTCGCAGCGCCCGTGTTGCCTCCTTCCAAAGCGGCAGACGGCGTTGCCTCCGAGCCTTTCCTTTGACCAGGATGCTTGGATAGGGACCGTCGAGTTCGACATCGTTGAGACGGAGGCCAACGATCTCCGAAACGCGTAGCCCAGCAGCGAATCCGAGATAGAGCATGGCCTGGTCGCGTATGCCGCTTCGCGTACCGGGATCCGGTGCATCAAGAACCGCCTTCATTTCCGCCCGAGTCAAGTGGTTGATCAGGCGTTCTTCGATCCGCTTGTTGGAGATCGCCATGACACGGCGAACCTGGTCGAGCGCAGAGGGTACCTCGTATTCCACGTATTTCATAAACGAGCGGATGGCGGTCAGGCGTAGGTTCCTTGTGCGCGGCGTGTTGTGGCAGTCTCGTTCGAGATGCTCCAGGAAATCTCGAATCATCTGTGCGTCGAGATCTTCGAGTGAGAGCTGGGAGGGGGATTTTCCGAGTCGATCGCTGACGTATCGACACAGGAATTTGAACGCACAGCTATAGCTGGCGGTCGTGTTCTTCCCGACTCCTTTTTCGACGGTGAGGTGCTTGCGGAAAAAAATGGTGACGAGGGGAGCTAGCGGTGTCATGCGTTGCCTCCGTTTGTGAAGTCCTCACAGCTCTGTGCGATCTTCGACAAGAGCACCGGAGTAGCCTCGAGGTACCAGTAGCTACTGCGTGCGTCGCTGTGCCCGAGATAGGTGGTGAGGGCGACCATGTGGCGAGAGACGCCCTCGTGATCTCCCGGGGATTTAGTGAGGGCTTGGTTGGCGAAATAGAATCTCAAGTCATGAAGCCGAGGAAACGGCTTGTCTCCAGGTCGGGCGATGCCCACCGAGCAGACGAGTCGACGGAAAACTCCACGTATCGTGTTTGCGTGAAGCTTGTGCCCCTTGATGGAGATGAACACGAAGGCACAGGTGCCAGCCTCTCGAAGCCGGCGCTCGAGGTAACTGTAGAGCCGCTCTCTGGTGGTCTCGTGCAGGGGAAGCAACCGGCTTTTCCCGAACTTGGTGTTTCGAACGACGAGCCCTTCGGGTGCCAGGTCCTCGATGCGCAGGTTGAGCGCTTCGGAGATCCGGAGCCCGGTGGAGGCGAGCAGCCCGAGAAGCATGCTGTAGACGTGTGGTTGCAGCGAACCCTTCGGCTCCAGCGCCCGTGCAGCGCGTACGAGAGCCTTCACCTGCCAAGGCGCAAAGAGAAAGGGTGGCCTTCTTTGCGGCCTGTGGTGACCGAAGGCGTCTTCGGGCGGCACCTCATGGCGTTCGTCTCCCGCTCGCAAGTAGCG
Source organism: Gemmatimonadota bacterium (assembly GCA_036679605.1). Lineage (GTDB taxonomy): Bacteria > Gemmatimonadota > Gemmatimonadetes > Gemmatimonadales > GWC2-71-9 > JAZDCZ01. Next base: position 1,987 of record JAZDCZ010000342.1, read on the forward strand.
AGCGAAACGGACGACCGTCCGCAACCGGACGCAATTTCTCAGTGGGCTGCCGTTTCTGGACCGAATCCACTCGAAGACAGTTTGGGTGCAGACGTACGTGTCTCGCTTTGCGGAGGCGAAAGCAGCAAAGTCACATAGGAGTTCCTCGGTGTCTCTGAGCTGGAAACCGACAGCCCGACGAGCCGCAATGTAGGAATCGACGGCTGCGCTCAGCATGGCGCCACCTCCGGCCAGGGTTGGGCGACCTGCTCGAGGAGCCGCACACCCACCTTCGCATAAAGGCCGGTCGTCTCGATCGACCGGTGACGTAGAACCCGGGCAATGCCTTCGAGCCCGACGTCTCGACGTAGCATCTCACAAGCGGCCGTATGACGAAAAACATGGGCGCCACACCTCGGAACTTGAATGCCGGCACGCTTCAAGGCAGACCGCGCGACGTGTGTGACCGCGTGTCCTCCACGGCTCGTTTCGAACGACTTGAACGGTGCCATGGAGCGCACAAAGACCCGGTTGCTTCGTACCTGCGGGCGCCCGGCCCTTATATACTCCAACAGGGCATCGCCAACGTCCTGTGGAAGCGGCAGCCGAGTCTCTCGACCGCCCTTGCCACAGACTATGATCGTGGCTGTCTCGAAGCACAGATCCGAAAAACATAGACTCGCCACGTCGCCGGCACGGAGCCCGAGACGAATCAGCAGAAGGAGAATCGCTCGGTCTCGGACGCCTCTTGGCGTCAATGGACATAGCGTTAAGACCCTTTGGACCTGCTCAGAGCTCAGGCCCCGAGGAAGCGACTGCTGTGACCAGTTCGCTGGTGACAGCAGGGCGTGGTCAAGTCCCGAACGGCATTGCCCCTGCAAGGTGAGGTAGCGTAAAAACATTCGTACGGCTGCCAAGACCATCCGGATGGAATTGTGTCCGTAATGTCGATACCGCTTATCGACAAAGTCTCGCAGACCACGTGCCGTATACTTGCGTGGCTCATCTCCCAGAAAATCGACGAGACCGGTGACGTAACACTGATAGGAACGCAGAGTCGTCGCTACCACACCCCGCTCAGCCCTCATCCACCGGCAAAATCCACGGACCAACGGGCCGGACTCCGTTTTAGCGACGACGCTCAGGACAACTCCCCGCTCGTGCAGATGACGCAGGAAAACGCGAACGCACGAAACGACATGCCGGCCGCTATTACGTGACGTGCCGGGACACTTACAGGTCAGCCTATGACGGTCGAACGCAGCGACGGTCTCTTGATCCGCGGTCTCCAGCTTGGTACCAGCGAGCTGAAGCCAAACGCCGAAGTGCGCAATCGAGTGAAGGTGGAGTCGGGCCGCGTAGCGATTGTACCCGGCTCGCACAAGCTCGCTGTCGTAGTCGTGAAAAAGCGCCACGAAGGCCGCCGACCGGATCCCTGAAAGACCAAGAACCGGTTTATGGTATACATGCATGAGTATCCTCCTTGCGGGCATCACACGTTGCCCACAGGAAGAAAACTATCCGGAGAAGATCGGCTTCACCTCGCACGCTAACGTGCTGTACCCACGTTTTTCAGTAGGCAGCAGTGAGAAACTCTACATAGTTTCTCACTCCGGACAACAGGAGCTATCGTGAGCTCACGATAGCTCCTGCAAGCGCCGTGGCATCTGCTGCTCTTGCGCAGGACGACGCATGAGAACTATGTCGCCACCCATTTGGTAGCCAACATCAGCCAACATCATACCGCATACCGCCTGTACCAACACGTGAATGGATACTCACGTGCCCTATTCACTTCTTTACCGTCTGGCACTACGACAGCGGGCTGCTCACGATCGTTTTTGGTGCATTCATCACGTCGGCCTTCGCCTGGCACCGTAGCCACGCCAAAGAGCGCTACGGCACAAAAACACGAACCCCAGCCCGGCGGTGTTACCTTCGTGCAACGTTCTGGCGAAGGTCGCATGCGGCTGGTCGCCATAATCACACGGCCGCGTGAGACCGAAGCGCTGCTTCAACGATTCGAATGCAGCCAAGTATCTCTGCGGTCACGGAAACGGGCAATCCAACACGCTCCGCTAA
>JAZDCZ010000343.1:0-2989 GCA_036679605.1 Gemmatimonadota bacterium
CGACGATGGGTGACCGCCAAAGTCGCCCTCTACAACGCACGAGTCCTGCTCCGAATCGGCCCTTCGTGAGAAATCGTCCATGGCCACTGCTCTGAGTGGCTATGCCTTCTCCTCCCCCAACTCCTCTAACTCCGCATAGCCACGAAGACGTGGCCATGCCACACGTCAAGCTTGCCCTACACGAACTTGCTCAAGTCGAGAATCTTCTTCGCTACCTTTGATTTCAACCCCGTGCGCGCAACATGAGACTTGCGAGAACCAAGGGATTCTCCTTGTTTGGCGCGCCGCTCAATCTCCGAGTGAACGATGGATCCGCGCAGTTGGGCGACCTCGATGGCATAGGGGGTCTCTAGCTCCTGTAGAGAGTCCGCGAGCTTGGCACGCACAAGCCGCAGAGTCGGCAGGTCCAGTAGTCTCGCTGCTCGCATTGCCCATTGAGCCCGTTGCTCGCGCTCAAGATGAGACATTGCGCTACATTCAGGGTCTTCCCAAGCCTCAACTGACTCAGACATATCCTCGCCTCCCACTACTTGAGAGCGCTGTCGCGACCGTTCCCTCCTGCGTCGGTGGCTCCGGATACGACGAGGCGGTCCACCGCCCGCGCCCTGCCCGCCTGCACACGCTTTCTGGGTTCTTGCTTCGTGCATGTCGTGCCATTATCAACCATACTAGCCGCGTGCCATGGCCACTGCCTTGAGTGGCCATGGCTCTCGCCCCGACGAACTCCATCCTCACCGACCTGCAACACCGCCGCTGCCGCGTCGCCCTCCGAACGCCTGGCCACCCGCCCATCGCTTAATGCGGTGATCCGTGATAGGATACAGACAGTCGCGATCTAGCAGAGTACACGAAAGTGCAAATCTGTATTCCCACCTCAGCGATTCCACATGTCGAACGGAGATCCGAATGAAATCTTGCAAATCAGAACCGGTTGTGAACATGGACGTTCGAGACGACAAGAATGGCCTCCGCGTTGAGTTCACATGGCCAGACGGCAAGCCAGGCCCGACGGTGTTTGCCAATAGCGAGGGACTATTCGACCCGTGCGGGCTCGGTCAGGTGGCGCTTGATCTACTGAGAAGCGGTGAGTACGGGAGCTTCGGCACCTTACGAATCAATGGTCACGATATTCCGATAAACCTCGAGTGCAAGCGAAACATTGCTTCGTTCGGGTCAATCGGGTCGGCCATTCAAGAGGTGTTGATCAAGTCTAATTGACCAATTGCGCCTCGTGCCATACCCACTGCTCTGAGTGGCTATGCCCTTCCCACTCCTCATCCCCTCCGAACCGGCAAATACCGATGCTCCAACACCAACTTCTCCCCTCCCTCACCAAATCCCCGCGCACTCGACCACTCCCAATTCTCCGCCCTCTCACATAACCCCCGCTCCACCGGATTCTGGTGGATGTAGTCGATCACATCCCACACCCGCCGCGGCGTCCAGAGATTCCGGTCGAACCCGCCGCCACGCTGCCAGAACCGATGCACCACATTACCCTGTGGCGACACATCCTCCATGCACTCTAGCCGATCCTCTTTCCTCGCCCACGCAACTGCCTTCTTGGCGACCGATTGCTTGATGGTCGAGAGCATCGGCCCCACCGTCGGCTCGTCGGAATCCGGATACACGAGCAGATGCACATGCTCGGGCATGATAACCCACGCCCAGAGATCGAACTCATGGCGCGCCTGTGCCAACGCGATCGCATCAACGAGCCATTTCCTCGCACGATTGCGCGACAGAAACGGCTGACACCTGAAGCACGAGAACGTCAAGAACCGAGCCTCGTTGGGGCGGTCTATCCGTCGCAGTTGCCTTCGATGCCCTGGCTCGACCTGCATGCTCGCAGCATACCGCAAACGCGGTGTGCCATGGCCACTGCCTTGAGTGGCTATGCCTCCTCCTCACCCAACTCCGCATAGCCACGAAGACGTGGCCATGCCACGCGCCCTGAGTGGCTATGCCTCCCCCCCTACACCCTTCCAACTCCGCATAGCCACGAAGACGTGGCCATGCCACGCGCCATAGCACCCCTTACCCCAGTTTCGAGCTGGCGACTTCCCTCAGCGCTCCTTCGATCGTCTCAAAGTGTCCATCCGTCAGATCGTGATGCATCGGCAAGCAAAACACCTTCGCCGACAGCGAATCCGCGACCTTCGGATGGTCGGTGACGTAGGGATCGAATGCCGGCTGGCGCGTCAGGCCTCTCGGATAGTGAACCGCCGTCGGCACGCCGCGGTCCTTGAGTGTCGTACAAAAATCATCGCGTGAGCATGTGAACTTGCTCAAATCCATCTTGACGGTGTAGAGGTGCCAGGCGCTGTCTGCGCCTTCGGTGCGAGTGGGGGCGGCGAGCCCGTCGATTTCGCTCAGGATCGCATCGTACCGATCGGCGTTGCGCCGGCGGGTATTGGTCTGATCCGCCAACCGATCCAAACGCGAGCAACCGATCGCGGCGGTGATGTCGTTCATGCGGTAGTTGAAGCCGATGCGCGTGTGCAGGTATTTTTCGGTCTCGCCGTGGGAGCGCAGCGCGGCGATGTCTTTGGCGAGGGACTCGTCGTTGACGGTGACCATGCCGCCCTCGCCGGTGGCGAGGTTTTTAGTCGCGTAGAAGGAGTAGGTGTTGGCGTCGCCGAAGGCACCCAGCCCGGAGCCCTTGTAGGTGGCGAGGTGGGCCTGGGCGGAGTCGTAGATGACTCTAAAACCCTTACGCTTGGCGAGGTCTTCGACGGCGTCGATATCCACCGGCATGCCGTAGAGGTGTGTGCAGGCGATGGCCGTGGTCTTGGGCGTGATCCGCTTTTCTGCGTCCTGGATATCGATCTGAAAGGTGTCCTCGCGGCAGTCGCAGAAGATCGGCTTGCATCCGGCGGCGACGATCATGCTCGCCGTGGCGATAAACGTCCACGCGGGGACCAGCACCTCGTCGCCGGGCTCCAGCAACGCTCCGTAGGCCAGTTGCAAGGCGGTGGTGCCGTTGGAA
>JAZDCZ010000344.1:0-4530 GCA_036679605.1 Gemmatimonadota bacterium
CATGCTCTATATCCGACGGTACAATCACGAACCGCGGCCGATCCGCTGGACCTATTCAAACCCGCGCCGCCGCATCAGTCCCACTACTGTTTCACGTGTTACAGGCCACTAGTTTCGAACTCAGCTCTCCCGTTTGCACGGCGAGAACCCGGCTGGAAAGGGAAGAACACCGTAGCGTCATCAGAGAAGCTATTGCGGAATTTTCCCCATTCAAGATTATTGAAAGCCTCGATGAAGTCTTCCGCCGCTTTTTGAGCAGCCAGCGAATCCGAGTCTGCTCTCGATGTTCTGTGTTGGGCCTGGAGCTTCTTAAGCATCTCAATGCCGTTGGTGTTATGAGGATTCAACTCCACAGACTTTTGATAGTTTTTGATGGCCAGCTCTTTGTCACCGTTGACCATGTAAGCTTCGCCCAAGCTGTCATAGACATTGGAAGATTGTGGAAACGCTTCAACATTCAGCTTGAAAATCTCAATCGCTTCGTTGACTTTTTTCATCCGTAGCAGCCTGTAACCGACGTCATTCATTTCATCTTCGTCAAGTTCGTACGTATCAGAGCGTTTTTCTTTTAATTCACGATACTGTTCAAGCGCAGGAGCGATTCCTTTTTCCAGGATGGTGGCGAAAATCGTTTCGGCAATGGATTTCTTACTAGCCTCAGCCTCCACTTGGGCAAGCATTTGTTGCAATTCATCTTTCGGCAGGTATCTGCCGTTCACGACCACGGCAGTGATGCGTCGAGTGTTAGCAATGTCGTCCAGCGGGTTCGCATCGAGCAGCACGAGATCCGCCAGTTTGCCTTGTTCGACCGTGCCCAGTTCCTTCTCTCTGCCGAAGAACCGTGCCGGATTGATGGTAGCGGTCCGCAATGCTTCGATCGGCGAGAAGCCAACTTGAACAAAAATCGCGAGCTCGTCGTGGAGGCTGAAGCCTGGCAATTGACCTAGGGCAGGAGCGTCTGTGCCTGCGAGGAATTCAACGCCCGCGCGATGCATCGCGGTGGTGAGGAAGCGCTTATAGGCTACAATAACCTTGATGTTCCGTATCTGGTCAGCCGAAAAAAAGTTGGATAGCCCGCGCTTCCAAGAATCTTGCCTCGCTTTGGAAACATACTGGACGTAGGGATAGTCTGCGAAGTCATTTCCCAAGGCGTCAACGAAGTGCCCAAATGACTCAGGTGAGATCAAAGTGGCGCAGTGCCACGTTTTGTATTTGACAAACTGCGCGATGAGCTGCTGCAGTCTCTTGGGATTGTAGCTGTCACGATAACGCTCTGTCTGGTCCACCGTGATCTGCGCAACTGCTATCCCCTTCTTGCCTTCACGGATGCGCATGCTGATCTCCTCACGCAACGCGTCCTCAAGGTCTGCGCTTTCGATGAACACCCCTTCCAGGTGCTCGATGCTTTTCAGTCCAGCTTTCGCCGCGTCCGACGCTTTCACAGCGAAGGGGACGTGCCCAGCCGCCGTCATCCCCTGCTTCTTCGCCTCATCCACCGCTGCGTAGAAAGCTTCGGGTTGCAGGTACGAGTACAGCTTGACGAAATCCGCCCCCCCGTGTTTCAGCTGGCGCACCGCTGCACGTGCTTCTGCCGCGCTGATGAAGCGTCGGGTGCCGGCCGAATCCTCCATGCCCCCAATAACGCCCGGAACAACCATGCGCGGACCCAAGAGGGAACCTGACGCGATCTGTTCCCGCAAGGCGAGAATGCGCTCCAAGTTACTGCCCATGTCCCGCACGCCCGTCACACCGTTGGCAAGAAATAGATTAGGTGCGGACGCTGCTTTCCAGTTGTCGTTAAACATATGAACGTGCATGTCCCACAGGCCGGGTATCAGAAACTGGCTCGTCGCGTCTATTACCTGTGCGCCCCCGGGGATGTGGACTGTCCCTGTCCTGCCGACAGCAGTAATGCGGTCGCCGCTGAGGATAACGGTCTGATCGAGTCTGAGAGCACGTCGTGGGTCTGTGGCCGTAACGTCGATCACGGCAACGTGAGTGAAGGCGAGCGGCTGGGACTGAGGAATGCGCCCCTCTTGGGCGAGAAGGGGCGCTTCTAAGACGAGGGCCAAAAGCAATGCAACAGTCTTAGTCATGGTTCCCTCCTAACATTACCAGGGAGCTCTGATGGTTCACCTGTACTCCCAGGCCCTCCTGCACCGCAACATGCGGGCGAATCCCTGCTCGTTTGTCAAAGCTGTGGCCCCGTACCGCGAAGATCTAGTGGTCGCGGTCGAATGCATGTTCACCTGGTACTGGCTGGCCGATCTCTGCCGGAGAGAGCAGATCGCCTTTGTCCTAGGGCACGCCCTGTATATGAAAGCGATCCATGGTGGTAAGGCCAAGAACGACAAAATCGATGCGTTGAAGATCGCCACCCTACTGCGCGGCGGCATGATCCCAAAGGCCTATGTCTATCCACGAGAGATGCGGGCTACCCAGGACCTTCTGAGACGTCGCCTCCACTTCCGGCGCAAACGCTCCGAGCTGCTGACTCACATCCAGAACACCAACAGCCAATACAACCTGCCGGACATCGAAAAGAAGATCACTTATGCAAGCAACCGCGCCGGAGTGGTCGAACGCTTCAACGATCCCTCGGTGCACAAGAGCGTCCAGGTCGATCTCGAGTTGCTCGCCTACTACGACCAGCTGCTACGGGATCTAGAATATTTCATCCTGCGTACAGCCAAGGATCACGATCACAACACGCTGTATCGGCTTCGTACGGTGCCCGGTATCGGCAAGATTTTGTCCCTGGTGATCCTCTACGAGATCCACGACATCAACCGCTTCCAAAGACCGCAGGAGCTGGCTTCCTATGCCCGTCTGGTAAAGTGTGCCAAGGAATCGGCCGGCAAGGTCAAGGGTAGCTCAGGCAGGAAGATCGGCAACGCGCACTTGAAGTGGGCATTCTCCGAGGCGGCGGTCGGCTTCTTGAGAAAAAACGAAGATGGAAAGAAGTACTACGCACGGCTCGAGCGTAAACATGGCAAAGGCAAGGCCCTGACGGTGCTGGCTCACAAGATCGCTCGGGCGGTCTATTACATCTGGAAAAAGGACAAAGTGTTCGACCAGCAGAAGTTCCTAGCTGCCTAGCAACGGAGGGAAGCGGGCGAGCCCGACGCCTAACTCGTCCGCATGGGCCAAGTCCCAAGTGACGTGCTCATCAAATTGCGTGTGGCACCGACCACGAAGCCGAGCACGTCAGGGGCAAAGTGCCCGGAACCGCGGCGCTTGATTGGACGCCCGCTTCCGCTCCCAGACAATCGATCAGCGACGAGCATGTTCTGCTCCTCACCCGAACCCGTAGCTAACTGACCATGCCAGTATGGATGAGGTCGCCGCTTGAGTAGGACGGTACGAGGGCACAGATGAGTTTCTAGGCCGCAGGCAGCAACAGCTCCCTGCACAGAAAGCCTCGACAGGTGTTTGGTACAGAACATTTTCCTGCACCGTTATTTGAAATGGAAGTCAGAACCGCTCGATGCTGAACACACCATATCAACGGGGCCGCCCCACCCCGTATTGTCTAGCTACGCTCACTTGACAGCGGAGGCTTTATAGGAGTTACACGGCTGTCAAAGGAGTTTTCGGAAATCGTCGATACTTAGACCCGCATCACGAACGATACCGCCCATTGTGAAAGCGTTGACGGGGTTGGCCCTTGGAATCGTGAGTATGCGGTTGCCGTCTGTCATGACAACGTGTTTGCCCTGTCGGGCAATCGAGAAACCGGCTTTCTGCAACGCACGAATGGCGTCCTGATGGTTGACGCCCGGAAGCTTCGGCATCGGGACTAAACGGCTACGTCAATTTCCCGGATCTCAGCGTCGCCCATCTGATCGGCCACGACTTCGAGATACTCTTGAATGGCGTCTCGGATGTTCGCCAAGGCTTCTTCCTCGGTCGAGCCCTGTGACCAGCAACCTGGTAAGCCCGGTACCGACGCGGCATAGCCCTCTTCGGATTGGACCAAGGCGATCTTGTACTTCATATCCCGCTCCTTCGATACTCAGAATATACTCGGATGGTCGGCAGCCGCCTAACGGATCTGCGATTCTGCTGCGCGTCCAAGATGACGACCGCAAGCGAAGCGCGCGAGCCTGATGCCTTCCGCATCAGCTGCTAACGCTTGATGTTTCCAAGAAGTGCCCTCGAGGAGTAACGTCTCAATTGGCAAGTGAGATTCGTCGATCCATCACCCCAGGAGGGCACCCCATGTTCTACTCAGGCATCGATCAACACAAACGGGATTCCTACATCACAACCTACGGCCCGGAGAGCAAGGCCAGGAGGAAGCCCATCAAGATCGCTCGTACGCTCGTTGCACTAGAGATCGCCCGCATCGTTTACCATGTGCTGAGTACTGGAGAGAACTTCAACGGCTCGTTCAAGAACAAACCGCTCGGTCGTACGAAACAGCAGCAGTGGCCGCGCCTGGCAAGCCCAGCCGCCTAACTGAGCCCGTGCAAACGGGGTCATGCGCTTGATTGGGAAGCCAGGCGTCGTGCCAGGTTAGTATCTGGG
>JAZDCZ010000345.1:0-4403 GCA_036679605.1 Gemmatimonadota bacterium
GCAGCGCCGTCTGGATCAAACTCTCTGTCGCCTTGCCGTGAACCGCCGCTGCCATCTACATAGGAATAGACGCATATACCACCCAGCACAAGTTGCCTATCTTAACATTTTGCTGGCAACCAGTGCATTGCACACGGCTGACCAGTTACGCGGAAAGTAAGGCCGCGTGAATCTCTGGTGCCATGCGTTAACGGTTTTTCTTGTGGGGCTTATATGGTTTCTTGTCAATACAAGTATACCACCGCTCCCATTCGGACGGGATCGCCCAGTCTGTCTTTCGTGAAACAATCCCACAAACTTGCCTCACTGCTTTGACCTTGGCGTTGAATGTTGCGCCCGTATCCCCACGATCAATCAGGTATTCTTCCAACGCGATAAAATGAGCCTTCGACAAGTGATTGATCGGCATATCTCCATTTATGGCGATAAACAATTCCCAATTGCCAACAAGAACGGCCAGAGTCTTTTTCTGTATCTGATTACCCTTTTGTTCTCGTACCAAGCCAATGCAATCGCTTAAATGTTGTCTGGATGGTCGCTCTTTGCCCTTTTGCAATCCCAAGTGTTTTTCGATTCGGTCGAGCATTCCGTGCAACATTTTATGGTCGCTCGACAGCCAGTCAATCAGAGTTACGGTATGCTCTTGGATTAGATCGTCTCGTTCCTCATCTTCCAGCTTGCCAAGCTCGGTTAGGATGTTTTCGAGGGATTCGCGGTCGTCGTCCAATTCCCGATCCATATCGTCCAGCGTTTCGGGATGGTGTTTGGCTAACCATTCGTCAAGATATTCGCGGTTGTCGTCGAGACCCCAATGAAATGCGACCGATTCGATTTGTTCGATGCTCTTGCCTGCCAGGACGTCGCGCCGTCTCCGACATTCTGCGGCGTCTCCGACTTGGCGGGGGCTGTCCATCGCTCCGGCCATGGCATGGGCGATGCCTCGATCATGGGTGCGGAGATAGACGCGGGCGGGTTTGCCCTTTTCCCAAGGCGGTTCGGCGGGTATGCTGCCTTTCCTCCACGGCGTACCGTTGGTGCCGTGGAGCCCTTCACGGGGCGGATTGACAGCGGGCGGGTAAACGTGGACAAAATACCCATGGCTTGGTTGGAGCAGGACGGTCTTTCGCTCGGTTGCGATCATGTCGCGGTCTCCTATACTGACGGAGCCCGTTTTACCATAAATTTTACCAAATGTCAAGGGCTGGCGATTTTGGATGGACGAAAACTGGCGTAAGTGCTTGTCCTACAAAGACTTAGCTTTTGTAATGGGCCGTGGTGCAATTGGTAGCACGTCTGACTCTGGATCAGAAGGTTCCAGGTTCGAGTCCTGGCGGCCCAGATGAACCTAACTATCGCTGAATCCCGTACTTAGGGATACCCGCCAACGTGGGCGGAGCGGCCGTAATCCAAGATCGAAAACGGGTAGTACTATCCGTTTTCCGGTTGGAGGCTCTAAAGGGCACCCGTAGTTGGCGTACTTTTCGCTAGTTGGCGCACGGGGTATATGACGAACGCTCCCTGACCGACCCAGGTCCTGCGTATAAACGGGCCGTCGGGAGCGCCTGTGAAAAGGCGGGTTAGGATGTCGTCCGAATGAGCTTCGGACCAGCTTCGATCAGCGTTCGATCATCTCTTTGAGCACGTGGATCACTTGGCCTGCCCGCCTAGCTGTCAACAGGTCGCGCGGCGTCTCCGCGTCGAAGTCCTTTTTCAGCCAGGCATGCCCGGCCTCCATGTCGCCGAAGTGCTCACGGAGCATCCGGTCAATCTGCTCGACGTGATCCGGGGCTATCATCCGCGTTGCGTCGGTACGCCTGGGCTTCTTCGCAAACGGCGCGGGCTTTTTTCCCGGTGGATGCGGAAGCTTCCCGCCGCCCAGGCGTTTGATGCACTCGCTGGCCTCGGCGGCCGAGAGGCTCGTTGTACTGGGTGATCCGATCGCGTGGTGGAGTTGGTCGGCCGTCCATCCGTGGCGCCGCTTCAGTTGGTGAAGACGGCACCGCTGTTTCGGCGTGCTCGACCCCGGATGCGTTGCCAGTTTGGCCACTTCCTCGGCGTCTTCGTGACCCATCGAAAGGTGATCGACGTCCTCAAGGTGCTCTGCCGTGATCGTGGCATCGCCCTTGACGAAGGCGAGCTTGGAGGCCAGGTAGAAGCAGACCAGCGCCTTGCCGATCCCACCCATGCCCAGGGTCGAGGCTCTGCTCTGCAACCACTTTTCCGCATCGGGGGTGACGTGCAGTTTGAGCTGCGACCCACGGACAAGGTTTCTTATGTCCTTCAGTGTGAACAGCGGCTCTGGGTTGTCGCCGCGCGTTCGCTCGGTTAGATCACGACGGACGACAATCCGGGCGGCCAGTTGGTCGGTTACCTCTGAAAAATCTCCGACACTGCGAAACCCGAGCTTCGCGTAGACCGTGGGCTTGCCGCAGAGCAACACCGGGCATCCGGTCAAGTCGTGAAGGTCGCGGATCAGTTCCAGCGTTCGATAGGCGACGCGCTCAACCTCGTCGAACATTATCATGCGCTGGGTACCGGTCAGACGCTTGACCACGCGGGAAAAGACGGTGTCAAACGTCCCGTGGATGCTCAGCTCGAAACGCGATGCCAGCGCACGACACAAGGCGAACGGACGGAGTAGCGTCTCGTCAATGCGAACCAAAACCGGGTCGCCGTAACGCTGGTCGCCTTCGATCGCCTTGAGGGTGAACGTCTTCGACGATCCCGGCCACGTGGACGATTTCACGGGCGACGGATGTTTCGACGAATTCGCGCGTGCGGACGATGTTCTCGCGCCGGGCGGCCAGCTCCAACCAGTTGTGCAGCTTGATGATCTGCCGGTCGGATGTCTTCCCGGCGTACCGGCTCCGCAAGACTTCGCTGATCGTGGTTGTGCTTATCCCAACCTCGCGCGCGATGCACGTCTTCCCGAGCCGCGTGGCTTTAGCCCGCGCGGACTCTCGCCGCGCACATCCTTCCGGGCCGCGATCGTCACAGGCTGTCGGAATACCTGGTACGTTTTTTGCTGGTTGATGGTTGGTATACTGTCGGTCAGTGGTTTGCAGGCCATGGATGGCGTCTGTTTGGGAAAGGAACCCAGGGCATGAGTGGATTTCGCACGCCGGAGCACGCCGGAGCAGCCCCGGGGTCAGGCGGTTCTATGGGCGCATCGTCTGGAGGACGCGATCCCTCTGGATCATCCGGTCCGCCTCTTAAATCATCTTCTTCACAGCGCGGCGTTCGCGGAGACATTTGCGAAGTGGTCCAGCGAGTATGTCCTGCTGGAGGGCAAGCCTCCGTACCATCCTCGGGATATTTCGGGGATCGAGCCGTCAGTTGGAGTCGGCCTGCCACAATCGGCTGGACGTGATCTGGCTGATGCAGGGGCAGAAGCCGGACCATTCAACCATCGCCTCCTTCGTGCGGCAACACGCCAAGCATCTGCGTACGCTGTTTCGCGACGTTCTGGGGGTAGCGGTCCGGGCGGGGCTGGTCGGCCTGGACAACATGGCGGTGGACGGCACCAAGATTGAGGCGGATGCGGGCAAGGGTTCGGTTCGCAGCGAACAGAAGATCGAGTCGTGGCTTTCGCACCTGGATGAAAAGATCAACACGTTGGAGGCCGAGTGGGCCGAGAATGAGCGGCATGAAGCGCTTCTGTTCGGCGAACAGGTTCCTTGGATTCCACTCAAGGGCCACACCGAAAAGCACAAGCTGGCCAACATGGAACGTCTTCGGAATCGCCTGAACAAGGCCTTGGATCAGATCGCACGTCGTCGCCAGGGGAGCCCTTCGAGCAAGCCGCCCAAGGCGATCGCCTCGACGACCGACCCGGACGCTCGCAGCATGAAAGACAAGGAGGGGCGCAGCAAACCGAACTACAACGCGCAGGCGGCGGTGGATGATATGCATGGCGTGATCGCGGCGGCGGATGTCAATGACCAGCCGGACGACAGTGGCCAACTGACGCCACTGGTGGAGCAAACCACCGCGAATTGCGGGCAGGCGCCCCAGGCGGTCAGCGCCGACAGCCAGTACAACACGGGTCCGGAACTGGCCTCCATGGAAGACAAAGGCATCACCAGCTATCTGCCTGCCAGTGGTCAAAACAGCGAGGCGGCCTCGTTGGACGAAACAGCCCGACAGACCTTGGAGGTTGCTGCTCAAGGGCAGACCCTCACGGAAGCGCAGTGGCAGGCGTTGCCCAAGAACACGCAGCGTCTGATCGACAAGTCGGCGTTCACCTACGACAAGCAGAAGGATGAGTATCGTTGTCCGGCAGGTCAATCGTTACACGTGTTGGGTATCAGCCATGACAAGAAGAAGTGGGGCACGGCCATCCGCAGGAAGTACGGCCAGCCGATGGCCTGTGCCGCTTGCGCGCAGGCGGCGCTGTGTTGCAA
>JAZDCZ010000346.1:0-8050 GCA_036679605.1 Gemmatimonadota bacterium
CACACTACCGCCCCACCAACCCCCTCAACCGCTCGAGCAGCATCACCATTGCCCACGTGTCGCGTTCGCAGTACTTGAGCAGATCTTCTCGAGTGCGCTCGCGTTCGGCCGGCGGGATCTTGTGCACCACAAAGAGTAGCCGCGCAATCTCGACACTAGCGACCAGGCCGTCCACGATCACGAGATCGTTGTACGTGAGTTCCGGCACGAGCGGATGTAGCACATACTTGAGACTGAAGCTCCCCTCGAAGTCGGGATGGTAGACGTTGTTGCGAATCACCGGTAGCAGGTCGATCAATTTGTCTTCGAGGTCCTTTAAGTCACTCTCCAGTTCCGGCACCGCACCTTGGAGATCCCGGATCATGGTGCGCTCGAACGGCGAGTACATCACGATCTTCTTCGCTCCGGCCGTAGCCTCCAACATATTCCGCGCGAGTTCGGGACGAGGATCGTGCGGGCCTTCTGCCAGATACCCAACGTGGCTGTGTGTTCCGTCGCCATTCTCCTCGAGGTAGCTGAACTGTGCCGTCGATTGCTTCCACGGACCGGTGTCCGGCCATACGGGAATCGCGCGCGCCACGGTCTCGAAATCGAGAAAGCCGAGTTTCTCATCAAACGGCTCGAGCGCCTTTGCAAGGGTTGGTTCTACAATCAAGGCACCTTCGCTCATCGCCCTCAGTTGGCGTTTGGCAGCAGGTGGCAACTTCTGATCGGCCGGAAGATCGGGGATCCGGTTGATGCCCTGCTCCATGTAATTGCACGCCTTTTTCGGACCAACGTTATACAACTTGATTATGTGGTCCGGTGACTGCGGCCAGCAGCGTTTCACGAACGGGCACTCGCGCGGACCGAAACAGTGCGGCCCGATGGCGGTGTCGGGTAGTGGCCCCTGTAACACCTCGAGCTGGCGTTCGATCTCTTGCGGAACTCGGGGCAGGAATTCATTCACCTGCGCGGTTACATCGGTGCGTGCGAACAAGTCTCCCACATCAGGGAATCGGTGCTCCTTGTTCAGGTGCATTATCTCGGCAGAGACAACGTCCACACCACTCTGGTTCAAGACATACGTTTGCACGGCCGCGTCATAGACGTGTTCATCTTTTTGCGACGATGATGACTTGACCTCGATCAAGTTGAACCCACCATTGACGCGTTCCAACACGTCGACGGCGACGAATACGTTGTCCGCCAGGAAACTCGCCTCGAAGATCGCCGAGGCGGCGTCATCGAGTGCAGCGGTGGTCGCGACTAGTCGGGCCTCCACCTCGTAATACGGCAAGTCGATGAGTACGCCGCCCGGGAACCGCGTGCGTGCGACCTCGCCTACTTGTGCGCCTTGGTCGAACCTGTCTTGCAGCACCTCGTTGGGTTGAAGCTCCGGTGCGTCGCGCTCATGCACCTTCCACCAAAGCAGCTTGTGACATTGCCAGCCCGCAACGAAACGCGACTTAGAAAGCCGGTGAGTGCGTGGAGGCTTGCTCATGTGCGACGTTTCACTTTTCACTTTTCACCTTTCACATTTCACATTTCACAGCTTCCCTTTCCCCTTTTCCCTTTCGACTAGCTCACCGCCCTCCTCACAACATCTCGATACAGATCCGGCCCAACTACCTCTGCCTCAGCCCCATACCGCAACACGTGTCGCACCAACCATGCGGGTTCGACAACCAAATAGGTTATTTGCACCGAGCCGTCTTCGCTCATACGGGCGTCGGGATATCGCTCCACGATCCACGGTGCCACTCGACCCGAGAACCGTACGGTCACCTCGTCGCCACCATCTTCCGGTGCATGGAATATCCGGCTGGGGTCATCGATCGGCGTGAAGTCGTCGCGCGGTTCGAACTCGCCGTCGGCAAGACGAGCCTCGAGCACGCGGTCCGCCCTAAAGTTGCGCCACTCGCCGCTCTTCTCACACCAGCTAACCAGATAACTTCGGCCCGAGTATCCGACGATTTGGTACGGGTTGATTACTCGGGACGTGGCCTCACTCGCGCCTTCTCCTGCGTAGAGCAACTCAACACGCCTACTATTCCTAATCGCCCATTCGACGAGATCCACAGTGTCCCTATCACCGCTCACTCTATCGGTTACGGAATACGGCAGCTTCTCATCCGTCTCCACCGTGCTGAACAACACCTCCGCGAGTTGCTGGGAGAGTTCCTCCACACCATCCTCTGCAAGTCCGATCCGCAGTGCGACCAACTCTTCGGGCGTAAACCTGATGGGACGACGATACGGCCCACCACTCCGCACGACAACACGATCCCCGTCCTGGTATGCCGACAGACTCACCAACCACTCCGATTCGGCTGACTCGTCTAGCAGCGTCAGCGTCCGCAAGTCGCGTTGGATCTGCGTGACCGACACGTCGAAACGTTGCGCCAGTTGCTCGAAAGTGCGCGCGTCCCTGCCCTGATCGTCCACTCGAGTGAGTTCCGCCACGAGCGATACTATTCTGTCAGCCTGGACGGCCGCGGTTTCGCTCATACCGCACTCTCCTCGTACAACGCGCTCACGCGATGCCGCAAATCGGCCAGCGCGATGCCGACCGACTCCGGTTGCAATACCTGAGCGTGATCGCGGAACGTGAGCAACCACCGTAAGAACGGTGCCTCATCAGCTACGTCGAACTCAATCACCGAGCCACCATCCGCCGCCACATCCTCTATCACTCGACCAACACCCTGGCACTGCACCCAGCGGGACTCAGGAAAATAGAATCGCACCGTCACCACCGTTGGTTTGCCACTCCCCAGTTCCCAGGGCGCACGACCTACGTATTCCTTTATAGTGAAATCGGCCGGCACCTCGAACGACGACTGCTTCAGTAACGCAACGTCACTCATCCGGTCGACGCGGAAGACCCGCATCGCACCACGTTCCCGCGACAGCCCGACGCAATACCAGCGGCTCCAGTTGAAGAACAGTGCGTACGGCTCAATCTCGCGGCGCTCTTCGCTGTCGCGTCCGATCGTGTAGTAGGAACAACTCACTGCGTTCCGCTGAGCTACGGCTCGCTGCAGTGTAGCGAGTGAGTTGTCGGCTCCGGTTACGAGTGGTGCCGCCAACACGCGTTCCACCGACCGTACAGAGATTGGTAAGTCGAACTGCAGTTTCCGACGCGCCGATGACGCCGCCCGCGAGAGGGGAAGCTCCCTGCGCTGTGCAACGCGATTGGTCGCACGGTCCAGCAGCTCCAGATCGCGCTGCGACACAGGGACCCGGACTAGGCCGCTGTAAGGTCGACCTGATTCCGCTACTCCATCCACAAACTCGAGATACGGTAGGTAGAAGTCCCGCTTCTCCAGAACGTAACCCTCGGCGGGCTCATCGAACTCCGCGCTAGGGATGCCAACCGTCTCGATCTCGATACCGAGAGCCCGGAGTTCATCCTTGTCGCGCTCGAACTTACGCCGCAGTGACTCACGCGCGGTCTCCGAATCATCTCGATCACGGGCCCTGCGGTATTCTGCCACCCGCTCGTAGATCTCCTCGCGGGTCAGCGGATACCTGCGGCTCAATAGAAGAGCCAAGAGGTCGAGCCAGCGTGCGGTTTTGGTGCTAGACACCGGGTGAGCCGTCGGCTTGAGTGAGTTCAGCCATCGCACGCTAATCTACTATAGTGGTATGACATTGTTGAGACTCCGGGCCAGCTAGCGCGGCTTCCGTCGCCTGATCTTGTCCAGGTACCTGGGTCTGCCCTCCCGCGCTGCCATACTCCGCGCCTTGTGATACTTGCGGTCCTCCGCACGATATTCACGTTCCTTCAATCGCTCGGCCTCGGCTTCTAGATCCACGACCTCTTCGGCAAGCGTGGGCGTGGGTGGAAGCGCCGAGAGCTTGGCACACGCCTCGAGCAATACCGCTGATGCGCCGTCGAAATCGCCGGCGTCCGCACGGTTCACGGCCTCCTCCCGGGCGCGTGCGGCCTCGAAGCGCGTGAGCGTGGACTCAACCGTGGGCTCTAAGTGATCCTCGCCATCCAGATTCGCCGTCACCGGCATCGTGACCACACGGTGCTCAATGCCATCCGCGACCAGCATGTCCGATGTCACCTTCACCTCACCCAGCTCGACTTCGCCAAGGGTGTCCAATTGCTCGACGTGAAAGATGAGACCCAGTTGACGTGGCGAGGTCGCGTAGAGATCGCCGAGTGTGGTGACGAATGCGCCACCATCGGTACGCCGCACCGGATATGACTGTAGCATGGTCACGCCGGCCACTCGCGGGTCGGTCAAGTGCACGGAGATCTCCAAGTTCTGTGCTGCGAGCGCTACCAGCCCTTCGATCTCCTCCTCGAAGATGTCACCCATCTGGTCGTGCGTTTCGATGTACCAGTAGTTTGCCCCACCGGCCTGTGCCATGGGCTGCAACAGATCTTCATTGAAATGGGGCCCGAAGCCGATGCATGTTGTGGTAACGCCGTCCGATGCGGCACCACGTGAGAGGCCCGTGAGTTTTCCCACGTCGGTGATTCCATCGTTGGCACAGCCATCGGTAAACAGGACCACACGGTTGGTGCCGGTGACCAGCCCACCCTGGACGTGTTCCCTACCCTTGAGCCAGCCGCCCGACAAATTGGTGCGGCCTCCGCGTTCAACCGCACGAATGGCATCCTCGGCGGCGGAGTCACCACCGGGTGCCGGCCCGAATATCGTAGTCACCACATCGTCGAACGTGACAACGCTCAGCCGGTCGGCCGGACTCAGGAACCGCACAAACCGGATGGCCGCATCCTTGGCTGCCGTCAGATGCTCGCCACCCATAGAGCCCGATCGATCGAGTACCAACGCAACATTGATGGGCGGCCGCTCTACCGGCTGCTCGCCACCGACACTCACCAGCATACCGATCTGATGGGCGTTCTGGGTGGTCATGAATTTCGTTGACAGCTTGACGTCGGTGTTCATGGCATTGCCTCCTCGGTTGCATCAATAAGTACGAGGGGGGTGTGACAATCTGTAGAACAGGGCGGTAGGAAAGGGCGGTAGAACTGGGCGGTAGAACTGGGCGGTAAGGGCGGTAAGGGCGGTAAAAAAAGAGCGAAGCGGGAAGTTCGTCCTAGTCGGCCGAGGGTTCGAAGCGCTCCAGAATCTCGCACCGCAGACGCTCGGCGAGCGGTTCGTTCCATCCACTCTTGGCATCGGCAATGATCTGTTGTTCGAGCGCGCTGAGATTCCGGAGAACGGCGAATCGCTGCTCAACTGTCGCCAGCATCTCGACGGGTGTGGTCGGTTGGGAGATGCGAATCAATCGTTGCAGGTCATCCCAATCGTAGTTGCCGGCGCGGAGGTTGTCGAAGAAACTATCTGGGTCAAATCCGTCCTTAACCTGCCAGAGTTTCAGTACAACCAGACGCCGCAACAGTTCACAATCAAATGGGGTTGCCGCAAAACAGCAAAGGTCGTAGAGGTCCCTCACCTTTGCACGCTGGAACGCCGCCCGCACCTTTTCGGCGATCATCTCGATCCACGTCGTCATCGCGTCGCTCGGTGTCGAGGGTAAAGTCGAGATCCTCGGAGAAACGTCCGGTCGAGCCAAACATCGTCTTCCGCAGACAGGTCCCTCCCTTGAATGCCACGTGAGTCATTACGTCGGCATCCTGAAGAGCATGGAGTGCATAAGTAAGCACTACGTCCCGCTCAGCAACCAGCTTATCTCGCAGTCCACTATTCCGCGCGTAGAGGTCGATGAACTTGCCGTGGATCACCGGTTCGACTCTCGAATTGGGAATGTTGCGCGGCGCCGTAGCCCGTCCTGACCCAACATCAGCACCTTGCGCGGAACGTTCTCGATGATGTTCCATGGAGTGACGAGTTTTCCTTTCGAACCCCACTTCCGGCGAGGACCCAGTTGGATCTTGCTGCTGGGACGGATCAGATGGACAAGCCGCGCGCGACAGCCTGTCGGCAACTCTAATCCGTGCAGGTCGACGAGATAGCCCAAACGCTGAACCAGGGCCGACGAACCCCAGTGTCGGCAGCAATCCACCATTCCGTTCCACGATACCTTCGTACCGGCCCGTGCCAACACCTGGGACACCTCCCCGATGCCACCGGCATACCGGGGCCGATCGATTGCGTCGAGCAGCGCCCGTTCCACCGTCGCCATGAGGACAGACCGCCCCAAAACAGATACCTTGCCGAAGCCGAAGAACCGCTCTTCGCACACATGAACGAAGACGTAGCGCTTATCACGAATGATCTTGGGTCGCCGGCGTTCCCGACATGCCAGGTACACCTCGGCAAAGACCTGCTCGGTAAGGCCGTGGTATGTGCAAGCGGTACCGAATGAGAAAAAATACGGGCTGACGAGAACCGCCCCTGCAGCCAGGGGGTTGGTGTCGCCCACGCCATCACGACCCCGGTCTGCCGGAACGAGCTGGAAGAGCCCGGGTCGCAAGCGCTCCAGCCAACCCTTCTTCACCAGCATGTGGGCGACATAGCGTACGTACGCGTCCGATGCGTTGAGTTCCTGGCGCAGCTCGTCGAGCGTGACTGTTTCCTTGCCACGCCACTCGAGGTCGAGTATTACCTTCGCTTCATTGCGAGAGAGAGATCGTTCCATGTCTGAGGAGCCGCCTGGTGCGAATGTCACGGAGCCAAAAACGCCCAATCCATGGTCGCAGATTATTTACAATATTAGGATTATACTAATTTATGGCATATTTTGCAACCACAAGGCGGGTACTGGCTGGCGAGATGTTCGCGCAAAAGGAATCGCGAATCACCGCCTCCCAGGTCGGCTAACATCTTGTCAGACACCGACTTAGGGCGTTTAGAGCGGTTTTTCGCAACGCCGTTTCCTAATTCAGATTCGTCGTTTCGAAATTCAGATCGGCCGTCTGGAAATTCAGACTTGCCGTCTCGGAATTCAGATCAGTCGTTTCGAGATTCAGATTTACCGTCTCGAAGTTCAGATCGGCCGTCTCGAAGTTCACATCGGCCGCTTCGAAATTCAGATTCACCGTCTCGAAGTTTCGATTAGCCGTTTCGAAATTCACATCGGCCGTTTCGAGATTTCGATCAGGCGTCTCCCAATAGCGAAATCCCAAATTCGACCCATAGTGTCATGACAGTAGGTAGTGCTCCGCTCTTGTCCGACATACATCGCCGAGGTGACTTTATGGGTATGGCTGCCCCGCTGTACTACACTGCCGAAATGGTCCGTTCACTGCCCGATGACGGCAAGCGCTACGAGACGGTGCACGGGGAACTGCTCGTGACACCCTCCCCTCGGCTTTGGCACCAAGAGATCGTGGCACGACTCTTCGCCGCGCTCTTCAACTACATCGAGGCCCACCCGGTGGGACGTGTCTTCTCATCGCCCGCTGACATCTCATGGGGCCCCGACATACTGGTGCAGCCCGATATCTTGATCGCAGATTTGGAACAAGTGCGCACCCTCGATTGGAAGAACGTCCGCACCCTGTTGCTAGCAGTTGAGGTATTGAGCCCGAGCACCGCTCGCTACGATCGATTCACCAAGCGGCGGCTATACCAAGAGGTGGGAGTTCCTTGTTATTGGATCGTGGGTCCTGACGCGCGAGTCGTGGAAGTGTGGACACCGGATGCAACGATCCCGACCGTCGAGAAGAACCGCGTGATGTGGGCACCCGAGAACGCGAGCGCGCCATTCACTTTGCAGTTGGAAGAATTGTTTCGGCCAATCTGAGTCAGGTTGGGTAATAGACTGACCGCCTCTTTTTCTACCACCCGTTTTTATTACCGCCCAGTTTTACCGCCTCTTCTTCTACCGCCCAGTTCTACCGCCTTTGTCCCACCGTCGGCACCGCCGCACCATTGCGTTCAGCAGTAGCTGAATCTACATTTCAGATACTTGCCAGGTTTCAGCAGCACATTTCGCGACGCTGTACGAGCCGGAGGGCGAAAGTTCTCCGGCTTTTCGTTGCAAAATTCTACCGCCCTTTTCTGGTTCATCCGGTAATTCCGGGGAACGCTGCACGAATCTTCAAGAAGAAATAGTCGTCATCCCGGAAGCCGTAGGCCATTCGTTTGATGACCTTGATCTTGTTGTTGATCCCCTC
>JAZDCZ010000347.1:0-123750 GCA_036679605.1 Gemmatimonadota bacterium
GTACTCGCGTGGTCAACGTGTGCCGCTCCGACGGCGACAACCGAATACGATGAGTTGGCATAGCACAATATACATGACAACCACTACCGAATCAATTGTTACAGTCCACTAGTATTCGGCGACTCCCGTAACGGGTTCGCATGCTACCCCAAGTCGCGTAGCGAATATACTGTCAAGAGCGCCCCTTGGGGTTACTCCAACAATCCCAACAACTTCGAAGATGTGGCTCATCGCGACACTTGGCAAGACGCTGCGTGGGCGGGAGATTGCCACGCTGCCTAGCGGGTTACCAAGCGGGTTATCCTAACTCGTCCGCCGGGCTTGTCACGCCGAGTCCCGGCCCGTTCAACACATGCGGATAGATCATCGTCGTCCACACGTCCCGATGGCCGAGTAACTGCGGAACGCACGCTGCACCAACACCGCTGCGCCCACAGCCGCCTAGATGTCACCCGACGCCACCCTGTCGAGCAAGGCGACGGTCGGCTCCTTATGCCGCTACGGCGGACTCTCGCCTCTCCCCTTGACGGTATACCACCGCCGCAATCCCGTACGCACCCGCGGCCGCGACGAACAGCGCCGGCGATCCCAGCTCGAGTGCGATCACCGCCGACAGCGGCGCCGCCACCACAGACGCAAAGCCGTTCGCAGCCCACGCCCACGAAACCAGAGCAGGATCTTCGCCGGTCAAGCGCCGCAGACCTAGGGGGAATTGCCAGCCCATCAGGAATGCCGCCGGAGCCAGCACGAGCATCGCCGCCAGCGCTCGTAGCACCAAGTGCGCGGGCTGGAGCACGTGCACCAGCGATAGCAGAAACCCCGCGCCGAGCAGCAGCAACAGCACCAATGCGATACCTGACAGCCAACCCGCCTCGAATCGAATCCGGTCCGACCAGACACTGCCAGCACCAGCACACACGAGAAACGCCGTGAGCACAGCCGCTACTGCATACACCGGATGGCCCAACAGAAGACTCAACTGTTGTATGGCGGCGATCTCGGCGGCCATGAACGCCAGGCCGATGGCCGCGAAGTACACCACGACCCGTGTCAATCGTCCAGACCGCACACGCCGGCGGCGCACGATCACAGGTAACAGCATGAGGAGACCGGCGAGAACCACCGCCTGAATCAGCGTCGCCACGAGCGCGATGTATCCCCATTCGGCAAACGGCAGCCAACTTCCCCGGCTCTCCTTCAAGAACTCCGGCAGCGAACCAGCCCGAAGGAAATGGTGCGGATAGGGGCGCGCGTCGCTCACGGGCGCCACGTCGAAGGGATACGCTACCGCAAAACGTTCGGCGGCCTTCCTCCCCGCCGCCGCAGCGGCGGCCGCCTGGTAGAACGTGGGGTCGTCCAGCAAGTTGAACTCGGCCGCGGGTTCCTCGATTCCGGGATACCAGTCCAGATCTACACCACACGCCCCGGCCCACACCCGCGCGGCGTCCACATCTCGCACGCCGAACCCCGAGGGCTTGATCAGTATCGTGACCGTTCCCCAACTTCGCGCAACCAACATCCCGCGGGACACCGCGCCGGGCTCGACACGTCTCAGCGCCTCCGCGGCAGTCAAGATCACCCTCACGTTGTCCCGCGGCGGCACGTTCACCCACCGTGTGACGGCGAACGCGCCTGCTTCACTCAAGAGCCCGATGTATCCCACATAGGCGTCGACGGTGTGGAGATAATCTTCGTTCAAGGAGTGGACGCCGGCGCTGCCTCCACCCAGCACTCCACCGGGTGCAATAGTCACCAGGTCGAATCGTTCCCTGCTGCGCGCGATGTACTCGCGCGCGTACCCCGTTACCCACCGTATGTTGCCGTCACCATCCAGCGAACTCGGCAGCCGCCCGAACCGATTGTGGAAGGCGACGATTGCCGGATGAAGCTCGAGCGCCGTGACGCGCCGCGCTCCGTGCACCAACGCGTTCTCGATCTCCAACCCGGCTCCCGCTCCGATTATCAGCACCGTAGTCCTACTCCCCAACACATAGGCGAGAGCGGACGGAAGCCAATGGAGCAGTGCCGATGCGCCGGAGTCATCTTCCCATCGCGTGGCGGCGCCCACGGTCTGTCCATCGAGAAACAGTGCGGTCTGGCGGGGGAATCGACCGTGGAACGCCAGTGAGAGCCCGGGGGCGTGCCGGAACGGCGCCGCATCGACCGCGACGGCCCAGCCGAGCGGGCTAGCCTCTTCAGCAACGCGCTTGGCCCCGGGGTACGCCTCCACCTGGGGTAATCCTTTATAGGGTGTTACATCGAGCCGCCATGGTGGGCTCGCCAACGCGGCCAGGGTGACCACAGGCATCGCAAGCGCAACGCCGACGGCACGCAACCGCCGCCGGTCTTGCCGATCTCGGATCGTGAGCCATGCAACCGCGGCACCCAACGATGCGACAACCGCAGGTATACCGAGGGCCGTAACAGGGGAGAACACCCACAGACTTCCGACAGCGACGACCGCGCCCGCCGCGGAGCCCAGGAAGCTCGCGCCATAGATCCGTCCGGCACGCTCGCGTCCTACCGTGAGCGCAACGAGGACCGCGAACGCCGCCACGCCGAACGGAACGGCGAGCAGCAGGTAGATACCAGCCAACCTGATCCATTGCGTGAAATCCCAGAGCAGCCGGCTCGAGTCCAGCGAGATCAGGTGCACCAGCGCCGGACTTGCGACGAGGAACAAGGGTGCCAGCAGGCTGGACCGTGCGAACCACCGCAAGGCGCGTTCGAAGGTGAGCGGTCCGAGCAGCGTCATCAACGTGCCGCTCGTGCCGAAACCGAGCATCGCGATAGCGATAGCCATGTAGGCGAAGTGGTGGAAATGCTCGATGGCGAAGATGCGGACCAGCAGGACCTCGTAGCTCAACGTACCCGCCGAGAGGAGGGCGACCGTCACCGGGAAGCTCCGTGCCGCATCCCGCCCCGCACCGCCCCCGGTGGGAGGGCGGGAGAGCGGGAGCGCGGTACTGTCGGAAATCACCGAGTTACCGCAGGCCGCTCAGCAGGGGGACGAAACGAACGGGCAGGAGATTGCGGGTGCGGATCTTCCCGGTCTTGTCTTTTTCGATCAGGATGAGGTTTTGGATCCCGTAGACGCTTCCCACGGGAATGATCATGCGTCCGCCGGGTTTCAGTTGCTCCACCAGGGCGGGCGGAATGAATCCGGCGGCAGCGGTGACGATGACGGCATCGAATGGTGCTTTGTCCTCCCAGCCGTGATGGCCGTCGCCATGGCGGGAGGTCACCCGGTCGAATCCGAGCCGCCGCAGGCGATCTCGCGCACTGGTCGCCAGAGCCTCGAAGATCTCGACCGTGTACACCTCGCAACCGATGTGCCCGAGCACGGCGGCCTGATAGCCCGATCCGGTACCCACCTCCAGGATCTTCATTCCGGGCTTCGGGTGTATCATCTCGGTCATGTAGGCTACGATGTAGGGTTGGGAGATGGTTTGGCCCAGTCCGATAGGAAGCGGGTGGTCACCATAGGCCCGGTCCCGGTATCGGGGGGGTACAAACTCGTGCCGCGGTACGTTGCGCATGGCGTCGAGGGTTGCAGAATCGGCGACGCCGTAGGCGACGATGGTTCGCACCATCTCCCGCCGCCGCTCGCGGTATCGATCCTCGACGTCCTGGCCGGTCAGAGGCCCGGCCAGCACACAGAGCCCGGCCAGGACGATGGGCCCTAGAAAAACTCGCAGCATGATTCGCAGCCTCGGAGCAGTGGAGCTAGAAATATGAGCACTGCCCCACGCCCCTTCACTGCAACATTGACTCGCCCATCTCGATTCGTTCACCACATCACAACGCCAACTCCGGCGGTACACTCCATTCGACGGCCCACCGTCCGTCCTGACGGCCAAGACACACGATGGCCGAATTCCGGAACCGGACGACTTCGCTGTCGGAGTCGCCGGCGACCAGGAGACCCACCAGACGGCCCAAGAACGGCATGTGGCCGACCAGCATTACCGACTCGGTCTCGCTCGCAAGCGTCTCCGCCACGGGGCTGACGTCGTCGTTCGGCTTGAGTCCTCCAATGGCAACGGCCCCGCCCGCCGGATGCAAGCGCTCGGCAAGAATCTCTGCTGTCTGCTGCGCGCGCCTTTTCCCACTGTGACGGATCTGAGCAACCTGAACCCCCGCCCGGGAGGCCCACTCGGCAACCCGCTCAACGTCCTCTACGCCGCGATCCGTCAGCGGGCGTTCGGGATCCTGAGCCTCTGTTTTTGCCTCGCCGTGCTGCACGAGAACGATCTGCATGGCCGCCTTACAACAGCCTTCGCGCTGTCATCGAACGACGTTCAGGAAGTCGAGTCCCCGGGTGAGCCATGTCGTGCAACCCGCTATCCGCTCATTGCCGAGCACCCATCCGGCAACGCGTCCGACAGCGTCGCTCAGGCGGAATACCGGAGGGTCAGAGTCCCCGAACGGCAGGCCCCTCGCCGGGGTATCGAGCATCAGATCCAGCAGCATATCCTCCGACTCGAAACGGACCAGGTCGCGCCGCGCTTGCGCGAACGCGGCAGCGAGGTCCTCACCCGGTCCGAATAGCAACTCGCGGACGTTGCTGCAAGGTACGAACGAAAGGTTGACGAGCATCTCCCAACGCTGACTGCGCAGGCGAGTCGTGTCCTGCAATATTGCCAGCATGTCCCGTCGGAGGCCCGCGACATCGTTGATGTTGATCTCGCCGCGAGCGGCGCGGAGTTCGTCTTCAAGAGCCACGACAGAATCGCGCCGCGCTCGCAGAACAGCGCCCTCGGGTCGGTCGGTGAGAGAGTAGAACCTGACAAGGCCGTTCTGCCCGAGACCCACTGTCACCATCCCGATGAGCGCATCGAAGAGCGTGTTGCCGTCATCCACCAGCCTGAAGCCGAACGAGATAGTCTCCCGCAGCGTCGTTTCCGCCTCGGCGTGGCGACCCTGCGCGAGGAAGAGCGCCGCCTTCTCGACGCTCGCGTATGCCGCTTGCTTCGTAGCGGCAAACTTCGGCATTGGCATTTCCATCGCCGTGGCGGAATCCGTGAACGGCAGAACGAACCGGGCGCCAACGTAGTCCATGGCAGCGGCCCGCGCGACGGTCCGATATTCGTCCCATTGCGGCAGCGCGGCCAGGTGCTCGAGATATCTTACCTCGTCCGTGTTCAACCCGGACGCCGCATACTCTAGAATTGTCATGTGGTTCGGACCCGCCCTGACGGCGGAACTCTTCATCTGCAACGGTTGACCGTCGGGGCCCATGACCTCCCGATCGAACAAATCGTCGGGAAAGTCCTGGTCATGCCACCCCTCTGTGAGTTCCCGCGGCAGCGCGTGCTGTGGGAACGCGCCGGTTGAGGACCCGCCCGAACCCTGGAGTGTGTAAAACGCGCGACCCGCTTCGAGCGGCGTGATGGAGGAGTCTGGTGGCAAGGCAAATGCCCGGGCTGTTTCCGCGATACGCAGCCTGGCTTCGGTATTACTGACATTGACACCCAGCAGTAATACCGGCCCAAGCACACCCACAAGACCGACCGGTGCAAAGACCGTGATGACCAGCAGCAGCGAGATCGCCACGACGAACGCGCCCACTCGGCTCGCCAGCGGCCGTGACGCCGCCCCGGATCCCAGGGACTGGCCGCGGCGCACCCGCTCGAATGTCTCGGTCCACGATGCGGCTATCCGGGGGTCCCCTCCTCGCAGGCTGCGGTGCCGGCCCAGTCTCGCACGCCCGGGGCCGACGCTCCGCGCTTCCTTGTGAGCGAGCGACGTGGCGACAATGAGAAGGACCGCCGACGGTCCAAACAGGAGGTACGGTGCTGCGCCCGCTCCGACCAGCCCCCCGACCGCGAGCCACACGAGCGGTACCAACGCCAGCACCGGGACGAGCCCACCCACCAGCAGGATGCTCTCTCGCAGGAGCCGTCCCTTGCGCAACGTGTCCCGCGTTGGGGGCGCGAGCGTCGCATATTCGCGCATCCCGGCCACGAGCGCCCCCGTGTCGCCCCGGCGGTCCGCCAGCGCCTCCGCCACCGAGAGCCAGCCGAATCCGGAGCGCACCGCCCGCGTCGAGGCCGCCGCTACGCGAAGCAACTTCCAGACGGCCGCGAACAGGGTGAATATCCCGGCCGTTCCCACAATCCATATCGTCAGCGTGGCGAAGGAAGTGACGGCTGACGACAACTGGGGACCCAGGGTGAGGAGGGCCAGGAACCCAACAACAGTGAGCAGGCTACCAGCCCAGAACAGTCGGCTCACAGGCGGCAGCCGCCCGTGGAGTTCGGCAAGCCCGGGCGGCGGCCACTCGAGCAGCACTTCGGCGCCCGGCGTAAAGCGCTGAGCGACCTCATGAGCCGAGGGGCGCTCGGTTGCCTGCTTGGCCAGACAAGCACTCACGACACTCTCCAGCTCGGGATCCACATGATCCCGCACCTCGGAAAGCGGCCTGGGCGTATCCCTGAGGTGCGCTGCCACGAGTTCCTGCGGCGAGGTTGCGGTGAACGGTCCCGCTCCACTCACCAGTTCATAGCCCAACAGCCCCAACGCGTAGATGTCGGTTTTCTCGGTCACATCCTCTGCGAGCAACTGCTCGGGGCTCATGTACCGGGGTGTCCCGACCGCCATCCCCGTCTGCGTGAGCCGGGTGTCTCCTCCTTCCTCTCCCGTCGATCGCACGGCCGCGATGCCGAAGTCCGACACCAACACCCGATCCGACTCATCATCGTACAGGATGTTGGCCGGCTTGATGTCGCGGTGAATGATCCCCAGAGAATGGGCGACGGCCAAAGCCGATGCCACTTCGCCGATGACGCGCCGTGCCTCATCCTGGTCGAGCGGTCCTTCCTTCTCCAATCGGTCCGCCAAGCTGAGGCCGCCGACGTATTGCATCACGAAATATGGAGTCTCGTCTGCCAGTTGGCCCACACTATGGATCGCCACGATGTTGGGGTGCGTGAGCCGGGCCACCGCCTGCGACTCGCGCTCGAAGCGCGCGCGGGCCCCCGGGTCGGCCGCCAGCGCCGGCGCCAGCACCTTGACAGCGACCAGGCGCTTGAGCGCAGGCTCACGTGCCAGGAACACGCTGCCCATCCCGCCGGTACCGAGCCGGCGGACCAAGATGAAGCTGGGACTCAACGCGCGGCGCAACTCGGCTTCAAGCGCTACGAGGTCCTCGTCCGACGGGCCCGCAGGCAGCTCGCTGCTGGGCGTGGTGGGAGCGCTCGGAGTCACGGCGCCACAGGTAGGGCAGGTGTCGTCTGTTGCCCCGAGTTTGGAACCGCACCTAGGACAGAATAGCCATTCGTTCATGATGACTCGCATGAGGGTCGGTCAGAAGGAAAAGATGCCGTCCGATTCGGACGACCGCCAGCCCCAACGCTCCTGAGCGGCGACCCGGGTCATGAACAATGCCAGCGAACCAACACCATGTCCAAATCCACATCCGTGTAGCCATGGACGAGGATGTTCGCATGGTTATTCCCCTAGCGATCCCTGCCGTCAATTCGTATCCTTCGTGCCGTTCGCGGCTGGTGATGTGAAATACCGCGGTTTCAGGACCGATCCCGCAGATGACGAGCGGGTTTCCACCCAAACGGAGTAGCTCATGACACACGCGAGTGCCTCCCTCACGAGACACCGTTTCGGTCAGACGGCCCGGCCCGAGGCCTGGTGGTTGCAGCCCTTGGTTGTGTTCTTGGCGCTCGGCGCCTTTATCGCCTACTCAACGTGGGCGGCGTTTCAAGGCACGCACTACCATTTCGGGCCCTACCTGTCACCGTTCTATTCACCCGAACTGTTCGGAGATTCGCCCCACAGCTGGTTCGGCCCCAAGCCACAGTGGTGGTTCAGCTGGCCTGGTCACCAGCATTCCTCATCTTATGGGCGCCGGGCGGGTTCCGATTCACGTGCTACTACTATCGCGGTGCTTACTACAAAGCGTTCTGGAGCGATCCTCCGTCGTGCGCGGTCGGTGAGCCACGTAAGACCTATCGCGGAGAACATCTTTTCCCCCTGATATTCCAGAACATTCACAGATACTTCCTCTACCTGGCGCTTCTGTTTCTGGTCTTCCTGTCATACGACGTGTGGAAGGCGTTATGGTTTTTGGATCCTGCCACGGGCACGGAGACATTCGGAGTTGGCGTTGGCACTATCGTGCTCGCGCTCAACGTCGTATTCCTTGGCAGCTACACATTCGGCTGTCACTCGCTGCGGCATCTCGTGGGCGGTCGGTTGGATCTCCTGTCGAAGGCTCCGGTGCGCCGCACCGCGTATCGTTGTGTAGGGTGCTTCAATAGGCGGCACATGATATACGCTTGGATGAGTCTCACGTGGGTCGGGTTCTGCGACATCTACGTGCGACTGTGCTCTATGGGGATCTGGACCGATTGGAGAATTTTCTAATGGCCGGATACGAAACTCACGAGCACGACGTATTGGTAATCGGCGCGGGCGGGGCCGGACTGCGCGCGGCGATCGCCGCATCTGAAGCGGGCGTTTCGGTGGGCCTGGTAAGCAAGTCACTGCTCGGCAAAGCGCACACCGTAATGGCCGAGGGCGGCATCGCGGCGGCGCTCGCCAATGTAGACGACCGCGACGGTTGGAAGGTCCACTTCGCCGATACGATGCGGGGCGGGCAATACATGAACGACTGGCGGATGGTGGAAATCCACGCCAAAGAGGCACCCGACCGCGTGCGCGAGTTGGAGGCGTGGGGTGCAGTGTTCGACCGAACCAACGACGGCAAGATCCTGCAGCGAAATTTCGGTGGCCACGCCTACCCTCGGCTTGCGCACGTCGGCGACCGCACAGGCCTCGAGATGATTCGGACATTGCAAGACCGTGGAGTCCACCGCGGAATGGACGTGCACATGGAATACACCATGCTGACACTCCTTACCGACGGCGGTCGTGTCGTCGGTGCGTTCGGATACGATCGGCAGCGCGGTGGCCTCCATCTATTCCGTGCAAAAGCAACGATCCTCGCCACAGGCGGGCTGGGCAAGTCCTACAAGATCACGAGTAACGGATGGGAGAATACTGGAGACGGTCATTCGCTGGCGTACCACGCAGGCGCCGAATTGATCGACATGGAGTTCCTCCAGTTCCATCCGACTGGAATGGTATGGCCTCCCAGCGTGCGCGGGCTCCTGGTAACCGAAGGTGTTCGCGGTGAAGGCGGGATCCTTGTGAACAGCAAAGGCCGCCGTTTCATGTTCGACGATATCCCCGCGCTCTACACCAAGCAGACCGCAGACAACGAGGAGGAAGGTTGGCGCTACACTCAAGGTGACAAGAACGCCCGCAGACCTCCCGAACTGTTGACGCGCGATCACGTTGCCCGGTGCATACTGCGGGAAGTGAGGGAGGGGCGCGGGAGCCCTCACGGCGGGGTGTTCCTAGACATCGCGTGGATCAAGCAAAGACTCTCCAAGGCCGAGGAGCACATCAAGAAGAAGCTCCCCAGCATGTACCATCAATTCAAACGGCTGGCCGACATCGATATTACCCAGCAGCCGATGGAGGTAGGACCGACCACGCACTACGCTATGGGCGGCATCAGAGTAGATGCCGACTCGCAGATGTCGACCGTGCCCGGCCTGTTTGCAGCGGGCGAGTGCGCCGCCGGTCTCCACGGCGCCAACCGACTTGGTGGCAACTCGCTGTCCGACCTAGTGGTGTTCGGCAAACGGGCCGGAGAATTCGCCGCCGGCTATGCAAAGGAGCACGACTTGGGGACTGCCAACGAAGATCAAATGGCAGCCGCGGCAGAGCGGGCCGAGGCTCCGTTTGAACGCGCGTTGCACGGCGACGGCGAGGGACCGTATCAGGTGCATGCCGATCTGCAAGAGATGATGCAGAACCAGGTCGGAATCGTGCGACGAGAAGAGGAAATTAGCCAGGCGATCGACGGAATCGAGAAAGTCCGCAGCAGAGTAGAACGACTCGCCGTTCACGGTAACCGCGATTACAACCCGGCGTGGCACACGGCTATGGACCTGACTCACATGCTAACGGTATCGGAAGCAACTGCGCGGGCCGCTATGGCACGGCGCGAGAGTCGCGGGGCGCATTTTCGAGACGACTACCCGGAGAAGGACGAAGAGCTAGCCAAGGTTCGTAACACGGTGAAGAAGGGGCCGGACGGCAGCATGCAGGTGACCAGCGTGCCCGTCAGCGAAATGCCACCGGAACTCAAGCTGATCATCGAGGAGATGAACTGATGGCGACCGCGATATTCAGTATCTGGCGCGGCGACGCTACCGGCGGAGATTTCAAGACGTACGAGATCGAAACAACCGATGGCATGGTGATTCTAGACGTGGTACGCCAAGTGCAGGAGCAACACGCCAACGATTTGGCTGTGCGATGGAACTGCAAAGCCGGCAAGTGCGGATCCTGTTCGGCAGAGGTGAACGGCATGCCGAAGCTGATGTGCATGACACGGCTGAGCGAGCTGCCGACGGACGACACCATCTCAATAGCACCGATGAAGGCGTTTCCGGTGATCCGCGATCTGGTTACAGACGTGTCGCACAACTACGAGGTAAAGAAAAAGATCAAACCGTTCAAGCCGCGTGCCCCGGATGCTGCGGATGGCACTTGGCGCATGTACCAAAAGGACGTCGATCGTGTGCAGGAGTTCCGCAAGTGTATTGAGTGTTTTCTTTGCCAAGATGTCTGCCACGTGTTGCGCGAACATCACTTGCACGATGAGTTCATCGGCCCAAGATTTGTGGTGCACGCCGCGCAACTCGAGATGCATCCCATCGACGACGAGGACCGTCTGGATGACCTCCGCAAGCTGCACGGGATCGGTTACTGCAACATCACAAAGTGCTGCACCAAAGTCTGCCCGGAGGACATCGCGATCACCGACAACGCGATCATTCCCCTCAAGGAGCGCGTGGTTGACGAGGCATACGATCCGCTGCGAATGATCATGCGGCTGCTGCGCCGCGAATAGACGAGAATGTGTCGCTAGCCGGCTGCGCGAAGGAGGTACACGATGTTTGAACTCAAGACGTTGTCGAAGGAAAGCGTCGGTGCCGCGCTGGAAAGAGCAGAGCGCTACCGACTTCTGAACGAACCCAGAGAAGCCGAAAGCATTTGCCGCGACATTTTGCAGATCGAGCCGGAGAACCGACAAGCACTGGTCACTCTGTTGCTGTCGTTGACCGACCAATTCGAGACCGGGAAGAAGGGAGGGGTCGAGGAGGCACGCACCTTGGCCGCCAAATTCACCAACGAGTACGACCGATCCTACTACTCCGGTATCATTAGCGAGCGACAAGGCAAGGCGTCACTCGGCCGGTCAGCACCCGGCGCGTGTTCCGTCGCCTACGGATGGTTCCAGGAGGCGATGGACTGGTACGAGCAGGCTGAGCTGATCCGGCCGGCCGGAAACGACGACGCGTTGCTGCGCTGGAACACGTGCGCCCGCATCATCATGGCAGACAAGAACATTAGACCGGCACCCGAGGATGATTTCCGGCCGATGTTGGAGTAGCGCGTCGGCGGCAAGCGATTCATCACTGCCCCAACGACCGACCACCCTTTTCGATCAGTATTCGTCTGCGCAGAATACTCGTCGTTGGACGTTCATCTCCCCACCCTGGCCTTTAACTCCTCAAACCAATTCGCCACGACGGTTAGGGGCACCGACCCAGTCCCCGATTCAACTTTGACCATGAGGAATCCACCACCTCGCGGGTCTACATCGTAGGCGGTGTGGTTGTTTCCACCCTGGTAGCGGTCGTCGAACAAGGCCTCACGTCTGGTGACTCTGAATGACGGCGAGGTTTGAACGGCCGCGGCCATCATCTCGCTGCCTGTGCGGTAGAACAACTCGCTTTCATCCCGGGCCCACGCCGGTTCGCTACCACCGTCGATCGACACCTGTGTCTGCCCAATAGGCTCCGGGAACGCGCGCACGTAGATCTCGTCGCGTCCCGATTGATTGGAGACGTACGCCAACCAACGCCCGTCCGGCGAGAGCGCCAAAGCTCGCTCGTCGAAGGTGCTCTGAGCGAAAGCCCGCGGTGTTCGATCTTCTCCGTCTAACGGTGCCACCAGGATGTCTCTTCCGGTGTTTGGATAACTTTCCCTGAACGCAAGCCATTTGGCATCGGGCGACAGAGCGCTCTCCCAAACGTTGTACTCGCTCTCAAAGAACAGCTCCGCCCGGGTACTACCATCCGCCGGGAAGGAATACAGGTTTTGCCCTCCATCTCTCGAAGATGAATAAACCACCCGCGCGCCGTCGGGAGTCCACGTCGGGTAGACGTTGGTCCCTTCGAAGGTTCTTACCGATAGCGTGCGCTGCTCGACATCGTACAGCCAGATATGATCGCCAATTTCCACGGCCACTCGATCGCCGCTGGGGGAAAAGCGCGGATAGCCGAAGGCCAGGGCTCTGTCATCGAGCACGGTCTCTATCCCCTGACGGTCTACCGTCACCAGAACGCCGCCCTGCACCCCGGCTCCGGGAACGAAAACCAGAGAACCAGTTCCCGAAACTGCCAGCTCTACCGCCCCTCCCCCCGCCACGGCCACACCCTCCAAGAGTGGAATGGCTTGGCCGGTCACCGCTAGGCTCCCGATGTCAAACGGCACGGCCACCGCGGTGCCGTCTGATCTGGCGTACACCAAATGCCCCGTGCTGGCGTAGTGTGGGCCCGTACCCACCTCCGAAAGCCGAGTTACCACTCCCGACTCCAGCGAGGCAACTGCAATCTGGGCCTCGGTGACGCTACCCAACCAATTGGTGAACACCACAGCCTTGCCGCCGGGCAGAATTTCCGGCCAAATATGAGAGGCCTCTCCTGCCGCGGTGTCCGGCACGGTAATGGCTTCGGGCGTTCCGCCCGCACCCGGAACCCGCATCAAACCACCATTGGGCACACCAAACACGATTACGTCGCCTGGTCCCCAACTGGCGCCCAGTATCAGTCCGGTTTGCGCAATGGGCAGGGGCGGCCCGCCAGCGGCGGGCACTTTTTTCAATTGTCCATCGGCAAAGAAACCCAACCACTGTCCATCAGGCGAGAAAAACGGTTGAGACGCGCCCTCCGTGCCGGAAATCGGCCGCGCCTCGAGTTCGGCGATGGCACGACCGTAGAGTTGTGTTCCACTTTCAGCCTGGCCGCGATATACCAATCGCGAGCCATCAGCAGAAAATGCCACGTCTACTCCCGTGGTATTGTCAAACCGCTGGTCTTCGCCCGGTGTCACAATGAACCGTACGGCCTGTGTTCGTGTTGTGGGCACGGGTTTGAGCCAGCCCCACAGTGCCATGCCCGCCAGCACCGCCGCCACGGCCGGCCACGCGAAGCGCGACCACGGCGGCTTCCCTTCGGCCTCCTCCCCTACAGCCGGCACAGGAGCCGCGGACGGTAGCGTGAACGCCGTGTTAGTAAGCGCCTCGGCAAAATCCGCCGCACTCGTAAAACGATCGGCGGGTAACTTGGAGAGCGCCTTGGTAACGGATGCCGCAACGTGCGACGGCACAGTATCTCGATGGGTCGTAACAGGCGGCGCCTTCTCCGTTATCACCTTCGCCACTATCGCTTGCGCGGTAGAGCCCTGATACGGCGGATCGCCCGCCAGCATCTCGTATAACATCGCGCCGAGCGAGTACACATCGCTGCGTGCATCCAGCTCACGATCGCCCATCGCCTGTTCGGGACTCATGTAGTGCGGCGTTCCTATCGAGAGTCCCGTCTCGGTGAGCCGCTGCCCGCTCGCCTGACTCACGGCTAACGCAATCCCAAAGTCAGCCACCAGCGCCTGGCCGTCGTGCATCAGGATGTTCTCGGGCTTGATGTCACGGTGGATCACACCCTGCCTATGGGCATAGTCCAGAGCCGCCGCAACGCATTTCGCGATCTCTACCGCGTTCTCGATGGAAAGCTGCTTCTCGCGATTCAGCTTCACCCGCAGCGATTCCCCTTCCACATAGGGCATCACATAGAACAGGAAACCGTCGGCATCGCCTGAGTCGTGCAGCGGCAGGATGTGGGGATGCTGCAGGTTTGCCGTGACCTCGATCTCTTGCAAGAAACGCTCGGCCCCGATCATCGCCGCGAGTTCCGGCCGCAATACCTTCAGCGCGACCTTGCGGTTGTGCTTCGTATCGTGGGCCAGATAGACGGTCGCCATTCCGCCTTCGCCCAAATGGCTCTCGATGCGGTAGCGGTCGGCTAGTGCCGTGGTGAGTTGGCCGGTTATGTCAGGCATGACGGCCACGGATGATCATAAAAACGGTTTTTGATCGGCTTCAATAGGGGCATGAGGACACCTAATGGACATGGAGGACACTAAGATGGCTGTGGATCCACCGGAAGGCCAGTGCGCAATGCCGACCGCACACTCAGCCTCGCCGGAGGAGCCGTCTCCACTCTATGGTTACACAGAAAAAAACGGTCGGGCAACTCTCGCTGCCCGACCGTAGCTTGTTAGCTCATTCCTCTATCTTGCAGGTCGCTAGAAAATGTACCGGAAGGCAAGCTGCGCTTGGAACTGGAGAATGAGATTGGAACCCAATAGGTCTTCCTGGCCGAACCGCGAGTTGACCGAATAGAGGAGCCGATTGTTGGCCCGGTCGAACGATTCTGCGTTGATCACTTCTCGGTTCGCAGCGAAGACACCCGTGACGCGGCCCAATCCACAGACGCCTGAAGTTGGATCGAAGTCTTCAGCCTTTTCATCGCACAGCAGCCGACCCAGACCATTTAGCACGTTGAAGAAATCCACCTGGATCTCGGCGCGTTTGCCACCTGGAAGATTGAACCCCTTTGTAACGCGAGCGTCGAGATTGTGAGTCCAGGGGAACCTACAGGTGTTGCGGTCGACGATACCACCCACAAAGTCGCCAAGGCAACTGTTCTCGCTTAGGAGTTGAGCGTAGAGATCTCGCTCCACCTGCTCTTCGGGAGTGCCCGCCGATTCCAGTGGTAAATCAGCGGCTGCGAAGATGAAGGGACGATCGTTGAACTCCAGGCCGTCACCGTTCAGGTCATCGCCGCCCTGTACGGACCAGGGCCGTCCGCTCTGGCTGCGCCAGATCGCGCCGATCTGAAAGTCCAATGGGAGTCTCGCCTGAACGGTCGCTATGAACGTATTCGTGCGGGCGAAGTCGCTGCGGCCCCACGAGTGATCGGAGTCACCGAATCCGCCGATCTCGTTCGGGCCGAACGCCCCCAGGCTCGGATCGTCGTACCCGCCGCTAGCCGTACAACATGAATACGGTGAGTTGTCCCACGCCTTGGTATACGTGTAGGACGCGGTGAAGTTGACGTTGCGGCTAAGACGATGATCTGCCTCAATATTCACTATATAGGACCGAGCTCGGCCGTCATTGAAATTCACGAACACGTCGCTGAACGCCAAGTTGCGACGGGCGCCGGTCTCGTTCCCGCCGGTGGGATTGAACTGGCTTTCTGGCGTAAACACGCGACGATTGCTCTCGCCAGAAATCGTGAACTGCATGTCGCGCAGATTGAGATTGCGGACGGTGTACAGGTTGGTCGATTGAGAGAACAGCAAGTCCACCGATACACGCGTCCGGTCGCCCAGTGCGGTTTCATAGCCGACATTGGCCTTGATCGTCTCGGGCAACTCAAAGTCATCGACCCATAGAGTGTACGTCGGCACCCCTCCGGCCGCCTGCGACGCACACGTGATCGGGCTGTTATCACCATTAACGGCCCAGCCACCAAAGCCGTCGACCGGCGGCGGGGCGTCCGGATCGCCATCGGCAGCCGAGCCATTACAGATGACCTCCTGAAGTGGTCGCTCGGTTTGCAACACGTTGCCGCCCAGCACGGCCGGCACTCGACCATAGAAATACCCCACACCCGCCCGGACCACCGACCGCCCATCCCCTCTGAGATCGTATGCCAACCCGAGTCGAGGTGAAATGTTGTCGTTATCCGTCGGCGCGAATCCGGTCTTGAAGCCGAACGCCCGTTCCACATCGATTACGGGGGTCGGGCTGTCGCGGAACGCCTGCTGACCGTATCGCAAGCCAAGCGTAGCAGTCAGCTTTCGTGTAACTTGCCACTCGTCCTGGGCGTAAACTGCCCAGTCTATTACATCGAATGTGGACCGCGGAATGCCGCCGCCCTGTTGGATTGGCCGGAAGAATGTTGCCGGACGGAAGTTATCGAAGTCATCTACACTGTTGAAGACGAACTCCCCCGCGCCCTGGTTTTGCGTGCCAGGATTCATGAATTGGTTCAGAATGTGAGTAAAGAGAAAGTTCCCGCCGACTTTGACGGTGTGGTTGCCATACACCTTGGTCAGGTTGTCGATGAGTTGGAACTTCGTCTCTTCCAGGTTGTTGTTGAACGAGGCGAACGAACCTCCGTAGCGGATGCGCTGACTGCTCGGCAAATTGACCGTGAGTGCGGGTCTCAGATCTTTTCCCTGGCGGGGACGCGTCTCATGCGAGATCTGCGTGCGAAGCACGTTGAATGTGTTGTCTCCCAATACCGAATTGAGTTCGCCAACAAACGAGTTCGAGTGACTCTCGAGCTTTTCTGCGCGGGAGATGCCGTAGGCGAAATCGAAGTTTCCGTTCCACTCGTTGTCGTTGTTGAAGGTCGAGAAGTTGTGACGCAGAGTAAGCCGGTGGTTTGCGTTGAGCGTCCAATCGACCCGGCCAAAGATCGTTATGGCATCGGACTTTGTAGAGAACGGATTGTAGCCCCCGCGCGGGTTGTTCGTGACGCCATACTTGTTTTCCAGAATATCGAAGTACCGTTCGATATCGTTGAATACCAGCGAGTCCTCTTCTGCACCTCCGGGAGCGAACCGGGATTGGGAGATCGGCAGTTGTGGCTCCCGCCTGCGCTGCGCGTCCACAGAGACCAGGAAGAACGCCTTGTCTCGAATGATAGGACCGCTCAACCTTCCGGCGAATTGCTGTACCTCGTAATTGGTGGTGATCTCGGGGTCGCTTGCATCCTCGATGAATGGGCTAGCTGTGAGCTTATCGTCACGAAAATTGGCGTAAAGACTCCCCTCGATCTCGTTGGTACCGCCCCGAGTGACTACGTTCACGATCCCACCGGAGTATGATCCATACTCTACGTCAAATCCGTTCGTAATGATTTGCAGCTCACGGATCGACTCGAGCGAGAAGACGAACGGAATCCTGGACCCGCCGCGGTTCTCGCCGAAGAACGAGTTGTTGGCATCCACCCCATCGATCTGGATGCTCGTCTGCGATGCGCGCTGGCCCCCGATCGCGAACTGGCCACCGGTTGTTCTTCCAGGATCGGGAGCAACGAGACCTGAAAGGTTTACAAAATCGACGAAGTCGCGGCCCAACGATGGTAGCTGCTCGAGTTCCGCCGTCCCCACCAACTGCGTCATGCCACCATCGTTGACATCTATGGATATGGGAAGAGCGGTGACGGTTAGGGCTTCCAATGCCACTGCCGCCGTGGTCAACGAGAAATTGGTGGGAGAGGACGAGCCCAGGGTCACTGCGACGCTCGCGGCCATGCTGGGCCGGTATCCGATGATCCGGGTCGTCACGTCGTATGTGCCCGGTGGCAGCAAGCGGAGAACGTATAGACCGTCGTCTGATGTTCGAGACACACGCTCGAAACCGGTCTCTACGTTACGAGCCGTGACCAGCACGTCGGCAATTGCTTGGCCCGAGTTGCTGTCCGTGATCCGGCCGCGAACGTTACCAGTCGTGCTGACGTTCTGCGCGTGGGTCGGTGTAGCCTCAATTGACCCCAGCAATGCGATGGCGCCGACGGCAACGAGGAATCGGATTGACTTGCTCATAATCGGCTTATTTCCATTTGAAGTCCGTCGAACCGGTGATAGCGAAGCGGCATAGCGAGAACCTCTGAACTTTAGTTGCACGCCACCACCTCCATGTCAGCCGCATCCATAGATCTGAGGAAGATCTGCCCAGCTCCTGAGAAGGTCGCCCCGAATCCCTGGAAGTTGTAGCACAACCCAAGAGTGAAAAGGTTAGGGAGATCGGCTTGAGGGGCCACGCCGGTAAGGACCCGGATAGTTACGGCTCCGCTTCCGTCATCTATCAGCGCGTTCGATCTGCTGGCCTGTGTTCCGAATTGTGCAACCAATTCGGCCTTCTCGAGCCGTACGAATCTACCTTGGAGCAAATCTTTAAAGTCTGCACCGGACGCTGCCAGTGCGGCTGTTGTCACCGTGTCCGGCTGCGGATTGGGCTCGACGCCCTGTACCGTATCGCGGAGCACAGGGTTCAGAAATTCAAAGTCACCAGAGAACTCACCCGTGTTAGCTCCAATCTCCAACTGGTCACCGACCTGGATACCGATGCCTTCCAAGTTAGTTGCGCCGAAGATCACAGCACCGGCGGTAGCGTCTTGGATGTACGTGCGACCTGTTTCGACTTGTCCGGGGAACGATGTCACCAGGCCTCGAACGACAACGAAATCACCGCCAGACCCTAGATCCTTTGCTTCAGCGATCGTTATGAGGCATCCCGGTCGTCCGCGCACCTCGGCAAATCGAGTCTCTTTTATGAACACCGATACCTGAACCGGATTCTCACAAATGCTGACGGAATCCGGGATGGTCAGTGTATCGAACGACATGTCGTGCGTGCCGGCTGTAACGTTGAGGAAACTGAAGCGGCCATCAGCTGCGGATACCTGCGTAGAGCTGCCCGCCAGCGTAACGTCAGTGCCTCGGTCTCTAAGTGTGATCCCGATACCGGCAATCGCGAAGTCGCCATCGGACGGGTCAAACAGACCATCTTCGGAGACATCGAAGAAGAGGAACCCCTCGATGTCCCCGGTTCCGTCGAGCTTCACCTGTGGGTCGATGTCCGTGTCGCACCCCACCATCGCGGCGATGGCGGCCAAACCGAACCACCGAATGCCGGATCGGACGCGCAAAAGCATGTTGGAATCCACTGGATGTCTTCCTCTTAAACAGTTCATAGTTCGAATCGTCACGTTACTGCACGTCCTGCGGGTCTCGCAGCTCGATCCGCGGCCCCAAAGTGTTTCGATCGTCCGTAGCCAGGATGCCTGTGACAGTTACGCTCGCCCCGACGGTCCAATCGGCCGACGCACGTCCGTTGCGGCTGTCGACGAACACCGTGAACGTGGTGCCGGCTCCGTCGGTTAGAAACACCATATGGTTGTCAAAGCTGAACACCTGTAAGCTGTCGACCGTACCCGAAGCCGACACCAGTTCGCCCTGGAAGTTTCCGGCGTTCACCTGGGCTCCAGTGACCGTACGCGGATTCGGAACCGATTCTGATCCAAGCGCGATTGCGTCGGTTAGTGTGGAGACCTGGGCTTCGCCGCGGAACGCCCCTCCTGTGCCCACCAGGAGAATCCGGTCGCCCCGCTGGAGAGTCCCTGCAATATCATTGCCGTCGAATACGTTGATACCACCCGTCGCATCTTGCAGGTAGTAGCTACTGATATCCCACGATTGTTGCCACGTGACCACTCCCTGCACGGCAACCACAACGCCACCCATGCCACGCGCAGCAGAGACGCTCGTGCCAATATCAGTCGTGAAGCGGGCCTCGACGCGCGGTGCCGGCGTGTTGCGATCGTCAGTTCCCAACACGCCCACAACATCGTAGCGTGCACCGACGACCCACATTGCCGCAGTTAACCCGGTCCGGTTGTCCGCCAATACCGTGAACACGGTTCCCGTACCATCGTCGATGGAAACTGTCTGTGTCCCGAACCCGTCAACTGCCACGTTGGTAACGGTGCCACTGCCCTTGACGAGTTGCCCCTGGAACTGACCGCCGTTGATCTCCGCGGCAGTGGCAGCTTGCGGGGTTGGCAGCGACTGCTGGCCCAAGACCGTCAGCTGGTTGACGGTGCCGATCTGTACCTCTCCACGGAACGAACTAACGACTCCCGTGATCTGAACGACATTGCCTTCATCCAGCATAGGACTGGCGCCGTCGAACACCGAAATGCCGCCGGTGGCATCTTCGAAGAAATAGACGCGATCATCCCATTGGTTCTGCCAGGTCACTACGCCCTGGACAGTGACCGTCTGCCCGTCCATCCCGCGTGCCGTTGCGATGGTGACGTTGGCCACAGCAGCTACCACGTCAGTTGGGCTCCGAAGCTCGATTCGCGGAGCCAGCGTGTTCCGGTCGTCCGTGCTGAGCACGCCGGTAATGCGGGACGTGACACCTACCGTCCAATCTGCGGAGGCGCGCCCGTTCCGGCTATCGACGAACACGGTAAAAATTGTTCCCGCACCGTCAGTGGCGAACACCATGTGGTTGTCGAAGCTGAACACCTGTAAGCTGTCAACCATACCCACGGCGGTTACGAGTTCGCCCTGGAATGAGCCGGCGTTGATTTGCGCACCAGTCACGACCCGCGGCAGCGGCACCGCTTCATTACCGAGCGGGAACACCTGGGTGAGCGTGGAGATCTGGGTATTGCCGCGGAACGCGCCTATCGTGCCCACTACTCTGATGCGGTCACCCGCTGCAAGCGTCCCAGCAATGTCATTGCCGTCGAATGCGTTGATACCGCCTGTAGCATCTTGCAAGAAGTAGCTACTGATATCCCACGGCTTCTGCCATGTCACTACGCCCTCGATAAACACAGACGCCCCGCTCATCGTCCTGGCGTCTGCGATAGACGTGACCGCACCGCCCAACGCAAGGTCACTGGGCTGACGTAGTTCCAACCGCGCCGAGAGGGTGTTACGGTCATCGAAGCCGAGGACACCCTTGAGGGTCACTTCACTTCCCACCGTCCAGTCAGTCGAAGCAACCCCGTTACGGCTGTCGACGACCGCGGTGAATATCGTTCCGGCAGCGTCCGTGAGGAACACGGTGTGGTTATCAAAGTTGAAGACCTGCAGACTGTCGACCTTGCCGTCTATCGTGACAAACTGTCCTTGGAACGAGCCCGCATTGATCTCGGCGCCAGAAACCGGCCGGGCCGTCGGCTCGCCGACAGCGCCCAAGGCCTGCACGGTTACGATACTGTTGAGTTGGACCTCGCCGCGGAACGAACTCTTGGTTCCGGTTATCCGGATGCTATCTCCAGCCAGCAGGCCGCCCGACGCCAAGAATGCGACGGTATCTCCGTCGAATACTGCGAACCCTGCCGTGCCATCCTGCAGGAAGTACTGGCGCTTGTCCCACTGTGCCTGCCACGTGACCACGGCCTCTATCGTGACCGTTCTGCCGTCGGGAAGGCTACGGGCATCTGAGGCATCAATCAGCAGATCGCCGGTGAACTCGATGGGAACTGCCGCTTGAACATCGGCCGAGACGGTAATCGATTGGGTCAAGCCGGCCACGATGGTCATGCTGGGGAGTGGAACGACCTCCAAGGTGTAGGCGCCTGGCCGGAGAGTTTCGAACATGTATGCACCGGCCGCGTCCGTCGCGGTCTGCGCGAGGGTGTCGCCAGTTGTCACTTGACCTTGGAACAGCAACAGTGGGATGCCTGCTGCCGGCGTGTCGTCCGCGGCATTGAACACCGAGTCACCGTTGTCGTCGCGGAAAACCACGCCCGCGATTACGCCCGGCAAAAACGAGTGCCGGAACTCCGCCTCAATGGTACCTCCCTCAAATTGAGCGGCCACCGTTGGCTTGCTCGACGTCGCCAGAACGGCTCCCGCCGGGACCACTCCGGTGAAGGACAGCTCGTAGCCCCCGGGGGTCAGCTGGAAAGTGGCCAGGCCACTGGCATCTGTATCTTGGGATGCTGCGGTTTCATCGGCGGCCACAGCACTGACGGTGATGGAAGCAATCGGAATATCAGTGGCGGCATCGAAGGAACCGTTGCCGTCAGCGTCCACATACACGCGGACATTCAAGGTCGTGGCGGTACCCTCTACCAGCGTGATACTGTCGTCGCTGCAACTAAGGGAACCAATGATGACGACAGCAAGCAACGGCCGTAGGAAAGAGCGAGTCATTCGGTGCTCCGGAACACGTGGTCGAAAAAGATTAGTTGGCCTATCAAAATGTCCAAGCAGCGCTATCTTTTGAAACAATCTCTATAAAG
Organism: Gemmatimonadota bacterium; assembly: GCA_036679605.1. Classification (GTDB taxonomy): domain Bacteria; phylum Gemmatimonadota; class Gemmatimonadetes; order Gemmatimonadales; family GWC2-71-9; genus JAZDCZ01. The sequence continues at coordinate 22,005 of JAZDCZ010000347.1, forward strand.
TACTGACAAGTTTTTTTAGACTGACTATGAAAAGGACCTACTTACAGATAACAGCGTCACCCGTGCGGTCTCGGATCGGGAAGATCCTTCGTATTTTCTACCACTTGGTACCGACCGCGTCAAGAGGCCGGCCAGGATTGACGCTGAAGACGATCCTGACGGGATTGCTCCTCATTTCGTGTTCCGGTGGTAACACACCGTCTGATCCCGGTGACCGCGCTCCTACGATCTCGATCGTCGGAGTTACGAACGGTGATTCGGTACCAAACCCAATAACCATAACGATTTCTGTCGATCTCGGCGGTTTCACAGCCGAACTCAATGGGACGTCGTTCACATCGGGCCGAACCGTTAGTGATCCCGGAGATTACGTCCTGACAGTCGATGCTCGGAACGGTGAAGCGGTCTCCTCGTTGGAACTCCGGTTCACTATCGTCCTTGGGGGCGAAACTCGACTGATAGTCCGTTTCTTCGATCTGGGCGAGAACGAATCCGGCGGCGGCGGCGACGCGATCTTACTCACGGACTCATCGGGCGCGGGGCTTCGTCATATCGTAATCGATGCCGGGCCGGCCGGTATTGCAGCGTCGGATCCCGATTTTGTCTTCCGCCGCCTCCAACAGTTAGGCGTGGACACCATCGATGCTATGATCCTCTCGCATGCCCACGCCGATCACTTCGATGGCATGTCGGCAATCCTGTCAGGGATATTCGTGCGTCGTTTTTTCTATAACGGCCAGGTTCGAAATTTCTCCCGGTACAACAACACCATAACGCTTGCCGGGCAACGAGCTGGTGAAGTCACGATTCCCTCGGTCGTCGTCGACTTGACCTTGGGCTTCGGAACCACGCCCACGGAATTGGCCGTACTGACACCGCTTACGACCTTCCTCGGAAACGCTGCGGCCGACGGCAGCCAGATCAACGAGGGTTCGCTCGGTACCGATGTGCGAAAAGGAACTTTTCGGATGTTTTTCACGGGAGATTCAGAGGTGGCGGCGAATCAACGCTGGCGGACGCAGTTTGCAGCGAGGACCCAGAACCTAACAGCTCTCAAGGGGGGACATCACGGGGCCAATGACGCCACATTCGACAACGGCTTCAACGGAAACTCGGCCTGGCTTACCCACACTGCACCAGAGATTGCCGTCATCAGCGCAAACGGCGTCACCCATCCACGCCGGAACGCCACCTCGAAATACATGTCGCTTACAACGACTCGGACATACTGCACCAACGTCCACGGTGACATCGAAATTCGGATCGCCGAATCCGGGATGTTCCAGGTAACGGTGGAGCGGAATCCCGCCGCAGATTGCGTTCCTGGAAGGGACGCGAGCACCTAGTAAGGGGCACACCTTCATCAAATCTTTCAGAAATCTTCATACAACAGGAGCCCTGTATGTAGAAATTACCAGGTTAGCGACATTACTACACTGGAGACGAAAATATGTGTGACTGGTTGACCAAGGTAACGGCCTGGGACAGCGGGCAATGATTCAGGCAATGTCGGCTGACTCGATCGAGCATCCTCGCCATCCCTTGAAATCCCGTGCACGAGTGCTGCTGACCAGCGTATTCGGCCCCTATGCACAGGACGACGAATACGGCAGTCGGGCAATCAACCCGATGGAACTGTACCACAACCAGGTTACCAGAGTACAGCGAGCATTCTCACTCAGAATGTTTCACCGGTCCTGGGGCCTGATGCTGATCAAGAACAATATCTCAGCACCATGCACGTTGCTCGATTTCCCGTCCCTCGATCGGTTCGTCGAGGAAATTACCGCCGGTCAATACGACATCGTGGGCATCGGAGCGATCCAGCCCAACGTCTTGAAGGTGCAGAAGATGTGCGAATTGATTCGCCAACATCTACCTAATGCCACCATCGTCGTTGGAGGACACGTCGCGAACGTGCCTGCCCTAGAGTCACGGATCGACGCTGACTACATCGTGAAGGGTGAAGGCGTGCGTTGGATGCGTCGTTTTCTCTCAGAGGATGAAAGCGCTCGCATTAAGCATCCGCATATCGTCTCAGGGATCGGCGCGCGCACCTTGGGACTGACGCTCCGTGGCAAGCCGCGCGACACGGCGGCCACCCTGATCCCTTCCGTCGGCTGTCCTCTGGGCTGCAACTTCTGCGCGACCTCCGCGATGTTCGGTGGCAAGGGCAAATTTGTCCACTTCTACGAAACGGGAGATGAACTGTTCGAGGTCATGTGTGAACTTGAAGCGGCCATGCGCGTGCAGTCATTTTTCGTCATGGACGAGAACTTCTTGTTGCACCGAAAGCGCGCTCTGCGATTGTTGGACCTCATGGTGGAACACGACAAGCCATGGGCCTTGTACATCTTTAGCTCCGCCAACATTCTGCGCAAGTACACGATCGAGCAGTTGGTCGCGCTCGGAATTTCCTGGGTCTGGATGGGGCTCGAAGGAGAGGGCGCGGAGTATGCAAAACTCAAGGGCACCGACACCAAGGCGTTGGTCCGTTCTCTACAGTCACACGGTATTCGTGTGCTCGGCTCCACTATCATTGGCCTCGAAGAACACACACCCGACAATATCGATGCCGCCATTGATTATGCCGTCAGCCACGACACCGAGTTTCATCAGTTCATGCTATACACGGCTGTAGCGGGAACTCCGTTGTACGCTCAACACAAGGCAACCGGTATGCTCGTTGATGACTCCGAATGCGCCGACGCCGACCGCCATGGGCAGTTCAAGTTCAACCACAAGCACCCGCATATCAAAGACGGACAAGAAACGGAGATTCTGTTGAAGGCCTTCAATCGGGACTTCAAGATAAACGGACCGAGTATCGTGAGAGTCGTGCGAACGACGTTACAGGGATGGCAGCGGTACAAGCACCATCCCGACCTGCGGATCCGAAGGAGGTTTGCCTTTGAGGCCCGCGACCTGTCTGTAAGCCTTGCCGGTGCTATCTGGGCGGCCCGCAGGTGGTTCCGCTCCAATCCGGTTCTTAAGCCTAAGATTACGGAAGTCTTGAAAGACTTGTACCGGGAATTCGGGTTCAAGTCTCGTGTGTTGGCACCGCTTGTCGGGCGGTACCTTCAGTTCACACTGCGGCGTGAGGAGCGGCGCTTACGACGAGGCTGGACCTACGAGCCGCCCACATTCTACGAGAAGGCGACTAACCAAGCATAGGCGTCTTCTAGGACACCGATGTTTGGTCCAGTAGCTCCCTAACACGGACCACCAGTTCGGTGAGCGTCCAAGGCTTGCTGAGAAATGGGAGTCCTGCATCGAGAGCCGCGCTCTCGCGCACGTCACGCGCTGTGTACCCACTGGTGAACAAGAACTTCAGGTTTCTGCCTTCGCGCTTCAGAGTATCGAACAATTCACGACCGCCCAACTTGGGCATGATTAGATCCGACATAACCAGTTCGACCACCGACCCGTGCGTCCGAAGCAACGCTAGCGCATCTTCGCCGTCCCCGGCCGTCAGCACCGTGTAACCAAATTTCTCAAGAATCCGCGTCGCAGAACGAAGCAGCTCCGGCTGGTCGTCGACTACTAGGATGGTTTCTGTACCGCCCCGGAGTTCTGGAGCCGATCTGGGCAGGTGTGTCAAAACGCTCTCCTCACCTACCTGCCCTTCCACGATGGGAAAGAAGATCTTTATCGTGGTCCCTTGTCCGAGTTCGCTGTAAACGTCGACAAAACCCTCGTGCTGCTTAACCAACCCATAGATCATCGCCATCCCGAGCCCGGTTCCAATTCCCGGCTCTTTCGTCGTGAAAAAGGGCTCGAATATTTTTTTCTTGGTGGCCTCGTCCATGCCGGTTCCCGTGTCGCTCACCGAGAGGCATACATATTCTCCTGGTTCTCCCCACCCGTGCGTAGAGCGATATTCATCGTCGAGCCACGCACGGCGCACCTCGATGCGCAAAATGCCGCTTTGCGGCATGGCATCACGTGCATTGTTGGCCAAGTTCAGAACGATTTGTTCTACGGCTGCCGCATCGGCGTTGACAGCACCGGCCGATTCTTCCATGCAAAGGCGGACATCTATGCGCGCGGGCAAAGCCCTACGCAACATGTCCGACATTTCGGAAACGACTATCCGTAAATCTATAGGTTTCAGCTCGATCGTCTGGCGGCGGCTAAAGCCAAGTAGCTTGCTCACCAGCTCTGTACCCCGCTGGGCGGACGTTTGTAGATCGCGCAACGAACTGAGTAGTTCGCCATCACCCTCCGGAAGGGAGTGCGCGATGAGATCCGCGTTACCCCGGATTACGGTGAGGAGGTTGTTGAAATCATGGGCGATGCCCCCTGTTAACTGGCCCACGGCTTCCATCTTCTGCGACTGACGCAGCTGATTCGCGAGTTCAACCTCATGCGTCACATCACGCTTGACCGCGACGAAGTGGGTTATCTTTCCTTTGCCGTCTCGTACCGGAGTGATCGATGCGTCTTCCTCGTACAGCGTTCCATCCTTTCGCCGGTTAGTTATGTGTCCTTCCCAAACACCCCCGCCTAGAATGGTCTCCCAAAACTGTTGGTAGAATTTCCGGTCATGCTTCCCGCTCTTCACCATCCGTGGGTTCTGGCCGACTAGCTCCGCAGCCGAGTAGCCGGTCGTAGCTTCAGCCGCAGGGTTCACATACACGATCGTTCCGCCGATGTCCGTAATGACTACGGACTCTACGGCTTGTTCCATGGCGGCAGTTAGCAACACTTGTTGCTTCTCCACGCGCCTGAGTCCGGTGATGTCCAACACCGTACCGACCATTCGGACGGGTATGCCGTGCTCATTACACTTCACATCTCCGCGCGCACGGACATAGCGCACGTCACCGCTCGGCCGTACCACACGGTAGTCGATTTCATAGGTCCGTTTATCGGTCAACGCCGCCGCAATTTGCTTCAGCACAAAGTCCCTGTCCTCTGGATGCACCAGATTAGCTGTAGCGGCATACGTCGCCTCGTGTTCCTCCGGATCGATCCCGAAAATGCAGTACGTTTCGTCGGACCAATACATGTTGTCCGTAACCAAATTCCAGTCGATGAAGCCCAAGCTGGCCATGCTCTGCGCTGTGCGTAGCCGCTCCTCGCTTTCTCGCAACTTCTCCAGTACCCGCTTACGGTCGGTGACGTCACGCACGACCCCACCAGTTCCTATAGTTATTCCCGCCTCGTCGCGAATCACCGAGATCGAGGCCTCTACCGTTCGCCTTTCGCCATCCTTACGAATGATCTCCCAGCCGAAACCGCAAGCCGGTGCCCCCGTCCGATAGATCGAGCTGACGGTCGCCCGCACCGACTCCGCATTTGCGTCGTCCATGACTCGGGAGCTGTCCGATCCTAGAAGTTCGTCAGGCGTGAAACCGAGCATTTTACAAAGCTCGTCGTTCACGAAAGTGAACGTGCCCCCAACGTCTACTTCGTAGTACCCCTCCTTCATGTCTCGAAGGATCGACTTGAGCTTTTCGTCACATGGGCTCTGCATGGCGTACATGACAGTCACACGGGCTCCCTGGAGCATCGTTTTTGAGGGCCACCACTGTGGCGCTCCTTCAGTTATTATGAAAACAAACGGACTCCAAAGCGGGTTCCATCGATCGTGCCTTGCAGTAGTTGTCCCGTCGAGTACATTGACGAGATGTGAAGTGTAATGGGCCCGGGTAATTGGTTCAGCAAGGAGGCTCGAAATGACCGCCGTCGCAAGAAGTTCCGCTCCCATCTTCCTGTTGCTCGCAGCTATCGCGACACCAGCTCTCTCCCAGGACCGGATTCTCACTCTTCATGACGTGAGTTCCGTGCTGGGTGACCTCATAGCTGGTACACCACTCGATTTCGTTGCAAAGGAGGAGATCAAGTATGGTGTGACCGGTAAGGCGCAATACGACGAGTTCCACCGGTCTTCCGCCATAGCCTATGGCGGTTTTGTGATCGGACAGGGACTGACAGATGACGCAACGATGAACCTGAAAAAGTATGCCCGCAACAAGGCCGCCGTGGCCGAACTACAAGAGGAGATCTCGGCCTTGACCGCCGGGGCTGACACGTCCGAATGGACGATCGAGCAATCACTTGCGGTTCTTCAGGCCGCAAAGGCAAAAGACCAGCTCTCGGACGAAGAACGAGCTTACATGGTCAAGACGGCAACTCACCTCGCCGCTTGCATGCTAGTAGTCAAGAGTTCGATCTCAGCGTCCACTGAACTAACCGGTCAAGCTCCCGGGCTGATCAAGGGTGCGCGCTCGGCGTTCGGGTTGCGCAAAGCGGGAGGCGCCACGAAGAACGTGAAACGCAGCGCCGATCGTATTAAGGCTATTCCGACGGATGGGCCTAAGCTCGTCGAGTCGCTCGTCGTGCTGTCGAAGGGCCTCAGCATGGTGTCTGGTGGAGCTTGAAGAACTTTTCTCGATCTGTAGCCCTCCTGGTCGCTGTCGGCGCGGCGTTGCCAACCGGCACCGCCGCGCAACAGCGTGACCAACACCTGCGCCTTCCGCCAGGATGGAACGATGCCTATTTCGAGAAGCTCGCCGAAGGACTCAGTCCCAAAACCGTCGTTGCGGTAATGGACTTTGCCGGCGGGGAGCTGCTCGAAAAGCGACTCCGTTTCCGAATGTCGGACATGCTTATCACGTCGCTCGTGCAGGCCGGGCGGTTCACGGTAGTAGAGCGCGAACGCATGAACGCCGTAATCGCCGAACAGAACTTGCAGCAGTCAGGGCGAGTCGATCCGGCAACTGCTGCTCGCCTCGGCAAATTGCTCGGCGCCGAACTGGTAGTGTTCGGACTCGTCACACAAGCCGCAGATCAGAAGATCGACAAGTTCGCCTACGACCTCGTGCGAGTTGAGGTCGCCGTGGACGTTCGCGCCGTGAACACCACCTCAGCACGAGTTGTGATCTCCGAGACCGCTCGGGGTACCGCCGAGGACAAGATCATCACCACGGCGAGCGGCGACGTGGTGAGTGGTCCTACCAACTACGATCCACTCTATCTGAACGCGACTGCCCAAGCACTCGACAACGCCGGTCAGCTGGTCTCGACTGCTGCGCCGCTCATCGGGTTCGTGATAAGCGTTAAAGGGCAGGAAGTAGTAGTCGACCTCGGCGCGGGACGAGGGGTCAAGCAGGGAGACCGATTCATCGTCTTCCGTCGCGGCGAGGAGCTGAAACACCCCGTAACTGACGAACGCATCGGATGGGACAAGACTGTCCTCGCCGCACTCGAGATCGTTGCGACCGAGGAGAGCCTCTCGACGGGTAAGATAGTAACTGTTGTGGACCGCGAAGTGGTCATGAAGCCGGGCGACTTAGTAATCTACAGCTCTACTGAACGGTAAGATCGAAGCCGCTGCCGGAGAAAACGCGAATGCGCCTTGCTAGAATTGTCTTGAGCTTGGTCGGCTTGGTCGCGCTCGCCGCCACCCAGCTACAGGCACAAGAAACAACACTCCTCCGTCCTGCCCGCGTGTTCGACGGAGTCGATCTGCACGAAAAGTGGGTAGTGCTGATCGAGGGCAACCGCATCGCGGCGGCCGGGCCTTCCAGCTCGGTCCGCGTACCACAGAGCACCCGCGTGATCGATCTCGCGGGCCTGACACTCACTCCCGGTCTCATCGAGGGACACTCGCACATCCTCCTCTACCCCTACAGTCAGACTCCGTGGAACCGGCAGGTCCTGGATGAGTCGCTCGGCTTGCGAACCGCCCGCGCCACGGTGCACGCACGGGCGAGCCTCATGGCCGGCGTGACGACGATGCGGGATCTGGGAACCGAAGGGGCAGGCTATGCCGACGTTGGAATCAAACAGGCAATTGAGCGCGGGGTTATCCCGGGACCACGACTTATCATCGCCACCCGGGCCATAGTCGCGACGGGCAGCTACAACCCCAAAGGAGCACCCGAGTTCTCATTGCCAAAAGGGGCTGAGGAGGCAGATGGGTACGACGATCTCGTTCGCGTAACCCGCGACCAAATCGGTCGGGGAGCCGACCTGATCAAGGTCTACGCCGACTACCGCTGGGGGCCGGATGGCACAACACAACCAACATTCACTCAAGACGAGTTGACGACCATAGTGCAAGTCGCGGAGAGTTCGGGTCGAAATGTCGTCGCACATGCGTCCACTTCAGAGGGAATGAAGCGCGCTACACTGGCCGGCGTTCGAACGATCGAGCACGGAGATGGCGGCACACGCGAGGTTTTCGCATTGATGGCCGAACACGGAGTGGCACTATGCCCGACCCTGGCAGCTGGAGACGCCATTCTCCAGTACAATGGCTGGCACAAGGGGGTCGATCCGGAACCCGCACGCATCCAGCGTAAGCGGGAGAGTTTTCAGTGGGCGTTGGATGCAGGCGTACAGATATGCTTCGGCGGTGACGTTGGTGTTTATCCACACGGCGACAACGTGAGAGAACTCGAGTTGATGGTGGAGTACGGCATGCCGACGCTCGATGCGCTGACCGCCGCAACATCAGGGAACGCGACTGCCTTTGGAATCGAAAATCAGGTTGGACGCATCGCGGAGGGCCTGCTGGCAGATGTCATCGCTGTTGACGGAGATCCGACGCAGGACATCTCTGCGCTCCGGAAGGTGCGGTTCGTGATGAAGGACGGGAAGGTCTACCGATAGATATGATCCGGCCCGACCGGATCAGGCACCCAACCTCAACGCCAGATACACCACCGTCGTACCACCTAGTAGTACCAGTCCCAGGTATGAGAGCGCGAGCATCGCTCGCCCGGGTCGTTGCTCCCGTGGTACGTCACTCGATGTTACCGTACGCAAGTTCAGGTACCCCAACACCGGTGCCGTTGCAAACGTAAAGATCGTCGCAAAGTCGATCATCGGTGTGAGATTGTCGGTGAAGAAACTCAGTCCCACGACGTTGAGCACACCAAACACCGTCATCGTAACCCAGTAGCTCGGGCCTATCGAACTATCCGCGCCCGGTTCGTCTCTTGAACCTATGTTCTTGGTGCAACGGTCTATGGCACGAGGGAACCCGTCGATGACGACGAGCGTGGTCGAAAAAATCGTCGTGAGAACTGCCACTAGCACCAATGGCCGTGTCGCGCTACCCAGCGTGCGAGTGTAAAGGTCGACCAATTGCGTGCTAAAAACCGGTCCCGCCTGGCTGAACTCTTGCCCCTCGCCAAACATCACCGCAGTCCCCAACAGTAGAAAAGCAAACGCCAAAATACTCGTGCCCACGTAACCGATCTTGAAGTCGAGGTTGGCAGCGGCAACGCTGGCGCGTTCCCCCACCGTCCTGTCTTTCGCTAGCGTCCAGAGCGAACTCATGACGGACACTTCGACGGCGGATGGCATGAAACCAACCAAGGCCAGCAAGAAGCCAAGGCGAATCGTTGTGCCTGACGCCGGCCAGAGCCCCGCGGTCGAGAAGTCGACACGCGGCGCCGCCATCCCGGCCGCGATCAAGGTAGAAACAGCGAGAGCTGCTACCACAGCTTTGACCGCGTAATCGAGGCCACGGAATCGTCCGGCAATCAGAAGTGCGGCACACCCAACGTACACCGATCCGCCGATCACCCAGATCGGCCACGTGAGTCCGAACGCAAACCGTAATAGAAAAGACATAAAGAGCAGAATCGCAACTTGATGGATTACGGCCGTGACAAGAGTCATCAGGAAGTACAGCCACAGGGCCCAGGACCCGATCCGACGATACCCCTCGACCAAACTCTTGCCCGTCGCGGCAGCGTATCGCGGGCCGTATTCAAAAAAGGGGTACTTGACGATTAGAGCGAGGAGAATGACGCCGGCCAATCCGAATCCCGCCATCGCACCGGCGCGCGTCGACTGCACCAGATGAGACACGCCTATGGCGGCCGCCGCCCACATGAGTCCGGGGCCAAAGGCTTTCCAGAACCCTGGCGGCAATTTCACCTTCTCAGATCGACCACTGAGCTAGGTTACCTTCGATATTCCCAAGTACTACCGGTCAGAACACCCAAGTTGCAATCAGCCCGACGGCAACGTATCGATAGTCGGTGTCTCCTGTTGCAAAGGTCGAGGCCCCGGAGCGGGAATACACGACCTTGAACCCGACGTCTCGCCCGGGTGCCACGAGATATGTTACCCGACCGTCCAAACCGATCACGCCATCCAGCGACCCATCCGATCCGATCTGCTGCAATCCAGGCGCAGCCTCCGCGACAAGACGCCAAGCTTCGAAATCGTGATGCCAGCTGACCGGCGTCTCTACAAGCAGGTAGAAATTTGGATCGAAATATCCATCGGTCAGATCCTTTTCATAACCGAACGCCCGAAATCGGCCGCCGACGCCCCAGCCATTGGCGATCTCCCGGGTTACCGAGAAGCGGCCCAGAGTCCTATTGTTGTCTTGCGTGCCCGACAAGGTGGCACGAGATATTTCGGCAATGAGCGCCCAACCCCGACTCGGCGACGTGCTGGCTACTGCAGTAAGTTCGGCGATAGAAACTCCCTTCTCTATCAACAAGGCTGTGGCATCGACAGATCCACGCCGATACGTCACGGCGCCGTTTACGGGATACCGACGGGGAGTCGACACACTCGCGAACCCGTTGAAGAAAGTACGGCCGGTGATCCCGTTTGACCCGCTGGCACCAACTGCACCCGTGATATTCCAACCGGGCACCAAATATCCCGTCAAACTCACCGTCGCACCCTCGGCAGAGCGATCGGGAACGCCTATCCTAAACTCCGTCTGCCTGAAATAGCCATCAAAGCCTACAGCAAGTCGCGGGTGTGGATGCCAACCAGTTCTCAACTGGAACGTGGTCATGTCGTTGCCATCGGAGTCGTTCTCGCGCGTGATCGCAGCTCTCGCCCGAGGGCCCAACACGGAGTGAAGTTCTCGTCGCTCGTCCTGCATGACATTTTCGTCAGACGGTTCGGCTCCTGGCGCCTGGACCATAAGCTCGAAGGCCTCTGCGGCTCGACCCTGCCAGCGCAGAGTCTGCGACAGACCCGCGATGGACTCCCCCTCGGTTGGGTCCAACTCGATCGCTCGCTGCCACATATCTTCGGCGTCGATCAGGTCCCCACTCCATGCCGTCGATCGAGCAAGGCCGCGGAGCGCTTGCAGGTCAGTGGAGTCGTCGCTCATGATGGATTGGTAAATCGTACGAGAGGAATCCAGTTTCCGGGACCAGGCAAGTGCCTGCGCCAATCCAAGCCGTGCGCTCCGCCGCGCAGCACTGGGGTTGGGCGCAACCTCGAGGAGCCTCTCATAGTTCGCCCGCGCCTCATCTACCTGACCATCCCAGGACGCCACCTGCGCCCTAAGTTCGAGCAGACCGAGATGTCGCGGACTGCGTTCCATTAACGAGTCTAGGGCCCGGCGGCTACTGGAGAGGTCGCCTCCCCAGGCAATGACCCTAGCCCGATCTACCTGCGCGTCGACATTGTCAGGCGACACCTGCACCAGTTGATCCAACAGGATGACTCCCTCCTGGTAACGCTGCGTCCATGCCAGGATCATACCCAGGCGATACAGTGCCTCGGCGTCGCCAGAGTCAGCCGCCAGCCGCTGAGAGTAGAGACGTTCGGCCGCTGCGAGGTCTCTGCGGCCCCACGCCTCGCCCGCGGCATCTTCCTGGGCCCACACAGATTCGCAGATCGTCAATCCGAGCAAAACCGCAAGAAACCCGCCGAAGAAAGGTCGGGCGGTACACAAAATGCTAGGCGCTAAAGGGTGTTTCATAGCAATAATTTGTCAGCAATGTTTCGTCATATCCGATCGGCAGATGAGGAAACAATAACGCCCGTGTCCCCTGTAAGAGAAGTAGGCAATAGAGGTGCTGATCATTGGGACTCCGGTGTATATTCCCGTTCCCCAACAGAGACGATAGAGGCACCCCGCATGGACGACTCAGTAAGAGACAAAGGCACCATCTTCAATAAGTCGGTGGCCCTCTTCGCCCTAGTGCTGATATTCGGTTGTTCGGATGGGTCTTTTACAGATCCGACCGGAGAGTCTCAAGACTCCCAGCCTGGGGTCGCCACCGAGCAGGTAGCCCACCTAGTCGTTCAGAACGACGCAACCGTCTTGCGGCAGCGAGTGACCTATATGGGCGGGCTGCAATTGGTGCTGACTCCGCTGCCGGCCAGTGTCGCACCCAACACGGCGGCGAGCAATCAAGACGACGACGATGAAGACGACTTCCGCATGCTGCTCGTTGCCGAGGTCGCCTCTCCCGAACTAAACGGTACCACGCTCCAGGCCACACACGTTGTCGTCCGCGGCAAGAGTGCGCTTGTATCCTACAACGTTCAGGGTGCCGAGCGAGCTGGCGGAGTGGACGTATTAGACGTTCACAATTTGGACGAAGTAATACTCACCTCTGAGGCCTTGTTCTTAAATACCGATGTTGGCGCGCTCGATCTACATGACCGGCGGCTCTTTCTAGCCACTTCCACCGGCGACGAAGGGTTTGAATCGCCTGCAGTGCTCGAAGTAATCCAAATGGACAAGGATACGCTTACCGAAGAGACAGTTAGGGTCGATCTACCGAGTTTTGCCGGCACCGGAGTCGTAGCCCATGGTAACTCGGTGTTCGTAACCTCCGGGACAGGCGGACCAGGGGTAGGGGGACTGTCTGCTTTCAGTCTCAATAGCCTCGAACGCAACTTCTTCGCAGAATTCCCCGACGCTAGGGCAGTGGACATTCACGGGAGCGAAGTCGTTGCGATGCGCGGCACGCCCGGTGAAATACGAATATTCGATAGAGGCTCGGGAGAGTTGGAACGCGTTTTTCCGTCGGGAGGCGCAAATATTGCGGAATCCAAGTCCACAGTGCAGGTGGCGCGCGGTCTGATATTCTACGCTGCAGGCGACGAAGGGCTAAGGGTTGTGGACTTCAAGACCGGCGACGTCGTTGCCGAGCTTCCCGTACCCGACATCAAGGGAGTTGATCCGGCTAACGCCGTTACAAACGCCGTCTCAATCCACGGCAATTTGGTGTTCCTCGCTAATGGCGGGGCCGGGCTGTTTGTCGCACGAGCGAACAAGGACCTGGACGACGAAGACGACGAAGATGAAACCGGAGACGGCGGCGGGAACCAGGACACGTTCGGCATCGACCTCCTAGGACGCGTAGAGTTCCCCGACGGGGAGTCCGTCAACTTTGTAGGTGGCCGAGGAAACCTGTTGTTCGTGGCCACGGGCAGAGGTGGACTCAAGATCATCAAGATCGAGCGAGATGACGACGACGACAACGAGAACGATGAAGACGATGATGGTGATGACGACGAGGGAAATGATGACGATGACGACGGTAACTAGGATTCAAATCCGCGGCGGCGCATCTCCCCCCAGTGCTTGAAGCCCCATAGTGCATTCCAGAAACCCTTGAGCCGCCAGAAAACTGTAAGTTGGCGATACCCAAAGGGCTCCACTAAGGCATATCCTACCAAGCGGAAGAGATCGCTAAACCGACCGTAGACCCTGAACGTCGTTTCCTCGAGAATTATGGCACTAATACTCAAAAGCACTTGATACCCAAGCGCCACCGCAAAAAACAGTAGCGCGAATTGCAAGCTCAGGATCCCCAAGACCATTCCCAATATCGTGAGCAGATAACCCATGACTTCGGCCACCGGCGCAAGCATCTCGCCGAAGAAGAAGAATGGCATCGTTACCATGCCCACCCTACCGAACTTGGGATTGAACAAGAGCCGGAGGTGAGACGTCATAGTAACTATGAGACCACGGTGCCACCGTTCGCGCTGCCGTCCATGAGTGCGTAAGTCTGACGGAACCTCCGTCCATGCCACGGGATCGGGTACGAACGGGATGTCATAGGGGACTCCCTCTTTCCGAAGGTGCTCGTGCAGGCGTACCACGATGTCGAGGTCCTCAACCACATTACCCGAAGTGTATCCGCCGATGTCCAACAGATAGTGCCGCTGAAACAAGCCAAACGCCCCGGAGATTATCAGGTTGCCACCCAACTTGTTCCACCCAAGACGGCCGAACAGAAATGCTCGCAAGTATTCGGGAACCTGTACGGCAGAGAGGAAACCACGAGGCACACGCGCATCTACGACGTGTGCGTGTTCGACCCTGCAGCCATTGGCCACTCGGATCGAACCACCGGCGGCGGCCACGTTTTCACCTAGGAGGAACGGACGAACAAGTCGCAGTAGAGCATCTCGAGCAACCAACGTGTCGGCATCGACAGCCACAACAAGCGGGTACCGCGCTGAGGTCAATGCAACGTTCAACGAATCTGCCTTGCCTCCGTTTTCCTTGTCAATAACGAGAAGCCGGCTGCGCGTTCGCGATCGATAGAACGCCCGGACCGGTTGCGTTTCGATTTGTCGCGGGAATGCCGGAGGTACCTCGTACAGATCGAAGCTCGCTTGTAGTCGGTGCATCGTGTCATCGTCGGACCCGTCGTTCACAACGATCACCTCGTGCTGCGGGTACTCGAGAGCTAGCTGTGCCGCCACACTCTCGGTAATACTGGCTTCCATGTTATGAGCTGGAATAATGATCGAAATCGGAGGCAACGCCTCCGATCCGACATAGCTCTTGAGATCCTCCAGCCGCATGATGTTCCAGTGTTTCCAAATCTCCGGGACAGCGAGCAGGAGCAGGAGCGCATAGAAGGAATTGACCGCGAGAAAATACCATATGATCGCGTGGTCGGCAGACACTATAGCGGAGACAATGAGATCGTACATCAGTTCAAGCCGAATAGTCCTTCACCGCGGCCTCGGTGAGCCGTAGTGCATAGTTTGCCATCTCGCTCGCGTAGCGATCGTCGCCGCTCGCCACTGCCTTGAGTTCTGTTGTGCCACACGTACCTATCTGCCGGAGTGCAATCGCAGCTCGAAGCCGCACCCACCAGTTGGCGTCCTGCAGCGCCCCACGGAGCACCTCTGCTGACCGGTCGTGACCAATTATGCCGAGCGCAGACGCAGCTCGTGTCCGAACCTCCCACTTGGTATCAGCAAGCATCGTTTCTAGCGCGGCGCCGGCGCACTCTCCACCATAATGGGCAAGCGCGCGTGCAACCGCCCCCCGGACGCCCTTGTCTTCGTGATCTGCAAGTTCCAGGACACGATCCTTCAAGTCGGGAGCAGTGAGCGCGCCAGCTAGCCTAACCAAGTCGCATAGTTCGAAGACCGATCGGGGAGCCGACAACCTAGTCTTCAACACCGGCACTAGCGGCGGCCCAACTTCGACTAGTTTGTCGAACATGTACTGCCGCACCACTCGACGGGCGCTTACCGCCTCGCCGAGTAGGGCCTCCAGAATATCCGGGTCGTGCAATTGTGAGACTATCGAGATCGCTGCGAGCTTGACGGCCGCGTGTCTATCTCCAATGAGCAACCGAGCTGCCTCGAGATCCGCCTCGGCACCGAGAATCGCAAGCGCTCTCGCACTCATGAGGCGATGCCACCAAAGGCGCGATCGCACGTAGCGAGTAGTGACAGTCAAATACCAATGCGATAGCCTGATATACCCCGCAACCAATTCCCATCTGTCGGCATGATTTTGACTTGCATGCTGTTGCAAAACGGCAGTTACGTTGTCAAACCCACAGCGGTCGATTTCTTGCACCAGTTCTTCACTGGTCAGTTGACCATTCAGAGTTTTGTGAACGGCTAGGCTCAGGCGACTTTGTTCACGTTCACGCCTCACTATGCGAATGGAAGTTCGCCACCGACGTACTGCCAGAAATATGAAGGTGACAACCAGGAAGGCGCCCTGCCCTATGGCAATCACAATGAGAAAAGTCTTCATGGAAGCAAACAACCTCGGTTCTGAGTCCTGTCCTGCGCCTGCTCGGTGAGCCAACGGCCACCGAGCGGTACGATGATGCGCGGCGCGTAAGATGCACACTGGGCCTCAAGAGCGCGAGTGCCGGTTACTTGACCCGATATCTAAGGCTACCTTGAGCTCACGACTGGAACTCAAACAGGTGAAGCCATGGCCGCACAATCATCGTTCGATATATCGACCGGCGCCGATCTCCAGGAGGTCGATAACGCTGTCAACCAGGCACGGAAGGAGGTCGCGCAGCGCTACGACTTTAAGGGAACGCACTGTACGATAGAGTTCGACCGAAAGAGCGCATCAATCAAATTAGAAGCGGACGACGACTACCGCATCAAGGCGTTGTGGGATGTCCTGCAATCGAAGCTCGTTCGCCGCAAGGTCCCGACCAAGAATGTGACCGCCAGCGATCCCGAGCCGGCGGGCGGGGCCCGGGTTAGGCAGCAGATCTCCCTGCAACAGAGCATTCCACCAGATACGGCGCGCGCGATCGTGAAGGACATCAAGGATCAAAAATTGAAGAAGGTGCAGGCAGCCATTCAGGGAGACGAGGTGCGAGTGTCGTCACCCTCGCGCGATGCTTTGCAGGCTGTGATCGAGTTCCTCAAGGCCCAGGACTACGGTGTAGAGCTGAGTTTCGGGAACTATAGGGGGTAGGGTAGGTCCCTACCGACTCGACCCCCGCAACACGAAGAGATCCCCCAACCTATCAGTGACGCTGAACACGATCCTTCCATCGGAAGTCCACGACGGGAAATCGATGATTCTCGTGGGCTCAGTAAACGCGTGCAAGAGCTTCGGCTCGCCACCTGCCGTTGGCACCGTATAAAGGTCTCGGTGGTCGCGCAGAAACAGGATCTGCGTCCCGTCCGGGGAAACCGCAGGATGCGCGTCGTCAATACCCCCGGTCTTCATCTGACGGAACTCGGCGGTACTGAGGTTCACCGACCACAGGGTCACCGAACCGACATCGTCCAGATCAAAGTAAATCGTTTTCCCATCGGCAGACCAAGTTGGGCTCCCCGTGAGGCCATCTGGCGTCGGAATCAACGTCAGGCTGCGACCATCGACCGACGCCCGATAGAGTTGCGACTGGCGCACCGGAAAATAGACGAATGCATCGGTCCGTTGATCTCGCCCGCGAAACGCAATCTGGCTGCCATCTGGTGAAAATGCCGGATCGTCCGCCAAGAGATGTGTCCCCACGACAGTCTCACTGCCGGTAGAGAGATCCTGGATCACCAAACCCTGCTCGGTACCATACGCGATGCGGTTGCCGTCCGGAGACCATGCGCTGTGCCTCGCTCCCGCACGACTGACCTGCCGCATTTGACTCGATGACAATTCCAGCATCCATAACTCGTCCGTGCCGGTGCGGTTCGAGTAGAAGAGCAGTTTAGCGCCATCAGGTGAGACACGCGGATAGTCTTCTGTGGTAGTCTCCGAGGTGAGTTGCGCGAGCCGGTCTTCGGTTGGGTCCAGAGCCCAGACGTCGGGCGCGGTGTGCAACGTCGCATAGGCCAAGCCGGACCCGTCGGGCGCCACAGCACCGCTTATATCTTCACCTACTCCCGTGGTAAGCCGTTCCGGTGGTCCCTCGGGACCAGGGGAATCCGCACCAAACGGGACGCCCCACAAGTTGAGCGACCCGCCGCGGGTCGACGAGAATGCAATCCAGCTGCCATCGGGAGACCAAGACGGGCGAAGCGCCACTGCCGCTCTAT
This sequence comes from Gemmatimonadota bacterium, assembly GCA_036679605.1. Taxonomy (GTDB): domain Bacteria; phylum Gemmatimonadota; class Gemmatimonadetes; order Gemmatimonadales; family GWC2-71-9; genus JAZDCZ01. Next base: position 39,513 of record JAZDCZ010000347.1, read on the forward strand.
CGAAGGTGAGCTGCACGGGACTGGAATCCCCCACAGCCGGAATGACATAGAGATCCCACCCCGTCGCAGTGCTGGCCCCGCCCACATACGCGATCCACGCACCGTCCGGTGACCATGCTAGTCCCGCAACCCGTGGCTCCACGCCCTCTACCCGCGATACCGATTGATCGGCCACCGACACGATGTATAACCGCCAATTGCCGTCCCGCGCCGACCGAAACGCGATGCGGCTGCCATCCGGTGACCAACTCGGGTCGTAGGCGTCGTCGGCCAACTTCAACACAGTGCCACCCAATGCCGGCATCACGAAGAGATCTCCATTCCGGCCGTAGGTATACGGCGCCAGCTCACGGGCCCCACTGAAAATTCCCAAACGCCCGCCGCGATTACGTGCCGACACGAAGGCGAGTTGCGTGCCGTCGGGCGAATAGGCAGGCTGAACCTCGTCGACACCGGGTGCTCCGATACGAATAGCCTGGCCACCATCCACCTGCCGCATCCACAAGCCGAGATGGCCATCCTGCGACGAGGTGTAGACCACAGTTCGTCCGTCGGGAGACCAGGTCGGTTCAGTCTCCAGCCCCGGTAGTGTAGTGATCCGTTCGAGGTCGGTGAGCGCGGGAATCGGGCTCGATGAGCCGGACAATACGACTCGCACCAGAACCCAGACCGCTGCAACGACCGCAACTACGGCAACCGGAACAGTCCAGGACACTCGGAGCTGCCGCCGCTCCGGCTGCACAGTCACGGTCGCCACGGCTTCGGCGAATTCGCCCGCTGTGTCATGGCGGTCTGCCGGCACCTTTGACAACGCGCGGTCCAACGCTGCTTCGATGTGGAGCGGCACCGTGTTACGCCGAATGCGAATCTTTTGTGGTTTTTCGGTGATCACCTGCGCAATAACCGCTTGGACATTGGTACCGGTGTAAGGCGGATCACCGGCAAGCATTTCGTATAGTAGGCATGCCAAAGAATAGACGTCGCTTCTCGCGTCGACGTTGCGGTCGCCCGTCGCCTGCTCAGGACTCATGTAGGACGGAGTGCCAAGCGACAGGCCCGTTTCGGTCATCCGTTCGCCGGCGGCCGCAGAGACCGCCAACGCAATACCAAAGTCCAGTACCATCGCACGACCCTCGTGCAGCACGACGTTCTCGGGCTTGATGTCGCGGTGGATCACTCCCTGCCGATGAGCGTAATCGAGTGCGGCGGCTATGTCCCTGGTTATCTCGATCGCATCATCGATCTTTAGTTGCTTCTCCCTAACCAACTTGGCACGAAGTGTCTCTCCCTCGATGTACGGCATCACGTAATACAAAAACCCATCGGCCTCGCCGGAGTCGAACAACGGTAGGATGTGCGGATGCTGAAGATTGGCGGTTACCGTGATCTCTTTCAGAAATCGCTCGGCACCAACTACGGCAGCGAGTTCGGGACGGAGAATCTTGAGCGCGACCGGACGGTTGTGCTTGAGATCGCGTGCCAGATACACAGTTGCCATCCCACCCTGCCCCACCTCGCGCTCAATGGCGTAGCGGTCCGCAAGTGCTACGTTCAGACGATCGACTAGTTCAGCCATTGGGACAATATGAGAACACTACCGGACCGGAAGCATCACGTGACCGTACGGAGTGCCTGACCACATCAACCACGGCCCTCCGGTAGAAGGATCGGTGGGAAAATTCGCCAAGTCGAGCAACTTGGCGGTCAGGTACATCATCAGATGAGGTCCGCCGACGATCCAGTCTTGCCCCGGAGGTGGAGCCGTGGCACACACATCCTCCAAATCTGCACCACTACCTCCCTGAAGCATGTAGGAGAATCCGATGGACGTCAGGTTCGGCGGTGTCACTCCTGCTCCGAAAGCATCCTCCCACATCCTGGCCACTGGATTATTGCACGAGGGATCGTTCGATGGAGTGATGGGAGAGTCAGGGTAACACGTCCAATGACTCTTACCTTCCCTCAGCACTGTTACCTCCGACCTCGGCCCCACAGCGAATCCCAAAACTCTGGCCTCAGCGGCTATGGCATCGACTGTGGCGCTCAATGCATTCTGCATGCTCCATTCTCTATCACCAGGATTCAACCCCGTAGTGTCTGCCACATGAGCCGGTCCGGTTGGGATCATGATGTGCGCGTAGGGCGTGCCCGCCCACATAATCCACGGACCGCCACCAACCCTGCTGGTCGGAAGGCTAGTCGAATCCAACGTGCCCGGCGGGAAAAACAGCATCACATGCGGGGGATCGACCACCCAGTCCTCTCGACTTGGCGAGGGAGGTACGAAAGGATCCGAATCGCTCATGGTCAAACCGCCATGCAACATGTATCCCACGCCGATGGATGTGAGCGCCGGCGTGGTCTTGGCACCTATAGCCTGAATCCAAAGCGCGGCCATCCCGTCTATGCACTTCGGATCGTCATACGGAACGCTGGGAGCGGTCGGATAGCAGGTCCAACCATTGGATCCCTGCCGAACCAAAGATGTCCCCCCGCCTCCAACGAAATCCATTATGGTCGCGTCCTTAGCGATCGCTTCCGGACCCGCGCTCATCGCGTTTTGGATCGTCCACTCGGGAGATCCTGGCTCTGGGCCAGCCGATTCATCGCCACCACCATCAGCGGGGCTACACGCCACAAGCGTGAGAGCCAACGCAGCCAGGCAGAGGCTCGGAGACGAGTGTTGAGTCAGCCGGCGCATCCACATAAGATAGGGGTTCGCGACTCCGCTGGCGAACTCGACACTCTGTCGGCGTCTGGGTGTATCTTCGGTGTCTGTATGAATAGGATCTCAGCCATGGCCAAATCGACACACTTCGCATGCGCTCTCGGCGGCCTAGTCCTGGCGATCACGGCGGCCTCGGCCGGTACGATTGCCGCTCAAACCGTGCGTGGAGTGGTTATCGACGAGCTGGGTAATCGATCGGTCGCAGCGGCGGCGGTTCTCCTGCTGGCGGAGGACGGTACGATACGTGGAGGAATCATCAGTGACTCGATGGGTGCCTACTCCATCACGGCTGCCGCACCCGGCAAGTATTCCATTAGAGTCGACCGAACCGGATACAGCACGCTGACCACACCTCCGTTCGACATCGCCGTCGGCGACAACATCGATCTGGAGCTTCGGGTCGCGAGACAAACCATCGTGCTTGACCCGGTAACCGTCACCGGTGTGGCAGAACGCACGGGCCCCGGACCGCTAGCAGGTTTTTATCTCAGAAAAGAGCGCGGAAGGGGTGCGTTTGTCACCCGCGAAGAGATTGAGCTGAAAGGCAACCCTGATTTCACGGCTCTGCTTCGGGCCAAGGGTCACCGTGTCCGCGTTGTGCCCATGGTAGTGGGGCTGTACCAAGTATACACAGTACGATTCAGTGGAACCGGCGGCGCCCAACAAGACTGTCCACCGGTGGTTTACTACGACGGCATCAAGATTGGGCAGATCGACGAATTAAACCCGGATCGGTTCTTCTCAACGTCCGGGATAGAGGCGATTGAGGCCTATCCGCCAATGTTGGCCCCTCCGGAATTTCAGGATTCGGCATCAGGATGCGGAGTGATCGTCGTTTGGACCCGGCGCGCTCGGTAGCAGTCAAGAGACCAGTTGCAGGTGTCTGCGATGGCTCGTCTTACCTGTGCGAAATCACGACTGTAGGTTTGGACGGACCAAGCGATTCGAACTCGCTCTTGGCAAAGCCTGCGTTTCGGAACATGGCATCGAACTCGCCGGCGGTATATGCATCACCGTGTTCTGTCGTTGCCAGCATGATGAGAGTAAAGCAGGCCGGATACGGAGGCGAAACACGATCCTCGTTGGGTACCGGCTCCAGCGTAACAGCGTGACCAGTCGGACTGAGAGCACCGTGCACTTTGCGCAGGAATGTCTCGCAGGTGTCGGTGTCGAAGTGGTGTAAGAAATTTGTGAGCAGAACGAGTTCGTACGGCCCGCCAAGGTCCAACTCAAGCGCACTGCCGGCCATCGTATCGAATCGGTCCTCCACACCTGCCTTGCGTGCGTTATCTCGAGCAACCGACAGCACGTTGTCCCAATCCACCGCCACTACACGAACATCGTCGTTGCGCTTTGCCAACTCGATACCATACAGTCCGTGTCCAGCAGCAATATCCAACACATTGCCCTTTAGAATACCGCGAGCTTCCAACAACGTCGCAATCTGATCTGCGTGCGAGCGTGCCAGTGGTTCCATCGACTTGGCAAACTCGATCCACACCGGATGCTCCGGCCGCATTGTGCCCGCGTCACCCATAAGAGTCCCACCGTTCCGAACGACGGCTGCTATATCGTCAAAGGCGCTAACGAACTGCGGAGCGTTCAGGAACCCGGAAACGGAACCGAGATATGCCGGAGAATTGCAGTCGAGAAAGTTGGCCGCTAGTGCCGTCAGAGCGTAGCCGCCGGAATTCTTCGTGAGAAAGTCGGACACCACGAGATAATCGCAGAGACTGCGTACGCCCCGTTCGGTAGCATCACATTGTGCGGCAATGTCGGCGGCGGTATACGCCCCCTCACCAATGGCCGTGAACAGGTCCAGATCGATTGCCCCTTTAAGGGCCGCCGATTTCTGATAGGCTATCAGGGTGTCGATGATGACTTCGGGCGAGTCGGTCATGTAGAACTCTGAACATCGAACACCGAACTCTGGACGTCGAACGCGTACAGGTCGAAATCAATGCGAGCGAACCGATCACGGTCGATGTTGGACATTGGAAGTTGGACGTTCATCTCCCCATCCTCTCTTTCAATTCCTCAAACCAATTCAACACCACGGTAATCTCCCGCGGCGCCGACTTGGGCGGAATCTTGACCATCAAGAAGCGTTGGCCGTCCGGCGTGACATCGAAATCCGGCGAGAAATTCGAATATGCATACGGACCCTCGAAGATTACCGTCGGTATCCCGACGTCACCGGTAGCAGGATCGAATGTTGCACTCATCATCTTCTTGCCGTTGCGATAGACTATTTCGCGTCCTCCGCGCGTCCATCGTGAACCAAACGCACCATCAGTCGAGACCCGCATACGACTGGTCGTCACATCCGGAAACGGTGCAACATAGATCTCGGACCGGCCAGATTGGTTTGACGTGTAGATGAGCCACCTGCCATCTGGCGACACCGTAGGAGCGCTCTCGCCGAACGGAGTGTTGATGACGGGAGTTCGCTCACCGGAGCCGTCCAATTGCAGAGACCATAGATTCGCATCAGGACTGCTCTCGTGGAACAGCATGACGCCGCCGTCCGGAGCAATGGAACCCGCCTGCTTGTCGTTCGGACTCGTCAGCAACAGCTCCTCTGGCGCACTCGCGTCGGCAGCGCGCCAGAAGAGGTCGAACTGCGGTTCCTCCGCCGAGTAGACGACCTTGCTACCATCCGCCGTCCAGACCGGTCCAAACGCCTCCGACGGTCTGCTGGTGAGTCGGTCGTTGACTCCTCGCGCAAGATCATAGACCCACACATCTCGGCTACCCCGTTCGATCGTGAGAGCGATGCGTTTGCCGTCAGGGGACAGCACCGGATCAGAGTAGAGACCGGGCGCTTCGAGAACGAGTTCCTCCTTGCCGGTGCGATCCACCCACATAAGGAATCTGTCGGGATACCACACTGACGCAGGGATGTACGCGAGTGTGCCGTTCTCGGCGATCGCGACGGCCGCCAAGCCATTCGGACCGCCCACCGCGATCTGTTGCAGCACTGGTTCTGCCTGTCCGCGCACTTGAAGCCCACTAAGATCGAAGGGCACCGACAGCATCGCGCCGCCCCGTTGGTATAGCAGGTGTCCTGTGGGCAGGTATCGTCCGTAGGTTGCCCCTTCGACGATCGTCTTGATCTCGCCAGTCTCGAACGAATACACGGCAATCCGCGATCGATCGATGGGCGTCGAGAAATTCGTGAAGAGAATGGCCTTGCCCCCGGGAAGGAGCTGTGGGTACCAATGTCCCAGTTCTCCGCTGGTAGTGTCGGGCTCGGTGAGCTGCAAGCCGGTACCACCTGCGGCCGAGATCTGCCACAATCCATTCTGATAACTAGGCGTATAGATGATTGACCCGTCTTGTGTCCAGGTCCCGCCCGCCCATCGTGCCGCGGCCAGCACTATGGGAGCGCCGCCATCCACCGAGATCTTCTTGATGCTGTCATTGGCAGTGAATGCAATCCACTCGCCGTCCGGTGAGAAGAACGGGTTTGCGGCTCCTTCTGTGCCGCCAAGCGGACGGAAGTCAGGTTCATCCAGCCGGCGGAGGAACACCTGATCTTCCTCACCACGAATACCTACCACGGCCAACAACATCCCGTCACGCGAGATAGCAACATACGGACGGCCAGTGTTAGACATCTGATCCTGTGCCGCCATCCGAGCTGTGAGTAGCACCGGTTGACCCGAAGTTGATCCGCCATCAGCAAGCACTCGCGCACCGAACCAAGCGATCGCTAGGAGTACGAGCACTACTGGCCACGGCAGAGACGGCCGCATGAGCCGCGACCGAGAGGCGACTTCGGCCTCATGACCTGCAGCCTTCTCGGCAGCGGGGGTACTGACCGGTACCAGCCCCGGACGTGCCAACGCCTCGGCAAACTCTGCCGCCGAGTGGAACCTGTCAGCCGGCAGTTTGTTGAGGGCCTTGTGTATACTGGCAGCAACATGACTCGGCACGGTATCCCGCGCGGCGGTCACCGGCGGCGCCTTCTCGGTAATAACCTTTGCGACTATCGCCTGCGCCGTGCTCCCTGTGTACGGTGGGTCGCCCGCCAACATCTCGTACAGCATCGCGCCGAGGCTGTACACGTCGGAACGCGCATCCAACTCGCGATCGCCCATCGCCTGCTCGGGGCTCATGTAGTGCGGCGTACCGAGGGAGAGTCCCGTCTCAGTCAACCTTGTACCACCAGCTTGTGACACCGCCAAGGCAATTCCGAAGTCAGCCACCAGCGCCTGGCCGTCGTGCATCAAGATGTTCTCGGGCTTGATATCCCTATGGATCACATCATGCCTGTGGGCATAGTCCAACGCAGAGGCAACCGCCGTGGTGATTTCGATTGCTTCTTCAATGCCTAGTTGTTTCTCGCGGACAATCGTTTCGCGTAACGATTCCCCTGCTACATACGGCATCACGTAGAAAAGGAAACCATCCGCATCTCCCGAGTCGTGCAGTGGCAGTATGTGGGGGTGCTGCAAGTTGGCCGTGACTTTGATCTCGTTAAGAAAACGCTCGGCGCCGATTAAGGCCGCGAGTTCCGGCCGCAACACTTTCAGCGCGACATTGCGGTCGTGTTTGATGTCATGAGCCAAATAGACTGTCGCCATGCCACCTTCGCCGATGTGCTTTTCGATGCGGTAGCGGTCGGCTAGGGCCGTGGTGAGGCGTTCGATTATCTCAGTCATTACTGGATGGACTGCGACGGAACAGAAAAGGAGGAACTGCCACGGATGATCGTTTAGGACACGGATCCGTTGCTCGGGCAGTGCAAGCGGAGCAAGTCCGTGTCCGAATCAATGATCCGCGGCAGCGTACTGGTGAAGTGGACAGAGAACTCATTGGTCGGGCCTAAGATGACCTCCAGCGCCGCTAAGCGCCACCCTGAGCCGAGAGACAGCACCTTGATACGGCCGAAGCCCTTGATCGTTTATTTCACATTTCACCGAACCGCCACTCCCCACTCCCCACTCCCTATTCTCTACTCTACCTTACACCCATGTCCACGGGCCAGCTAGCCACTTTGCGCCAGACTCTGCCGCAGCTCTGGAAGATCCTGTCACAACTACAACCGACCTTCCATCTAGACAGTGCATACGAGGTAAACGCTGAATTCCTGAACAGACACGAAATTCGCGCAGTATTGTGGGATGTCGACGGTACGATCATGTCGTATCACGGATCCGATGTGGATACTGCGTTCCCACAACTGCGCCATCTATTCGTACACGGTCCGGCCCGCCATGCAATCCTCTCAAACTGCGACGAGCGTCGCTTCGATGAGCTGGCGGCAATCTTTCCCGAAATTCCTATCGTGCGCGGTTATACCACCGCTTCCGGTCCCGTCTTTCGTCAGACATGGCACGGCGAGGATACCCACACATCTGAACAGATAGAAGCGCTATTGTCGAACGGCGCTCGGCAGATGCGCAAACCCGCCGGTCAACTCGTGCACTACGGAATGGAGCTGCTAGGGATCGATGATCCACAAACAGTGCTGATGGTGGGTGATCAGTACCTCACGGACGTCGCGTCGGCGAACCTCGCTGGCGCGTGTTCCGCCAAGGTCCCCACCTTCCACCGCGACACCTTTCCTTTCTCAATCCGAATCAGCCAACGGCTCGAACGGCTTGTGTACGCTCTTGGATCCGCCATTTTCACTGCCTCTGCAACTTCCCCCAGCTCCCGGGGTTAAGATCCTATGGAATGGCAGTGAGGTAAGAGCCGTGAACGCGCTCCGTTTGATATTGTCGCCTGCAGCAATCTTGGCTCTAGGTCTGGCAGCTCAGCCCGCGACCGCTCAGACTATCCGCGGTACTCTCGTCGATAAAGCCACCGGCAGCCCTTTCCGCGGCGGGTTCGTAGTGCTATTGAGCGACAGCGGAGTAGCACTTGGGCGCACACTGACCGATCTGAGAGGCGAGTTTGCGCTCGTGGCGCCCGCAGCAGGCCGATACCGACTCAAGTCGGCCATCATTGGAGTAAAGACAGAGCTTTCATCGGCCATCGACGTCGGGTCCGATGAGGTCGTCAACTACCGGTTCGAGATCGCCGCCACGTTGATCTCGCTCAAGACTTTAGTGGTCGAAGGTGAACGCACCTGCGAGGTCGAGGGACCCTCAGGACTCGCGGCTGCAACCCTGTGGGGTGAAGCCCAGAAGGCCTTGAACGCCGTAGCGTGGACCGAGCGTCAAGGCATGCTGAGGCACCGTCTTGTCCAGTACGAAAAAGAACTCGATCCACAAAGTCTCGAGATTCGCGAGCAAGAGTTTTCGTCGGAGGAAGGTGTGTTTCAGGGCAGTCCGTTCATGGCCCCGACTGCGGAGAACCTCGCGAAGAAGGGATTCATCCAAAGAACTCGCAGGAACAGCTATTACTATGGCCCCGATGCCGCCGTGCTCCTTTCGGACGAGTTCGCGGACCTTCACTGCTTCTCCATCAGCGCGAACAGTCAGGACAAAGAAGGCCTCGTAGGACTCGCTTTTGAACCCATCCCAGACAGGAAGGTCTCAGATATCCAGGGGGTCATTTGGATGGATGACCGGACGGCTGAGTTACGCTTTCTCGAGTATGGCTACACAATGTTGCCATGGGATATCGACGCCTCCCATATCGGAGGGCGAATCGATTTTGAGCACCTTTCTAAGGGCACCTGGATCGTGCGCCGCTGGTGGATTCGGGCGCCGGTGGTCCTATACCGTCGAGCGAGTATCTATCGTGGCGAGGACCCATTCCTGGAGGCGATCACGGAAACTGGCGGGTGGGTAAGCCTCACCCAAACTGCAGACGGAGAAACCGTGAGCATTGGACGTGCTTCACTGACCGGGGTACTGGCCGGCGGCGGGTCAGCACCGGTTGCCGATGCGTCGATCATCCTTGTCGGGCCGGACTATACAGAAACTCGCACAGACAGCGCGGGACGGTTCTGGTTCCAGTACCTGACACCGGGCACGTATGCGGTCACCTACGCCATAGCCGAAACTTCTGAGTTCCTACCGCCACCCGGTGAACTTGCGCTCTCATCCGATCAAGCGGTGACCATACGGCTCACCGTTCCTATACCGTCAGCGCGACGTTCGTTCCTATGCCCCAATTCGAATTTGGAATCCGCATTCGGCACCGTATCGGGACTCGTACGAGATGCGATAACTCGGCAGCCGCTCGGCGACGCACGGATCGTGCTCTCCGGCAATCGACTGGTCGCGAAGTCCGACGGCACGATGTACCGCGAAGCAGTTCACGTCGAAGGGATCTCGGACTGGACAGGCTACTACAAGATCTGTGACGTACCATCCGGCGTCACCCTCGATGTGCAGGCTCACCTCACGGGATGGACTGCGCCGCCTACATCGATTCGCATCATGCCAAGAAGCATATCAAGGGTCGATGTGTCACTCACTGCGGTTGAGGTCCCGGGGCGCAACAACTGAGCCCGCGGGGTCTTGAGCATGCGCGTGGTCTCTTCCGACGCCTCGACATAACGTCTGGCCCCCTTTCGCACACCCTGCCTGTCCCAAGCCCTAGTTCCTAGCCCGATACCGCTCGTAAAGCCTCTTGTGCTTGTTGTCCATGTCCACGGGTCTTCCGTCAATCAGGACGTGAAGGACCTGTGTACGGATCTCCAGCGGATCTCCGTCGGTCACTATGAGGTTTGCGATCTTTCCTTCCTCTACGGTTCCCAAATCGGCGCCCAGACCGAGGATCTCGGCGGGATAGCGCGTGATCGACTTGATGGCCTCGTCATGTGGCAATCCGAACTTGACCGCATTGGCCGCCTCATATGGAAGTGTGCGAGAAGGCGGGTTCGGGCCCGCCGAAGCCCAGCCGGTCATCGCAAAACGTACGCCGCCTTGGTATAACTCGGCCGCATTGTTGAATGCCCTATAGTAAGGATCGTCCTCAGTCGCAGGCATGTTCTGAGTCGCTCGCAACAACACAGGGATGTCCTTCTCCGCCAGCAACTCTTTTTCCTTCCAAGCGTCACGTCCGCTCACGAGGATCATTCTCACACCCTGGTCCTCTACAAACTCTACGGCATTGCGGATGTCGCGGGCGTCGTCCGCCAGAATCAACAGGGGAAGTTCGCCCGACAAGACGGGGATCATCGCCTCGAGCTTGAGATCCCGCGATCGAGTGTTCCCGTCGGCTACTGCGTGTCTATACTCGCGCGCATCTTCCAGCCAACCACCAAGCTTGGACACGCCATCTCGGTATTCCTTCTGTACTTCCTTAAAAGATCGATTCTCCACGGAGAAGGTTTGGAAGTTGAAGCGTCGCGTCTGCATACTGGGCCAGTTGAGCACCATGCCGACCGACGGATCCACGATCATCTCCTCGATAGTCCAACCATCCAGGTTGATCGCCGACGCTCGGCCGGCTATACCACCGGCTCCAGTCGAGGGAGCAGCTACCACATGCGTGATACCATTGGCGCGCGTGACCGGGATGCGCTCACTCGCAGGGTGAACCGCCGTTGCAGCCGACAGCTGGGGATTGAAATCACCCAGTTCGCGGACGTCGTTTGTAACCGTTACAGCGTTGATCTCCTGCAAACCCAGTTGACTGTACGCGTTGAACATGCCCGGGTATACATGGAGCCCTGATGCGTCGATCACATCAGCCCCAGAAGGTATTGTTACTGCCGCACCGACAGTCACGATCCTGCCGTTGGAAATGATCACGGTTCCATTGGCGATCGGATCTCCGACCAGCGTGTGGATCGTGGCACCGCGAATCGCATAAGTAGTACTCTCATCCTGAGCGACCAGAGCCGGGACGAACGAAACAACCCCTATAAGTGTCAAGGCGAAGGCTTTCATCGGATTACCTCCTCTACGCCCTGCGGTTCGGTGGTCACACGGGGCCGTTTGGGCTTCGGCGCTTTCTCGAGGGCCTTCCTCTCCGCATCGATCGCTCGCTGACGCTCTCGATCGCCGTCAATGTCGAAGTAGAGTTTGCCATCGACGAAAGTCTTTTGCACCACTGCAAGGTTATCTAGCGGGTGCCGATCGTAGATGACTAGATCTGCATCCTTTCCAACTTCGATCGAACCGATCGACTCGGCGACACCGAGTTGGCGTGCCGGATTGATCGTGATCAGCGAGAGTGCCTCTGTCTCCGATAGGCCACCCCACTTGATCGTCTTCGCTGCCTCTTCGTTCAGGTGCCGCATCTCCTCAGGACTATCAGAATTTATGGACACCGTCACGCCCTTCTCGGTCATGATGGCGGCGTTGTAGGGAATAGCGTCGTATGCCTCGACCTTGTAAGCCCACCAGTCGGAAAATGTCGACGCCCCAGCACCATGTTCCGCTATCTCCTTGGCCACCTTGTAACCCTCTAGCACATGCTGGAATGTCGCGATCTTGAAGTCGAACTCCTCAGCAAGTCTGATTAATTGGAGGATCTCGTCGGCTCGGTACGAATGTGCATGCACGAGCCGCTCTCCCCGCAAGATTTCCGCAAGCGATGCCAGCTTGAGGTCACGCTGCGGCGGAAGAGCATCCTTACTCCGCGACCCGCGCGCATTGTAGTCATCCCAATCAGCTCGGTATTCCTGTGCTTCGACGAACGCTGCCCGTATTACGTCCATCACTCCCATGCGTGTGGACGGGTAACGGTCAGGGTTACGATCGCGCTTCGGGTTCTCGCCCAACGCGAACTTGATGCCGGGCGGGGCACCCTCGAGCAGTAGACCATCCGCGTCTGCGCCCCACCGCAACTTGATTACTGCGTTCTTGCCACCTATTGGGTTGGCACTACCGTGGAGGACGTTGACCGTCGTGACGCCGCCGGCGAGCGCGCGATAGATATTGATATCATCGGGGTTCAAAACGTCTTTGATACCCACCATCGCCGACACCGCAACGCTTCCTTCGTTCGATCCACCGGCAATGTGCGAATGGGCATCGATGATCCCCGGCATAACGAATTGTCCGGCTGCATCGATGACATTGGCACCGCGTGGCGCCGAGATGTCGGTCCCAACGGCCGCGATCTTGCCGTTGCGCACGACGACCGAGCCACCCTCGATGGTCCCGTTCGTAACGGTGATGCGGAACGACGGACCAATCAGAGAGCGTAGCTCTACATCCGAGGACGTGGATTCAGCTTCCTCTTCACCGGTCCCGGTGCTGTCATTCGCATCCTGGGCCCCACGTCGCATTGCCATTCGCCGAGGGTTCTCGTCGTCGTCGGGCTTGGACTCGAAACGCTCGCCATCGACGAACACCATCTTCACCTTCGTGTCTTCGTCCAGCAAATCACCATTCGTAACCACCAGGTTTGCGATCTTGCCTGCGTCGAGGCTACCCAAACGATCAGCCGCACCGAAAATCTCGGCTACCGACAGGGTCAGGGCGCGGATCGCGGCGTCGGCGTCGAGGCCGGCTTCCGTTGCCTTCCGTGCCGCAGCGATTACTTCGGCCGGCCGTTTGATGCCATCCGAATAAAAGGCAAAGCGCACGCCTGCTTCGGCCAGCCTGGCCGGTGTCGTGGGTGCGAGCAGTCGGAACCGAAGTACCTCTAGTTGAGTGTCGGCCTCAGGATCACCGTCTTCAGGAGCCTTTGGCCAATCGAGGCTGACCAGCACGGGCAGTTTTAGTTGTGCAAGTAGAGGAGCCACCTCATAACCGCTGTGAAGGCCGTAGATGATCGCCCTCGCGCCAATCTCGTCGGCCGTACGGATGGCCCGTTTGATCTCGGTGGCGGTCGAAGCCGGAAACAGCAGTTGCTCTTCTCCGGAGCGAACCGCCGTCAATGGCTCGAGAGCGCGGTCGTACGCCGGACGTTCGCGCCCCCGGGGGTCGCTCTCATACCTGGTCCAGGCCTGTGCGTAGTGCTCCGCGTCGAGAAAGATCTGCTTCACATATGCAAATGCACCCATTAGAGATGACGGATACCCGCGGTGTCCCCGCCCACCTCTCAAGTTCATTCGGAGTGCGACCGGTGTCTTCACCACCATGTCGTTGGGCCGCTCACCCGCCAGGTCGATCAGGGCAGCATGCCCCGGAAAGAACCCTCGCTCTGGAGCGGTCACAACCGACGTAAAGCCAGCTTGGCGCCACGTCTGGAGCTGCTCGTCATCCGGCTGCAGTTGGTCGGCCGCCATCACCCATGTAAAGGTGGCTGGTCGGTCAGCAGGACCACGCGAATAGGGAGAGTCCGCCGCCTGGCCGCCACTACCTGCCCCTCCCCCACGCGGGGTAGCTGCACGTCTCACCGCAGGCCCGCTTCCACTCGGACGGGAAAGCCCAAGTGTGGTAAGCCCGTCTATCAAGCCGGGATAGACCGTAAGGCCGGACCCGTCGATGACCCATGCATCACTCGGGACATCGACCTTCGCTCCAATGGCGGTTATGACACCGTTCTTTAGTACGATCGTCCCGTTATCGATCGTGCGCCCCGATACTGGAACGAGTCGCGCGTTCTCGATCGCGTAGTGTGAATGGCGACCTGCCTGCTGTGCCACGGCCGGTATCGGCCCGAGCAGCATGACCGCGGCAACGCACATAATCGATCTCATGCGAAGGTGAAACATATCGCTACTCCAATCTCAAGTGGCGGCGGGATTTGCTGAACTAGAGTTTTCTATTGAGCTAAAGGTATCATCGGGACGGCAATGTGCGAGTGGCGAGATGCCGGGCGAACTCATTCGGCCTACTTTTCCCGCTTCCCGGCTACTTGTTAATCTTCCCCCACGTATCCCTCAGACTCACAGTCCGGTTGAACACCAACGCACCGGCCTTGGAATCGACCGGATCGCTGATGAAATACCCCCGCCGCTCAAACTGATATCGCGTGCCCGGTGCGTCATTTGCGACGCTTGGCTCAATGCGACTGCCATTCAGGACCACACATGACTCGGGATTCAGATAATCAGTGAATTCCTTGCCATCGTCCGTGGCCTCCGGGTTGGGCACCGTGAAGAGTCTGTCGTACAGGCGCAGTTCGGCTGGCAGTGAGTGCGACGCGGACACCCAGTGGATGGTCCCCTTTACCTTCCGACCGTCCGGTGTGTTCCCGCCACGCGTCTCGGGGTCGTACGTGCAGTGTACCTCTACGACATTGCCCGCTTCGTCTTTCACGACGTCAGTGCACGTAACGAGATATCCGTAGCGCAAACGCACCTCCCGCCCTGGAGCTAGCCGGAAAAACTTTCGTGGTGGATCCTCCATGAAGTCGTCGCGTTCGATGAATATCTCGCGTGTGAATGGAATCCTGCGCGAGCCCTCTTTGGGTACGTCTCGCGGAAAATACGGCGCGTCCAGCTCCTCTGTCTTACCCTCGGGATAGTTCGTGATCACTACCTTGAGCGGCTGCAACACACACAGCACACGCGGCACCTGCATGTTCAAGTCGTCACGGATCGCATGCTCCAGCTTGGCTATATCCACCCGGCTGTCGGTACGCGCAACACCGATGGTATGGCAGAAGTTGCGAATGGCCTCAGGTGTCACACCGCGTCTGCGCAAACCGGCGATGGTGGGCATACGCGGATCGTCCCAGCCTGACACACGCTTGTCCTGCACCAACTTCAGCAGTTTGCGTTTGCTCAGGACGGTGTAGTCGAGATTGAGACGCGCGAACTCGGTTTGTTCCGGAGGACGGTCGAAGCCGACTGCCCTCACCAACCAGTCGTATGGTTCACGGTTGTCCTTGAACTCGATACTGCAAAGCGAATGCGTGATACCCTCGATTGCGTCGGAGAGGCAGTGCGCAAAATCGTACAGCGGATAGAGACTCCACTCGTCGCCACGGCGGTAGTGACGGGCATGCCTTATCCGTAGGAGCAATGGGTCGCGCATTACCATATTGGCATGACCCATGTCGATCTTCGCCCGCAACACATGGGAACCGTCCGGAAGCTCGCCGCCCCGCATTGCCTCCAACAGGGCAAGATTCTCCTCGACTGACCGGTCACGATTAGGGCTGTTGAGTCCCGGCTCAGTTACTGTACCCCTATACTTGCGAATCTCCTCTTCATTCAGGTCATCGACGTACGCATTACCGTCCTTGACCAGCTTGATGGCAAAGTCGTAGAGTTTTTCGAAGTAGTCCGAGGCATGGTGTTCCCGATCGTACCAATCGAACCCCAACCACCGTATGTCTTGCTTGATCGCATCCACATACATCACATCTTCTGTGTGCGGATTGGTGTCGTCGAATCGAAGATTGCACACACCTCCAAACTCAGCGGCGACTCCAAAGTTGAGGCATATTGACTTGGCGTGTCCAATATGCAGATAGCCATTGGGTTCTGGCGGAAACCGCGTCGTCACCGGCCTACCGTACTTGCCTGATTCTACGTCGCGAGTGATCATCGCGCGTATGAAATCCATGCCTCTCGTATCGACCATGCCTACTTCAGCACCTTTCCGAAGAACTCTTTCACCTCTGGCACACCACCCTGTAACACGACATAACCGTCGTGTGGTTCGCGATCAGTTATTTCACCGGCGACGGCGGTTGTCATCAACCGGCGCACCTCGTCTGGACTATCTGGATGTACTCCCAACGCCCAGCCGAGCTTGATATACGCAACTTCCGGCAGCATGTTCGCCAGCGGCACCACCCCTAACTGCAGTATCTCGCGTCCAGTCTCGTAAACGTGCATCTGCACAAACCCCCACAGAGTCTGCAACGTCATGTATATCTGCACACCTGCGTTCCGTGCTCTCTCAAGCGCTGGATACATCGCGCGATTTACGTGGCCCAAGCCCGTACCAGCTAATACTATTCCCTTATATCCGCAATCGATCAGCGCGTCGATCACATCAGCCCGCATTCCCGGGTAGTAGTATGTTAGTGTTACCATATCATCGAATACTGCCTTGATCTCTACCTCAGTGTCGTCACGCCGCGACGCGCAGTCATCTTTTAGCTGCGTGATCTGCCCCTCCTCTACCATCGCCAGCGGAATGTCGCCCACTGTACGGAAGGTACTTCGGTAGGAACTGTGCATCTTGCGCACACGAGTTCCGCGGTGCAACAGGTTGTAACAGTCGGAGGTGGGACCGAACATGCACACCATCACCTCGGCGATCGGTCCGTGTGCGGCAGTCCATGTAGCGTTGATCAGATTGAGCGCTGCGTCAGATGAAGGGCGGTCAGACGAGCGCTGGCTACCGACGAGAACTACGGGCACAGGAGGCCGCTGGATCATGAAACTGAGCGCTGCCGATGTATGATGCATGGTATCCGTACCGTGACCGATCACAACCCCGTCATATCCCGCACGAATCGCTTCTCCAACCCGCTCGGCCACAATCAGATATTGTTCCGACCCCATGTTTTCCGAGAATACGCCAAACAATTTCTCGGTCTCCAAGTTGCAGATGTCCGCCAGCTCGGGAACCGAGCCATACAGTTCGCCCGGTGTGAACGCCGGGATCACTGCACCCGTTCTGTAGTCCAACCGCGAGGCGATCGTACCACCCGTCCCGAATAGTTTGACTCGCGGATGCGTCGGATCGAATGGAAACTCCTTCTCAGGAATCTTGTAGTTGGCCTGACGGTACCCCAACTCCTCCACCGACTGCACACCGTCGTACCGAACTCCTATGTTGTAGCCGCTCGTCAGCTTGAGTACAATGTGCAACTCGTCGCTGGTTTCGGAGCGAGGCAACACCAGACCCTCAAACTCACCGCTCGAGGTTCGGATCCTCACCTCACTCCACACTCCGAAGTTAAGCCTCTTCATGAGATCCAAACATGGGCCGCGATACCCGCGGTAACGCTCCGTAGCAGCAGTGCTCACGATACCGCCTCTGGCGCCGGTTCCATTACAACCGCTTCGAGCTTGGTGCGGACGATCATTGGATCCACTTTGCCCAAGAACTTCGGCATGACCTGTCCCATGGCCCAACGAACTAGAGTAGTGGTTGACCGACCCGGCATCGCCAAAATATCGGTTGCTACATTTCGAACCGCCTCCTCCAACCTATCATCGTCGTCAGTATTACCGCTGTGTCTCAGGATGATCTCATCTACCGACACAGCCGGTGAACTGATCGCCATATCGATGAGTCGGTCCAGTGCTTCAATACGAGTCTCGCCGCGCTCAATCGCCCGGACTAGCGGTCGCGCGCGCTCCGGATCGGGGAGGCCTTGCGGCCTGCCCGCACGCCAGTGGAACGGAAGCCGTTTCGCCAAGGATGCGGCAAGGCGGCGAGCTACGATGCCGGACTCCGGCTCCACATCATCGAATAGGTCGGCCCACGACGCACGCGCCAGCCGTCTGGCCGAGTCCGCGGTCAGACCCAACTCCATGTAACGACGCTCCCGCGCCCAAGGAGTTTCGGCTAGCGCGACACGAATAGTTTCTACCAATGAATCTTGAATCGGCAACGGAGGTGTATCGGTGTCCGGATACATCCGCTCCGCACCCGGAAGAATGCGCTCGAATCCCGTTGTTCCATCAGCATTGGCCTGCCTGGTCTCCGCCGGTACACCGATCAGCGCGTCCGTCGCACGTAGCAACACCTCACGCGCCGCGATCGCTGTATCACGCTCGCTTCCCCAAAGCAGCACTATCGCATCACTACTGTCACCCTTCATTGATTTGCGCAGCTTACTCCACCTTGATTCAGTCAACATGCTATCGTCGGAATGTGTCATGAACGGCCGGTGGATCGGGCACCCGATCACACGCACTCGCTCGCTCAACTCGTGCGCGAAGTTTAGTCTCGGCTGTGTGGCATGCGAGAGCAACCCCCCAAAGCCTGGAAGACGTACTGCGCACGCAGTTTCATCTCGATTTACAGCGAAAAGGGTGCGCTCCACCAGCTCGGACGCCTCCCACGGTAGACCTTCGTCCGGAATCTCGAGGAGATCGCGCGTTACACCTCGGTGGTCGAGTTCGTTCTTGATTCGCAAGAGGTTGAGTTGCCGCTGTGCCTCGATGTGAACCAATTGCGGCAGCCTGCGATGGTATGACACCCCCTTGATTTCGACTCTCCGCCCGCCGGCGATGGACACGTTCACGTCTTGCCGAGCGGCACCCGGCCCCCGTCTTATTTTCCCGGTCGCCCTTGCCACCTCGGCGAGCAACTGCCCTGCCGCCTGTACCTCCAGCGGCGTGTACAACTCAGGCTCGGTAACGATCTCGGTGAGCGGCATCCCAAGCCTATCCGTGCGGAACGTTATGCGGTGACCGACATCCGAAACTTCGCGACACGAATCTTCCTCTAGCGACAGTTGCCGAAGGTGCAGCTCACGGTCGACTCCAAGTTCTGGAATGGTCAAGGGAATAGCGCCACCCAGTGCCACCATCGCGGTCCGCTGAAAGCCCGTGGGGATCGAACCGTCGAGATACTGTTTGCGCATGACGTGTAGTTCGGACACGAGATTCATCCCCAGCACTTCCGCTAGTTCGATCGCAATCCGCACTGCTTCATCGTCGATCTCGAACGGAGGCGTGTCGTCGATCTCATAGGTGCATACCGTTCCGCGTTCCAGCAGGTACACTATTTCCTTTCGCGTCTTGAACTCCATGAGCGCGGTGCCATCATACTCGCCGAGTTCGCTCAATGTCGGCCGCATGTGGCGAAGAACCTCAGCATCGTGATGGTCGACGTATTGACCGGCCGGACAGCGGCAGAACAGCTTGGACCTGGTGAGGAGCTGCTGGTGAACCTCGAGCCCAGCCATGAATCCCAGCGTGTCGTAGTCCGCCCGATCCAACTCGCCATATTCCTTAATAGGGAAGTCGAGCGCAGGGTCCCGACGGGGGTTCAGTTCTCTCACAATCGTGGTCATCGCGGTTGGAATAATAGCGCCGCCGGCATCGAAAGGCAGGCGGCCCCTCACGTTGACCCACGCACCCCCGCGTCGTACGTTTCGCCCCCACTAGAGAATACGACCCCTTGAAGAGAGATCCATGACCCAAGTTCGTGTGCGGTTCGCACCATCGCCAACCGGCTTCTTGCATGTGGGTGGGGCCCGGACCGCCCTGTTCAACTGGCTCTACGCCAGAAAGACCGGCGGCAAGTTCCTCCTCAGGATAGAGGACACAGATCGGCAGCGATCATCAGACGAGCATGTCCAAGTAATTCTGCAGGGACTCGAGTGGCTGGGCCTGGACGTGGACGAAGACATTGTCTTTCAAGGGGCGGGAATCGAACGTCATAGGCAACTCGCAGACCGCCTTCATGCCGAGGGCATGGCCTACGAGGATGATGGGGCGCTACGGTTCCGCATGCCCACCGACGAGATCGTGTGGGATGACGCAGTTTACGAGCGTATCAGCTTCAAGGGCTCGGACATAGAAGACTGGGTAATCCTACGGTCCAACAGGACACCTACCTATAACTTCACGGTAGTGGCCGACGACCTGGAGATGGGCATCACTCACGTAATGCGCGGTGACGACCATCTCTCTAATACTCCAAAGCAGATCGCCGTATATCGAGCGCTGGGACACGAGCCGCCGGTGTTCGTGCACCTACCAATGATCCACGGTCCCGACGGCAAAAAGATGTCGAAGCGCCACGGCGCTACCGCAGTTGGTGAGTACCGTGCACTCGGCATCCTACCGCCCGCCATGCGAAACTTCCTAGCGCTGTTGGGCTGGAACCCAGGCGATGATAAAGAACTGTACTTCACGACCGAGGCGCTGATCGATGCGTTCTCGCTCGAACGCGTTCAGAAGAAGGCCGCGATCTTCGATATGACAAAGCTAGAGTGGATGAATGGACAGTACATGAGTCAGTCGCCGCCGGAGGACCTTCAACCGCTTATCGAGTCGGGATTGAAGGATCACGGAGTCGATAGTACCACTATCGAACGCGCTCGCTTGCTGCGCGCGATCGAGGTGACCGCCGAGCGCGCCCGCACCACGATAGACCTGGCCAAACGCGTCGCGGTGCGGTTCAATCCCGATCTTATCGTGCACAAAGACCCCAAGGCCCACAAGCTGATTACAAACGATCCTGACGGATTCCGGATGGCGCTCCGTGCCGCCGCCGAGCGGTTGACCGCATTGAGCGATGACCGGTGGGAGCCCACAAAATTGGAGACCGAATTGCGAGCACTTGCGGAGGAGCTGGGATTGGGTGTCGGCAAGGTATTTCAGCCGATCCGCGTCGCTATTACCGGAGAGACCGTTTCCGAGCCGGTGAATTTTCTATTGGAAGTGGTTGGAAAAGAAGAGAGTCTCAGACGGATGGCGGCGGCACAGGACTGGTGCTAGGTGGGGCTACTGTTGGGCCGCACTGGGATAGCTCCCGCATCTACAAGATCTGCCGTGTCACCATTTTCCTGCGGCACTGGGTACAGTGAATTCGGCGCATCGCAACACCCTGCCTGACGATAGCAGGGCCCAGCATAAGATTACCCTCGCATTCCGGACACCAAACCCCCGCTCCGGGATGCGACATCATACGCCGTACCAGAGACGCCGCCTCCAAAGAGTATATAGCCTGGGGCGGGCGTCTTCGCTCCGGCGAAGCGCGTCGATCCTGAACATTTCGGCGCTCGGCCACCACAGCATGCTGAGCCGTGACTTCACCACCGCGTCGATCTAACGCATGGCGGCGGTCGTCTGAGGATCGGATGTCTCGAATAAACCTGCGCACTGCACGGCCCTGTAGTTCCTCGAGCAACTCATTCACTGGATGCAAGATTCACTCCTGTCGTGCCTGCATTTAGCTTGATCCCAAACCCGGTGCGATCGAACGTGGCTGCATATAGTAACGAAAATACAGGTCCTCCCAATAGCATGTGGCCTGGAGTTGAGATGTTGCCGAGATGAAAAGTGTACTGGAAGCGGCCAGGGCGCCACCTATTGGAATTCCTGGATCGGTGTGTGCGTGACGACTGCAGCCATTCCCAGCCTCAGGCCAGGAACGGCGTTCTCAAGTACGCGCCTCTTCGGACTGGCTAGCCCAAAAGGCCGTGATCACGCAGAGATTGCCGTAGAGCAGGGCGGGCACGCCATAGGTAGTAGCCCATGCAGATCGCCGCAATGAGATTTCCGACTGCTACGTTGGCCCACGCCAATGCGGCCAGCAGAGGAGTGAACATCAGCGCAACTACTCCATTGAACCCGAATTCGAACACGATGAAGAACTCGATCAACAACCACAGCGCACCAGGAGATTTCTCAGCCTCGGCGATCATGGCGGAAGCCACAGTGCCAACGAAGAGAAAGACGAGTACGTGCATTGCCGTATACATAGAAACAGACTGGAAGCTGATGCTGACCGTTGCGGGGTCGCGAAGCCCAAAGAACACAGCCGACCCCAAAACAGCGGGGGTAAAAAACGGTCGGCCCGCTATCACGTCGACAATGAGAAACCAACCCGCCACCGCGCCCGCCCCAATCAGGCCAGCGATGAACCCTTCCCGTACAATACGTTGGCGTGTCAACATGGGATCTCAGCTTTCTTCCGAGCGTAGAACCACCAATTCACAGCAAGGCAGGTCACATAGTAGCCGGCGAAGCCGTACAATGCATACTCGGGCGTGCCCGCCGATATCTGCCCACCGAAAATACGCGGAATCAGAAAGGCGCCATACGCCGCCACCGCCGATGTCCAGCCGAGCACGGGGCCGGCGAATTCCGGCTTGAAGATGATCGGGATCATGCGGAAGGTCGACCCGTTACCGATACCGGTGGCTATGAATAGCACTAGGAATAGGAAGAAGAATGGCCACCAATACGCTTCCGGCGTCGCTGTGGCCCCTGCCGCCTTGACAAAGTAGGCTACGCCAAGCGCCGAAGCAATCATGATCACGGTATCCCAGTGTGTCACACGGGCACCACCGAGCTTGTCCGAAAGCCACCCTCCCACTGGCCTCACTAGCGACCCAACCAACGGGCCCAACCAGGCATATGCAAGTGGATTCGGTGCGTTGGGATTGAGCGAACCGTCGGGAAGCGAGCCGAATACATCCTGGATGAGTTTGGGAAACGCCGCCGAGTATCCGATGAAGGATCCAAAGGTCATCGTGTAGAGCCACGTCATGACCCAGTTGTGTTTCTTGCGAAAAATAACGAACTGGTGAACCAGGTTTTCGCGGACTGGGCCCGGCGTCACATATCGCATCACAAGTAGTGTGACGCAAATGGTTATGGCGAGCACGGCAAACACCTTCACCAGATCTGGAAGTCCGAATGTTGGGCCTAGCAGCAAGCCGATGCCAACTGCAGCCCCAAACAAACCCAACGTTTCGAGCCATAGCATCTTCCCAAT
This sequence comes from Gemmatimonadota bacterium, assembly GCA_036679605.1. Taxonomy (GTDB): domain Bacteria; phylum Gemmatimonadota; class Gemmatimonadetes; order Gemmatimonadales; family GWC2-71-9; genus JAZDCZ01. The sequence goes on from JAZDCZ010000347.1 coordinate 62,415, forward strand.
GGCGACCGATGCTGGCCCAACTCGATGCATCGGCAGGTTGTTCATGAAGAGAAACGCCAGCACGGAGAACACTGCAAGTGCCGGCACCCAGATCAACCCGCTGTTCTGGATCCAGATAGTTGCGCCACCGAGTTCCGCCGGCAACTGGCTACCGTCACCGCTCAGTGCTCCGAACACGGCGAATGTCATCACCCACGGCAGGAGCACCTGCATCACGCTCACGCCGAGATTCCCAAGGCCGGCGTTCAAACCGAGCGACAGCCCTTGCATCCGTTTCGGAAAGAAAAAGCTGATATTCGACATTGACGAAGCAAACGCACCTCCGCCGAAGCCACTCAGAGCCGCAAGTAGAGCGAAGATCGTATAACTCGTCTGCGGACTCTGTAGGGCAACGCCGACGCCGGCTGCAGGCACAATCAGGAGCGCGGTCGTCACCGCAATGACGTTTCGCCCACCTGAGATAGCGATCATGAACGAATTGGGAATCCTAAGTGTCGCGCCTACGAGTCCAGCGATGGCGGGAAGCGTATACAGCTGGGTCTTGGAGAAACTGAACCCTAGATTCTCCATTTGTACAATGATGATGGACCAATAGAGCCAGATCGCAAATGCGAACAGGAGGCACGGTATCGAAATCAAGAGATTTCGAAACGCGATCTTGCTACCGCGGCTCCGCCAGAACTCGTTCTCCTCTACCTCCCACTCTACGATCGCACCACGGTGCTGTACACCGGACATCTCGGTCTCCTTAGTTACTTCTGTTGACGACTAGGGTGGAAGCTCATCGATAACGCCGAGTGATCTAGTTCCTGCTTGCTGCCGTCGCCATGTCATGTACCATGGGTCCATCAGCCTCGATTGCAGTCGCCAGCCCCGGAGCAGCCGCATGCAAAATGCGTCGAACGACTACAGTCAGCCAGACGAGGCAGGCAATCGACACGGCGAAAAGAAACATCCAGGTAGTAGTCCACAATCCGAATCCGTCGAGCATGTAGCCGAAGACGATGGGACACACGAAACCACCGAGGCCACCTAGCACCCCTACAAGACCGCCGACCACACCGACATCATCTGGGAAGAAGTCAGGGATGTACTTGTAGACAGCCGCCTTCCCGATACCCATAGCGATGCCGATTATGAAGACCAACGCCGTAAAGATCCACACGTTGGCTTGGAAATAAATGTGCGTGACACCACGAGCAACAAGTTGCTTCTTGCTAACCGGGTCCCCCACATCTACGATCGGTTCCTGCCACGTGGTGATAACGGGAAGGACTAGCGCCTGACTCTCGGTGTATGTTTTGAGCGCGTCGCCGTTAGCTTTGAGTGGGTAGTCTCGGTCATCAATCGTAATGACGTCGGCCGACACGTCAGTTACTGTGCCCGCACGCGCGGCCATCACACCACGTCCCGGTGATTCGATGTCCATTTTCGGAAAGATCAACAGCAGACAACAAACAGCAATGACGGAGAGAACAGAATAAAGGACTTTCCGGGGCCCAACCAGATCCGACATCCATCCGCCCAGCGCGCGGATGAGACTTGACGGGAGTGAAAAGATGGACGTCATCAACCCGGCCATGATGATCGTCATGCCGTAGACGTTCAGATAGTATGGCACTAGCCACTGCGCAAGGGCGACGAATCCGCCGAACACAAGGAAATAGTACAGCCCAAATCGCCATACCCGCATATGCTTGAGCGGTGCAAGCAACTGTCGCACTGTCTTCGACTCAGCCCCCTTCGGTTTCTTGTTCTTGGTTCCCAGGAAGAAGATGATTGCCATGACCACGAGCGCGGTCGCGTATATAGTCGGCAAGGTGCGCCATCCCTCGAGGTTCGCACCATCACCTGTAAGAGACCCCAACAGCGTTGGCGCACCAAGCGTCGTCAACGCGGCTCCTGCATTCCCTGCGCCGAAGATGCCGAGCGCCGTACCCTGGCGGCTCCGCGCGAACCAGACCGAGGTAAACGCAATTCCCACTGCGAACGAGCCACCCGTTAGTCCGAAACCCAGACTGCAGAGAAGAAACCCTCTATACGTGTCGACATGGCCAAGCAGGTACATGGGTACTGTGGCAGCCAACATGAGGACGGTGTAAATCGGCCTGCCACCGAATTTGTCGGTGAGGATGCCCAGTGGCAGACGTGTAAGCGAACCGGTCAGTACGGGAATACCGATGAGCAAACCCATCTGGCTCGCCGTCCAGTCGAACACCTGGTTGTCGAGCAGGAAGGTAACGAGCACACCATTTAGCATCCACGCTGCAAAGCAGACGGTGAAGGCCACCGTGTTGAGCGTTAGCGCAACGTTTGCCCTACCTTTATCGGTCACAGTTCTTTCGCTCCCTACTTAGTCGCTACTCGGGCCGCGCTTTGCTCCACGGCGTACGCGGGTCACGAATCGCCTTGCGATCCCAGTTCCACATGACCTGCTGATAGGGCCGCACGATATAGTTCAACGGTGCCACTAGAAAATGCACGAGCCGCGTAAACGGAATCATGAAGAGAATCGCAAACGCACCTACAATGTGTAGCTTGATTACCCATGGCAGAGCGAAGACCGCCGCAGTCTCGGGTCTCAGCGTCACAAGTGACCATAGGTACGGTGATAGATCGGCCGCGAACCACGAAGAGCCCCATCGGAATCCAAGAGCGATCCAGCATCCGAGCACCACTTGGGTCAGCACGAGCAACTCGATTGCTATATCCATCTTGGTTGTCACTGCACGGATGCGTGGGTTGGTAAGCCGCCGGAACATCAGTGCGCCAAGTCCGACCAGCACGCTTAACCCGAACACGAAGGCCGTCACCTCGAGAATGATTAGCCGGATTGGAATGCTGTTCCAGCCGAGCGTTGCGCCCGGCAGCATGAATGCAACTAGATGCCCAACGAACACCACCAGAATCCCGATGTGGAATGGGACTGTGCCCCAAAAGAGCCTATTGCCCTCGAGAAATTGTGATGAGAGCGACGAAACCGTGAAGCCCTCCTGCCGGTGGCGGTAAACCGCACCAAATACGAAGACAATGAGCGCCACGTACGGAAACGCGACGAAGAGAAACGTGTTCAGTGCGTTCATAGCATCCTCCCCGACGCAGCGGGTCGGCCTTCGTTGGCTTCGATATCAAGTTCGCGCCCGATCGAGCGCAAAAAGTCGTTATCCTGCTCCGGAGGTTTCCATTCGGAGAGACCAAAGTCTTCCTTGAGCACTTCCAGAACAGCCACCAGCGCTCCTCGGAAGATGGTGCCCCGCTCCGCAGAAGAGGCGATCAGCGTCTTGAAGTGTTTCTTGTACAACCCATCGCGCTGTTTCATGCGTTGGGGTCCGAACTCGGCTATCATCATTTCAAGCGCCGGATGCAGAACCTCCTCGACAAACTCCACTACCAGATCACGGTCCTGCCACTTGGCAAGCAAACGCAGCACGTTCGGCAAGTGGTCCGAGAGTTCGCTACCGCAGGCGAGGCCGGCCTCGCGGTGTTCGCGGTTCAGATTGACTAGAAGCTCACCTCTCTTGTAGTCGTCCCCGAACATGACGTATCCCACACCGAGGGTGGTGATCGATTGGACGTCAAACGACCTTGTGAAGATCTCCTGTATCTGGTCCAGGGCTTCCACCGATAAAGTGTCGCCCTCAGACGGTAACCCCTTCGCGAAAGCCTTGAGTTCGGTGACAGCGACCGGATAACCCTCCTCGAGGAGTTCACAGATCTGCTTGACCTGGGCGGAGTAATCACTCCGCGGGTAGTCGAAGAGGCCGGCTAATCGCTCATAATGAGTCAGCGTTTGCATTCTCATGCTCCCCTCTTAGCAGACTCGGCCTTGAATCCGAAGCCGGTATTGCCCTTCACATCGCCGGTGAACTCCATCATCTCGATCGCCTGCTCACGGTGTGCTGCAGGTATTACGAAGCGATCGTCGAAGGTGGCTAGTGACGTCAGGTAGTAGATATCGTCTGCCAGTTGGGGGGTCAGACCGGTGTCGGCCAGTGCAGCATCCACGGTCCCTTCCTTCACATCACCCACAGTCACCTGCCGCCGGTGTAGCCGCACCGCCATGAGCTTCTTGAGCCGGTCCGCCACCTCCGTAGTGTCACCGTCACTGAAGAGGTTAGCCATGTACTTGAGTGGGAAGCGTGCGTCGTCAATGGTCCCGAAGAGTTCCTCGGTACTCGTGTCGTAGAGCCAGCTGTCCGGCCAATGTTTTGCCACGGGGTTCATCTTCTCCGATTGCTCACTGTTGTCCACATCAGTTACCGATGCCATGACCGGTAGCAGCGGTGGAACGTAGAACAGCATTGGGAGAGTTCTGAATTCCGGATGCAAAGGAAGCGCCAGCTTCCATACCTTGACGAACTTGTACGCCGGCGACTTTTGGGCTGCATCGATCGTAGAGTCTGCTATCCCGTTGCTCTTTGCCGAAGCAATGACCTCGGGGTCGAAGGGATCGAGAATCATATCCATCTGTCGACTCATCACTTCGGAATCCTCGGCCGATGCTACGCTTTCGATCTGATCGGCATCGTAGAGCATTACTCCGAGGTAACGAATGCGCCCAACGCACGAGTGCATGCACGCCGGTGCATGACCCGCTTCGATACGGGGGTAGCACAGAATGCACTTTTCAGACTTGCCAGTGCTCCAGTTGTAGTAGGTCTTCTTGTAAGGGCACGCTGTGACGCACATCCGCCAACCACGGCACACTGACTGATTGACGAGTACGATCCCATCTTCTCCTCGCTTGTAAATAGCACCCGAAGGACACGAGGCAACGCACGCTGGATTGAGGCAGTGGTTGCAAATCCGCGGGAGGTAGAAGAACGCCATCCGCTCCAGCTGGAACATGGCTTCCCTCTCGGCAGGAGAGAGGTTCTCGAGATTGGGGTCGTTGCGAGCGTAGTCTGGCGAACCACTCAGGTCGTCGTCCCAGTTCGGCCCCATCTTGATGTCCATCGGTTCACCGGTGATCATCGAGACCGGGCGGGCGGTAGGTTGGTCATCGCCGGCAGGTGACTCGATTAGATCGAGGTACTTGTACGTGAACGGCTCGTAGTAATCGTCGATCACAGGCAGGTGGGGATTGTGGAAAATATTGGAAAGGCTCTTTGGCTTGCCAGCGCCTTTTAGGTTTACCCCCTTCCCATTCTTTTCCCAGCCACCCTTGTAGATCTCCTGATTCTCCCACTTGCCCGGATAGCCCGTACCGGGCTTGGTCTCCACGTTGTTCCACCACATGTACTCGGCGCCTTTACGGTCGGTCCAAATGTTCTTGCACGCGATCGAACAAGTGTGACAACCAATGCACTTATCGAGGTGAAACACCATTGAAATCTGCGAACGAATATCCATCTCAGGTCTCCAGTCCTTTGCACGAACCTTGAATCATCAGAACACCACCTTGTCCATTCGTTTGACCACAACGTGGGTATCCCGGTTCGGTGCAATTGGTCCCCAGTAGTTGAAGTGGTAAGTGAACTGCCCGTAACCGCCGGCGAGGAAGTTGGGCTTGAGGTGAATGCGCGTGAAACTGTTGTGCCCACCCGCCCGCTTGCCGCCGCGCACCTGTGACTTAGGAATTCCAACCGTGCGCTCCGGAACGTGGTACACGATGCAGACGCCTTTTGGGATTCTGGCGCTGACGCAAGCGCGCGCACAGTAGACACCGTGGTCATTGTAGACCTCACACCAATCATTATCCTGGATGCCCAGTTCAGCAGCGTCTACCTCGCTCAGCCATACTGGCTCGCAACCCCGAGACAGCGTCAGCATCCTATGGTTTTCCATGTAGGTGGAGTGGATGTGCCACTTTCCGTGCGGAGTGAGACAGTTCAAGATTCTCGCATCCCCGTCCTTGAGTGTTTGTTTGAGATCGCCGTATGCCTCCGGCTTGGGCGAAGGCTTGTAGGTTGGGAGGTTTTCTCCGTACGCGAGGTACATCTCGTGATCGAGATAGAAGTGCTGGCGACCCGTCAGGGTCCGCCAGGGAACCAGCTTCTCGATGTTGTAGGTGTAGGCAGAGTAAGCCCTCCCACCGTTCATCACACCTGACCACAGCGGAGATGTGTTGTATCGGCGTGGCTGTGCCTGCAGATCAGCGTAACGGATCAGAAGATCTTTGCTACCGGCCCCCAGGTCGACCAAATCCAAACCCGTCCTCTTCTCCGCATCCTCGTAGGCGCGTACGTTGAGTACGCCGTTGGTCAGCGTAGAGAGATGCAGCACTACATTGGCTGCCCGTAGAGAGATGCAGCACTACATTGGCTGCCCACTCATCTTCCTTCAACGATGGGTAGACGTTGCCGTTCTCACGTTCTACCGGGAAGTGGTTGGACACCACCATCTCGTCATATGCGTCGGCACATTGGTAGTGGTTTCCGTGCGCACCGAGTCCGGAGGTCCGGATGCGATCACCTAGAGTGATGTACTTGTCATAGAGTTTTGTGTAGTCACGGTCCACGACGGTCAGGCTGTGCGTCGTCTTGCCTGGAATGGCTTCACACTCGCCATGGTACCAGTCCTTAATGACGGTCTGCGAGATTTCGCCTGCAGAATCGTGCGCGATCGGAGCTGCGACAATGTCCTTCTGTGGCTCTGGAAAGTATTTCGCCGCTGCCTCACTGGTTACCTTCGCCAAGTCACGGAAGATGTTCCAGTCTGTCTTCGATTCCCATACCGGTGCGATCGCCGCCGACAGTGGGTGGATAAACGAATGAAGGTCTGTGCTATTCAGGTCCGCCTTCTCATACCATGATGCCGCAGGTAGCACGATGTCGGAGTAAAGAGCAGACGAGTCCATCCGGAAGTTCAGATCCACGATTAGATCCATTTTCCCGACTGGAGCTACATCGTGCCACTTCACTTCACTGGTGTGGTCCTCTGAGTCTTCGGCAATCAGGTTGTTGTGTGTGCCGAGATAGTGTTTGAGGGCATACTCGTGCCCCTTCATGCTTCCCATGATGGCGTTGCCCCGCCAGATGTACCAGACGCGTGGGAAGTTGTGTTCGGCTTCCGGTTCACTCACAGAATACTTCAGTTTTTTGCTCGTGAGTTTATTCAGTACGTATCGCTTGATACCATCGTCATCCTTTGCCCCGTTCTCCACAGCTTCCTTGCACAGATCCAATGTGTTCTGGTCAAACTGCGGATAGAACGGCATCCATCCCATGCGAACCGATTTGAAAATCTGATCGGCCGTATGTTGCTTTGTCATCTCATTGTCAGGAACCGTATTGTACTTGGAGAACTGTCCGTCATAGCGGTATTGGCACGTGTTCATGTAGTGCCATATGGGAGCCTGCTGGAGTCGGACCGCAGATTGGTGATCTTTGCCAAAGGCGATCGCACCCCAAGAATCCACTGGTGCGAGCTTCTCCTGCCCGACATAGTGATTGAGCCCACCGCCATTCTTACCGATACAACCGGTGAGCATCAGGGCCATCGCCCCGGCCCGATAAATCAGGTTGGAGTGATACCAGTGATTGATGCCCGCACCGATAATGATCATGCACTTGCCATCTGTGGCAGCGGCGGTGTTCGCCCACTCACGCGCGAACTGGATCACGGTGGCTGAGGCAACTCCCGTGAAGAGTTCCTGCCACGCCGGCGTGTATGCTGCCTCTTTGTCCGTGTAGTCTTGCGGGTAGTCGCCAGGGAGACCCCGACCCACTCCATACTGAGCCATCGTGAGATCGTAGACCGTGGTTACCGTCACAGGACCGTCGGTAGTTTCCAACTGCATCACGGGTACGCCACGATACACCGTATTATCGAGTCCGTATTCAGTGAAGCCCGTCAGTACGGACTCATCGGATCGTCCGAGCAGCGTGAGAACTGGATCGTAAGGCTGATCGTCAACTACGCTCTCCGGCTTCATGTTCCAGTTGCCCTGTTTTTTGTCCCATCGTGACCCCGAACTCCCCTTGGGCACCACCAACTTGCCGGTCTTGGCGTCGATGTTGAGGAACTTCCACTCGCCGTTCGACACATCCTTGTACTCGGAAATCTCCGACGCGCGGAGTAGCCGCCCCGGCTTGTAATGCTCCCCATCCTTCTCGAGTTTTACCAAGTACGGACTATCTGTGTACTTCTTGACGTAGTCGATGAAGTAGGGTGTCTGTTTCTCGTGGTGGAACTCCTTTAGGATCACGTGAGTCGTGGCCATCCAAAAAGCACCGTCACTCCCCGCGTGGAGAGGCACCCACTGGTCGGCATACTTGCAGACCTGACTGAAGTCGGGTGAGAAGACCACCGCCTTTGTCCCGTTGTGGCGAGACTCGGCGAAGAAGTGACAGTCTGGTGTGCGCGTCATATTGAGGCACGCGCCCATGTCGGCAATCATCTTGGCGTTGTACCAGTCGGCGCTCTCGCACACGTCAGTCTGCTCCCCCCAAATTTCAGGGAACGCGGTGGGCAAGTCACAGTACCAGTCATAGAAACTGAGGTTGACTCCACCGAAGAGCTGGAGGAAACGTCCGCCGGCTGCATAGCTGAGCATCGACATCGCGGGAATGGGGCTGAATCCGATCACCCTGTCGGGGCCGTACTTCTCGGCCGTGTAGATGTTTGCGACGGCCATTATCTCCATCGCTTCGTCCCAACTCGCCCTCCGGAACCCGCCCTTACCACGGGCTTGCTGATACTTCCGGCGGGCACCTTCGTCCGCTTGCAGAGCTTTCCACGCCTTCATGGGGTCACCTGTTTGGCGCTTCTTCTCTCGATAGGCGTCGAGCAACGCGCTTCGTATCAGCGGGTACTTGATCCGCAACGGACTGTAGAGATACCACGAGTAGGAGATCCCGCGCTGACACCCCCGGGGCTCGTAAGGTGGCAGAGAATCTTCCAGCAGAGGGTAGTCCAGTTGCTGAGTCTCCCATGTCACGATGCCGTCCTTGACATGGATCTGCCAGGAACAACCTCCCGTGCAATTCACTCCGTGGGTACTTCGTACAATCCGATCGTGCTGGAAGCGGTTGCGGTAAAACTCCTCCCACTTTCTGGTTTCCGGCGCGATGATGTCTTTGATCCAGCCCATAATATTTTTCCTGACTTCTTGCTAGTCGTGGATTCAGGTGGTCTTGATCTGCCTGTCGTAGATCGACTGGTTGACGGAATCCCTCTTCCTCTTGCCCCAGGCAAGAGAGTAGAGACCCATGAGCAGAGCGGTGCCCAACAGTCCCGCGCCAAACAGCTTGGGACCGTAGTCGCGCGGCTGGTGCAACGCATGTTCCGAGTCTGCGCGCTGTAAAAAGCCGACCAAGCCCGCCACCTCCTCATTTGTGAGCGACTTCCCTTTGTAAGCCCGTTGCATCACGGGGAACGGAGGACTTCCGAGAATCGCCCGAACTCCGGGCCCGCCCAACCGCGAGAACACTGTCGTGAGTTCGCGGGCCAACACTCCGCCTCCAATGACTGCGTCGTTCGTTACCTCGTGGCACGAGTTGCATGTCGGTCCGCCGTTCACGAACCGAGTCTTTCCCTGAAATAGGTTCTGCCCCAGGAGGACCTGCTCCTCTGTAACCTCTTCGACCGCGGCCGGCTGCACGGGGCCGGCTGACGTACCTGCACGCGTGTATGCGATGACCGCCCGGACCTGATCGTCGGAGAGAGGTTGATCTGGCATTGTGATTTGGCTGAACTCGCTGAAGATTGCCACAGCATCAGGATCGCCGGCTGCCACAACTTGCTGAGAGTGCTGTACGAAGCGGATGATCCACTCCTCGCTGCGACGCTCGCTGACACCTTGGAGGTCGGGCCCTACGAGTCGGCCACCACCGACAGTGTGGCACACAGCACAGGAAGTCTGGAAGATTTCCTGGCCCTGGTTCCCCTGCCCCTGGTCCGCCCAAACTGGGCCCACTTGCAGTGACAATCCGGCCGCGGTCACGCAGACAACAGCCAAGGCCGGAAAGGCGGCAAACCTATTCTTGAACCTCAAAGTCATCCTCACGTTCTCCTCAACGATGGTCTTCACTCCACATCCGTCAGCGCCGGCGCTCTCTTGCCGGCTGCATACTCGGCCAACGTGATTGCATCCAAGCAGGCAATCAGAGTTGGCAGAACCGTCTTCAAGTGCTCGTGCAACGGGCATGGGTTATTCTCATTGTGCCCCGACCAGAGCATGCAGTGTTCGAACAGCTCGGGTCCTTCTACGCTCTCGAGGATCTCCTTCAGCGTGATCGATTCAGCCGGGCGGGAGAGAGCGTATCCACTCCCGGGCCCCCGAGCTGCCGAGAGAATTCCATGACGGGCGAGTTTTTGGAAAATCTTGGCGAGAAATGAAGGCGGCAGGCCCTGCTCCTCCGCAATGCGTGCAAGCGGCGTGACTTCCCCTACGGGGTTGTTAGCCAGCACCGTGAGCCCTCGAAGGGCATACTCGCTTTCTTTCGTCACTCTCATATTCCGGACAATCCCGAGAAGAATTATCGGGAAATATGAAGTGGCTGCATGAGCTTGGTTTGAAGCGAATGTGAAGTTTTCTTCACATAGATAGGAGGCCTCTGCCCTGACCTACAGAGCTACGACCTTGGGAACCTTGGTGACACCGAGCGAGGCGTCTTGCATCGCCTGTTAAGGGCTACGACTCGCACCACCAAACATTGGGATCGCGCCCGCTAACGCGGCTCCAAGAAACGGCAAACCCAGCACCCAAATCCGGACGCCCAGCCAGCCCTCACCGCCAATCCCATTCAGTGCCAACAGAGCCAGGCCACCGCACACCATTGTCGCACCTAAGACCAACCGCGACGGCGACCTGATGGCCTTGCCCGACCGTCCCCCCTCAAACCATCCGAACAGCAACGCTAAGAGCGAGAGAACGACCAGTATCGAACCCATCCAAATCGGACGGGTCCCCCACCACATACCTGAACCCGGCTCCAGCCCAAGCCCTGTTCCACCCAGCAGTAAAGAAAGCCCGATCAGAACCGTCAGTGCTGTAACGTGCCATAGGTAAATGGTCATGATCATTCCGTTAACCAATACAGTGGCCGTCCACGGTACTGCGCGCGCGAGCCAGTGCCGCAACGGACGTTCGAGCGACAGCAACAATCCGGCTTGCGCCACACCCAAGGCGAGCATCGGAAGCTTGGGGGGCAGTGTGTTGCTCACCTCATCACCGGGGACGCTGACCATGCTGATTGGATAAGGTCCCAGGAATACAATACCAAGCAGCACAGCTAGCCCCGCTGCGCCCCATGCCAGCATCTTGCTCGGTCCACCGAGTCTTCCGTCTCTCCATGCGTATCCCAACTGATGCACTGCAAGCCAGATGAACGCGTAGTTAGCCCAGCCTGCGCCCTTGAGATCGGTTGTGAAGAAAACGGCGTCGTCCACTACTGTGAGGACGACCAACAACAACAGTGACCCGAGCCCGAACCGCTCCCATGCGCTAAACGTCATCGGCACCATGACCACCACCATCACATACACCGCCAAGAACCAGATCGGTACGAGTGCCAGCTGCGAAGCCACTTCGATCATTGCGGGATCCATGCCGAACTTACCGGCCAACAGACCGAACACTATCCACACCGCAAGGAGCGGTAGCACCGGCCCGATCAGTCGTTGCAACCGACCGTGCAGCCACTCGGCGTACCCGCGTCCAGCTCGCTTGGCAGACCTCCATGAAACACCATTTGAGTAACCGCCCACCAGAAAGAACACCGGCATCACTTGGAACACCCAGGTCAGCCAGCGCACCCACGGCTGATGCTCCAACATGTTGGTTATCGTGAGATCACCATTGATAAAGACAGGCGCCGCCACCAACCAGTGTCCGGTGATGACGGCGCCTATTGAGACCGCTCGCAGAAAGTCGACGTAGCGATTACGCGAGTCGGGCGTCCTGGTTGCTACCTCGGCAGCACGCGACCAAATATTGCGGGAGGTCGTGCCTAGTTTCCTTCCCGCTCGTACATCACCTTTCCTCCTACGATGGTATAGACCACTTCGGCGGAGGGAATTTCCTCTTCGGGAACGGTCATGATGTCTTTTGAGAGCACCGTGATGTCGGCCAGCTTGCCCGGAGTGAGCGAACCCTTGATGGTTTCTTCGAACGCGGCGTACGCGCCGTTGATTGTATATGACTTCAAGGCTTCCATCCGGCTCATGCGCTGATCCGGAAAGAATATCGTTCCGTCCTTGGTACGCCGCGAGACACTTGCGTAGTAGCTCCCGATGGGATTCACGTCTTCCACCGGCGCATCGGTACCATTCGTCACCACCGCACCCGATTTCATCAGCTTCTGCCAAACGTAGGCGCCTTCCTCTGCTCGCTTTTCGCCGAGGCGCTGAAGTACGTAAGGCGCATCTGAAGTGGCATGGATACCCTGCATGGCCGCAATGACTCCTAGCTGTGCAAACCTCGGAATGTCGGCAGCATTGATGTGCTGCGCGTGTTCTATGCGCCAGCGTAGGCCGGTCTTATCGGGGTTGGTCCTAAACGTACGTTCGAAGATGTCGAGGACCTCACGATTAGCCCTGTCACCGATTGCGTGCACATTTAGCTGGAAGTCATTCAACATCGCCAGCCGCGCCGTCTCCGTCACGCTGGGAACCGTACTCGTGTTGAGTCCCGAGCTGCTGGCCATATCTTCGTACGGCGCCAGCAACCAGGCGCCATGCGAGCCAAGTGCACCATCGATCGTGCGCTTGATCGCGCGTACTGTAAGGCGGTGATCGCCCATTTCGTCGATACGATAATCAGGTAGTTTCTCGGCGAGCTGTTCGTTCGGCGCACGAATCATTACATAGAGCCGAACATCCAGACTGCCGTCTTCGGCCATCTCTTTGAATAGGTCTATAGTGCGGAACGAGGATCCCGCGTCGTGGAAACTGGTGACACCCTTGGACAACAACTCCTGGAATGCCAGCAGAGCCTGACGCCGCGGATCTGGTGGAGTCGCATCGCGCGTCGCCCTGCCGAGCAGTCGCTGCGCGGTCTCACGAAAAGCTCCGATCGGTTCGCCGCTGGCGTCACGCACGATCTGACCGCCTGGAGGATCGGGCGTCGTGCGATCGATTCCCGCCATCTCCATAGCCCTCGCGTTTGCAAAGGCAGCGTGACCTGACGCGTGACGCAGCACTACCGGATTGTTAGGTGACACGGCGCTCAGAGCATCGTGCGTCGGCAGTCCGTCCACAGCGTTGTCCGGCGTCTTGTCCCACTTCTCCTGGTGCCAACCCCTGCCTCTGATTAGCTCACCGCCCTGGGCATCACCCACCACCGCAGCCACCATGCTCACTATCTCGTCCCAGTTCGCGACATCCATTAATGCGAGCTGCATGTTGGCATCGCCCACGCCGAGGAAGTGACCGTGGCTCTCGATGAAACCTGGAATGACGAGTTTCCCATCCAGATCGATGACCTCGGTCTCACGACCGACGAACGCCTTGATATCCCTGTCACTTCCGACGGCCAAGATCGTATCCCCCTTCACCGCGATCGCTTGACCGTCCGGCACCGCGTCATCAACCGTTACAACCTTACCGCCCCGTAAGACGAGGTCAGCCGCAATCTCCGGCTCGGAGGCACAGCCCATGGCTAGCCCGGCCAATGCACAGGTAACCAGGCCCGTCCGAATTCGAGCACTCACAACAGATGATTTCATATGGGTCTCCACTTTGGCACCATGGTTCATCGCTCAATCGCCTCGAGAATATTACCAACTAAATCATTGAAGTAACTGCGTCTCAGCACGCGTACGTCAGTAGCGAATAGGCATTCTCATACTACCTCAGCGACGCCCTAATCGCGAGCGTCTATGGCTCCCGGCGTGAGTCACGCCCTGGATCCTCCTGCTCCCTTCCCTCGACGTAGGCAGACCTCAACATCGCCATCGCCGAGTAGAGTACGACGATAACCACGAGCCACCGGACAGCAACGAGGGGAAGCGCCTTCACGATGAACGCCGCGATCAATACGGCCGGCAGCCCGCCAAGCGCCAGTCCCAGCGCAGCCTTGAGACTGTATGCGTTTGCGCGAAGAAACCGTATGCTCGCTACCGGCATCAGAAAGGCAGACGAACCCATCATGATCGGGAAGGCCGTCGTGGGATTCATGCCGAGTGTACTGATCAAAATCATGGATGGTGCGTACATGCCGATGCCGATGGTCATGAGCGCACCCAGCACAAAGTTGGTGACCAGTGCTATACCGAGACTCACTCCTCTCAATCCCAGCGCGGCGCCACCTACTGGGACGATGCCAAAGTTAGCCATGACAAACGTTACTGCGGCGATGATTAAAGCGACGCCCATCCCGATTTGGATGCTGCGGCGCGGTAGGCGTGCAACCACGCCTGCCCCCAACCACGCTCCGACGACAGATGCGGCAATCAAAGTGACGAGCGTAACTATGTCCACCTGCACCATGGCTATGAAGATGAACGCTTGCACGATCACCGGCGGAGTGTCACCCACATGCAGTGTACCTGGTATGCGTTCGTCCGGGACGACCTTGAAGAACTTGAACAGTGCTGTGGTTGGTGCGAACGAGCCGATGCCCAGGGTATCAAAGAAATTGGTGACGAACCCTATTGCGGCCTTGAGCGGGGACGTTCTGAGCAAGGTGTCGGTACCGCCGGATTGTCGTACAGCACTGCGGACGCTCGCCATCCAGCGCACGGCATATACGATCGATATGGCACCGAGTGCCATGAAAAGCAGCGTGCGAACATCCGGCATGAAGGCTTACCCCACTATACTCGAGAAATTCTCGCCGGAACATGGGGCCAAGACGCGGCGTTCGCAATTCCCTAGGGCAACCCGTATGTTCGTCGTCGCCCGGGAACCTCTGAGTCCATCGGGAAGGTCTCGGGTTCGAGCCTTCAAGGCTGGTTCTGAGGTCTTTGGTTCCGGCCTTGAAAGGCCGGCTCGGCAGCGCTTCGCGCTGACATGCCCTGAAGGGCAACCACTAATTGGAGTGAGTCAATGGAAGTACCGCTTAGCGTCAACGATTTCCTGCGAAGAGCGGCCCAGCTCTATCCCGACAAGGTCGCAGTGATTGACGGCGACGATCGGTACACCTACCGAGAATTCCAGTCCCGCGCCAACCAGCTATCGCATGCGCTGCTCGGACTCGGCATCGACAAAGGCGATCGGGTTTGCATCCTGAGCCCCAACTCACACTTCTTTCTAGAGAGTTTCTATGGGACGAGTCAGATCGGCGCCATCCTGGTACCGCTCAACTACCGTCTCACTCCAGCCGACCACGAGTACATCATCAACCACGCCGAGGTGAAGGTACTGCTCGTAGATCACGAGTACACCCCGGTCGTAGACGAAATCCGGCCTCGGCTCGATACGGTGGAACACTCGGTGAGAGCCGGCGGTAGTGGCAAGCCGCCGGAGGGATGGGTGGATTGGGAAGCACAAATCGCATCTCAACCCGACACACCACCGCCGACACCGGATATCGACGAGAACGACTTGGTTTCGATCAACTATACCTCCGGCACCACAGCTCGGCCCAAGGGCGTGATGCTGACGCACCGCAACTGTTACTTGAACGCGTACAACTTCATCGCCCACCTGCGCATCGTGCACGAGGATGTCGAACTGTGGACGCTACCGATGTTTCACTGCAACGGCTGGGGTGGAGTGTACGCGATTACCGGAATGGGTGCGACGCACGTTGTACTGCGCACGATCAACGGGAAGACAATCTTCGACTTGATAGAGCAGCATGGAGTGACGTTCGCATGCATGGCTCCCATCGTACTGCAAACAATTCTCGACTATCCGGACAAAGACAAGCACACCATCACAACAAGGCCGCGGTTCACGCTTGCCGGCGCTCCGCCTCCGGCGTCATTCATCGAACAACTCGAACAGGAGTTGGGCTGGGAGTTTATCCAGATCTATGGCCTCACAGAGACAGCCCCCATTCTCACAGTCTGCACACCCGATCATTACACAGCCAAGGACAACTACGCCAGACGGAGTCACGCAGGCGTTGCGGCAGTTGGAGTGGATCTCGTGCTGCGGGACGACGACGGCAACACCGTTCCTCATGATGGAGAAACGGTCGGCGAAATCTGTGCGCGCACCAACGTCGTGTTCAAAGGATATTGGCGACAGGACGAGGAAACCAGCCGAGCCGTTCATGACGGTTACTTCCACACTGGAGATCTCGGTGTGTGGGACGAGGTGGGAAACATCAATATTGTGGATCGCAAGAAAGATGTGATCATTTCCGGCGGTGAGAACATCAGCTCACCCGAGATCGAGGACGTGCTGTACAAGCATGACGCCGTCCAAGAGTGTGCCGTGATCGGTGTGCCGCACGACGAGTGGGGTGAGACTCCCAAAGCACTCGTGGTGCTACGACAGGACGCCACAGCGACCGAACAGGCATTGATAGAGTTCTGCCGCAACAACTTGGCTCACTTCAAGTGTCCGACGTCGGTGGATTTCGTGGACGTGCTGCCGCGGACCGCAACCGGAAAACTGCAGAAGTTCAGGTTGAGAGAGAAATATTGGGGTGGTGTGGGGCGGCGGGTTAATTGATGGCCGATCTAACGCCCGTTTGACGCCCTGGCCTGAGATTAGACCATGATGACCGATCCGCCTGCTGTGAGCAAAGCTTTATATAGACTCATCACGCTGGGTCCACCAATGCTGCTGAAGACGGACGCTGAGGGCGAGCGTGTCATCTACACCATGGGGAAGCCGCTGGCGCTGGTAATCTACCTGTCGATGCTGCCTGGCAGAAGTGCCAGACGCGAGCACCTCTCCGCGGTTCTCTGGGGGAACTCTACCACAGCGAAAGGCCTGGCCGCATTGCGCCAGGTTTTGTGGCAACTCCGGGATCGATTGGGTGACGCCGCCGTAGTCAGCTCGGATCGCAACGTCTCCCTCAACATCGATTTGACTGTAGATGAGCAAGAGTGCTTGGCAGCCTTCAACGAGGGCGATTTTGCTCGCGTCGTGGAGCTATACACCAACGAATTCCTGCCGGATTTTGCGATCCCCGGAGCGGCAGAGTTGGAGATCTGGGCCGACGGAGAGCGGCAGCGGCTGAGATCGGCCTATCTCATGGCAGGAGAGTCGACGGTCCGTTGCATGCTGGACGAATCGCATTTCTCGGCGGCGTCTCACCTGGCCCATCGGCTCAGAGACTCCGATCCACTGTCCGAGAGGCTGTGGCGATTGCTGCTGGAGACCCTCGCCGCGGTCGGCGACACTGTCGAGATGAGATTGGAGATAGAGCGGCTGGAGTCGATGTTGGGCATGGAAGAGCGCGAGCCCGAGCCGGCAACGAGGGATCTCATACAACATCTCCGCGCACGACCTGACGCACGTCTCACTGAGGACGACACGTCTCATAGCCTCGTAGCCGAGCTGATCGGCCGAGAAAAGGAGTTCTCTGCTGTGATAGAAGGATGGCGCAAGGCAAAGGCGGGACAGCCTACACATTTTCACATAACGGGCCGTCCCGGCGTCGGAAAGACACGACTGCTCGACGACGTTCATGCCCGGTTGGACGCAGAGGGCGCGCGCACTGTCTATGTTCGGGCCCACCATGGCGAGCGTGCCATGACATTTGCTCTGGCGGGGGACCTTGCGGACGCACTGGCTCAGCTCCCCGGGGCAGCGGGCATATCTTCCGGATCCGTATCTCAGTTGCTCCATCTGGCACCTACCCTCTCGAACATCTACTCAGCGCGCCAGCCGGCGACAAACCCAACGGAGCAGGGCGCAATGAAGGCGTTGAGTGAGCTGTTGCTGGCCGTAGCCGACGAAGGCCCGTTCGCGATTCTAGTAGATGACCTGCACTGGGCAGATCGCTCTTCAATCGTCATCGTGCAAAGCTTGATTGCCCGGCTCGAGGGTGTGGGCACGCTCATCGTGACAACACAACGACCTCCCACCGAACCGCTCCCAGCTCCCTTCTCGGTGGCGCTCGAGCTAAACCCCTTGAGTTCTAAACAACTGCAACAGATGCTCGAGAGCCTGGGGTTGAGACGCAACTCGTGGTCGCGCGCGATGACGGACATCCTACACTCGGTCACTGAAGGCATACCGTTTCTCGTGTTGGAAATACTCAGACTGGCCCTCGACCGTGGTCTATTGCTGCTCGACAGATCGACGGACGCTTGGATTTGTCCGGACGAAGATGCGCTACGGCGAGAGCTACTCGGTGGGACGGCGGAAGAGCAGCGCATTGCCCGCCTTACGGAGCGTGAGCAAGGTGTCCTCTTGAGCCTCACCGTCGCCGGTATCCCACTGCACTGCCGGCTTATTGAGTCAATGCTGCAGATCGAATCTGCCGAATGCCTTGCACAACTCAGGAAGCTGGAGCGTGACGGATTCGTTGTTCAGAGCAACTCGCGGTGGGCGATCGCCCACGACAAACTTGCCGAGTCTATTCTCACTGGGACAGACTCTGCACGAGTTGCGGAAATCCGGGGCGCGTTAGCGAATGCTGCGGTAGCTATCATCCCGGACCCAGAAACGTTACGGCTCGCAACCCTACAGCTCGAGGCGTCCGGCGACAACGCATTGTTGCAGGTTGCATTCGGACACTGGTTGTCGTATTGGCGTGGCAGAGGAGATCGCCGCAGCGTACGGCAACTGGCGGCCGCATTGATTGGGGTCGACGTGCGCAGTTCCAGGGTGAGAGCACTTGTCAGTTCGTTGCCGTTGCGCAGGAGATTCCGCTATTGGTCCGTCACGACAGTGGGAACCGTGGCGGTGGTCGCGCTGGTAGTGGTCACGGGTGTAGCGGTCACTCTGGGATTGCGATCGAATCCTCCGTACCGCTTGATGGTCACGTCGACGCCCAGCGGACTTGCGTCGGATGTACTAACGATGATGCCGGCTCCAGCGATCGAGATCCGACACAGGGACGGAACGCTGGCGTCCGAGCTGGAAGATACTATCAGAGTGTCCCGAGTCCTGGGACCAAATCAGCTGACTGGTACTCTGGCGGTAGTAGCCGTTGGAGGTCGGGCCGTCTTCGATAGAATTCGGCCTGCTTACCCCGGTTCATCACAAGGAATCTGGGTGCTTCGCTTCGAGTCGTCTTGGGGCACGGTGCAAACCGATTCATTCGAAGTCAACTATCCACCATCCCTGCATTTTGCAAGTGGCAGCATAAACGGTTACGTGGTGGATCGACGCGCGCTTACAATTAGTGTGGGTCCTGGAGATTCACTTGTGGGAACCGTCGATCTCAGATACTCGACAAACTGGGGAGCGGCATCGATAGTTCTGGGCATGAGCAGCACATGGGAATCCCGGGAGGAAGTTGCACCCGGCAGGGCCCTAGCTACTCCGGTGCGCAACGGGTTGACGCGTGACATGCCTATCAACCTCAGGGCGCCGTCCGAGCCTGGCACCTACCATGTCATCTTCGCCTTTGCCGCCGAGGAGAACACGAAGCATGTTTTTTCGGGCACCAACTGGACGTATGGTGAGCCCGTGTGGCACGACGGCAACGACATTGTTGACTGGCCCGACAGCATTTTGGGTATTGCGCGTACGACGGGTACGGGGACCAATCTGGTGCTCTGGCCCGACTATCCGCGTCATCGCAATACCCAGGTCGCGGCGGCGGTGCTGGATGTGATAGTGCGGTAGAAGGCTTCTGCAGCTGCAAAAGATCCGACCAACCCGTGCATACTCAGCTCATATAACGCCTATCTAACGTCCTCGTTGTATGCTCCGAAGCAGCATTAATAGGGGCGCTTGTCCCCTCGTTCCCGGAGAGCAAACATCAATATGCGGTGCGTTTGTCGTGTACTACTCGCTACGTCAGCCACCATGGTCTTCGGCTGCGGCGAGGCTCCCTTTGCGCCGTCGACAGCAGGTGGTCCCGCACTTGCAATCTCGGATGGAGCGCACAATGGTAACGCGCACTTCTTCTTCCTGCCGCCGTTGGTGCGTCAAGCCGAGTTCAGCGGCACCTTCGACGGTTCATTGTCTCCCGTGGTACGGATCACAGAGAACGGGGCACCGCTGGTCGACCTAACTCCTACAGTCCATCTGTTGGACGAATTGTATCAAGTGAATTGGCACACGGACGATTTCGCACTCGATTCATCCAAGAGTTATCGCATCGTCGTACTGCTCGATGGAACCGAGTTGGGCTTCGCTGACGTAGTTGTTGGCGCGACTGGAAAGGAGTTGCGGCCCGTCAACACCGATGAGTTCATCGCCTTGAAGGACGGCCGAACACTGCCGATCAAATTCCGGATTGAAGACGGTGCGCTACGAGGACCTCTTACTTGGACACTCGAAACTATCGACGGAACGTCGAACGTGTTGAGTGTGTGGGCATCGTCTCCTTCTGATGTGTGGGTCGCCGGCGGGTTTACGACCCTCTTTCACTTTGACGGTTCGACCTGGACTCAGCCGGGCCTTCCCTCAGGAACTCTGAACACGAATTCCCTGTTCGGCTTTAGCCCCACGTCGGTATTTGCCGCAAGTCAGGCGGGAGTGATGCACTACGACGGCACTATGTGGACCTTTGTGTTGGGAGGCGTTGGTGAACTTTTTGGAATCTGGGGAACATCTGCGACAGATCTGTTTGTCTCTGGCGATGGCCGGTTCCTGCATTTCGACGGCAGCAACTGGACGGACATACCGACAGGTCTATCTACGGCTTTCAATACAGATCGTCTCCTTGCCATGTGGGGTACGTCATCGACCGACGTCTTCATAGCTGGCGCGTCAGTAGGACCTAAAGGGCGGATTCTGCGCTATGACGGAAACACCGTGACTGAAATCATGACGGTTCAGGGCGCTGCAGTTCATGCCATCCATGGTACTGGGCCGAATGACGTGTTTGCCGTCGGCTCTGGTGGGCACATATGGCATTACGACGGCGCCGCATGGACAGGAATGACCAGCGGTACTTCCCTACCGCTCGGTGGAGTATTCGCGGTCTCTCCGGTAGACGTCTATGCTGCAGGCAGCAGCGGCAGCTTACTACACTATGACGGTGTCACTTGGGCTCCTGTTACAAGCGGAACATCTCTGTTCCTCGGCGGCATCGGGTATGGAGTATTCGCGCTATCAGCAGATTTGGTGTACGTGACTGCCTCGCCAGGAACCCTGTTGGTAGGAAGACGCTAGACGTATGGTTGGGGCAGCCTCAGAGGGAACCGACCGAATCCAGGAGGCCGACTCTACATGACGACTCATAGTCAGACCCACAAGGCTTGGCTCGTACACTGACAGCAATCCTCCAGTGTGCGCGCGAGGCGGCGGTAAGTGCCTGTCGCTCCTGGGTGAGGGCCGGAAGCATCATGGGAGACGCGTTTCTGATATCTGTTACCCGAAACACCGCTGGGCAGTGGGGATTGTTCAGAACGACTGGCAAACACAACGGGCTGGCCCGTGGTGCGACGCGTCGAGGGCCCGAAACAAGTGACTCTTCTGGATTCACACACCTCCGACAGGGTGGCGAGGCCTGGCGCAATAATATCTGCCGTAGATAGGTTTATAGTCTACATCACAGCGAAAAGTGGAAGGAGCAAGTGCAGCGGGAGAAATCTATCTTCGACAAGATTGGCTCATTGATACCTGGATATCGCGGGTATGCAGAACGGGAGGGACGGCGCCAATCAGACAAACTCCTGCGGCTTCGGATTGCCGACGCCCTGGACCGGTGTGCCTCAAACGTGCAAGACCGGATCGACGATGCGCTCAGAGCCGGCGTTCCAGATCAGCTTGGGACGCACGAACGCTGCCACAAGAAACTGGATACGCTCGCGGCGAAAATTCGGTACGCCCCTCACGGCGTTTCGTCGTTCTTCAGCGACGTACAGGTCAAGGAGGAGGAGCTGCTGCACCTGTATGAGCTTGACTGCGCCCTCGCGCAGTCGACCGACACGCTGACCCAGGAGATCGGGCAACTCGATCCCAATACCGCCCTGACCCACGTCGACGAAATAGCGAATGCCATGGATCGCAGAAACTCCTGGCTCCAGGAACGTAAGTAATGCCGGCACTCATGGAAGTTTTGGAGTTCCTGGACGACTCGGGAAACGTAATGGTACAGCGGGTACCGTCCGTCGGCCAATGTTCTATTCGGTGGGGAGCACAACTCACTGTTCGTGAGAGTCAGGCAGCAGTCTTTGTCCGCGACGGTAAGGCCCTCGATGTATTCCCAACCGGTCGGTATGTGCTTGAAACGCAGAATGTGCCTGTCGTCGGGAAGTGGATCACAGGATTTGGCTATGGACCACAATCTCCTTTCCGAGCCGAGGTGTACTTTCTCAACTTGAAGCTGTTTCCTAATCTCCGTTGGGGTACGCGCGAACCAGTTGTCTTCCGCGACGCAGAACTCCAGATGATCCGGCTTCGCTCAAATGGCATCTTCTCACTACAGATCGCGGACCCGACTGTTTTTCTCAACAAGGTTGTTGGTACACAAGGTCTATACCTGGATAACCACATTCACGACTATCTACGCAACACGATAGTGACACGCCTGACAACTGTCTTGGGAAAACATTTCAAGACGATATTCGATGTTCCCACGGAACTGGACAACCTCTCCCTCATGGTACGAAGCAGCTTGCGGGATGATTTCGGCGGACTAGGGCTGTCGCTCCATGATTTCCTCATCAATTCCGTTTCGGTGCCTCCGAATGTACAACAGTTGATCGACGCTCGCGCGGGCATGGCTGCTGTCGGAAACATGGATCAGTTCATGCGGTTCAAGGCTGCCATGGCTCTCGAGACAGCCGCCGACAACCCGGGTGGTGGGGCCGCTGCGGGCGTAGGGGTAGGCGCCGGTGTCGGTCTCGGCTTCATGTTACCGCAGATGATGCGAGACGCATTCACAGCTCCACACCCCACGCCAGAGACACCGGCCACCGACACGGCTCTCGACACCATCAGACACCTCAAGGAGCTGGTCGATCTAGGCGCTATTACCCAGGACGAGTTCGAGCACAAGAAGCAGGAACTCTTGAAGGAGATTTAGGGTGAGATTCGTCCTCGGCGTAGGCCTCGCGATCATTACGGTGGCAACCGTGGTCTACGTGTTGGAAACAGATCGCTCATTGGTGCAAGTCACGGTCGGGTTCATCTTGTTTTTCCTCCCGGCCGTCTTCATCTCATCTTTCAGGTCCACAGCGTCAATCTTCCTGCTCGTCGCCTGTACAGGGGCAACGGGATACTTGGTCGTCAAGGGCTCGTACTACGACACCGCGCTCGGAATTGGACTGGCCCTGTTGTTGGGTGGATCTATCGCCTACTGGAGAATCCGTCATTACCAACCCTTTTCCCGCGCAAGTTTTGAGCAACAAGCAACCGGCAACAAGGATTTTAGGGATGGCTGAGGACCCACTGCAGTACTTTGGCGAGGCGATCTCGCTCGTTCACGATGGGTTCTATATGGATGCCATCGAGAGGTTGCAGACGCTGGTTAACCGCTTCCCGGAGTCGGATCTCGCCGACGACGCACTATACAACGTCGCGTTGTGCTATTACGAACTGAACCAGTTTACAGAGGCCGAGTCACACCTCGTTTACCTTCGCGACGCCTATCCCGACGCCCAAATCGACTCCCAGAGCGCACTTGACGAACACGGCCGTACTGCGGCGCGAGCCCACTATCTCAGCGCCAACTGCAGCCTTGCGCAGGGACACATCGGGCAAGCCGAGGCATCAGTAACTGCTCTGCAGGACTACTCCGATTCCTATGTGATCAAGGACGGGAAAAGAATAGCCTACGGAGACCTCGCACAGAACGCCATCGATCTCTATAAGAGTCTTACCCACCCTGGGTCCTGAGAAGGATAAACAGCATGGCCACCTTCAAGACAACACAATGTCCCAACTGTGGAGCCGGCCTGCAGGTTCCACACGACAAAGACGACATTATCTGCATGTATTGCGGTGGCCAAGTAGTGGTCAAGCAGACAGTCCCGAAAATCGCCGGTAGCAATGTTGACAATTTGCTGAAACTCGCTGAGGTCGACCGCGAGGCAGGACAACTTGGGGATGCCATCCATTATTACAACAAGGTGCTCGAGGTGGAAGTCGAGAACGCCACCGCTTGGTTCGGTAAAGGGAAGTGCCTCGTGCTGAGGTCCATAGGGAAGTCCGAATGGCAGAATCCGCTTGATCAGGCCGTCACGTTCTTCAAGAAGGCGGTGGAATACGCTGAGGATCAAGCAAAGATGAAAAAGCGCATCGCTTTTGAACTCTGGGACATCGTCACCGTTCTAAGACGTGGCATCATGATTCGATACAGACGAGATCGAAGCAACAGCCTAACGACCCTTATGACGAAAGTTCAAATGTATGAACTCGATAAACACATGGCAATGGCCTTCGAGTACCACCCCGACGAGAGGATTATCAAAGAAGCGTTGAACATTTGCCAGGAGTATGTGAAGGAGCTAACGGGCTCGCTGAGTACAAAGCACCTCACACCGGAGGACAAACACATGAAGGCGCAGCTGCAGAAGTACACCGCAGACCTGGCAGCGGCTCCGGCTGCCGCGCAACCTGAATCGACAGCGACTGCTGCAGCTTTCCCGTCTACCACTGAGCAACAACAGCCGGCAATCGGAATGGGTCAACGCATTTTTAGTGTCGGGTTCCTCGGAGCGTTAATTGCGGCGGTTATTTGGACGGTATTGGTTTGGAAGTAACCGCAGTTAGTGGACGGGCCGTCTTCAATGATGTTGGTTCGGGAGACCCTGATTCCTCGGCGGGCTTTTGGGTGCTCCGCCTTGAGTCGTCCTGGGGAACCGTGGTAACCGATTCGTTCGAAATCAACTATCCGCCCTCCCTACATTTCGAAAGTGGCAACATTAATGGGCAGGGCCTGGGTCCGCAGGCACCTACTATGACCATGGGTGTAGGAGATTCAATCGTAGGAGCGATCAATCTCACGTATTCGACAAATTGGGGAGCGGCATCGATAGTTCTGGGCATGAGCAGCACCTGGGACCGCCGCGAGGACGTCGCCCCCTGCAGGGGCCTACCTACTCCCGTGCGCAATGGCGTGACACGTGACCTACCTATCAATCTCCGGGCGCCGTCAGAACCTGGTACCTACCATATTATCTTCGCCTTTGCCGCCGAAGAAGATACCAAACAGGTGTTCTGAGGCACCAACTGGACTCTTGGCCAGCCGGTGTGGTACGACGGCAACGACATCGTTGACTGGCCCGACAGTCTCCTGGCAATTGCTCGTACAACAGGCACCGTAGCCGATCAACTGGTACTCAAACCCAACGATCTGACTGCCATTACGTTGGTCGCGGCGACTGTGCTGGATGTGACAGTGCGGTAGGGAGCTGGAATGGGGTGATCGGCAGTCGCCCTGCCTCTTGTGGTCTCATATGACGCCCATCTAACGCCACCGCTGTATTGATAAGCGCTGAGTGAGCTGCGCCGGATTGTCACACCCTCAACCCAGCTTCCAAAGACCGGCACCGTCCGCGGCTACCCAGGAGAACCAGAAAATGGCAGATCGGAAGTCCAAGTTTCTTGAGAGTACTCTCTGCACGCCGCTGACAGTGCCGGATGCACCGTGTAGCGCGACAGACTCGGCGACGGCATCCGAGGCCGCCAAAGAGCAGAAGTCAGCAAATCTCGGTCCGAGTCAGCCCGACACCAAGACGCCGCGGAGTGGTGGCGAACGGGAGTAGACTTTTCCATGAAGAAACTACTGTTGCATCAACATCCAAATATGAGGGCAGCACGTGTCCTCGGGTGTACCGCAATTCTCACAGCGGCCCTCGTTTCGGGCTCTTGTGGTTCGGGGTCTAGTTCAGAGAGGCCCACCGGGCCTACTGGTCCCGACGGTACAGTTCCCGCCGTCGCTTCAATCCTGGTGGCCCCAGATAGCACGCTTCTCACCGCTCTGGGGGATACCACCCGATACACAGCGGCGGCCAAAGATGCTCAGCAGAACACAGTCACCGGCATCACGTTCGCTTGGACCTCCTCAGATACCACAGTCGCCACCGTCGATCCTGCCACCGGCCTCGTTACCTCAACAGCCAACGGCTCTGCGACGATAACTGCGGTGGCAAGCGGGATCTCGGGTAGCGCAGGACTCCGTGTTATGCAATCGGTAATGACCATTTCCGTCACGCCAGCTGCTGACACATTGGTGGCTCTCGGTGGCACGATTCGGTTTACCGCAACGGCAACAGATGCACTGCAGAATGCCGTGACGGGGACAACGTTCGCTTGGACCTCATCAGATACCACAGTCGCCACCGTTGATGCAGGCACCGGTCTCATCACCTCATTAGCCAACGGCTCGGTGACGATAACTGCGGTGGCAAGCGGGATCTCGGGTAGCGCAGGACTCCTTGTTATGCAATCGGTAATGACGATTTCGGTCACGCCAGCCGCTGACACATTGGTGGCTCTCGGTGGCACGATTCGGTTTACCGCAACGGCAACAGATGGGAACGGCAACTCCATTGTCGGCGCGGTCCTTCAGTGGTCTTCGTCCGACACCACGGTCGTTCGGGTAGATGCGTCTTCCGGCCTCGCAATGGCGGTTGCAAACGGGTCGGTCAGTATCACGGCCCTTGCTGATGGAGGGGTCGGCAGTGCTGCCCTCAGGGTTTTTCAGGAAGTAGTCAGCGTAAATGTGACCCCGGCGGTGGACACCATCTCAGGTATCGGTAATGTTCTACAGTTCAGTGCTATCGCGAGGGATCCCAATGATAGTGCCGTAACCAGCGTCCCGTTTATCTGGCTCTCGTCGAATCACAATGTTGCCGTGTTGGACACCAACGGTCTTGCTACCTCAACGGGCGAGGGAACCGCTGTGATAACGGCGGCCACCCGGGGCGTCCCGGGAAGTGCCACCTTAATAGTCGCAGCTGCGTCCCAAATGTCGATCAATGCTGGCGATGGACAGTCAGCTACCGTGGGCGCCGTTGTGGCAGTTCCACCGAGCGTCTTCGTAACGGATCGGTTTGCTAATCCTGTGTCTGGGGTGGCTGTGACATTCGCTGTGACGCGCGGTGGAGGTACGGTGAACCCGACCACCGCAATTTCTACCGATACAAATGGCCTGGCAGCAGTGACTTCGTGGACATTGGGTAAGACCGTCGGATCCAATACGCTCACCGCTTCATCCACTGGCCTCACAGGTAGTCCTTTAACAGTTATGGCTACTGCGACTGTGTCAGTAGCCGCACAGATGTCGATCAATGCTGGCGATGGACAGTCAGCTACCGTGGGCGCTGTTGTGGCAGTTCCGCCGAGCGTCTTGGTAACGGATCAGTTTGGTAATCCTGTGTCTGGGGTGGCTGTGACATTCGCTGTGGCGAGCGGCGGAGGTACGGTGAACCCGACCACGGCAATTTCTACCGATACAAATGGCTTGGCAGCGGTGACTTCGTGGACATTGGGTAAGACCGTCGGATCCAATACGCTCACGGCTGTTTCGGTAGGCCTTACGGGCAGTCCGGTGACATTCAATGCGACCGCAACTATTGCGACGGGTATGTTGTTGTCACTGACTTCATCGGTACCGACAAACGAGTTCTTAGTGACTGTTGATGGTGGAGCGTTTGGGACTAACGCCCAAGTCACCCGTGTGTTAGGCAACTCGATGACGTCAGCCAGTACTACGGTAGGGGTACCTGCTGGGAGCGGATACCGAGTAAGGGCGGTGGCTCTCCTATTGGGTTCCGGCGGCACGTTCCCTGTGATGAGCGCGAGTGGGAAGGCAGAGGGGGTTGCAGTTGTCACAGGCAATCTCACCAACGTTTCCGTTTCGTTGGCGGCCCCGACTGTGGTGATTACCGCCCCGACATCAGTGAGTGCGGGACAGTCATATACAATTTCGTGGACATACACGGATCCCGGTGATGCGTTGGACCGAACTGGCCAAGGGAGGTTGGATGGACGGATTCATCATAGCTCGAGTGCGTTCGGCGATTTGACGGGTGCCCAGACACTTGCAGCCATCGCGACTCAGAACGGTCCAACTAGCTATTCCTTCGAAGCGACGCTAACTGCGCCTCTCACACCAGGTACGATCTTTTTCCAAGCGGTTGCACAGATTTTCAATATATCTGTTTCGGGTCTCAGTAGGGCGGGGTGGTTTATAGACCCCAGCACTGCAAGAGGTGAAGCACTTAGGCAGATTACGGTGAATTGGTTGGTTGACCGAGCTATTCTCAATAGTTATGGATTGGTGGAATGAGAAGGGCGGCGCATCCTTTGGTGTAGCATATACGGCACTCCTGGCTATTGAAGGCAAATATTTTTACGAGCTGGCCGGAGAAGGTGCTCGTCGGATGTTGGTAGAGGCATTGGAGCCAGAGGTCGCCGAGTACATCGGGCGGCACACTGACGAGCGTGATGCGGCTGGCCGGGCCCATGTGGTTCACGACGGAGTGGAACAGAAATAGCTGTTGGCGAGACACGATGAGTCTCATACGGAAGTCATTCAGGTGAGTTCCGAAAAGGTATCAATAGACTGTCGGCTGGTGGGCCCAAGGAACGCTGACTGCCTGCAGCTGATCTGCGAAGTCGGTCTATAACTCGAGGAGAATAGTAACCATGGCAGAATTCACTGTTGCAGGTCCCTTCCGCATGCCATCTGACCAGCGTGCCGGTGGGAAGAAACTCCATTACGCTAAATTCTGGAAACAGTCGGATGAAATAGGTGGGTTACGAAAGGAATGTGGTGTATATGTGTTTGCGGTGAAAGCGGGGAAAGGATACACACCTTGGTACGTGGGGAAGGCAACGAAGTCCTTTGGTCAGGAATGTTTTAGTCCCACGAAGCGTGTCAAGTTTTATAACGCATTAGCTGAATACAAGCAAGCTACGCCCGTACTATTTTTTGTGCGCCATCCCAAGAAGCCAGGCAAGACTAATGAGAAGGAAATAGAGCAGATCGAATCTTTCCTAATTCAGCTAGCCGCCGAGAAGAACGAGAACCTCCAAAATGTTCAGAAAAAGAAAGGGCCAGATTGGTCTATTGCGGGTGTAATACGAGGGAAGAAAGGAAAGCCAACCAAGAGTGCAAGAGAGTTTAGGAAAGCAATTGGTCAAATCAAGAAATGAAAGCGTCAAATAACTACAGGTTGATCTGAAGCCATGGCCGCCACATGGTCGACGTCCGACAGTAATCAGCCTCACAACAAGACGCCGCGGAGTGGTGGCGAAGGTGACTGCCGTACCGGCGATGCGAGCTACTCAGATGGTACCGTCGCTCTTCGTGACGTCCCAAGCAACCTAGACGGGGTCAATCGATAAGATGGCGACTGGTTTATGGCACTTGGTGCACTCAATCTCCATTTTGCCGAAGTGGTCCTTCGTCTTGGCCTCTTTGGTTCTCACCTCAATCTTGTCGCTCCAGACATTGCGTTCGACCGTGATAACAGCATCGCACTTCTTGCATCCGAACTGCACAAATTTCATGGCGTTCCTTTCACTATAGAGTAGATCGAGTGTAGGTTTGCGACCTAACGACAAAGGATTGTATACGGAGTGCTTACGGCCCGCGACTGTCGTCGCTGGATTGGTCGTCGGGCCCGACGGAAGCATGATATTCCCGGTGGTTTGAGCATTCCTGATACAATCAGTTGAACTAATCCACTGCTGTCAATGGGTGTTGCTATCTGCTTTGCGACCTTCGACAAGGTCTCAGATGATCCGCAGTGCGGTTATGCAGCCGAGCTGCTGAGCAGGGAGAGCCGGAATTGGTGAATTGGGAATCTCGAATACGTTGTTCCCAGTAGCAGCAGTTGGGCCTAAGTGACTTGAGAGCAGATTGCCGCAGCGACTCCCCGATCTGCATCACGTCGACACCCCAGTTGCAGCGGCCGTGCTGGATGTGATAGTGCGGTAGTATGCTGGAATGGGGTGTTGCGCAGTCGCTCCTGCCTCTTGTGGTCTCATATGACGCCCATCTAACGCCACCGCTGTATTGATAAGGGATACGCGAGCTGCGCCGGATTGTCACACCCTCAACCCAGCTTCCAAGACCGGCACCGTTCGCCGCTACCACAGGAGAACCACAGATGGTCAATCGGAAGTCCAAGTTTCTTGAGAGCACACTCTGCACGCCACTGACCGTGCCCGATGCACTCTCTGACGCAACAGACTCGGCGACGGCATCCGAGCCGGCCAAGGATCAGGCATCAGCGAAGTCGGGGGCCGACCAAGCTGACACCGGGGCGCGAGGCACGGCTGGCGAAGGTGAGTGCCCTACCGGCGATGCGATCAACTCAGAAGGTACCGTCGCCACCAATAAGAGAGCAGTCCTCCTGAATGTAGCGGATGCGATACAGGAGTAGATCTTTCCATGACGAAACAGCTATTGCATGAACATCCGAATATGAGGACCATACCTGCGCTCCGTTATGCCGCCGTCCTCATAACGGCTATTGTTTCGGCCTGTGGTGGTGGCCAGCCCAGCGCACCTGGGGAGCAGGACGCGTCTGCACCGACGATCCATGTAGCCCCGAGTACCGCCACACTCGTGTCGCTAGGCGCGACTGTTCAATTCGCCGCTACGGCACGAGATGCCGCTGGCCGTATCATACCGGGCAAGGCATTTACGTGGACGTCAAACGACGGGAATGTGGCGACCGTCAGCGACTCCGGTCTGGTTATGGCGATCGCGAACGGACAAACATTTATCACAGCGAGTGCCGATGGCATCCAGGACTCGGCATCACTTACGGTCTCGCAAATAGCCGTTCGACTAAACGTCAAACCAGACAGCTTGGTTCTGACTGCGATTGGAGATACTGCACGGCTCACTGGGCAGGTGTTCGATGCGAATGACAGCATCGTTGTGGACGCCCCACTGGCCTGGTCGAGCGGGAATCCGACAGCGGTGACCGTGGACACGACGGGACTAGTGACAGCTCTGAGACGCGGCACTGTAGCAATTGCCGCACAGAGTGGCGCTGTGCGTGATTCTGCGGTTATCGCTGCGAGATTACCGATTGTTGTCGTGACGCCGAGGGGTAGCGGCTTGAGCGGTGTTGGAAGCACGCTGATCGCAATGGCCGAGTTCCGCGATTCCGCTGATAACGCGATTGGTGGTAAGACATTCTCCTGGACCAGTCTGAATCCGACGGTGGCGACCATAGAGCCTGGAACCGGATTAGTCACCGCAGTTACGAGCGGGCAGGCCATCATTCAGGCTACAGCGGATGGGCTTGGCGGCTACGGACTTATTACCGTCAACGTGGCAGAAGCATCGCCGGCCATGACATGGGACTCTGTTGCCAGCCCCACGGACACTAGCATGTATTCGGTTTGGGGTTATAGCGCTGACGACGTGTGGGCAGGAGCCATTGGCTCGATCCTGCATTTTGACGGAACGGCATGGACCGTGGCGCTCGACACGGGTCTTCCGACATCGGCTTTCATTACTGGGATCTGGGGCAGCCAAGCAGATGACGTGTGGGCCATCGCCGCCCCCCAAACATTTCTCCACTTCGATGGAGCATCTTGGTCCAAAGTACCCAGTCAGGAAGATTTTGGACCCACAGGTATCTGGGGAAGTGCACCCAACGACATCTGGGTGTCTGGATCCTTTGGCATTGGGCATTACGACGGTGATGCCTGGCGTCGGGTAAAGGTCCCTCTGATCTCCGCTGACGTAGAATTCGTCGGCATCTGGGGCACGGCAGCAGACGACATCTGGGTCGTCGCGAATTCAGCTACCAGACCTGACGTAGCCCTCCACTACGACGGTAAGGATTGGCAAATTGTTACCATTTCATTTGGCATAAATAACGCAAGTGTCTGGGCGGCAAGCAGTAGTGACGTCTGGATCGTCGGAGCTACTCGCAAACACTTCGACGGCAGCAGTTGGAGTGTATCTACCACGGACGCAAATGGTACAAGGATTGAGAGCGGTATGCGTTCGGTTTATGGCACTGCACCGGCAGACGTGTATAGCGCCGGCGTCCCTCAAATTGCCGACGGTGTTGTAAGCGAATCTGGCCTTTTGCACTTCGACGGAGCAGCATGGCAGTATCTTTCAAATCCTGTGTCTACCCAGCTCAACGCTATATGGGGTCGCGCACCGGGCGTTGTGTGGATGGTGGGTGAGTACGGTGCAATCATTCGAGGTCGCCGGCAGTGATCTCGGGCCGATCGGAAATCCAAGTTTCTTGAAAGTACCCTCTGCACGCCACTTACCGTACCCGATGCATCCTGTGATGCAACAGACTCGACGACGGCATTCGAGCTGGCCAAGGATCAGGCATCAGCGAAATCTGGGGCCGTGCAAGCCGGCACCAAAACACCCAGGAGTGGCGGCGAAGGTGACTGCCCTACCGACGATGCGAGTGACTCAGATGGTACCGTCGCCACAAACAGAAGATCAGTCATCCCGAATGTAGCGGATGCAATACAGGAGGAGTTTTTCCATGAAGAAACATCTGCTGCATCAACATCCGAATATCAGCCCCATGACTGTGCTCCGCCATGCCGCCGCCCTGATAACAGCCATTGTGTCAGGCTCTTGCGGTTCGGGTTCTAGGACAGAAACATCAACAGGCCCAACCGATACTCCGCGCACCCCCCCTGCGCCACCCTCGGTAGCCACGGTGAACGTGCTTCCAGCCAGCGTGACTCTGCTGGCTTTGGGCGCGAGTCAGCAGTTCACAGCGATGGCTCTGGCAGCTTCCGGTGACACCATAACGGGCAAGACATTTGCCTGGTCTTCGTCCGATTCAAGTGTGGCGTCAGTCGAAGCGTCTGGTCTTGCCACTGCCGTCAGTAATGGCACCGCCACTATTCGAGCGACGGTCGAAGGCGTTGGCGGTGCAGGCAGGCTTGAGGTCGCGGTCGCTGAGGTCCTGACATCCATTACTGTCACTCCCGACTCAGCTCTCCTGACGGCGCTAGGAGACACGCTACAGTTTGCGGCTGAGGCCCTCGATCTGAATGGAAACACCTTAGCGGCGCAGCCCTCGTTTACGTGGCGAAGTTCCGACACTGCTGTAGCGACTGTGGACGGGACCGGGCTCGTTGTAGCGGTCGCTAACGGCACCGTGACGATCTCAGCAGATGTGGGCAACGTCATCGGAACCGCTACCCTCAACATCGACCAAGTGGTGTCGAGCGTGACCGTCACCCCCGATTCGGCCTTACTGACTGCGCTGGGCGATACTGTAAGGTTTGCGGCTGAGGCGCATGATGCCAACGGGATCTTGCTGGCGACTCAGCCTTCGGTGGTTTGGGGCAGTACTGACTCAGCGGTAGCGAGCATCGACAACACAGGACTCGCGACGGCCGTCGCCAATGGACCATCCAGCATCATCGCAATCGCAGATGCAGTTGAAGGAAACGGGACCGTCGAGGTCAGCCCGGTAATCCAGGTCGTTAATGGCCGTAACCACACCTGTGTACTCCTGGCCAATGGAACAGCGTTCTGTTGGGGAAACAATCGCTTCGGTCAGCTCGGTGATGGTTCCACGGATGAAAGAGCCGAACCGGTGCGTGTACTAGGAACAGTTCGGTTCGTGTTCCTGGCAACTGGAGGCGAAGCCACGACGTGCGGATTCGACTCATCAGGGTCGCTATATTGCTGGGGCGACAACCAATGGGGACAGTTCGGCAACGGGACAACCACAAACAGTCTCCAGCCGGTGGTCGCCGGTGGAGGGCTGTCCTACACGTTTGTAGGATTGGGAGCTGGGCACGCATGTGGTTTCGCGACGAGCGGGAAATTGTATTGTTGGGGATGGAACCACGTTGGACAGGTGGGCGACTCAACGGCGAACTTCTGTCTCGGCGGGTGTAATCCGGACTTACAGCACGTGGTTCTAGGGCCGACTCTCGTCGTCGGAGGGATCACGTTCAGCGGTGTTGCGGTTGGCTGGGGTCACAATTGTGGGTGGGATGCTGCGGGGACCGCCTACTGTTGGGGCATCAATCAAGACGGGCAACGCGGCGACAGCTCGACGGTCCTAGCACGCTCAGTTCCCGAAAAGGTGAGCGGTTCCCATAGTTACGAACGGCTGACGACCTTGAATTTCACCACGTGTGGTACTACAACCCAGGGATCAACTTACTGTTGGGGATTCAACGTGTGGGGTCAGCTGGGGGCCGGAATGGACACGTCTTCTGTCAATTCGCCGGTGCTTGTAGCGGGACCTGCTTTCTCTCACCTCTCATCAGGAAATGGTTACCATGTTTGCGCCGTCGAGGCTGGTACAAGCGCAACATTTTGCTGGGGCCTAAACCAATCAGGTGAGCTAGGGGATGGGACGCAAGTGAACCGGAATCAACCGACTCAAGTGAACAGCACCGTATCGTTCGTCAGCATCGCGACCAGTTGGAGCCACTCATGCGGGCTCGATGCTGACGGCAAGACCTTCTGTTGGGGATCGAGAAAATTGGGAGTACTTGGACTCGGAAGTCCAATCACGGGGCTTGAAGTCACTCCGCGCCGAGTGCGCATCATTCCGTAGGATCCCAGGCTGTGCAGGCGGATAGGTCCTACAGGATCGTACCATGTGTAGATCCAACCCACATGCCGAATAGGACGGAGGTCGCCACCCTCTCATCGAGTTGAGGCGGGCATGCACCGGTTTCATAAATCAATTTTGGGGAAGAGGTCCACATGACGGTGCTTCAGGCGATCGCTCCGACTACATCAGCGCGGACTTCATCGCTATTCCGATCCCCCAGGAACCCCGCGACTCTCATCGTTCCAACGCTGTCGAGCCTGCCTAAGTCCGCTTCAAGAATCCGGATCGCTTCCACTCCATTTGAGCCGTTGCACTCTCAACTCGGAGACAGCTTCTTGGGCGCGCTCAGGATGAGCCGCGAGATCCAAATAGACATGAAGGGTGTCCCACAGTCCGGACCCTCCAAGCATTCCGCGCTAGCGGCAAGCGCTTGTTCGGAAGTGAACGGCATATTATGCTTCATGTAAAGCGTGAAGATCGGACTACTGGCAGAGGGGACGGCGCGTTTGATCATCGCGTTCAGAGACAAGGGCACCGAGAACATTTTCGATGGCGAGGATACGAAGTCAGCCCGGAAGACCCTCCCTGGCCTCCTCCATAAGAAGGCCGGGAGCACGTTGGACCGCTTGAATTCCGCGGTCTCCCTGCGGTCTCTGTCGCTTCCAGGCCTGCAGTTGGAGAAGCTGAAAGGGGACCGCGTTGGCCAGCATTCGATTCGAATCAACGATCAGTACCGGGTCTGCTTCCGCTGGACCGAAGCCGGAGCGGAAGATGTTGAGATCGTAGACTACCATTGAGGCCCCGAGCCCAGCTAAAGCCATAGGAACGAGCCATGCGTCGCTTGCCGAAAAACCGTCGTCCAACCCATCCGGGTGAGGTCTTCTCGGAGGATTTCCTGATCCCCCTTGCAATCACTCAGAAGGAAGCCGCAGAGCGCCTCCGGATCTCCTATCCGAGGATGAACGAGATCGTGAACGGTAAGCGTAGCGTGACGCCGGACACCGCGCTCCGGCTTGCCAGGTTCACCGATACCGAGCCCGAGTTCTGGCTCAATCTCCAGCAGGCAGTCGATCTGTGGGACGCAATGCATTCAGATCAGGCGGCCGAGTTAAAGGAAATCCGGCCTGCGCACGTCGCCTGAGCCGCCCCGAAGGTTGGGCCTCGCTTCCTGACAGGCATTAGGTAATGAAGTGCTCGGCGGGTAACCGCTCTGGTTTACTTCATACTCTGCATCCCTTGTTCAATATTCGATTCGCTCAAAGCATATCTGGATGTGGGGTTTGAGCCACCCGTGTTCCGCCCAGCGCTCAAGGCTCACTACCGACCACCCGGATCGCTTTCACTCCATTTGAGCAGTTGGACTCTCAGCTCGGAGGTAGCTTCTTGGACATAAGAGAGCCGGCAGACTAAACGCCTGCCGGCTACTCAACGCAGCGAAAGAGCTACGCAATGTGGCACTCCGTTAAACGAAACCTACGGCACGATAAGCATCTTGTCGAGGTTCTCTCATCTCCACGAGGCAGGGCGTTTCAAGACATAACCGTCTGGCTTGGTTACCTCATCAGGGAATTGACTGTCTTGCAATTTCTTACGGCCGATGCGAAAAGAAGCATTCGCAGTCTTCTCGAGATGTTTCGACTGCCGGTTCGGCGGGCATGCGATGACAATTCGTTTCTCGGGGAACCGGCGGAGCACCGACTCAACGGGAGCCGTAAGATCGCTGTCCGCCGATAACAGCAACGCCGTGTCGAATGCATCCGCATAAGCGTCGTTCAGTAGCTCTACAGCGATGTTGACATCCGTCATCTTCTCCTCGTGGCTCTCCCAGATTGCCCCGCAGCGACGGCATTTTTGCGCTTTCGGGAGATAAGTGCCCGTAGTAAATCTGCGTATCCTGCTGCGTGCCGACGGCTTCCAGAAACGTCGCCTGACGCTTGTGCTTCCCTGGGTTGTGGCTCACCCTGGCGGTGAAATACTTCGTGAGCAGGAGCTGCTGGCCCGGCTTCAGCAGGTTCTCCATCAGCAGGCGCGGATTGAGCCAGTAATACCGGCGCCAACCCTTGGACCTGATACCAAAATAGAGGTTGAATCCGTCGATATAAGCGATCACCCTCTGCATACAGAGTCCAGCTCGGCGCATTGACAGATCGAGCCAGGATTCGTATTATTTGCCCATAACCCCGCCGGCGATAGCATCGTCGGCCCGACGCCCCGCAAGGGGCGTTTCTCTTTTCGGCCGTCTGTCTGAAACCTAGTTCTTGAGATCATCGATCCATAACGCATCTTTAACGGCCGTTCATAGGACCGACCGCGCTCATGCGGGGACCTCCGCGCATTCCAGTAACTCGGCGAACTCATAGTTTGCGCTGGCCGCGTCAAAATCCGGTCCGTTTGTCAATTTCTCCACGCCAGCACCTAACTGGCGGCGATCCATGGCACGCCAAAGGCCAGCACGCTCGAAAATGCACTCGTTGCCGAGCCGCAGAAGCAATTTGCCGGGTGCCCTGGGAAACGTATCATCAACATTACGCACTCATGTACTAAGCCGCGCATCACAGCTTGGGTAGCATCGGGGATCGACTACGATTCTCTGCATTGGGATCTTAGCGACTGGTTGTACGCTCCCAATTATGAATGTATTCCTTGCTCGATATTCGATTCGGCGCCTTAACTAACGCTGCTGCCGGTCATGCACCATCTCCCCTAGTCTCTCCAACCCCATAACCATGTTCTCCTCTGGCGGACCAAATGAGAACCGCACCCATGATTGATACGGCGATGGGCCAGCACGCTCTTTCCCAGGATTCACATCGAAGAACCGCCCCGGTACGGTCAACACCTTGCGCTCGAGCGCGGCGCGAAAGAAACTGTCCGCGTCGTTGAGCGGCTCACGCAACGAACCGATGTCGGCCCATACGTAGAACGTACCGCTCGGCGGTACTTCGCAACGGATCCCCATCGCCTGCAATCGCTGCAACATGATGTTGCGTTTGCGTGCAAACACCGTTCGTACAGCGTTCGTTTCCCGGTCCGCAACGTTCGGCTCCAAGATCTCGAGCGCTGCCTTCTGACACGCGATGCTGGGGCCGCCGTCGATCGCGCTGGCCGCTCGGTTCATTCGCTCCATGATATCCGCAGGGCCGAGTGCCCACCCAATGCGCAACCCAGGATAGCGGTAGCTCTTGGTAAGGCCGTCGATCACCACCACCTGATCGCTCTCCACATCGTTCACGTACTCGGCGGCAGACACCGGGCCGATGCCGGGTTTGCCCTCAGCCGAGTACACGTAATGCGAATAGAACTCGTCTAAGATCAACGCGCATTCATTGTGACGCGAGAGGTCAACGTACTTCTCTAACGCCTCACCTTGCACGAGCTGTCCAGTAGGGTTGCACGGGTTACTGAGAAGAAACGCGTTCAGACCGTATCGGCTAACCGCCGATTCCAAGACCGGTGGCGACATCACGAACCCGCCGTCCACCGTTGTGACCACCCCGAACGGCGTGACACGATAGCGATGGTAGTCGATCATGTCCTCGTATGCGGTGTAGTCGGGTAGCTGATAGCCCAGATTAATTTTGCCGAGCGTTGCGAACACCCTGGTTAGTACGAGACGTCCGCCTGCCGCGATCGTGACGTTGTCTTTCGTGTACTTGGACGGCTTGCCGCCCCTGTACAGCCTGTTGTAGTGCTCGGCCACTCTTTGGCGCAACTCGTCGGTTCCGCCGACCGGGCCATAGGCGTGCTCATGTGGCGCGAGTTCTATCTTGGAGAAGCGCGGCGGTGCACCATCGATCGGCCCTACCTCGGGCTGCCCCTGCCCCAGGTTGCTCCACTCAGGGTGGCCGTTCCAGAACCCCAGTTTCATGGCCTCGGCGACCACGTAGATCACGCCCATGTATGGGACAGGACGAAATGTATCGTTCACGGCCGTCGTCGTCTCGGCTGTCACGATGCTATCAGCCGCCGAACTCTATCCCCTGCGCCAGAGGCAGGTCGGTACCCCAGTTGACAGTGTTGGTCTGACGACGCATGTAAGCCTTCCACGCGTCGGAACCCGACTCGCGACCGCCCCCGGTTTCCTTTTCGCCACCGAACGCGCCACCTATCTCGGCGCCGCTGGTACCGATGTTGACGTTGGCGATGCCGCAGTCGCTGCCGCGATGCGACAGAAAATACTCCGCCTCCCGCACGTGCTCGGTGAAGATCGCAGAGGACAGCCCCTGCGGCACACCGTTATGCAGCGACACAGCCTGTTCGATTTCGCTCACGGCTTGCTTGGGCGATGCCGAGGCACTGCCATACCCTATTATGTACAGAATCGGGGCGAAGGTTTCCTCCTGCACGATCGCGAATTCGTTGTTGGCCGATGCGATGCACGGCTTCACGTAGTGACCGCCAGGATACTCGTCGCCGTCCAACGCGTCTCCCCCACAAAGCACCTGTCCGCCCTCTTCCTGCACTCGCTTGATAGCGGTCTGTAAATCCGACACGGCGTCGTGGGTAACCAACGGCCCCATCAACGTGTCGGCCTTTCGAGGATCACCGATCCGGATGCCATCGTAAGCAGTACACAGACGCTGCTCCAATGCCTCGCGCATTGATTCGTGTACAATAATTCGGCGAGTCGACGTGCAGCGCTGTCCTGCAGTCCCAACTGCTCCAAACAAAATTGCGGGAAGAACGAGATCCATGTTGGCATTGGGGGTTACGATGATCGCGTTGTTGCCACCTAACTCCAGAATCGTTCTGCCCAGTCTCTTATTCACCACCTCGGCGACTCTATATCCCATCTGGCAACTGCCGGTCGCCGACACAAGCGGGATACGGCGGTCATGCAGCAACCTGTCGCCCACCGTAGAACCGCGCCCCACCACCAGCGACATCACCGCCGGGTCCACATCGTTTGCGTGGAGAACCCGCTCAGCGATCTTCGTACAAGCGATCGCGGTAAGCGGTGTCTTGCTCGCCGGTTTCCACAGCACGCTGTCACCGCAGGCCACTGCAAGAGCGGCGTTCCAACTCCATACCGCAACCGGAAAATTGAATGCGCTGATCACCCCGACAACGCCGAGCGGATGCCATTGCTCGAACATTCTGTGATCGGGACGCTCGGACGGCATCGTTAGACCATAGAGCTGGCGCGAAAGACCGCAGGCGAAATCGCAGATGTCGATCATCTCCTGCACTTCGCCCTCGCCTTCGGCGACGATCTTGCCCATCTCGAGCGTTACCAGCGCGCCTAGTTCGTGCTTGACCTTGCGCAGTTCGTTGCCAAGCTGCCGTACGATCTCTCCGCGTCTCGGCGCGGGAATCGTTCGCCAGCTCAAAAAGGCGTTGTGGGCGTCCTCTGTGACCTGATTTACGGTCGCGATCACGGATCCGTCAATCGGAGTAATCACCTCTACTTCCGGACCTGATCCGATCCACTCTCCGGCAAAGCCCCCGAGGTTACTACGCCCTATGCCAAGTGTCTTTAGGAAGTCGCTCATGATTTTCTGATCTTGGGTTTGCTGGATATCTGCACCAAATACGAGGACGGATTCTAGCAGGTTTGCCGATGATGGGCCACCGACCACACTAGATTGATCAGTTCTTGGTACAAAATACGGTGCCAGCCTTGTGTGGATGTAACCGGAGTCTCGTCTGCCGCGCAGCATGCCTGCTGTGTCCCGGAGCGCGCGTCGGTGAGCACGGGAGGGCTAGTTGGGATGTCTGGTCTCTGCTCGCGAACCGCAGTGCGCGGAGAGACAGTGCCGGCATGCGAAGCAATCAATCAGATCTGGGACCGCGGCAGTTACGTCTGATCTCGCGCTCGACCTTCCGCGGATCGTCGATCACCTCGTAGAAATCATCGAAGTACTCGATGGTACGCTTCAACATTTTGGGATCCAGACCCTCCTGGGTGCTGTAGAGAGCATAAATGTCATCCCGCCGATCGCGGAGAAGTGCAAACACGTTGTCGAGATATCGTTCGGAACGGCACAGTCCGCGGTAGATCCTCTTCGTGACGTTGCTGACGCGTGCTCCTGGCGTAGCCTGGTACAATCGATTGACATACCGCGGCGATACGAGCCCGGTGATGTCGAAGTCGAACGGTACTGGAAAAACCGGACCTTGCATCGAACCGATTGGGCTCGTGTTATGGCAGCACTCGCCCTTGCCCTTCTCCGCCGCGAAGGCAGACCAGTCCGGATTCCCTATCATGTATTGGAATACCTCAACGAGGCTCAGATACTCAGGATCGACATATCCGGGCGATAAGACTCTAACCTTGATCGCCTCCCGGTCGTTACGGGCCGCCATCATCTCCTTCTGCTCAATGAGAAATCCGTACTTGGTGATCACATCTCTGCGATCCTCACTATCCACGTAAGTTATGCGTGCCAGACGCACTCTGAAGCTCAAGTCCGTAAGTAAATTGAATGCGCGGTATAGGAGGTACTCCTTAAGGAGGAACTGCTCATACTCGTCCCTTCCGTCTTGGCAGTGAGTCACGAGCTTCAACTTGTCTTGACCGGCAAAGATCGTCTGCTTGGTCTGTCCGGTCTGAAAGTTGAGCCGCACAGGCGGAAAGTTGCAGATGTCCTTGCGAAGCCGACTGTTGCCCCTCGTTCTGATCTTGATATCCAGGCTGGTAGAGTCTCCGTTCGATCCCCGCAATACCAACGTGCCAGGGTGCTCTTCACTCTCCTGGTTCCGGTCATTCAGAATGTCGCGCAGCGGAGCGCGGATCTCAAAAGACAAGAGATCGTGAGTCTCAAACAGAGTTGTCGCTCCCTCCGGAACGGAGCCTGAATCAGTCTGTGTTGCGCGAATCGACGATGGCCAGGCAATCGACGCGATTACGATACCGGCGTAGACAACCCGAAGTGAACGGGTTTGGACGGCTGACATGGGATCCTCGTCTCCTGAAAGTCCCTGGGGGATGGTTGCCAGAGCTATCATAGCACCGCCACACAAAGGTCGCCATACACCGCCTAGACTCTCACTACGGGGGCCTCCCACTGGATTGATTGTGCTCCAGGCTGTAGCATTGAACTCGACGCACAGAACTGAGGCAAAGATGACAACGAGCGGGCCGGAGACCCGAACCGAAAGCGACAGCATGGGACCCATCGAGGTCCCGTCGAACAAATACTGGGGCGCACAGACGGCGCGATCCTTGATCCACTTTTCGATCGGGCGGGACCATATGCCGATTGAGGTCATCAGGGCGTTTGGCGTGCTAAAGAAGGCCGCGGCACTCACCAACCGAGAACTGGGCAAGCTGGACGAAAAGCTCACCAACTTCATTGTGGCGGCTGCAGCGGAGGTGAGCGACGGAAAGCTGGACGATCACTTCCCACTCCATGTGTGGCAGACGGGAAGCGGTACGCAGTCCAACATGAATGCCAACGAGGTGATCGCGAACCGCGCGATCGAGATGGCCAACGGGGAAAAGGGAAGCAAGGATCCTGTCCACCCTAACGATCATGTCAACATGTCTCAGTCGTCGAACGACACGTTCC
This sequence comes from Gemmatimonadota bacterium, assembly GCA_036679605.1. Lineage (GTDB taxonomy): Bacteria > Gemmatimonadota > Gemmatimonadetes > Gemmatimonadales > GWC2-71-9 > JAZDCZ01. The sequence continues at coordinate 104,323 of JAZDCZ010000347.1, forward strand.
CGACTGCGATGCATATAGCATCAGCCAAGTTGGTTAAACAACAGCTCATTCCCGCTGTCGCACACTTGCGCGACGCGCTTGCCGGCAGGGAGAAGGAGTTCGCCGAGATAGTGAAGATCGGCCGTACCCATTTGCAAGATGCTGTACCGCTCACGTTAGGGCAGGAGTTCTCCGGATATGTAGCCCAGCTCGATGCCGATATCGCCCGAGTAGAGAGCAGCCTCCCGGATCTCTACAGACTAGCCATTGGTGGAACAGCCGTTGGAACCGGACTCAACACTCCTGCCGGATTCGGAGAGAAGTGCGCAGCACACATTGCCGAACTAACCGGGCTTCCGTTCGAATCGGCGCCGAACAAATTCGCCGAGTTGGGTGCGCACGATGCCATGGTAATGGCGCACGGCGCGCTCAAGGTGTTGGCGTGTTCCTTGATGAAGATCGCCAACGACATTCGTTGGGCTGGATCGGGACCAAGATCTGGGCTGGGTGAACTCAAACTCCCTGCAAACGAGCCCGGCTCATCTATCATGCCCGGGAAGGTCAACCCCACCCAGTGCGAGGCAATGACCATGGTAACTGCTCAGGTCTTGGGCAATGATACAGCGATAGCGATCGGCGGCTCGCAGGGAAACTTTGAACTCAATGTTTTCAAACCAATGATCGTCTTCAATCTCATCAACTCGGCAATTCTACTAGCCGATGCGTGTGAGTCGTTCCGCAAGTATCTCGTGGAGGGCCTAACAGCCAACGAGCAACGAATTGCGGAGTTGGTGAACAACTCGCTAATGCTGGTAACAGCCCTTGCACCCAAGATCGGTTACGACAAGGCGGCGGAAATCGCCAAGAAGGCCGACAAGGAGGGTACGACGCTCAAGACTGCCGCATTGGCGCTGGGATACCTGTCAGAGATCGAGTTCGATGCCGCAGTCAAGCCTCGGGAAATGGCACATCCGCACGGGAGCTAACCCCCCTCCCGTCATCCGACCGGCTGACGCCTAGATCCCAGCTGTGAGCAACCGAAAGTACGAGTTTATGTCGAAGCCGGTTGGATCAACATCGAACTGGCGCCCACGGTCAAAATGTCCAGTTGTGGGGAAATACGGCGGCGGAGCGTCACTCGTGCACTGATCGTACGAATACCTCTTGAGATATCCCCGTCCCGATGTCAGACCCACAGCACCACGCTGGCGTTGGATAATTCCACCCGTAAGATAGAGACATCCCCTTCCGACGTTCGAGCCTTCACATTTCTCCGCGCGGGTCGATCCGCTGGCATAGTTCTCAACCGTAAACACATTGAGCGCTAGTACCACGCCGTGTATGAACTCATCCTTCGTGTCATCGTACGTCACGTAGTTGTTATTGCGATAATTCCTCGGGCGTTTCGGCCGGTACGGAGCGTTGAGTGGATTATCCGCTACCACCACATCCCTGCCGCTAAAAATGCCGAGCACATCGGCGCAGGTTCCAGCACCGGGGTCAGTAGCGTAGGTGACGTCGTCGGCAATCACAATGTCGTCCGTAGCTGCTACCGTCAGGCGCCCTCTCACGACACCGGAGATCGCCAACTTACCTTGCACGAAAATTACGCCTTTGAACCCGGGGTTCAATGCACGTGATATCGGAAATAGATATTGAGCGTCCGGCCGTGTAGCCACCAGCGGGTTAACTGGCCCCGACCACTGAAGCCAATGCCCGATTCCGTCATTCTGTACGAAAGCGCCCGACAGCGAATCCGAGCCTCCCAGATAACAGCGTCGAGCGTTGTTCTGCACCGACGCGATCCAGCTATCAGGACCAGAGTTCGGATGTGCGCTCGCAGATACAAATGTTCCGTTTACATGATAGTGGCCGCATGTAGTAGAATTTCGCAAACCGTTGCTTGAGTAGTCTGTGGGCACATCACCGGTAACCCAGTTCGCGTTGCCCAGAGCTTGATAGACCCGTACGAATCCCTCATTAGCATCCGTGGAATCCCCATCACCATTTAGGTCCAGGGCGACGAACTCTATACGTGTAGTTGCCTCACCCTTTCCCCCTATGCTATTCCCGACAAAGGCCGTCCCTCCGGCTGCTCCTTGAGTCTGGAGCTTGAGCAGATCCGCCGTAAGCGGCATAGCAATAACCTTCCCGCTCTCCACGTAACCTTGGTCAAACGTCGCATACCTTTTCTGGTAAATCGTTCTAGCCGTCTCGACTGAACTATGGAAGGTCGCGCCAGTATAATGGATCTTGATCTGATCGTTCGAATGAACGGGGCCCCATATTTGATCGCCGCTTGCAAACCAAATATTGCCCTCGATGGTCGTGAAATACGCAAAGTTCGCAAAACTTTCCTGGTTGACTGCAGCCCGCCGCACCACTCGATTGCCAACCTGGTCTTCTGCGACCACGACGATACTACCGAACACTCCATACTGGCCACTGGTAATGCCGGTGGGCCCAGCGTAACTCCATCGTCTAACATTTGGAATGGTAGCGCCGGCAGCATCCGTCACTGCCACACCATTCTCCAGAGTCAGGTATCCGCTGTCTGGATACAGTGCTCGATTGCCATTGAGTCGAGCCCGTGCCTCTTCCAACCCGGCATCTGCAACTACGTTCAACTGACTCTGGCGATCGTTGTAACGACTGATCGCTGAAACCGACAACATCAGCATCGAAGCCCCGAGAGCAAGTGCTGCCATCGCTACCGCGAGCAGCACCACTATCATCAGAGCTATGCCCTTTTCATTGCTCACTTTGCTAATTCGAGTCATGATATTGCTCCACTTTCTCAGCTTAGCTCTAACTATCACGGAGTAACAGGCCCGGTTGAGACCATCGTGGAGAGGGAAGGCGTGCAGTCCTGCGCTGCGACTGCATAGAAATACGACGTCCCCTGCACCGCCGCCTGGTCTTGGTACGTGTACGAGGGATTGCCCGCGGGGATGCTGAGATATGGGTTCCCCCAACTTGTCTGTGAGGCCTCGCGTCGCCACACTACGTACCGCATCACGTCTGCCTCGCCTCCAACTTCATCTACTGCCGCTCCCCACCCAAGGTCAACGACTCGTTCGCCCGTAGGTAGACTGCTGGCATTCGCGCTCATTGTCGAGCCGAAAATGGGGTCTGATCCGCATGTCCGTTTCGAACGCAGGCCTGCATTAGGCATGCGAACCACAACTGCGAAGGATCTTACCCGTTGAGCAGCACCGGCGCGTCCATTGGTTGCCGTAAGATTGACTTTGACACCTCGGATGCTGTCGATGCGGGCAAACGATCCTGAATCAGCTGTTGATCCATGAATAGGGACCGAATGCGACAGAGGCAACATTGCCGATGACACAGTATCAATTCCAATGGTTCCGCCAACGTCCCGCACCCATAGGTACTCGAAGAATGGCTCTCCTGGTGTCTTCAAGAGATTTCGACTTACCAGTTCAGTCTTGTCGTTTACCTGTCGAAAGAGCCCATAGTCATCCACTCGAGACGTCGACGAATCGGGTCGAAAATAGAGGACGATGGTCTCGGCAGGGCTTATCCCGATTCCGCCCGGTCCAGAATATGTTGTGTCAGGATACAGAACTCCCGTCTGCGGGATCGTGATCGCATTGAGTTTCCCAAGAGCTGTCACTGCTCGATCCGGGGCGTCTGTATCCACGTATACTGCGAACGGATCGTTGGCTACGTTACTCGTGTGATCTCCATTGAATGCCACAACATCATCACCTGCATACACCAAGAAGGGCTGGCCGTCTGGAACATTAGACCCCACCGATCGGAGGTCGAGTTCGACTTGGTTGGCAGCAAATCTGAGATTCTGTAGTGTGCCCATTCCGTCCGAGCCCACACGAAATGCTCGGCTCTGCGATCTCAGGAATCCCAGAGATGCCCCTACTATCACGCTGAATACTCCTAGCGCGATGATCATCTCCAAAAGCGTGAGTCCGCGGTCGTCTGAAACAAGTCTCTTCAGTCTCATGGTGCTGCCACACTTATCGTACGCGAGATTGGATCGACGAGGCCGGCTGCCTGGACACTCACCGATATCTTCACATAATCCACCGGCTGACCAGGCCCTCCGACGTGGACGACTGTCGTCTTCCGAGTGGCACCGGGAAGCGATGGAAGGTTTGCCTCAGTGCCAGCATAGGCCGAGTCTAGTCGTGAATAGTTCGGCTCCATCTCTATCTCACTGAGCCTGCTGTCTACAAGCGCCAGGGCTGCAGCCTTCTGTTGACTTACCGCCACCATGTGAACCATGCCACCCATGGTCGACGACATCCCGAGAATCACGACGCCCAAAATACTCATCGCCATCATCACTTCTATCAGAGTGAAACCCTTGTTACGCAACACTAGGACCCCCTTATCCATTCGGATCCGTCGAATCTGTAGGTCGCAACCCTTCCCGTGGCGCGGTCCACCACAACCAAACGGGAATCTCGGGGATGGGTCCCGCCATTCCGATTTCGCTTTGATGTGAGGTAAATCCCGCCATACTCGCTCGCCGACCCGTTTCGATGAAACGTGACCGCCGGCATATTTTCCACTCTCTTGCTGAACGTTATGGGACCTGCACCCACCGGGTGCAGCGGTGTGGAAGAACCAAGGCCGATTACGACCTGATCACTTAGTGGCAGTGCGGTAGTGTGCTCACCATTGCCAACTGCGCCATCGTTATCTAAGTCGTCGTGGACTCTGATGACGCTGTTGGCAACGTCAAACCTTACAATCACATCGTGCTGACGAGTGACAGCAAGGCGTTGTGCCATCAGCATTCTATTGCCAACTCCGCGTACTGCGCTGTCAATGCGGAAGCGTGTGTAATCAATACGGGGGGCTGCGAGAGAGGCGACTATACCGATTACCGCCACCACCATGATCATTTCTACCAATGTGAAGCCAGCCATACGTCTGTCCATTTGGCTACACTCCTCTCGGCCGATTATCTATATCCCGAGCTGCTGCAATACTATCTTCCGGCCACCTCAATATTGCGTCGTGTACCCAGCACTGCGGTGATCCTTCTCACCTAATACCTGCCCAATCACAGGTGAGCTAGCTTACATTCCATTTCGTCGCATATTCCGCTTGCCACGAAATACCCTACCTGATGTGAGAGTGCCTAGAAACAGACCACATCCAGCGAGCACATCGAGAGCACCGCCAAAAGTGGAATGGAGTACCAGTCGTTTTCATATCTCGAGAGGGCAACCGACTACGGCGAGTTCGAACTTGCCGCCGATGTGGAACGTGTAGAATTGTATTTGGCAAACCTAGAGGATGTTGCAGGAAGTGTGGGTATGGCTCAGCGGCTCACGTCACGCGGGGATTTCCCGACCTGCTGTTCGTAGACGGCCGGATCCGTGGCCCCCTCGGTGCCTATCGTAACGATCCGCGATGCGTGATCCACTCCCAACTGCCTCCTAGCGTCCTCGTCTTGCGCTGCGACCAACACGGCAGCCAATCCGGCCACGCCCGATTCGCCGCCGACTATTTGAGAGTCGCCAAACGGAGCCTCCGCCAACAGACGCATGGTGGCAGCGGCCGCCTCATCGGAAATCGCGATCGCGAAGTCCGCCGCGCGCGCCAGTATGGACCAAGCGAACCTCGACATTTCACCTGCCGCTAGGCCCGCCATGATCGTATCGAGTTCGCCGGTCACGACCTGTGGACTTCCAACTTCTACACTGCGACGGATGCAATCGGCTACCGTTGCCTCCACAACGACCAGGATCGGGCGACTACTTCCCCACCTTTCTGCTCCGAAGATCGCGGATGCTGCGGCCAATCCGCCCACTCCAGCCTGCACGAACATATGAGTTGGAATAATGTCTTGCGGTAATTGTTCTGACATTTCGTGCAGCAGCGCCGCGTATCCCGCAAACGTGTCGTTCGCGATCGCTGGCTCGGTAGCGCGCTCGGTTTCCGAGACCACATACCAGCCGTTCTGCTCTGCCGCCTGGGAGCACTCCCGCGAGGCTTGCTCGTGATTGCCCGTGCTGCGCACGACCTCGGCACCAAACGATGCGATGGCCGCTTCACGCGATGCGCTTACGAGTGAGGCCATATAGACGACTGCGCGGCAGCCGAACAATCGTGCCGCCCATGCGACCGCGCGTCCGTGATTGCCGTCTGTGGCGCATGTGACCGTCACATCAGAAGTAAGATTGCTATACTTGCCGTCCAGAAGATCACGGGGCGTGATGTTGTCAATGCCCGCCTTCCGCATAACATGCCTGGCCACGATGCGGGATACTGCATACCCTCCGCCCATTGGCTTGAAACTGTCGAGCCCGAATCGCGTACCCTCATCCTTGTACCAGATCTGACCCACACCAATCGCTCGAGCAACGCCGCCTAAGTCGAAGAGCGGAGTAGCAGCATACCTGGGCCAGGAACGGATTTCATCCAGCGCCTGCCGCTTCGCTTCCGACGATCTAACACCTTCGGCACCGTCCAGAAACGAGGAGCCACGATCGGCGTTGGGGTTAGGGGTGAATCGGAACGCAGTGGTCGGGAGCAGAGTCACCGACTAGCGCGACTCCGTGCCGGTCGACTTACTCCCACCGCGGTAATAGACCGGGTGTTCGGGCAACCGGTCGATGTCGATGACGACTCCTTCCTTCAACACGGTGTCAAGTTTGCGAATGTTGTGAATGTCCAAGAGAGGGTTCTCTACGAGAATGAGTAGATCGGCGAACTTGCCTACCTCGACCGTTCCGAAATCATCGAGCCGCTTGCTGGCAATAGCGCCGTTCTTTGTTGCCGCGACAATTGCCTGCATCGGAGTCATTCCCAATTCCACTAGACCCTCGATCGCGATGATGCTGCCTATACCGTGATCTTGATTCTCGGGTTTGGGACCGCGTGCGAATTCCGGAGCGGCGTTACGGTAATTGTCGGTTCCTATCGTGGTAATGCACCCAGCACTTATCAACTTCTCCGCGTTGTGCCGACGTGTATCCATGTTCGAGCCCAGCGCGCTCCTCTCACGGCGCTGCTCGGCCGATGTCTTGTCTCGGGCCTCCGCCACACCTTGATGCCCAGTAAGAGCAAGTTTTCCTGCCCCCGCCTCCGCCTCTTTCCTGAGTTTGAGGTGCTCCTGCCAAACCTTGCCGGTAATCGTGTTGGTAAGCATCGAGCAGATGATGCCCCGATCAACAATCATCTGAGCCAGATCATCAGGCATTTCACGCGGACTCAAGATTTCCGGATGCTGTATGACATCGATCCCTGCCTCTATAGCAAGCCTCAAGCCCTCGATGCTCGTCGCGTGCGTTTCCGCGAAACGGCCGCGCTTGTGCGTCTCCTCGACCATCGCCCTCTGCTGAGCCGGCGAGAACCCGATAAGCACAGGGCGACCGAAGTGCGCTGTCCCCCCATACTTGATGAAGTCGGGCCCCTTGTCGAGGTACGCATTGATAGCTTCACGTAACTCGTCAGGCGTGAGATCTACCAGTTCTTCACCTGCGCCCTGACTGATCAGATCATTCATCCGCTCCTGGAAGCGTGTGAGGTTTTGCTCAGGTATGAGACTGAAGGTGAGAGAGAACGGCCCGCCCCAACCGACGATGTTGCCGGCCACGAGCATCCTAGAACCGACCTCATCGCCGCGCTCGATCGCGTCTCTGATCCGAATGAGTGGCGGTAGGACTCCGTAGCTGTCCCGCACCGAGGTCACGCCATATTTGAGTTCCAACTGTGCGGCTTCAAGTACGATCTCATGCTGACGATGTTCGTATCTCACCAGCGTTTCATAACGCTCGTTGGTGTTTCCGCCATACAGCGAGAAGTGCACGTTTGTATCTATGAAACCTGGTGTCACATATTTACCGTTCGCGTCGATGATTAGCGCATCGCTCGGAACAGTGACATCCCCTCGGCGCCCGACCGCCGTAATCCGTTTGCCGGACACTATGACCACGGCATCTGTCACAGGCGCGCCACCATTGCCATCGATGAGCGTCCCACCGACGATGGCTGTGGGGCGCCTTTGAGCCGTGGCGACGGCCGATAGTGCCGCGAGAAATACCACGGCAACGTACAGCTGTCGTAGCCGATTCATCTGAGTGCCTTCACTTTCATAGTCGAGTAAACCACCACCGTCCGCCTGCGTCCATTCAGATCCTCCTGGCTTAGCGGCGTCGACGTCCCTCGCCAATCGGGCTGCCCGGCGGTGCCGTCAAGACATCGCTTGGTGATGTGATACCCTCTGGTCGCGCTTGCCAACGCCGAATGTCGCCTAGGGCAAGCTGTTGATGAGCTGACAGTTTACCCTGTGAGGTCATCCATTCCGCCAATTCGTCGAGTTTCTGACTGAGAACGGCGCGGACTAAAGGAGTATTGCTGCCGCTGGCAGCTTCCTTCATCATGCGATCCGCAACGACACGCTGCACAGCACGATCGATCGACGCCTTGTAGCTGCTGCCCGAAGACTTTTTCTTCCACGTTGCGGCCATTACACGGTCCACTACCCAATCGAGTGAGGGATTGCTCTCATCCCTGCTATGAAACTCCACTAGCCGCGCCATGCGCTGCGGCTGGAACACAAAGCTGAGGCTCAGATCCGCAGCAGTCGACGCCACGCTCAACGCATCGAACGTCGGCCTCGTTTTCTTACTTGTGATCTCACCTGACGTCATCCCGAAGGCTCGGGGAGGAATCATCTGAAGAATCCGCTCCGGGATCGCCAACGCATCGGCACTTATCGTTTCCAACACGGCGTCGAGAGCGGCACGCTGGCGATCAGGCGGCACTATTGTCAACGGTCGTTGCCCATCGCCTCTCATGGCAAACGTATAGTCGACACCACCGATGCTCTTGGCTGCCGCCTCGACTTGATAACGATGGTGCAGATAGAGCGGTACAAACACTTCCTCCAGACTCGCCATCGGATCGCCACGACGAATCGCTCTCTCCGAGAATCGCGCTATGCCAATGCGCCGCACCTCCATCTCGTGACGCAACTCGGCGATCGGATCGTCTCCGTTGTCCCACAGAGCAGCCAGCGGATGAGCACCACCGGCGGGACGAGCGTCCTGATCGGTAATGAAACGCATGCCACGTGCAAGACCCTCCCGAACGATCTTCTCCAACTCAGCATGCTCATCGACACCCGCTGGAAACTGCGAGTACGCCCACTTGACAGAAAACTTGTCCCACTCACCTATCCCCACAGCGTAGGCATCCGAAAGATCAAGTTGACCGTCGTTCACCTTGACCATGGGTGCAGGATAGTCCATTACGCTAGCGCGACCGGCATAGGTGCTGGCGATGTAATTGTGTGCAAAGCCCAATGTGTGACCGACTTCGTGCGCGGCTAGCTGGCGTACGCGTGCCAGCGCCAGAGCAACCCCGTCGGTTCCGTCAACAACGGCCGCCAAGTAGTCTACGCTGGGCCCGCCACAGAGATCGCATGAAGCTGCGCCAGCTCCGTAAGGCGCCGTCATCCCGACACCAAGCATGAAATCTTGCTTGAGACGCAGGCTGCCGAGGTTGACGTTGCCCTTTATTATCTCACCTGTGCGCGGATCACTCACACTACCGCCGTATGACCACCCGCGAGTGGAGCGGTGCGTCCAGTGGATCATGTTGTACCTGAGATCCATCGGGTCAGCACCGTCCGGCAGCACCTCTACACGAAACGCATTGATGAACCCCGCTTCCTCGTATGCCTGGTTCCACCATCCCGCCCCCTCGATCAGCGCGCTGCGGATCGGCTCGGGTGTGCCTGGATCGACATAGTAGACAATCGGCTCGATCGGCTCGGACCTGGCGGCATTTGGATTCTTCTTCTCCAATCTGTGGCGGCGGATCCACTGCACTGCGAGTGGCTCATCGATCGGCATGGCGTAGTCGTTGAAAGTCACGGCACCAGAACTGACCCGAGGATCGTGGCTGCGCGGCTGGTAACCGTCATCGGGCAACTCCACGAGCGAGTGGTGTTCCCGCAGCGTAACAGCGCTGCCCGTCGCGGCGGTGCTGCGTACCAGCGGTCCCGCGTCCTCGCTGGTAAACGTCAGCCACGTTTCTACCTCTGTGTTCTTCGGAAACGCCTTTGTACGCGGTAGGTAGAAGACGCTGCGACTCTTGTCGAGCTTGAACGTGCCCTGCCTGGCCCGCTTCATTGTGCGGGCGGCCCCGTGCGTATCGCGCAGGAAAAAGTCGGTCGCATCAACCAGTACACGCGCGTCTGTTTGTGCCGCTGCCTTGAAGCCCCAGAGTGTAGACGGAGCAAACGCATCCGCTACCGCCTCGACCTCTGCTTCGTTAGAGCTTCGCGCCCGGTATCTATAGTTGGGCTGAATGAGCAGCACCGTGGGTCCAACTTTGCGGGCCTTCAGTATGTATGTGTCACCCAACTGCCCGCGGTCGAGCCCAACTGGATTGCTGCCTAGCCCCGATGACAGCGATACCTGGTAGAGAAACTCCGTCTCCCACTTGTCTATCTCCCAAAACAGCTTGCCGTTGCTCTCATCCCAGTAGAGATCAAAGTATCCGGCAAGATGGGTCATACCCTCTGTCTTTCCGGCTATTGAGGGCAGCGCATCTTCCTGTTTCTGAGCTGCTGCCGCTGGTCCAACAACACTCAGTGTCATTAACGCAGCAAGAGTACATACACACTTCATTTGATCCTCCGGCAATCGGGAGTTGAACAATGTGACCAAGGCCTTTCCAGACACGCGACGACCCTAGTACAAGGCGTCAGGAGGTTGGCGAGCGGGGAATGCTGACTTACTAGAATCTCTGAATCGCGCTGTGTGTCGGATAACCCCGCTCTACTCAAACGGATTCTCGTCGGCAGTCGGCCCGTATACTGACGGTAAAGGAATATCTAGCAGTCGCAAATACACGGTCAGCTGGCCTCGATGATGGTACCAGTGATTCAACATGATTGCGCGGACCAACGCGATGCGCGGCATGACCATGAGTTCCTTGTCACCATCAACGACCTTCCACGTTCCCATGGCTGACTCGTCGTCCATGGTGCTCAGAAGGGACTTGGCCTCGACTATGCTCTTGTCATGCACCGCTAATATCTCTGCGGTCGTCGCCACCTCCGGCGGTGACTTGAACTCGGACACAGGCATCTCGTCCAACATCGCTATCTTTGCGATTTCACCCGGAGTGTCTGCAACGTGCAGCGCCAGGCGTCCCAGGGTCATTGATTTTTCGTGTGGCTTCCAATCGAACTTGCCGTCCGGCACTCGCTCAAGGACCCGTCGCGTAGTTGCGCCTTCCTGCTCCAATTCAGCAATCAGCGGTTCGAGCATACTCATCGCCGTTCACCCACCTTTCATTGCAGTCATAAGTCTAATTCAGATGAAAACTTGGTCCGATTGCCCAGCCTGGGCGGGCACCAGTGCCGGCACCCGCCCTCTTGCGCCTGCTAACCCGATTTCAAGATGCCGAACGATCGCTGGTCCACTGATCAACAGCCCTTGCAGCGGCGTCCTTCGCCCCCATACCGAACGCGATCGCCGCAGCAACTGCTATCGCGCCGAGTATCAGAGTGAACGCCAACCGGACTATGTCTTGCGCTACGCCGGTTTGCTCTAGGGCCATTGCCGTAGCGAGCCCGATGATGGCTACACGCGCGGCTGAGCAGTAGAGAACGCCCCAACGTCCGCCTCTTGGGATCGAATTGTAGGCAAGATTACCCAGGTACAAGCCCACGCCAAAGATCGCCATTCCAAGTAGCAGGTGCGCGCCGAACTCAAAGAACTGCGTCGCCAAGGCGGCAAGCGAGCCGAAACCAAGTAGGTTGGCTGCTTCTATGGCCGCCATCAATACAATAGCTACTAGTGTCAAGTATCCAACGATCTCCGATGGCGTGCGACGTTCACCGCCTGCAGTCGCGACCTCCAAGCCCAACTTGTCAAACAGCTTGTCGAAACCGACTCCTGTCAAGACGTTGGTCACCAACCCGGAGATGATCTTGCCCACGAGGTATGCCACGCCGAGCACGACTGCCGCTCCAAAAACGAGCGGGATCGCGTTCATTAGCTGACTTAGCATGGTGGTGGCCGGCCTACTGATACTCTCGACTTGCAGCGCGTCGAGTGCCGCAATCGTCGCGGGAATAATCACTAAAGTGTACGCCAGAAGACCTACCACCGCGGACAGACGACGCGGACCGGCATCGGCACCCATTCCCGCCCTTTCCCCGAGCTTGTCGAGCCCTACGGCTGTTAACAAAGCGGTGACTATCTGCCGAACTATCTTTGCTATGAACCATCCAATCACCAGGATCAGACCCGCCCCCAGAATGTTGGGGAGCATCCCGAACAAGTCGTCGAACATGCTCTGCAGCGGCGCAAGTAGTCCTTGCAACTCCAGAACGCCCATTACCGCAGGGAGGAACAGTAGCAGCGGCAACCAGAAGGCAATGTCACCCAAAGTTTGGCTAAGTGGTTTCTCCACCTCGATGCCGGCACTCTCCATCACGCGCTTGTCGAGTTTCGTCTTGAAGAGCGCCTTCGAAACCACGAGTCGCAGCAGTGATCCGATCCCCCACGCTACGGCGAGTAGGACTGCGGCTCCGATCAACTGGGGTATTTTGTCGGTGAACTTCTGCAGCATGCTGTCCAGCGGTCCACTCAACGCGGTTAGCTGTAGGGCCCGGAGCGCAAATGCCAGCACAACCGCCATGAGTACGTAGAAGATGACGCGCCCAGCCCAGGTCCCCACCTGCAGGGTCTTAGCGGCCTCCGTATCCAAAGCCTCCGAGACTTGTTTGCTGCCTAGCACCCGGTTTAGCGCGCGGCGTATGAGTCCGGAAACGACCAGAGCCAGGATCCACCCCCCTACTAGAATCGCGATAGCCAACAGCACGTTGGGGAGGTAGTCACCAACCTGGTCAATGAGTTTGGTGATCACATCTTTCATGACAGCACCCCCTGCTCGAGAATTTGGAGACGCCCATAAGATGTGGCGTCGGCCCAGAGATGGCGAGGGGGCACCTGAGGCGGCCCAGAATCGTTTCTTCGGACGCGGATTTGCCTCAAATCGGGAGACTTACCGTCATCCGCACCAGAGACCCCTAGCGCACTAGATCGAACTGCCGCGTGAACTTGATTATGAACGTTCGATCCAGCGGTCCAGTAGGTGATATGGTTCGCTGAACTTCGTTGTAAACCAGGAACAGGCCCGTGCCTGCAGTGTCCAGCCAACCAAAGCGGACGTTGGCAGATAGATCGTCGCTCTGGTTGTTGTACTGCAACAGAGTCTGCACGAAGATCCTGGGGGTAAAGGAATACGCCACCCGCAGACCGACCAGGGCTGTCTGGAAATCTCCCTCTCCGAGATTGATGTCATCGAAACCCAGACGCAGGGACGTCGCCCAAGTGGTTCCAGTACGGGCGTTGAGAGATCCCGAGACGCTTCTGCGGTGACCCGAGAAGAATCCACCGATCGTGACTGTGCCGTCGAAAGACACCGGAGCGCTCAGATCAGAGTTGAATCGCCACAGAGTTTCGATGTTGTCGTAGGTATCCGGGGCGACAGCGATGCTGTCGGTTATCTGGAATGGTACTCTCAGACCTTCTCTCGTCAGATTCACAGCAGTCGATAGTGCAGCACCGCTCGAGAACTCCGTCGAATTGTCAAAATGCAGAAACCTGGTCTCATTGAATCCGTTGAAGTCGAAGAAATTTCTGATCATGACATGGGGTCTGAACTCTCGGATCCACTGAAGTCCAGAAGGTCGAATCTGTCTTTGTAAGCGGCCGATAAAGAGGCGATAGTCCTTCCTGGGTAGAAAGCCGACCTCCGGGTTGAACTCTCCACCTACCTCGCGAAACTGTACTGCTGCACTCCAGTTCCGGGTCGAGTAGGTGCCGGAGAACGAGGTGGCGTGCCTACGACCGCTGTCGCCCGGAGTACTCGTTCTGGCGGTGTAGGCGTCGAAATCGATCGCATCACCGATCCCCCACCGTCCATCCAGTGCATACGTAACGTTGTAATCGTCAGTGCTATCGGTGTTGAGTCGACTTACAACCATTGCGCCTACTCGCGACCGGTTGGGCAGCTCGCGTAGAACTCGGCCGACTGAAAAGCTGTTCGCAGGAACGCCATCTCGGCCTACGCTCTCGGTTTCGATGTTCATGAGGCCCAGTGTCATCCCGCCAGCTTTACCGGTCAGTCTGCCGCCTCCGAGGATCGGGACGGGTGCACCACCGTCGGAAATGCCGATCTTTCGACTGAAAAATAGATCTAGCCCCAAGTCGGTTCCCGCGCGGGGATTCCCGACCGAAAAGGTTCCTGCGTTCTCCAGAAAGAACGGACGTTTCTCGGGGAAGAAGAGATTGAACCGCGTGAGATTTATTTGCTGCTCATCTACCTCGACCTGCGCGAAGTCGGTGTTGTACGTGAGGTCTAACAAGAGGCTCGGCGTGAGTCCTATCTTAGCATCGCCACCTAACTCCGCGCCCACGTCCGTTGGAGTCGAGGCAACGAAGTCGCGCTGCACTGAACTCAACCAAAACGGCGTTACTCTAACCGTTCGCTTACTCGGTGCCTCTAAGCCCTCGAGAGTCCCCGCCTCCGAGACCCGATAAACTGTGTATTGGCGCGCGATCGGGGCCCAAAACATTTCCTCGTTGCGACGCCTTACAATGCGGGAAATATTCATCCCCCACAGTTGGCGGCCCCCGTGAGCATAGCTCAAGGTTGAGAACGGTATGCGAAACTCCGCGTACCAGCCGTTCTCGTCCACGGATGTGGCAACCTCAAAACTGCCATCCCAGTTGAGATTGAACCCGCCACCCGAACCACTTTGAGTTCGCCTGCTGGTTGGCAAGCCGCCCTGGCCTTCCTTAGTAACCTGTCCATCGTATTCTATTCCAGCCGGCGTCGTCCCAAAGACAAACGCGTTCTGACGATCGCGGTACGTATCGAGTACGAGCAACAAGGCATCGGTGTCGCGGATGTTCGCATCTCGGCGGGTTTCGCCGACCACAATACGACTCGGGTCACTGTCGAACATTCTTCCGGCGATATAAACGGCATTGTCGTCGTATAGGATTAGGATTTCGGTGCGCTCGGTCGGGGCTCGACCCTCAAACGGCTCGTGCTGTACAAAACCTGAGATCACCGGCGCCAGCTTCCATTCCGGTTCATCCAAACGTCCATCCATCGTCGGCGGACGTGCGGTCCGGATAGCCCGAGCGGATGGCGTCTTTGCCAACTCAGAGGTCGCGGTCTGCGAAGCAAGAGTCGCGGTAACGAATACCGAGAAGCTGCATGCTGCCAACAGCACCATGCCCACTCTGAATTGATGGATTACGCGATCATGTTTGGTACTCTCCACGTTTACCTTCGTGCTTCACGCACGATTCGCGCTATAGATGACGAGTCCGCACTAAGTAGACCCACGGACGGCAGTCTCCAAAGCAGCTCTATCCAACTCTGGTCTTGTTGGAAGGCCCGGCGAAAAAGAGGGATGGCCTCGTCGGTCCGGCCCATGTCTGCCAGGGTCACGGCCTGCCAGTATATCAACTCGCCGTTGGTTGCGCTGTCCGGCAAAATCTTTGCCGCCCGGCCGTACGCCGCAATCGCCGAGTCTATTTTGCCGGCCGTGACGAAATCGTCGCCCGCCGTGGCAGAACGGTAAGCGCGGGCCACGCGTAGCAGTCGCGCGAGTTCTTCAAGAGGATGCGGTGAGTCGTCAACTCTGAGATCATAGATCTTTTCCCAAGCTGGAGTGCTCGGGTCGCCGCTCACCACGATGAGGGCGGCCGACTGTTTTCCCCTAATGTCACCGCCGGCATCCTGCGCCGCTTCGAGCGCGGCTAGCAATCGCTGGGCCAAGCTCCCCCTGGTTCGCTCATATGCCCGGGCCATCGCCGGCCATACCCGGTCACTGCGCATGAGATTTGCCTGCACCGAATACCTCGACCCAACATGTTGGCCGGCTGCGGGAATGTCGCGCGACCCCGTGTGGGCGGCGACGCGCCCAGACGCGTCTATCATCGCAACCTGCCGGACCTGACTGTCCGGATCGGTTCTGAGCAGGGCAGCCAAGGCTGCAGGCGCTGCCACACCAGTTCGCATCAGGTAGAGCCCACGTGGTCCGTAGCCGGCATCAACGAACGATTGAGTTGCCACCGCACCAACGCCGGGCTCCGCCCATGGTACGATACTCCCCACGTTGAACCAATGAGACTGCACCGCAACACCGATCTCTCCGGTGGCTGAATCGACGGCTACAATCGAGAAAGTATGGACTGGTCTGGTAAGTGCACGATCCTGGCCAAGCAGAGGCGTGGCCGAGAGACAGACTAGCAAGACAAACCGCATCGCTGGTTCCTTTCGTGATTGCTGTGGTGAGTTCCTAATAATGCCACGGTCGGTGTTCGCGCGTCAGGGGCAGGGTGGCAGTGACCGCCCAGCGGTTGCGTTCTTTCGAACTCATGAGCAAAGTTAACGAGTTACAGTGCGCAACCTCATCGCTTAGCTTCGGGACCACTACATGAGTGATTCAAACACCTCACGGCGCGACTTCTTGGTAACGTCCAGCCAAATGCTGGAAGGTGCCTGGATTGCTCTGAACCTTCCGGCCATACAGGAGACCGCAGCCTACGCGCGCTCTGCAGTCCGACAGCACCCACCTTTTGAGATTCTCACCGAGCATGAAGCCAGAGAAATAGAGGCCATCGCGTCCCAGATCATTCCCAGTGATGACACGCCAGGGGCACGCGAAGCTGGTGCGGTCTACTTCATCGACCGCGCGCTAGGCTCATTCTCCGGGGGTTCCCTCAAGGAAATACGATCCGGGCTCAGTGGTCTCAGATTGATGGTCGGGGCGAAATTCCCCGGCACCGACGCATTCTCCGACCTCGAGTTCGACGATCAGACGGCCCTACTCCAAGAAATCGAGAACACCGATTTCTTCTCCGCGGTACGGGCCCTCACTATCACGGGTACATTTGCGCACCCGGACCAGGGAGGCAACCGCGACGAGATCGGTTGGAAGATCCTCCGTTTCGATAGCAGCCCTACTTTCCAACCTCCGTTTGGTTACTACGATCGAGAGTACACCGACGGTCAAGTGCGAGAATAACATGCAGCAGCAGACCGCAACGTTTTCGACGCAAACGGAGGTCGATTTCGTCGTCATTGGTTCGGGTGCCGCCGGCGGCGTGATGGCCAAGGAACTCTCAACAGCCGGCTTCGATGTCGTGGTGCTCGAGCAGGGGCCATGGGCACGAGAGCCTCAGTTCAAACACGACGAACTGGATCGGGGTTTGCCGAGACGCACTGGTGATCCGCACAGCGTGCGAGCGATGGAGGATGACGAGACCGAGGAGCGTGGATCGTTGTTCTATTTGGCGGTGGTCGGTGGGACTAGCGTCCATTTCACCGCGAACTACTGGCGGTTCCACGAGGTGGACTTCATCGAACAAAGCTTGCTCGGACCGATCTCCGGTACCGGCTTTGCAGACTGGCCAATCACCTACCAGGAACTCGAGCCGTATTACACCAAGGTCGATTGGGAGGTAGGCGTATCGGGTGCTCCAGGCCCTCACGACCCGCCGCGCTCGCGCCCATACCCAATGCCACCTCTTCCGGTGAAATCTTCAGGTGTGATCCTCGAGCGCGCAGCGGAGAAACTTGGATTGCACGCGTATCCTGCGCCTATGGCAATACTCTCCAAGCCGCTCAACAACCGGATACCATGTCAGCATTGCGGTTTTTGTATGAGTTATGGCTGCGAGTTCGCAGCTAAATCTTCGAGCCTCGCCGCGATGATACCGCTAGCTCTGGCAACCGGCCGTTGCGAAATCCGTACTGAGTGCACGGTATACCGTATCGAGATCGACAACAATGGTCGCGCGCGTGAAGTGGTGTATTTCGACAAGGACGGTAACCTACACGCGCAACGCGCCAAGGCTGTCGTACTGTCGGCCAACGGCGCGGAGACGCCACGACTTCTCCTGATGTCGGAGTCAAGTCGCTTTCCTAACGGTCTGGCCAACTCCAGCGGTAAGGTCGGCAAGTACCTCATGGGCAACGGCCAGGTCCATGCCTACGCTGTGTACGAGCATCCGTTGAACGAGCACAAGAGTGTACAGGTCACGCGCGTGATACACGATCTCTACGACTCGGACCCGTCGCGCGGGTTTTATGGTGGCGGTGGATTTGACGCCCGCTTCCAGTTTCAGCCAATTGGTTTCGCGCGCTCCGGCCTCCCTCCCGACGCTCCGCGATGGGGATCGGAGTACAAGCGCATGTTGGGCGAATATTTCAATTACACGATCGACGTCAACGGACACACCACCGAGATGCCGCTCGAGACAAACAACATTACGCTCGACCCAAACCTAAAGGACACGTTCGGGCGTCCTGGGATCCGTGTGACCGTCAAGCAGCATCCCGACGACCTGGCGGTCAAGCAATTCTTCCTCGATCGGTGCAAGGAGCTTGTTGAAGCTTCAGGAGCGCTACGAACGTGGAGTCGACCAGTGCGCGGAAAACGGGACGCGGGCGCGCATCTGTTGGGTACATGCCGCATGGGCAATGACCCGGCGGAATCGGTGGTCGATAGGTACCACCGAACGCACGACGTTCCCAATCTATTCTTGTGTGACGGCAGCAGCTTCGTGTCGTCGGGACGTGGCCAGCCTACAATGACTATCCAAGCGCTGGCATTCCGCGCAGCCGATCACATTATTCAGTTTGCGCACCGGGGGGAAATTTGAGCCACGAACGCAATGACCGATCATAGCGCCGACCCTCGGAGGGCTCGCTCGCTCCCGCGCCGTGGCATCGATCTGCTCCAGGATCCCAGATTCAACAAAGGAACAGGGTTTACTGAAGCGGAGCGCGATGTCCTGAAAATCCGTGGACTGGTCCCACCCGGATTCTTTGCCCAAGAAGAGCAACTAGCGCGGATCATGTCAACTTTCCGCCAGAAGAGGTCGTATTCGCCAGTGGCAGCCCGTTTGCTCCTGTGGAGCATGGCGGGCAAACGTTTGTGACCGGCCAGGGCAACAACGCCTACATCTTTCCCGGACTGGGCTTGGGCGTGGTAGCGTGTGGTGCCACGCGAGTTACCGACGAGATGTTTCTCGCGGCAGCCAACGCGCTGGCGAAGAGTGTATCGGCAGGCTCTCTGGCACAGGGGTCGATCTATCCGCCGCTGCGGGAGATCCGAGAGGTATCCGTCCAGATAGCAACAGCTGTGGCGCACATCGCCTACGAGTTAGAACTCGCAACTGAACCCAAGCAATCCGATCTCGATGCGCAGGTTCGGTCACACGTGTGGGAGCCGAACTATGAATCGTACGTGTGAGATGGACGGTAGCGCTCTAGCGATAATGAGTTTGATAGGGGTAGGGAGAACCGATTGGTTTCGGTCCCCCCTCCCTCCGAACCGGACGTGCGGTTCTACCGCATCCGGCTCTCCAGTTGGCGGTCTTACCCCTCAAGAGGATTGAC
>JAZDCZ010000348.1:0-11974 GCA_036679605.1 Gemmatimonadota bacterium
CACGACATGGACGTTCCGGCGAGCACGGCCGCGGTCAGTGGACAGGTACTTCCGGCGAATGCAACTCGCCTCCGCGGCGGCGTACAGCCTGAGTCACGGCACCAACGATGCCCAGAAGACCGTGGGCATCATCGTGGGGCTGCTGGTGTCGTCGCAGGCGCTCTTCGAAGATTTTCCCATCAAGGCGTTTCATGTCACGACGGTCGACCAAATGCCGTGGTGGGTGATCATCTGTGCCTATTCGGCTATAGCCGCTGGGACGGCGGCGGGGGGATGGCGCATCGTCAAGACAATGGGATCCCGCCTCACTCGCCTGACACCGGTACACGGGTTCTGCGCCGAAACGGGTGGGGCTATATCGGTCTTTCTTGCCTCGTTCCTCGGGATCCCCGTCAGCACCACGCACACCATCACCGGCGCGATCGTGGGCGTCGGCGCCGTGCAACGGCTATCCGCCGTGCGGTGGGCGTTGGCGAGCCAGATCGTATGGGCCTGGGTGTTGACGATCCCGGTATCTGCCGGGATCGCGGGGATCCTTTACCTGGTGCTGCAGGTGATTCTCTGACCGTCCCAATACAATCGTCGCACGACGCTGCGGCGGTAGGACAACGGAGAAACATGCTGTGACGGAACCTCTGTGGCTTGGACTCATCGCCTTTCGCACGGTTGTCGCTCTTGGCATCGCTGTCGCACAAAGCCGCCGTGAGGGCGCGCTGTTCTTCGCATTGCAGACGCTTTCGGATGGATCGCTCACTAGAACCGACGTTCGCTCACGTCGGTTTGCTGACAGCTGGCCGAACGGATCCCCCCTTTCGCCAAAGCGAGCGCGTCCGCGCGTTGCCCGGTGCGTTAAAACGCGGGCTCGGCCGCGGCGCGCAAACGCGCCACGACACGTCTTGAAAGACGTGTCGCACGTCATGTCCTTTAGGACACGTCCCGCAGGGGCCGAGCCCGGGCTTTAACCCACCGGGCAACCCCAACGCCTTCTCGCGGTACTCAGCAGCGGGCTGTATCTTGGTTTCCCATGAACGATTCCCTGGATCGCGAAAGCCGGTAGGCGGTACGGCGGTATGGCGGTAAAAGCAGGGGCGCGAAAGGCGGTAGGCCGGTACGGCGGTAGGGCGGTCGAATCGGGTGTACTATGAGCGATGCAACGGAACGCCTGTATCTAGCACTAGCTAATCGGTATGCCATCGAGCACGAAATTGGTGCCGGTGGCATGGCGACGGTGTATTTGGCGCATGACGTTAAACACGACCGCCAGGTCGCCGTCAAAGTCCTCCGTCCCGAACTCGCCGCCGTCCTCGGCGCCGAGCGGTTCATCCAGGAAATCAAGACTACCGCCAACCTCCAGCACCCGCATTTCCTCCCGCTGTTCGATTCGGGCGAGGCCGACTCTTTCCTTTATTATGTCATGCCGTTCATCGACGGCGAAACGCTGCGCGACAAACTGAATCGCGAGACCCAACTCGGGATCGATGAGGCGGTCAACATCACCACCGCCATCGCCGATGCCCTCGACTACGCGCACCGCAACAATGTGATCCATAGGGACATCAAGCCCGAGAACATCCTGCTCCATGACGGACGACCGATGGTGGCGGACTTCGGCATTGCATTGGCGCTGAGCGCGGCGGCGGGCGGGCGCATGACCGAAACCGGCATGTCGCTCGGCACGCCTCACTACATGAGTCCGGAACAAGCCACGGCGGAGAAGGATCTGACCAACCGCTCCGACATCTATTCGTTGGGGTGCGTGCTGTATGAGATGTTGACGGGCGAGCCACCGCACATCGGTGGGTCGGCGCAGCAGATCATCATGAAGATCGTGACCGACACGCCGCGCCCGGTGACGGAGCTACGGAAGTCGGTGCCGCCCAACGTGACGGCGGCGGTCGCTAAGGCGTTGGAGAGGTTGGCGGCGGACCGCTTCGAGAGCGCGGCGAAGTTTGGCGCTGCCCTTACGGATCCATCGTTCACGTTGCCCACGGTTGCGGGTACGGCAGCAGCCGCAAGTCGAGCGGGGACTGGCTCGTGGAATCGTGTGAGCGTTTTGGGATGGGGTTTTGCCGCGGTGGCGATCATCGTTGCACTTTGGGGCTGGTTGCGGCCGAGCGATTTGCCGCCAACGCAAGTCGTGCGCTATAGAATGGCGGTGCCGATGGAGGAAGGACTTGCCGCCACCTTCGGTTCGAACATCGCTCTTTCTCCGGACGGCGCACGCCTCGTTTATAGCAGCGGGGTGGGGGGCAACGCACAACTCTGGCTGCGTGAGCGGAATCAGCTTGCCGCCAGCCCAGTGTCGGGGTCCGACGGTGCGTGGCAGCCTTTCTTCTCGCCCGACGGGCAGCGGGTGGCATTCATCACGGGAGGCCGCGCACTCAAGGTTATCTCGCTCAGCGGCGAACCACCGGTGACGCTGGTGGATTCAGGGATCGTCCGCGGAGGAGGATCGTGGGGTGAAGACGGGTATGTGTATTTTGTGGCAGGGAGTGGCGGTGCCCAGACCGTTAGCGGACTGTTGCGGATGCGGGATATCGGCGGGCCTCTCGAGCAGGTGACTACGCTCGACACTGAGCGTGATGAAGTCGCGCATCTATTTCCCGATGTGCTGCCAAATGGCCGGGGAGTGTTGTTCACGGTTTCTCGGTCACGACTGTACGATGCGGAGACGCAGGAGATCGCGGTTATCGACCTCGAGACAGGTGTGCACAAGATCCTGTTGCAGGGCATCGTTGCCCGCTGGATGCCGACAGGGCACCTGGTGGTCGTGCGGGCCGATGGTGCACTGCTGGCTGCCCCGTTCGATGACGAGAAACTCGAACTCACCGGACCGGCTATGCCTCTGTTGGATGGTGTGAGGGTCGAGGCACTGGCGAGTGTCGATTTTGCGCTGTCGGCGACTGGGACCATCATGTACGAACCCGGCGATAGTGTCGCCCGTGATCCTCAAGAATTGGTTTGGACGACGCGGGAAGGATTGGTCACGATGATCGATTCCAACTGGACCGGGGCTTTCAATTCGCTTGCGCTGTCCCCCGATGGAACCAAACTGGCTGTGGGGGTTGTGTTGGGATCTGAGAGACAGCTGTGGATCAAGCAATTGGACAGGGGGCCGTTGTCCAAGCTCACCTTTGACGGACCTCTGAGCTACCGGGCGGCATGGACGCCGAACGGACGGGATGTGGCGTTCGTCTCGAATCGCGATGCAGACCGAAATTTATATCTGAAGCGTGCGGACGGGAGCGCTGTGGCCGAAGTTCTGCTGGACGATGAACGACCCATCGACGAGGCCTTCTACTCGGGCGACGGTGATTGGTTAGTGTATCGGCTTGGGATCGGGGAGGGTCGCGACATTTATGGGATCAGGCCGGGGGTGGACAGCGTGGGAACGGCGCTAGTGGCGACGGAATTCGAGGAGAGTGCCGCGGCACTGTCGCCGGATGGGCGGTGGCTTGCCTACAGGTCGAACGAGTCTGGGCGCCCCGAGGTGTACGTTCGCCCATTCCCTAACACGGGAGCGGCGCGATGGCAGGTCTCGACTAACGGAGGCACCGAGCCACTTTGGGCCCACAGTGGACGAGAGCTGTTCTACGTAAACGGCAATGCGGAATTGGTATCGGCACAGGTGTCGTCGACTCCGACATTTAAAGTAGGTGCACAGCGGTCGCTCTTCTCGGTCCAAGGCTTCTTGCGCAATTTTGTTCACAGAACCTACGACGTGTCGGCAAACGATCAGCGGTTCGCGATGATTCGGTTTCGCGGTGGGGGGAACGCAGGGGAAGTCATCGTGGTCGAGAACTTCTTTGAAGAGTTGAAGGCGAAGGTGGGGAGGGAATGACCAATGTCCAATAATCAACGTCCAATGAGCAAGGATCTGCGCTTGGCAGCGTTGGACATTGGACATTCTGCGATTGATATGACTGAGATCACCCAACGTTTGAGTTCCGCTCTTGCGAACCGCTACCGGATCGAACGCCACCTGGGGGAAGGCGGCATGGCGACCGTATACCTCGCCGAAGATTTGAAGGCCATGGGATTGGGTTAGCCCTTGTTCTCGTATCTAGGACATCTAGATTTGTAGTCCGATGACTAACAGAGAAACAAACAAATCACCGGGCGACGGGACGCAATGGTACGGTGGAGTGTATCGTTTGGGTGAAGAGCCGCCGGAAGATTTGATGGGCACTACTACGGCTGAGGAACGCCTGGAGATGCTTGCCCGGCTCACAGAGCGGGCGTGGCAGCTGACGGGCAGGCCGTTTCCCAGTTATGAGCGCCATGCTATTCCGGCCAGAGTGATCCGCCCGTCGTGACGGACGACTGGGCGGAGGTACTCAGAGCCCTCGTTGAAGTCGGTGCTCGATTCCTCGTGGTTGGGGCGCACGCCCTGGCGGTCCACGGAGTGACACGGGCCACTCGAGACCTCGATATCTGGGTAGAGCCCTCCGAAGCCAACGCCCAGCGCGTGTGGCAGGCACTCGCTCGATTCGGTGCGCCTTTGGAAGACCTTGGCATTGAACTCGAAGACTTTTCAACAAGGGGAACTGTGGTTCAGCTTGGGATGCCGCCACACCGTGTCGATTTCTTGACCGATATCACAGGAGTTCCCGACTTTGACGCAGCATACGCTGATCGGGTGATGCAGACTATTGCGGAATGTGATGTGCCATTTCTGGGACGGAAACAATTGATCGAGAACAAGCGGGCCATTGGGCGGCTCAAAGATCAAGCAGATGTGGAGGCGTTGGGCGAAGAGCCTTGACGAGTTAGCCATGAAAACCTGCGGGTGGTCCAACATGAGCGTCGCGGCAACGGTCGTGACGATTGGAATTAGTTTCGCGTGCGCGCCTTCGGACAATAGATCGAGCGCAGTACGAGAGGTTCCGGAGGCGCAGTATGTTCTAACTCCGGACAGCACGCACAATCGGTGGAGCCGTGCGATACCGCCGACTCTCCGCGTGCCGTCCGGGGCGGTGGTGGAGGTATACACCAAGGAGGCAACAGATGGTCAACTGGCGCTGGGGTCCACCGTCGACGCAGTCGCCGCTCTCGATTTCGGCCGGATTCATGCGCTCACCGGCCCCATTTATGTGGAAGGCGCGGAGCCCGGTGACGTACTATCGGTAACTCTCCATGAGATCGAGGCGGGCGATTGGGGATGGGTGGCGGTGGTGCCGGGTTTTGGTTTCTTGGCCGATGAGTTTCCCGATGCATATCTAAAGACAGTGCCTATTCCCGCTGGCGCCACGGAGGTGCGGTTCAACGATGGAATCACCATTCCGATTCGACCCTTTGCGGGTGTAATGGGAGTGGCCCCCGGCACCGATTCTATGTTGACCACAATCCCGCCCCGTGCGAACGGCGGCAACATGGACAATCGGCATCTTGTTGCCGGCACGACGGTCCATTTCCCGGTCTTTGTGGAAGGCGCTCTCTTTTCCATTGGTGACACCCACGCCATCCAAGGCGACGGCGAAGTTTCAGGCACCGCCCTCGAGGCGCCGATGCGGATCGTGTTGGAATTCAATGTCGTCAAAGACGCTCGATCGATCTCAGAGCCGCAGTACGAAACCGACGCATATTATGCGGTCACCGCATTTGCACCATCGATCGATGCGGCTGCACGCAAGGCCACACTTTACATGATCGATTATCTCGTTGAGGAACGAGGGATGGATCGAACTGAAGCCTACGTGTTGAGTTCACTAGTCGGGGATCTCAAGATTTCGGAAGTGGTGGACATGCCGCATTTCCTCGTCAGCATGCACATGCCAAAGGGCGTATTCCGCCAATGAGAAGCTCTCGCCGAGTTGTGACCGACGTCCTCGATCCCGTAGCTCGCGCGCCACTACGTGCCTCGATAGCTGTGCGCTGTCGAGCCGCCCTAATCTTGGGTTTGTTCGCTTTGCCAACTTTGTTTGGCTGTCAATCCGATACTTCGCAGATCGAAGATCCGCCGGCGAGCGAATTACCTCACTTCACACCGGACGGCATGCTCGTCAAGCCTAAGAACTGGGAGACGTGGGTCATGGTGGGGGCTTCATTGGGCCTCACATACACGGAGTCAGGGTCTCCAGATGCGCTGGGAGGGGGGCCGGGCATGTTCCACAACGTGTTTATGCAGCCTTGGGCCTACGAACAGTTTGTCGAAACCGGCAAATTTGCCGAGCAGACCATGTTCGTGCTTGCGTTGTACGACGCCTCCCGGGATGCGGACCCTGCGCGCGGTGGCTTTTACGAGGGCGAACTTTCGTCCACGATGGAGGTCCACCTGAAGAAACGTGACTTGCATGAAAGCGGCTGGGGCTTTTTCGGATTCTTTGGTACGGCGGACAGCGCAGCGATCATGCCGGGCGAGGCCGCCTGTTACTCGTGTCACATAGAGAAGACGGAACTCGACAACGTGTTCGTCCAGTTCTATCCACCGCTCAGGCGAGTGCTGGCTGAGGCAGACGGTAACTAGCTGACGGCGGCCGCTGCCACTAGCACGAACATCACATCACTTCCATGTGATCTCCATGGCGAAAAAGTGGTCGAACGTCGCTCGGGTGGGGTTGTTTCGAGAATCCTGTTCCGGGCTCCTGATAAAGAAGTCGAGTTGCTGCATTGCGGGGTTCACTGCTCCCGCCGAGGACTTCTTATTGAGCAAGGGATAATTCACCTTCAAGCTCTCTCGGTCCCGCATCCCTTGGGTGACCATGAAGTGCATCTGGTACTCCGCGTATAACGGCTCACCGTTGAGCGTCGCGTGGCCGTATCCCCACCCGGCGATGTAGATGAAGGTCTTCGGCCAATTCGTGTCACCACACCCGGAATCGCCGTGCTCGTAAAGGTAGGCTGCCACACCGCCGTTCTGACACGGGCTGAACTCGTGGAACCGATCAATCTCGATCACGAGGTTTCCTTCCGGTACAGCGAGCCGTGCCACAAAGCGTCCGGTGTTCTCGACTTCATTGACATCGACCTCCACCGTTCCGTCTGCACTACGCAGATTCGTGCCGTCGTTCCCCATATGATCCCAACCGGGGGCATCCTCGAGACCGCCCACTTGATACACCCGCGCGGCCGATAACACGAAGTGACCGTCGTAAAGATCATGCTGCTCCGGAGCGTAAAGGGTGATCTCAGCACCCGGCTGTCTGCGGGGTGTTGCCTCCTGGGCACTGGCGGCCGGGGCAGTGATGGCCGCAACGGTTCCCAGTACTATGAGTGCGAACATGATCCTCATGATTACCGAACCTCCGTTCCTATCCTTTGCGGTTATGGCTCTTCGCGAGCGAGCGTGTACTCAATCTCGATCCGTGAAATCCTACCGGGCTCGATGTCGACCGGGACCTGCCGGGTGCCGAGCTTCTCATGCCAGAGTTCCAACCTGTAGCTCCCTGGCGGAATTTCGGAAATGTGAAAACGCCCCTGCGCGTCCGTGACTGCATGAAAGGGGTGCTCGTCCACGCGAATGAACGATTTCATCCAGCCGTGGACATCACAAAGAACGCTGATGGTTCCGGCGAATCGAGTGACGCGGGAAACCATCATCCCACTGGCCGGTAGCGAGATATTCCCCCGCAGGACACCGTAATAGTGTGTGGTGTGCAGGGTTGGATCGCCGTTTGTGGCCACGATCGTGTCTCCGACGGTGGCGACAGCTACATGAGGCTCGAACCGGCAATCACGGTTATCCACGACCACTCTCTGCGGCAAACGTGCAGGGACCCGGTCCTGCGGTACTCCCACCAGGGTGGCAATCGCGTAGCGAATCCCTCGGTTTTCAGTAGCGACGACCAAATCCTCCAGGGTCTGCTCCCGACCGCATACCTCAGGGTCGGTGGCGTTCTCTACAGTTGTGGAGAATGGCACGCTATTGCCAGCCAGACGTACGAAGCCCTCGATGGCGCCGGACTGTCGGAAAACGAAATCGTGCAGCAGAGGAGAATCATCGCGGTGCACAGCAGCCACAAGGGCGAACCACACAACCGCCGCGGAAACACCCACCATCACGCCACTCGATCGAGGCGTTCGATCATCTCCGACGGTCGTCGGTCGCCGATGCTTACGCGTGTGCAAAGACGACGGCAACCCGGTAGCGGGTGGCGTGGTTGTGTATTGCGGTCTCCTGGTTCGAGCCTGCAGGGAGTCGTTGGAAAATCGGGGCTTGGCGGCAGATGCACAAGAGTACTAACCACGGTCGCTCCGGATCACACTGACGGGATCACCTATTCATAGTTCAAAACCCTAACCTGCCCACCTATCGACGGAGAAGGCACGAGATGAATCGGGGATTGACGCTATGCGTCGGGGCGATCGAGCAGGTCCCTGACGTGGTGTGCTAGCTCGGTCAGCGTCCATGGCTTCCGCAGGAAGGGGATCGACGCACTCAGATTGGCGCGTTCCTGGACGTCGCGAGCCGAGTACCCGGAGGCAAACATGAACTTGACATCAGACCCGTCACGGCGGATCGCATCGAGCAGATCCCTGCCGCCGAGCTTCGGCATGATGAGATCGGAAAGCACCATGTCGATCCGCTCGCGGTTTGCGCGAAAGAGGGAGAGCCCTTCGGCGCCATTGGCAGCCTCCACCACGGTGTACCCGAATTTCGTGAGTGCGCGGGTGGCGGTACGCCGGAGAATATCTTCGTCTTCCACTAGGAGAATAGTCTCCGTGCCGCCGCAGAGTGGCCGCTCTCGTTCCGCTTGAGTCTCGGTATGGGGAGCGTTGTCTACGGCGGGGAAGTACAGTTTGATCGTAGTGCCCTCGCCGATCTCGCTGTACACGTGGACAAATCCCCGGTGTTGTTTCATGAGACCGTAGATCATGGCCATGCCGAGACCCGTGCCTTTTCCCGGTGCCTTCGTGGTGAAGAACGGCTCGAAAAGTCTAGCTTGCGTTTGCTCGTCCATTCCGACTCCAGTATCGGAGACGGCTACGCAAACGTATTTTCCTTCCACCACCCATGGATGGGTTTCTCGATAGTCGTCGCCAAGTTCTGCGCTGGAAACCTCGAGCCGGATGCTACCGCCATTGGGGATGGCATCGCGTGCGTTCGTGACAAGGTTCATGAGGATCTGCTGCACCGCAGTTTTGTCTGCCTCGACCGCTCTTGTGGGAGCATCCCCGTAGGTGTGGATCTCAATGTTCTCCGGAATCAAGTGACGCAACATCTCGGATTGGTCTACTACGAGCCGTTGCAGGTCTATGGTGCGGATGCGCAGCTCGGCCTGCCGGCTGAATCCAAGCAACTGAGCCACGACGGTCGCGCCTGTACGGCCCGCCGCGATGATGTCTTCCGCATTGGAACGAAGTTCGGCCAGCTCAGGTGGGAGAGACGTAGAGACCAGCTCGGCGTTCGCGAGAATCACCGACAAGATATTGTTGAAATCGTGCGCGATGCCTCCGGTGAGTTGGCCGACTGCCTCTATCTTCTGTGATTGACGCAGCCGGTCTTCCAATTCGCGATGTTGCTCGTCGAGTTCCCGATGGGATCGCTTAAGACTATCCTCTTTCCGTTTTTGTTCCGTGATGTCTTGGCATGAAGTGACAATTCCGAGCGGCTCTCCGTCAGTGTCTGTCACGACATCCGACAGCAGCAGAACTGGGAACACCGTGCCGTCCTTCCGAACGTTCCAGCTCTGGCGCCGCCAACTAGTGAGCGACCGCAACTCCTTCTGTGTGAGCGGAGCACGGTGCTCTTCCAAAGTGAGGATCCCGACGTCCTCGCCGATGAGTTCCTCAGGGGAATAGCCGTGCAATGCGGCGTCAGCCGGGTTGGTGTACACGATTTCCCCGTCCGCATCGGTTATGGTGACGCCGAGTTGCATTGTCTCGAGTGCTTTTTCAAGACGCCGCAACTGGTGATCGCGGGCATCGACCGATGATTTGCCCTTGGAGGTGCCATTCTTGCGGCGTGCGTGCTTGGGGGGAGACTCCGATGCCGGAGCGTGCAAGACATGAGGCACCGACGAACTCCGATTCGACTTAGGCGATCCGTGCTTCATGTCTGTACCCTCCGGTAACCCGGCCGCCTTCGGAGTTGGATTTCGAAGGCCCGTTGGCTTTGCGTACGACGGTCACCCGCCGCTTGCCTTTTTCGAACGGCAGCTATTTGCCGTGAGCGGCTCTTTGCCGATCACTCCTACTCAAAAGCAATACCCGTGCCGTGTGTGTGAGTTGACTAACATGATGAGTGGCAACCCGTTACACAGCTAGTCGATGAGGGGACTTGGTCTGAAACGAGGCACCATGGTTAAAACGCCGCAATATGCGGCCGGCCCAATCGAGTCACCGATCGTGCGTTCTTGCGGCTCACAGCGATCGGATCACCTATTCAGAGTGCAAGACCGTAACAGGGTCGACCTTCGCCGCTCGACGTGCCGGAATCACGCTTGCAGCTACTGACACCACGCCGAGCACCACCGTCACTACTAGGAAGGTGATGGGATCAGTCGCCTCTACGCCGAATAGCAATCCCTCGAGGAGTCGCGTCAGCGAATATGCTCCAACAAGTCCGACCCCGACCCCGATGGCGACGAGACCCAGGCTTTGGCCTACTACAAGCCTGCCAATGTCGCTGCCCGCAGCGCCCAAAGCGATTCTGACACCCATCTCGCGCGAGCGACGGCTGACCCCGTACGAGACGACGCCGTAGAGTCCGACCGCAGCCAGGACAAGCGCGACTGCTGCGAAGAGCGAAAGTAGGCGTGTCAGGAATTGCTCCGAGGCGAGCGAGTCTCGTACGACGGTCTCCATTGTCGCGAGTCGCGAGAGCGCGAGGTTGGGATCGGCGGCTGCAATTTCCCGCCTCACCGCGGGCATGAGCGAAACAGGATCCACCGAAGCGCGAATGACGAGCGAGAGAAAACCTGTCGGTGCCTGTGCGTACGGCAGGTAGAGGGCGTTACGACTTTCGGTCTGGATGCCGAAGTTCTTGATGTCCTGGGCGACGCCAATGATCTCGCGCCATGTACTGCCGAGGCTGATCCGCTGCCCTATTGGGTTACCATCCGCGAAATGGCGGCTAGCCAGCGTCTCGTTAATGATGACGACGGGCGGTGCTTGAGCGTCGTCGCTCGCGGTAAAGGTTCGTCCCTCAAGAACAGAAATACCTACGGCTTCCAGGTATCCCGGAGTGGCCTGTCTGTACCACACGGCTTTTTGTTCTCCCGGTTTCGGCACCGGTCTGCCTTCGATCTTGAATCCCGTGTCGTGGTCATTGCCGGTGAGGGGTAGTGAGTAGGTCGAACCTACCTGTTCGACTCCGGGGATTGTTCTGACCCGCTCCTCGAGATCGGTGAAGAAAATGTAGCGCGCGCTCCTGTCGGCGTACCGCGCCACCGGTAGGCCGAGGCTCGCTGTCAGCAGACCCTGTGGATTGAATCCGAGGTCCACAGCATTCAACCGTTGGAAGCTTCTGAGTAGCAGGCCAGCTCCCGTAAGTAACACCAGTGCCAGAGCAACTTGGGTTATCACGAGTGCGCTTCTCAAACCGCGTTTGCGCGCACCCGCCTCGGCGCCCCTGCCGCCTTCCTTGAGCGACTCCTGGAGATCGCCGCGCGAGGATTTGAGTGCCGGGAGTATCCCGAACAAGAATCCGGCCGCTACAGTGATTGCCGCGGCGAATCCCAGAATGCGGCCGTCTACGGCCACCTCATCTATGCGGGGTGTGCCTTGCGGTGCGAGCGAGACCAAGAGGTCGGTTCCCCAGAACGCCAAGACCAGCCCGGTGACACCGCCCATCAACGCCAGTAATCCGCTTTCCGTCATCAACTGTGTCACGATTCTCGAACGGTTGGCTCCCAGTGCGGCACGTATGGCCAACTCACCGCTTCGAGTGGTACCGCGTGCCAGCAACAGATTTGCCACGTTTACGCACGCGATCAGTAGCACGAACCCCACCGCGGCCAACAGAACCCAAAGGCCGGTGCGTGTTTGTGCAACCAGGTCATCGCGCAAGGGGAACAGTGCGTATCCCACGCCC
>JAZDCZ010000035.1:0-20058 GCA_036679605.1 Gemmatimonadota bacterium
GTACTCGCGTGGTCAACGTGTGCCGCTCCGACGGCGACAACCGAATACGATGAGTTGGCATAGCACAATATACATGACAACCACTACCGAATCAATTGTTACAGTCCACTAGTACTCGGCGACACCCATAGTGGGTTCGCATCGTCCACCAAGTAGCATAACGAGTATGCCGTCAAGAGACTTCTCCGTGTTACTCCAATAATCACAACACCTTCAAGTATCCGCCTCACATCCGCACCTGCCAATATGCTGCGTGGGAAGGGCGCTGCCACGCTGCGTAGCGGGTTAGCAAGCGGGTTATCCCATCTCCCCGACTCGGCTCTTGGTACCGGGATCCGTGCGCTCCCACCGCCCGAGGTCGTAGTTGCATCGCGATAGCTCGTTATGAAGCGCCGTTATCAATCGCATGCGAACACGATACGCTTCGATTCATAACACCACCCACTCAATGTTCCGCACTGTGCTACAGTTTATCGCAAAAGACGCCGCAGCGGTCCTGGTCGTCAGCCGAGCCTCTAGCTAACTGACCATGCCGGTATGGATGAGGTCGCCGCTTGAGTAGGACGGCACGAGGGCACAGATGAGTTTCTAGGCCGCAGGGTAAGAAAACGATCCCTGTAACGACGAGCCTTGATAGGTGTTTGGTGCAGAACATCGCACCCATTTGAAATGAAGTCGGAACACCGCCGCTGGAGCACAAACCGAAAAACGGGAAGCAAGAAAACCCGTGTTGCTTGGCTACGGCCGCTTGAGAGCGGAGGCCTTAGAAGTGTTAGGCTCCCCTCCAAGAACTATCAAAGAACTTCCCGCAGCTGCTGCCGCGTTACCTCACAGTCATGCATGATCTTACCGAGCAACCCTGGGCCGATCGTCTCTCCAGAATGTACGGGAACGATCGTGGTGTGACCGTGCCGATCTCTCATGAAGTGATGACTGCCTCGAACGCGTACGACTTCGAAACCGAGAGCCTTGAGTCCTGCGAGTAGCCGCTTGCCGGTAATTCGCGGAAGTCGGTCACTCATGCAACGCGTATGCGCTGAACGCCGACGAACTCGAGCGATTCCGGGGTTGGACCCTCAACCTCAAGGCAGAGGGCGACGGCCTCTTTCACGCGCCGCATCAACTCATCGAGAGACTTCGCCTGCGTATGACACCCTTTCAGGGCGGGCACCGTGGCTACCAAGTACCCATCCGAGTCCTGCTCGATGATGACGTCAAATTCCTTGCTCATGGGCATGCTCCTCGCATCGAAATACTTGCCAAGCACAGCGCGACGTTCATTCTTCCTTCGTCACGAATCCAGGTATCACTCTCCATGGACCGTCCTGGTGAGCCTAATAAGAAGGATTGTATCCGGAGTGCTCACGGTCCGCTAGGTGGTCGCTGGAGTTGACTCCGACGCCCTATGCGAGCGAAGCGATGAGCAGCGAACAGGGGATTGGGAAGGCTGGGAATCGTCATATTCGAGCGATGGCAATCGAGATGGCGTGGGGCTGGTTACGGTTCCAGCCCGAGAGTGCATTGAGCCGGTGGTACGAAGATCGGTTTGGCGGAGGGAGTAGTCGGGTGCGGCGTGTTGGAGTTGTGGCTTTAGCGCGCCGGTTGTTGGTGGATTTGTGAAGCTACGTAGAGACGGGAGCAGTCTCTGAGTGAGCGGTACTCAAGGCATAGCTAGAAACGGTACCCGACATGAGCGCTGGATGAAGCGGCCCGTTGTTGCCGCCGGGTTCGTCAAGAAGAACCAAGCGTTAGATGGGGCCGCTGCTCCAACGAGCTTCACAGACGCCTTTGGGCGCACGAAGGATTTGGTGTCCAGCGCAAATAGCAGCCGGCACGGATAGAAGGTAATCGAGGGCGCAGGACGCAGCTCTTGGTGAACAGTGTTCACGGCCATTTGCAGTTGCTCGTACCAGGTCGCTGGGAGGGCGTGCTGATCCGCGAGCGGGGGTAATGAATAGGAGAGAATGGCGCGTAAACGAAGGCGCTTGTCAGCGAGGGCCGCCCCACCCCGTATCGTCTAGCTATGCCTACTTGACGGCGGAGGCCTTAAAGATGTTCATGATTCGTACTTCCCTACTCCCACCTAAAAATCTTGAGCGCGATCCCGAAGCACCCGATACCCCATGCTACCACTATGCCCAACAGCCCAGTCACC
The DNA here is from genome assembly GCA_036679605.1 of Gemmatimonadota bacterium. Taxonomy (GTDB): domain Bacteria; phylum Gemmatimonadota; class Gemmatimonadetes; order Gemmatimonadales; family GWC2-71-9; genus JAZDCZ01. Next base: position 2,156 of record JAZDCZ010000035.1, read on the forward strand.
GCCACCAGTGAAGATCCGTCGATCATCACCGCACGGAGCGCATCGATAAAAGCGGTGAGAGGTAGCGCCAGAATAAACGGCTGGAACGCGTCGGGGAAATTGGAGTGCGCAAAGAAAACTCCGGAAAAAATCCACATCGGCACCATGACGACGTTCATCAGGCCGGAAACACCTTCTATAGTCCTGACCCTACTTGCAACCAATATCCCCAACCCAGCAAAGGTCATGGCGCCGATGAGCACTACTGTCGCCAAAGTGAAAAACGATCCCCGCACGGGAACGCCGAATACCAGATATCCAAAGAGCAAGACAGCTCCGACTTCGAGCACCAGAAAGACCAGGCGCGCGAGCACATTCGACAATAGGTATTGGCCCCGCTTCATCGGAGAAGCCAAAAGCCGTTTGAGCAGTTTTCGGTTCCGTACCCTCACTATCCCAAAGCCCACTCCCCACAGACCGGTGCCCATAATGTTCATGCCGATCAAGCCGGGGATCAGGAAATCGATGTACCTGCTGCCGACAGCGGTAACCTTTACATCCCTTACCTCCCGCACGTCCTTCCGTCCAGCGGCTTTCTGGATAGCGTCGCCCACTACAAGACGTGCGACGTAGCTCTCGCTACGCGTCGAATCGTAGCGAAGGACGGCTGGATCTCCCGGTCCAACGACGAGTGCGATCCGTCCGGTCTTGAGTCTGCGGTAAGCCTCGGCTTGATCTAGTAGGACCGCTTCGATTTCGGGGTCAGCGTCTAGGTTGGCAACGAGTGCAGCGTCGCCTGCACCTTGCTCAACAGCGATCCGAACCACTTTGGGACCCCGGTTCTTGAATGCCAATCCCAACGCAAGGGCAAGAATCACCGGAAATGCAAACACCCAAAAAATCGCCTCAGGCTCGCGCAGGAACTCCCGTACACGCCAAAGTGTGAGCTGGGCAAGGGGACCACCCATGCGCTCACTCATCACGCAGATGTCTGCCGGTCAGGGACAGGAAAACGTCCTCCAACGTCGCTTTGTGCGTGGCCAGTTCGGTCATCGCGGCACCGCTCTCTGATAACAACTGCATCAGAGCGGGAACTGTCTCGTGTGCGCGATGCACCGTGAGTCGCATCCGGCCGTTCTCACCGTCGACCTGCTCGACTCCGGGGAGTGCCGCCAACGTTGTTGCCTCCACACTTACTTCCTCCTCGAGAGCAAACTCCACGACGTTCTCCGCTTCCAGCGAGGCCACTAGTTCGCTCGGTGTGCCGAGTGCTATGACCTTGCCGTGGTCTACGATTGCCACGCGGTCACAGAGTCGCTCTGCTTCCTCCATATAGTGCGTGGTGAGCAGTAGCGTCCCGCCACCAGCACGAAACTTCGAGATTATATCCCACAACTGATGTCGTGACTGCGGGTCGAGTCCTGTGGTAGGTTCATCCAGAAAGAGGATGTCCGGAGTACAAACCAAGGCGCACGCAACAGACAGACGCTGGCGCTGGCCTCCTGACAACTTTTCGACCCAGGAATCGCGCTTCTCTGTGAGTTGGACAATCTCCAAGACCTTGTCTACAGAGATACCCTTGAGATAGAAACTACGGAATAGCGTCACGGCTTCCCGGACAGTAAGCTTGTCGGGCAGTTTCGTTTCCTGCAACTGACTCCCCATGCGCTGCTTCAGTACCGTCCCGTCGCTGTCCCAACCCATACCCAACACCTGCACCTTGCCCCCGTCGGGTTCCAACAACCCCTGGATAATCTCTATCGTTGTGGTCTTGCCGGCGCCGTTCGGCCCCAGCAGCCCGAAACATTCGCCTTCGTAGACGACCAGATCCAAACCATCGACTGCAGTGACAGGTCCATATCTCTTTACAAGATCGTGACAGTTAATAGCGATTTCCGGCATACGCCCAATCAATCGACGCTCAGCCTAATAATCAACCCGCCATTGGTCTGGTGTCGGGAAGGATTCGGAGCGACGTTGCAGACCATGCGCATAGCAGTTTCGGTTGTGGCCATCGCAACTTCCTGGTTGCTGCTGTACCTGAATGTGGAACCGGTACCCACCTGGTTCTACGTGTTCGCATGGTATCCCACAATCGTTCTGCTGGACTCGCTGGCCACTCGACTCGATGGACGCCCATCGGCGCTATGGCATCGATCCACAATTTCGGTTTTCGCCTGGTCTGCCGTAATTTGGCTTGTCCTCGAAGCGGCCAATTTCAGACTCCAGAACTGGTATTACGTATTCCTGCCCCAACACATCTGGGCGCGGTGGAGCGGTATTCTCTTGTCATTCGCCACCGTAGTTCCCGTGCTTCTGCATGCCGAACGAGTGTTAGACGCGGCAGGCATATTTCCGCTCCGTAAATCCAACTCAGTGCGTCCACGAGGAATTTCGGTACGAGCTTGGGAACTCAACGCCGCTACGATACTCGGGGTAGTGTCTGGTTCGCTGGCGCTGTTCTATCCCAAATTGTTCTTTCCGCTCATCTGGGTTGCGGGCTTCTTGATAGCAGATCCATTTGTCTACAGACATGATCCTTCGCTGTCTCTGATTGGTGACCTGGAACGTGGAACACCAGGTAGAATCGGCCGTCTCATGTTGGGCGGACTCGGGATCGGACTCATCTGGGAGACGTACAACTTCTGGGCGCGCGGCAAGTGGATCTACACAATTCCGTTACTGGACGGCACCAAGCTGTTCGAGATGCCGCCGATTGGCTTCGTGGGATTTCCCGTGTTCGCCCTGGAAGCGTGGACGATGTATTCCGCGCTCTGCGTGCTGGGAGTGGCAACACCGATACAGGGGGCTGCACGCGTCAAACTCAAGCGAGTCGGATTGGCGGCAGTGTTAGCAGTTTCGTTTGTCACACTGACGCTGGCAGGGATGGAGCGCCGTACCATCAGTTCCACCGTACCGTCTCTGGCCAATCTGCCTGGCGTTACATCGAGCACTATTATCGCCATCCAGACCGCCGGCATACGATCTCCGTTCGAGTTGGCAGAGCGGTCGGCGGAGCGACTTGCAGCGGTTACGGCGCTGTCGGCACAGGACGCTCGGAAGGCGGTGGAATCAGCGCGCCTAGTCACGTTGCGCGGAATGGGGACGCGCTACGCTCAGATGATGTGGCAATCGGGAATAAGCAGCGTATGCGATCTGTCATTGATGGACGCCGCGACACTCGATGGCATCGTGCGCCGCCCCGATGCGTTTCGCCCAACGCGATCCGAGTTGCGCGTGTGGATCAGGGCCGCGCAGCAGGAGTGTATCCGATAATTACCTTGCGACCATGACTATCTCTCCTATCAGAGTGGTCCTTGTCCTGGTGACTGGGGCAGTCGCAGCCTACCTGCTGCTCGTGATTCTGGCGTGGAGATTTCAAGACCGCCTAGCTTTCCCGGCGGTACCCGCTTCCCTACCGAGTCCGGCTGCGCTAGGGATCCCGCACGGAGACCGAATAGTTGTCACTGCACCGGACGGCGTGGAACTTCGCGGGTGGTACCTAGCGCCTTCGCCGGCACCTAGCGAAGGCGAGCGAGCACCTGCACTCATCTGGTTTCCAGGCAACATGGAAACGATCGAAGGGATTGCTCCTGTTCTGAGCAGACTTCGCCCTCCAGGAATCGGGGTGGTCGTGCTTGACTACCGAGGGTACGGTAAGAGTGGAGGAGAGCCCACCGAACAAGATGTCTACAGCGATGCTATGGCTGTATGGTCGTACCTGACGGGGAGGCCGGAGATCGACTCCACTCGCATCGCGGTGTACGGTCGGTCAATCGGAAGTGCGGTAGCTCTCTACCTCGCTACCGAGAGACCCGTGAGAGCTGTGGTTCTCGATTCTCCGTTCACCAGCGGGCGTGATATGGCGAAGGAACACTACTCGTTTCTCCCCTCGGCTCTCATCCGCCTGGGACTGGACAACATAGCCAGAGCAAAGCGCTTGAAAGTGCCACTACTGGTCTTCCACGGCAGCGAGGACCGCATAGCGCCGGTCGAAATGGGACGCTCGGTCGCACGCGCCGGCCACGCCGAAGAGTTTGTTGAGATCCCTGGTGCCGGACACAATGAAACGTATGACTTAGGGGGGGAATCGTACGTGTCGCGATTTCATAGCTTCCTCGAGACCCATTTGAAGTAGGGCCCTGCCCTCATGCCGTCTCAGGCACCTCCGTTGGCACTACCTGCTGCGGGATACGGAAGGTCAAGACAACCACCACCATCACCACGCCGGCTGCAATGAAAAACGGCACACGGACCCCCAAGCTCTGAAACGCAGCCGTGGCCCATATCGGCGCGATTACACGCGCCGTGCCCCCAAACGCTTGCTGCACGCTCAACGTCTGCCCAAACTCACGTCGCGACACTCTGTGTGTCACAAGAGCTGATACTGTGGGAAACAAACAAGCCGTGCCGATCGGAATGAGGCCCATCACGATCGCGAGCGACAGCACCGAAGCCCTAAACGGAATGAGGAATATCCCCGCCGCAAGCAGCATGGCGCCCAGACGCATTACACGCGTTTCGCCTATCCAGTCGATCAGACGGCCCAATACGAGCGCTCGCATAACCACACCCATGGCACCGATATAAACGAAAAAGATACCGATGGTTTTTTCAGTGATGCCGAAGACCGATTCCATATAGAGCGCAAGCACCGCCGTTACGGACATGAAGCCCAACATTCCAATTGCATATATCCAGACCAGTCGCGGCACCTCTCCTCTTGGCGAATGCAAGACCTCGCCAATCAACTCGAATATCGGCCTGCGGGGCGGTCTCGTAGGATCGATGGAATTGCCATCGGGTCCATGACTGCGATGTTCACCAGACAATGATTCTGGCAGCCAGTAGAATGCGAAAACGAAGTTCGTGAGGCAGAGGCTCGCAGCAATGAGCCCCGGAGCGGCCGCGCCAAAGTTGAAAGCCAGTGAACCAATTGCCGGTCCCACCATCACTCCCGCGCTCGTGGCGGCTGTCAACCAGCCCAGCGCTCTTACCCGATCCTTCGGCTCCACCGAATCTCCCACGTACGCCTGCAGAACGCCGGTTGTTCCCCCACCGACACCCTGGATCAGTCGAGACAAGAAGAGCATCCAGATAGAGGTCGCGAGACCAAACACCGCGAAGGCCGCGGCCCCAGCCACCAGGCCTGAAAGAATCGCCGGTCTCCGCCCGTATCGATCAGAGAGTCGGCCCCACAACGGAGCGGAACTCAGCTGCGCGATCGAAAAAATCGCAATCATCCATCCGATCAACCACTCGGGAGCCGAAAGCCTCAAGGCATAGAACGGCAACAGCGGGAAGATCATCGAGAAACCGATCATGTCCACGAACGCCGTGGCCATCAGAATGGATATGCGTTTCATCGCTGGCTGGACTCTGACATGCGGGAGGAAGACAAAGTGTTGGCCGCGACCGATATCACGTAGCCACCGACGGCGGTGCGCCTTTCACACCAAGACTCAGCGATACTCCGACCACCACGACGGTCACCGCTCCGATCACATTGTGCCACAAAAACGATATCGAAGGTGCTCCGAATGTCACGGTAGCCACAACCGCCATTCCTGCGATCAGCCCGACGAACGCCCCAAGCGCACGAGCGCCCGGAAGCATGGCCAGCAAGAAGACACCGAGAATCGACCCATAGAAGAACGAGCCGAAACGATTCACGACCTCGATCAGCGACCCCAGAGTGACGGCGAATGTAGCAACTATACAAGCAAAAAGTCCCCAGAACCCGGTAGCAACCTTGGACACGACAAGATAGTGTGCGTCGCTTGCCTCCGGCCGCACCCAGCGCCGATAGAAATCGATTACGGTAGTAGTCGAAAGCGAATTGAGTTCCGCCGCGATACTTGACATCGCCGCTGCCAACACCGCGGCGATGAAGATTCCGGCCAAACCAATCGGCAACTCCGATAGCACAAAACGGGGGATGATGTAGTTGACATCCCGCGCCGACTCGCCCGTCACACGTTCCGCGAGGGCAAGCGCTTCACCCCTTATCGTTTCCGTTTCACTCTCCTTGGCAAGGAACCTTGCCATCGCGGCGTCGGCTGCCGCGCCGTTGCCGTTTTCTCGCAAATCGGCCACCGCCCGCGCGGCAGTCTCGCGCTCAGCGAACGCCGCCGCATAGCGCGCCTCGAGCGCCACGTAGGCACCGGGCTCCTCACTCTGTACGCGTTGCTCGTGGGCGGGGTTGAACAGGAGGGGTGGTGGCTGAAACAAATAGTAGAGAAAGACGAGCACCCCTACCATCAGGACCAGCGCTTGGAGCGGGATCTTCCAGTACGCGCTCATCAGCAGTGAACTCCGCGCCTGGTCGGTCGACTTGGCGGTGAGGTAGCGCTGCACCTGGCTCTGATCGGTTCCGAAATACGCCAGCATGAGAAACGTCCCGCCGATCATCCCCGACCAGAAGGTATAGGTCTGGTTCAAATTCATCGAGAAATCGAACACCCGCAGTCTTCCGGTGGCCCCCGCAATGCGGAGTGCATCGTCCGGAGGGATAGGCATTTTCACGAGCAGCACCGCGACGATCGCTACCAGCCCACCAACGATGAGCACCATTTGCTTCACATCGGCCCACGTTACGGCTTGCACTCCACCGATCATGGTGTACGCAACCGTCGGAATCCCGATGAGCACCACTGACCAAACAAGATTCCACCCAAAGATCGCCGAGAAGACCACCGCGGGTGCCGCGATGATGGCGCCGGTGGACATCCCGCGGGAGGCAAGGAAAAGAAAGCTCGTTAACGCGCGGGTCTTGGCATCGAAGCGCCGTTCCAGATACTCGTACGCGGTAAAGACCTTGGCACCACGCAGAAACGGGACAATCGTCACACCCAGAATAACCATGGCGATCGGCAGCCCGAAGTAGAACTGCACAAACCGGAGCCCGTCGGTCGCACCCTGGCCGGTTGTCCCAATCATTGTCACCGCCGAGAGCTGAGTCGCCATGATAGACAGGCCGACTGCCCACCACGGGAGGCTCCTATTCGCGAGGAAATAGCCTTCGAGTTCTCGAGTACCCTTGGCCCGCCGCAAGCCGTCCACGACGACGTAGGACAGGTAGACTCCGACGATGGACCAGTTCAGCCAATGCACGGCGTGTTGCTCACCCCGCGTATCGCGCCTGGAGGAACCAAAGAAGAACGAGAGTGATGACCTGAACGACGATGACACTCAGGAGCGTGCGCCGGAAGCCACGGGTTCCGCGACCCGTCACTGCACCGGGCGCTGGCTCAGGTTAAGCAGATTGAGAAACAGTTTGTAGGCTCCGGGAACTCCCGCCGGCAACGAACGGAAGAAGCTGATACCAGTGTAGACATAAGTCCCTGCGCCATATTTCGCGACGAGCAATCCACCCCGCACGGGCTCACGGTTCGGATCTTTCATCTCGAGCGCCGGAGTGTAGGCATCGTCCCACTCGCCCGCAAAATACAACCCACGCTCCTGCGGCCAGCCCTCCCAATCCTCAGGACCGATGGTGTTAGGGCTCGTGAAGATCGGGTCGTCGGGCAGCAGTACAGTCACAGGTGCAGTCTCGTCGGTAATCCGATCGTGCGGCCGTGATATCGTGATTGGGTACGGTGCAAAGTCCCCTCGAGCAAACTGATATTGCTGGTACTGTACCAGGAGAAGTCCACCGCCCCGGGCATACTCGAGCAGCCTGTCGTTGTACTTGACGACCGCCGGATCACTCTCGTAAGCCCTGCTCCCGATCACGATCACATCGAAGACCGAAAGATCGGAACTCGCCAATGCGTCTGCGTCGAGAATCTCGATTGGCAATCCAACTTGCTGCAACGCCTCAGGAACTCTATCGGCGGCGCCACGGACATAGCCAATACTATTGACTGTGGGAAGCTTGATCGGTGCCACCAAAACATCTGCCGTCGCTTGACCGACGCTGGAAGCGGATCGGATATGGGGATAGTCAACCAGTTCGATCCCTTGGGAAAACCGCCGGCCGTCATCAGTAGTTGCGATAGCCGCGATCTCTAGAGCAGCGCTCTCGACACCGAGTGGTTTACTAATCCGGAAATTGAAAACCTTGGACTCGCCGAACCGCTCAAAGGTAAACGGAACCTCCGAAGGCATGCGCCAAGCCACGGCCTCCAGCACCACTGTTCCGGACACAGTGTCCGCACCGTTATGCGTAAGAGTTACTGTCAACGTCTTCCAGCGGGTACCACCCGACGGCCAGACCAAACGTTTCGGCGAGAGTTTCACATCGATGCCGGGGACTACGCGAACGGGATCCCGGATCTCACCGGTCGCTTGGTCATTATGACGGTAGGTCACCTCCCGCTGAACCGTGATCGACTCGCCGAGCAACCTTACGTTGGCCACTGTCATTAGTACCGGTGGATCGAAAGGCAAGCCCCTTAGCTCCGGCTGGGCAGCGGTCCAATCGTACAGAGCGCCTTGGCGCGGTCGTTTCAGGAAGTATGGTTGAGTCAATTCAGCATCCGCCGGAACAGCTACGCTGAATTTCGCGGTGGCCTGCTCACCTGGTGCGAGATCATGCGACGGTGGGTCGAGTGGTGCCGTCGTCCAGTCGCTCGGCATGTCGACAAAAAAACTATCGATTACTACGTTGTATGGACCGCCGTTAAATAGCTCAACGACGACTTCGACGCTTCGACCCGGCACCAGTGCTACCGAACTGGAACGCGCGTCCATCACCAAACCGGCTGAAACTTCAATCGCTTGCTCTAACAGCTTCTCGCGCCCATCACTAAATAGGTCGAAATCCGCACGCCCCAGGCTCCAAGCGAGCGGAACTGTGGCGTCAGCTATGCGGTTCGCAGAAACCGACGCCCTAACTGAATCGGCCAGTCGCACCAGCCAGGAAGTGTCGCGGGGAATGCCATCGAAGATGCTATGCTCGCTGCCGCCGTTACCCTGGCCGGCCGCGCGGGTCTCAATCAAGCGCAAACGCGTAGACGCTGGCCCAGAGCTTTGAATCCGACCCATGTCCTGCGAGCTGTGGCTACTCCGGCTTGCCATCGCTATCTGGTGGAACGTCTTGCCGGACCGCGGATCTAACTGGCCGGTGGAAAGTTCGAGTGTGGTAGACCGCCGGTCGAATCGAGTCGACTGGTAGAGCTTGAGCGGCCTCCAAAAAGTCAGCGCTTCCTCGCTTGCAAGTTCCGGGAAACGGTTCGGATCGCCCGCAGCTTCGAACGCTTGTCGCGCAGCGAGGCCGGCGGCTTGATGTTGGCCGTGCCCGTCGCGAGGGGTGCCCGAAAACACCGAAACGATCACATGTGGCCGAAACCGTCTCACAATCCGCACGACATCTTTGAGAGTTGAATCCGGCGGCCAAAAACGAGAAGTTTCCGAAAGTTCTCGCGAGTATCCGAAGTCGAACGAGCGCGTGAAGAACTGTCGCGCACCGTCAACTCCACGTGCTGCCACCAACTCACTCGAGCGCAGTAGCCCTAGTGAGCCACCCAGTTCACGCCCGATCAGATTCTGGCCTCCCTCGCCGCGTGATAGAGACAGATAGGCAGCGTCGGCCCCAAATCCCTGCACCATGAGCGCCAGGAGACTCGTGTCTTCATCGTCCGGATGGGCACCGATAATGAGAACTCGTCGGTTCTCACCGAGCCGTTGCAATAGGTTGTCGAGAGAAACGATGCCGCCGGACGTGGGTGGTGCAAGCTGAGCGCCTAGCGGCGCGGCACCGGCCAGGAGGAGCACCGCGAGAGCGGAACTAAGCCGCTTCACGAGCTATTACGATACTGCGCAATCTCTCTGCACTGGGGTCCTGTGGGTCGCCGAAGGGCCGTGGATGCCCGCTCGGGTCCAGAACTACGCTCGGACATATGAACTCAAGCTTGCGGGCGCGCACGCGGTTCTGCACGGCCTGCGTTCCCACTGGAGTGCCCACCATTATGCTGCTCGGCGAAAAGCTACTGATCGCCGCTGCGGCAGCCAGAATCTTCCAGGGAGACGTGACATGTCCATCTACCACGATGACGTTCATGCCCTCTAGGTCGGTTAAAGGCCGTGGACCTCGGAACAAGAGGCGCTCCGTCTTGATCGCACGACGGGCCTTATCAATAGCTTCGTTGAGGGCGTCCATCACTCCGAAGCGCGGTTGGAAATTGGCGTCGAGGACGGCATCGCCGTCTTCTGCTACGGCTCCGACGATCCCCAATCCTTCCATCCTGATGTGCGCCGCCACGATCACGTCAAACCTGCAGCCCATTGCCTTGGCAGCATTGGCCGCAACCTCGACCCCCGACGGTGTTACGCCCAGAACCGCCGTCGGCGGAGAGGTGTGCCGGTTGAGCTGCCCACCCAACTGGGCACCAGCTCCAGAACGCGACGGGTAGAGCGCCTCTACTTTAGAATCTGAGACCATGATCACAGCGAATATATGCGGTAGTGAAGGGGGATAGAAGGGACCCGAAAAATCAGCCCTACTGTCCATCTATCCTATCTAACGCATCTACTACATATTTCGACACTGGAACATCCTCGTAATCGTTAAGGTTTCTTTAACGACGATAGCGAAAATGTCGCAATGACAAATGAGTCGAAACGACTAATAAAATAAATAGAACTGAGATAAAGAGACGGATATCATGACTACGGTTGCAGCAGAAAAAAAAGATGGCGTCGCCGCCCCGGCGGCCGAGCAACATATAAGCGAGGAGGAAGCACGGGCAGTTGCCGAGGCTGCACGAGAAGAAGAATGGAAATCGCCCAGCTTCGTGCGCGAGCTATTCAATGGCCGATTGCTGCTGCACCTACTTAACCCATGGCCGAAGGTAGATGAAGCGGAACTCGAGCGAGCACGACCATGGCTCCGACGCCTAGCCAAGTTCCTAGCCGAGCATGTGGACGGCGATGAGATCGACCGCAACAGCAAGGTTCCGCAGTCGGTTATCGACGGCCTCAAGGAACTAGGTTGCTTCGGGATCAAGATCCCCGAAGAATACGGCGGTCTCGGGTTTTCGCAGACGGTCTACAACATGGCCATCTCGATGGCAGCCGGAGCCGATGCATCTGTGGCCACCCTCCTCTCCGCTCACCAATCCATTGGAGTGCCACAACCTCTCAAACTGTTCGGTACACCCGAACAGAAGAAGAAATACTTCCCCCGATTAGCACAGGGCGCCATCAGCGCATTCGCTCTAACAGAAATGGCGGTGGGCAGCGATCCAGCCAGGATGACGACTACCGCAACATTGTCGGAGGACGGGGAGAGCTACATCCTGAACGGAGAGAAACTATGGTGCACCAACGGTACCATCGCCGAACTCTTGATCGTTATGGCGAAAACCGGTGAGCGAAAAATCAGCGCTTTCATAGTGGAGACAAACTGGCCGGGCGTGGAGGTGACGCACCGCTGCCACTTCATGGGGCTGCGGGGTATCGAAAACGGTGTACTCACGTTTAAGGACGTTCGAGTGCCAAAGGACAACCTGCTTTGGAAGGAAGGCAAGGGACTAAAGCTCGCGCTGGTGACCTTGAACACCGGACGCTTAACGGTACCCGCGACCTGTGCCGCGGCCGGCAAGCGGTGTCTCGAGATCTCACGCCGATTCAGTCAGGAGCGTGTCCAATGGGGTCATCAAATCGGAAAGCACGATGCGATAGCGCAGAAACTCGGGTCGATGGCGGCTACTACCTTTGCGATGGAATCCCTCGCAGAGATCGCGACATTGATGGCCGACAAGGGCGGGTTCGACATCCGGCTAGAGGCAGCTATCTCCAAGATGTGGAATACTGAACGCGGATGGGAGATTGTTGACGACACCCTACAGATCCGCAGCGGCCGAGGGTACGAGACGGCCGACAGTCTGCGTGCGAGGGGGGAGGAGGGAATTCCTGTCGAGCGGCTGCTGCGCGACTTCCGCATCAACCTCATCTTCGAGGGCTCGAGTGAGATAATGCGGTTGTTCATAGCGAGAGAAGCGGTCGACACACATCTCAAGATCGCGGGTGCTCTCGTCGACCCGCGGGCTTCGTTCGGCCAAAAGGTCCCAGCGTTCTTCAGGACGAGTCTGTATTACGCGTGGTGGTATCCCACACGCTGGATCGGATGGGGCTGGTGGCCGCGGTACGGGGAGTTCGGCAAACTAGCGCGCCATCTCAGATTCGTGGCCAGACGTTCGCGGAGACTCGCCCGCACGCTGTTCTACGCAATCGTGCGCCACGGCCCGAATCTCGAGAAGCGTCAGGCGGTGCTGGCGCGATTGGTCGAGATCAGCGCCGAACTGTTCGCAATGGCGACGGTATGCGCCAAGACGCAGGGCATGCGGTCGAGCAAGTCAGCCGAGGAGCGCGCCAAGGCTCGGTCCGCCGTGCAGCTTGCCGACACATTCTGCCGTACGGCGCGCCGCCGGGTGGACGAGAAGTTCAAGGCCGTCTTCCGCAACGACGACATGGCGGTGTACCGGCTCGCGCAGTCGATCATGGCGGACGACCTGAAATGGATGGAGACGGTCGCCCCGCTAAAGGAATAGCAACGGGGCAGCTTGCTCCAGAGGCCTCATGATTCGGGGGGCGGCTCACAAACCGCCCCTCGATTGCCGTAATACCACCTGCCGTCACCCCTTGCGGAACCAGTCCCAAGCCGGCAACCTCTGGCTCTTTGGTGGCGTTGCGGGACTCTTGGGCCGATTCAACGACCTGTGGCGGTTTGTACCATAGAAAAGGGCTGTGGGAACTGGGCGGTATGACAAGGCGGTAGAACTGGGCGGTAGGAACTGAGGCGGTAGAAACAGGCGCTAGGCCTTCCCTGTGGCCAAGTCCTCGAACAGCTGCTCCAGCGAGATCTCCAATTCTTCCCCCTCTTCCCTGATCCGCCACCGGAGCACGTCGGTCACGATCTCCGGGCGCTCGTCTTCGGGATGCCACACCTCGACGAGCCGCGCATCCGGATCGACCACCCAATACGTCGCCACCTCACGCTCTTGATAAAGGCGACGTTTGGTGACGCGGTCGTACCGTGTCGAACTCGGGGACACCACCTCGACGGCTAGCAACAGCGTCTGGTAAGATGTCCAACTGGTCGAGACCTCCTGCGACGGCACAACGAATAAATCGGGTTGCACCAACTCGTCGTCCGCCCATGAGATATCTGCCGGCGACAGGAACAAGCGTGCAACCTCTGAGTGGTCATCTAGGTACGCAGAGAGCCGTCGGTAAATGGATCCGATCACTACCTGGTGTGCCGGGCGAGGTGCCGGAGTCACAAGGAGTTCTCCGCGCACGAGTTCGTACCGATTCCCATCGCTCGGGAACGCAAGGACCTCGTCGATGGTGTAGCGACGCGCAGTATCGGGCATAGCCATAGTATCGCTTCTCCTCGGCCGAGTGAGCAAGGGGCGTGCATTCACCAACATGCAAGTCGACCTCCGAACGTCTGTCATCATTTGAGCGCGGGAGTGGAGCAAAAAATACGGTATGACGAGGCGGTAGAAACAGAGGCGGTAAGATCTGGCGGACGGGAGGAACGAGGCGCTAGGCCTTCCCTGTGGCCAGGTCCTCGAACAGCTGCTCGAGCGAGATCTCCAATTCTTCCCCCTCATCCCTGATCCGCCATTTGAGCACGTCGGTCACGATCTCCGGGCGCTCGTCTTCGGGATGCCATACCTCGACCAACCGCGCATCCGGATCGACCACCCAATACGTCGCAACACCGCGCCGCTGGTACAACCGGCGTTTCGTGACTCGATCGTATCGCGTCGAGCTGGGTGAAATCACCTCAACGGCGAGTAGCAAGGTGCGAATCGAATCCCAACTGGGGTTGGAGTCACGCGCTTCGTCGGCAGCGACCACGAACACGTCGGGCTGGGCAAGATCTTTCTTGCTACCCCACGTGATATCCGCCGGCGAGAAAACAACCTCTCCGTTCCCAGGGTGATCCACGAGGTAATCGAACAGTGCATGGTGTATCCTGCCCACGACCCGCTGGTGCCGGAATCGAGGCGCGGGCGTCACGAGCAACTCCCCGTCCACCAGCTCGTAGCGGTTCCCGTCGTAAGGGAACTCGAGCACTTCGGCGACCGTGTAACGCGGGGCGGTATCGGGCATAGCCATAGTATCGCTTCTCCTCGGCCGAGTGAGCAAGAGACGTGCATCCACCAAAATGCGGGCCACGGGCATTCCGACTGTCATCATTTGATTGCGGGAGTGGACCAAAAAAATGGACGGACGAGAACTGCGGCCCCCGACCCTTCTTGCGGAACCAGTCCCCGGCCCACAAATTGCCTCCTTCGTAACCGCCAGCCGTCGCAGTACCGATCTGAAGTCGAGCGAGTGATATGACCCGAACACTGTTGCGTTCGCGCAACTTGGTGCTAATTGCGCTGTTTTCGGGCCTGCTGGTCGTCAGCTGCGACGACGATGTGGGCGGCCCGCCCACGCCTCAATTCGCCAATCTCTCGCTAGCTCCGTCATTCGCGGCCCAGACCAGCGGGATAGTGGACATCAACAGAATCCATATCGTCCTGACCCGCCACAGCAATGGGTTGGGAGTTCTGGATTCAGTGTACCAGGTAACTCCGGGTGCAGATTCCGTTGCACTGACGCTCACCGTCACGCTGTTGGAATCACCGGAGAGGTTCCGACTCACCATGTATTTCATCACGCCGACCAACGATACGGCCTTTGTGGGCGGTCCCGTCAGCGTAACCGCCAGTACCGATACGCCGAGTGATGCTGCCCCTGTGCCGATAGATGTACCCACTGTTTATGTGGGCGTGGGCGCCAATGCCGTGGGGGTATCGATTCTCACCACCGGTGCCAGCGTGCTCACAGGTGACACAGTGACACTGAATGCCGTGGCCTTGGACGCCTCCGGGGCCCCGATCCCGGGCACTCCTATAGGGTGGCGCTCGCTGGACAGTGTGAGTGCACAGGTGCCGGACGCACGCAGCGGTCGGGTGGTGGGCGGAGCCATAAGGGGCCCAGTTTCTATCGTGGCCGAGCTGCTTACCGGCCTTGCCGATACCGCGTCAGTACTGGTGCAGCCGGTACCCAATGCGATCATCGTGAGCCTGGGAGATGGTCAGACGGGCGAGGTAGGTACCACCCTGCCTCAGCCCATCACGGTTCAGCTTACGGCACCTGACGGTCTGCCGGTCGAGGGTGCGGGGGTGGTGTTTACGACAACAGACGGTGGTACGTTCTCGGCGGATACCGTGGCTACCAACTCCCTGGGTGCCGCGGCTACGACCTGGACGCTGGGTGGGGGAGCGGGTACCCAGACCACCACGATCTCGGTGGTTGGTGCCACCGCCCAGGCCACTGTGACGGCCACCGGTACGCCAGGGCCGGCCAAATCCATAGTGATCGTATCCGGCGACGCACAGTTGGCCACTGCCGGCACGGCTGTAGCGACACCGCCGTCGGTCAGAGTGGTTGATGCGTTTGGCAATGGAGTGGCTGCGTTGCCGGTCACATTCTCGGTCACCGGGGGCGGCGGGAGTATCACCGGTGGTGCCCAGAGCACCGATGCGACCGGTCTTGCTACCGTAGGCAGTTGGACGTTGGGTACCACTGCAGGCACAAACCAACTTACCGCTTTGACTGATGTCGTCCCTGCACCACCGGCCGTAAGCGCCGATTCCGGTACAGCGGCTGTTACCGTTGCTCCGGTTCCCGACAGCATCCAGCAAGCGGCCCTGGTAGTGCCCGCGTCGGTAGTCTTCACCGCCACCGGTACATCGGGCAACGCGAGTTTTCTGGCTAAGGTCTTTGGTGATGTCCAGTCCGGGGTTGTGGGTACTGCTCTGCCCGATTCGTTGATCGTGGTGGCTACAGACAGCAACAGCAATCCTGTCGCGGGAGCGACGGTCGCTTGGAGTGTGGTGTTGGGTGGCGGGACGCTGAGTACTTCGAGCACGGTGACCGATGCGCTGGGACGCACTGGAGTCGTGTTGACACTGGGGACAACGCCGGGGTCGAATTTCGTACGGGCGGTGCTGGCCGGTAGGGATTCGGTGGACTTCACAGAGCAAGCCGATGTCGGTCCGCCTGCACAGTTGGCGTTCTTGACCCAGCCGCCCAATTCGGTGGCTGCCGGTGCGGTGTTTGGCGCCGCGGTAGAAGTGCAGGACAGCTTCGGCAACGCGATCCCGACAGACTCGACGACCGTGATAACGGTGGCGATAACCACTGGGACGGGAACCGTAGGCGCCAATCTCACTGGCACCGCCACACAGACCACGGGCTTTGGGAGTGTGACCTACACGGACTTGGCTATAGACAGCGTGGGAATCGCGTATCAGCTCGATGCTACGGCACCCGGCCTTACCAGTGCCACGAGCACTGCGTTCAACGTGACGGCAAGCTTGGCACCGATTGTGGCGACCGATACCGTCTCATCGATAGTTGCAACAGGTTTCCGCATGAAGGGCGACGTCAACCCGAATGGGCTGACGACTGACGCATGGTTCGAGTTCGGAACCGATGCGGCACTGGCTTCGTTCACGGCTACGCCGACTCAGGCGATAGGCTCAGGGACCGTGAGTCTACAGATTAGCGCTACAGTTACGGGCTTGACCCCGGCAACAACCTACTTCTACCGGGTAGCCGCCTCGAACGGCAGCGGCACGAGACGCGGCGCCATCCGGAGCACGGCCACGCTACAGCCACTCGCTGGAGTGCGGTGGGTCAACCCAGTGAGTGGCAACTGGAGCACCGCGGCCAACTGGAGCACCGGTGTTGTGCCTGATTCGACTGACGATGTCTTCATAACGGTCGACGGTACCTATACGGTCACGCTCAACATTGGCGCCAAGGTCAAGAGCCTGACGGTGGGAGGCGTTACCGGTACACAGACACTCGCGTTCCTGCCGTTCCTCGCGCTTACAATAGACAGCGCGGGCACGGTTGGCCCCAACGGAGTCATCGATCATTCTACTTCCACGATTGACGGACTAGGGACGCTGTCGGTGAGTGGCACTTACAACTGGCTAGGAGGAGTCCAAGCCGGCACCGGCACGACGCGTATCGAATCAACTGGTACACTCAACATCAGCCCGACCAGCAACATCAGTCTAAATAGCCGCACGCTGGATAACCTCGGCACCGCCGTGTGGGATGCGGCCGGGACGAGCACCATGCTCGTGAACGGCGGGATCATTAACAACTCAGGTGCGTTCGCGGTGCAAGCCAACGCATTGATGGACTTTGCCGGGCTGCCGGGAGCGGCGTTCAACAACAGCGGTACGTTCACCCGTTCCGTGGGGACGGGCACGTTCACTATTGATATCGCTTTCAACAACACGGGCACGGTTAACGTCAACAGCGGTACGCTAAAACTGACGCGCGGCGGCACAACCACGGCGGGCACCTTCAACGTGCCGCTGGGCACCACGCTCGGGTTCGGCGGTGGCACCCAGACTGTCGATGTCACCTCCAATATCAGTGGCGCGGGGAACGTCACCTTCTCCGGCGGTACAACCACAGTGAACGGTGGCTACAGCATCACAGGAACAGGCACCACAACGGTGAGCAACGGGATCGTCAACTTCTCGAATCTCGCGACGCCGAGTACGACGGTCAACTTGACGCAGACCGGTGGCACGGTGGGCGGGACCGGCACGTTGACCGTCGCGGGTGCAGGCAACTGGTCGGGTGGCACGATGTCCGGCGGCGGTCTCACCACCATCCTTTCGGGAGCTACACTCACCGGCAGCGGCACCGGTACCAAGATCCTCGACAACCGCCTCTTAGTGATTGGTGGTAGCACGGTATGGTCCGGGACCGGACAGTTACAGCTTCGCAACAACGCGGTGGTGAACATTCTGACGGGCGGGCTGTGGGATATGCAGACCGACGCCGATTTCGGCCAATTCAGTGCCGGCACTGCAAACGTTCAGAACAACGGAATATTCCGGAAGTCGGCGGGCACTGGAGTCACGTCGTTCAGTATCCCCTTCACC
>JAZDCZ010000349.1:0-2254 GCA_036679605.1 Gemmatimonadota bacterium
AATCTGCAGACTCGGTATGATCTTGAGCTTGAGAAAGATCGTCTTGGCGGACGACTTCTTAGGGAGGTCGAGGTATATCGGCAGGCCGACTAGGTTATGTTCGGTATAACTGGCTGTTGCTACTGACCGCGCCCGGCGGCGGCGAGCGAGAGTGAACTGTGATAATAGGGCGCGGCAGCAGAACGGCAGAACGTTAGACGTCAAGAGGTCGAGGTAGCTCCATCCTACCTCATGAAAAGGTGGTGTATCATGAAGCTCATAGTCCCGTTACTGATTCTTGTGGGAACCCTGTCGGCGCGTTCCTTTGCAGCTCCACCCTGTGAGGGGCTGCCACCCATTTGGGCGGGGGCGGTGCATGAGGATTCGAGAGGCTGGTTCGGAGCGAACTGCTCCGGCGTTCTCGACGCGTGGGACGGGACAAATATCCTTGGGGTCCCTGACTGGGTGGGGGACAGTGGCTTTACTTCGCTAGGGAATCAGCGGGGAAACTTCATCACCGTAGATCTTGGGATGATCGTCAACACGTGCGCGCTGCAACTCTATCAAGTGGGAGTGGGGACGGGACCCGGCGCTGAGAGGGAGGCGTTCTCGGTCTGGGCGGGTGTGGATGGATCGAATTTTACGTTTTTGGCAATGGTTCCTGACCAAACGACCGGAACCGGTGGCGGGGTCAATTGGAATATCCTTGAGGTTTTGGTTCCCGCTGAACTGAGTTCGATCCGGTACGTTCGGCTGCGGCAAGAATATGATGACCCGCTATAAGACTAAAGTCTTGAAGGTTGAGGCAACACAGACCCACTCAGTTCCGACCGTGGTGCGAGTGCGCAGAACTTATGTCTCTCATTGAATCTTCGCGGTCCAACTGGCCGTTGCTACTGGCAGCGCCCGGCGGAGGCGAGGAGAAGCGGACTTTGACGATAGGGCGCGGCAGCAGAACGGCAGAACGTTAGATTGACAGGTAATGAAGTATGGGACGGCTCGTCACACAATTGATTTGGGTGATTGCCCTGACGGTCCTGGCCAACCCAGCGTTCGGGACTGTGGATGGTAGCGACGACTCACGGGGGCTCGAACTGCCGCTTATTGCTGTTGAGGCAGTGTTCATGGGAGTCAACCTGTACGAGATAGCCCGATCAGGTGGGAACTACGTGACGGGTCTAGTTGGAGTGAGTCTCGGCGGCGTCTCGCTAGTGCTTTCCGATCGCGATCAGTCAGTTCACACGGGTGCATTGGCTGCTGTCGGTGTGGCTTCGATTGCTTTGGGTGTACTGAGTGTGGCAAGGCGACTGTTGCCGTTGGGTGGCTACAATCGTGTATCAGAGAAAGTTCAGGTTCTGCCTCATTTGGGTTCCACGCGGACAGCGCGTCGAGCCGCGGGTTTACAGTTGAAGGTAAGTTTCTGAACTGTAATGCAATCTAACTGGCCGTTGCTACTGACCGCGCCCGGCGGCGGCGAGTTGGAGTGAGCTTTGATAATTGGGCGCGGCAGCAGACGGCAGAACGTTAGAAGGACAATCCATATGCGACGAGAGTTGATTAGAGATGCTTTTTTGGTCTTGGGCGGTGCTGTGATCATTGCCTCTGGAATACTCACGCTCACGCATCTGACGGACCACGTCATCTTCACGGTATTACTGCCAGGCGTTGTCGTGGGGTTGATGCTAATCGGTGTGTATTTGGCTATTGGCAATCGAGGTCGTCGGCGTTGGCCCGGCAGGGATGCTTGACGAGTAACGTTGCCTTCTAACTGGCCGTTGCTACTGACCGCGCCCGGCGGCGGCGAGGAGAAGCGGACTGTGATAATAGGGCGCGGCAGCAGAACGGCATGACGTTAGAAAGAAGGATTCGAAAGGACGAATTCGATCATGGATAGTGCTCAACCTGCTCGAAAACGATCAACGTTGGTGCTAGTGCTGGCTATTCTAGCGTTCGCTTGTTCGTTCTTCGTTCGTGGTGGAAGTGAAACCGGCGTTCGGTTCTTTCTTTGGCGAGACCAACCACTGCTTGCACTCGCGCTGGCCGTGGTATCCGCGGTGTTGCTTTTTGTCTGGTGGCGAGGTGTCGCATCGAAGTCCTCTGCCTAACTGGCCGCTGCTACTGACCGCGCCCGGCGGCGGCGAGCAGACGTGAACGTTGATAATAGTGTGCTGAGTCATTAATTTGTGTAACATTGTTGGCCGTTCTACGTATGCATGGTAGACTCTCGAAAGGAGGAACCGCATGCGTAGAGGACCTCAACTCCAACCCCTGAGAT
>JAZDCZ010000350.1:0-7030 GCA_036679605.1 Gemmatimonadota bacterium
CTTGCGGTACACCTTCGAAAGCGCTCAGGGAGGGTGATTCGACGGCCCAACGATACGGCGGATCACGCCTTTCACCAAATGTGCGGGAGAACCGTTTTCATTCGCCCACTGACAATCCCGCGCGCAGGCGTTCTCGTGCAGTTTTTCGAGCATCGGCAGCAGCAGCTTGAAGTGCTTGAAACCGTGCAGGTCTTCTTCGCGAATATCTGCCTTAGGCGTCCGTGCCATACATCAACGAGTATGCGCTATGATCAGCCGATGCGCAATTAAAGTGTGGCGCGAATTGCTGGCCCCAAAGGACAACCGCTCACCCAGGCAAGACCCGTGCCGAACAGGATTGAGGAGACCCCTATTTCAAGGGCAAGCACGTAACCTACGCCGCATGATACAAATGTTCAACTATTAATGCCCGGAGTAATAAAAGATGGGCTGAAACGGCGTTACGGGTACGATCTTGGCACGAATTCATTGCTAGTTCTACAGGAACAGCGGACATCCCCAGTTGTCCTACTCCTATCACGGATGCTCAAGCTCTCCCGCGGCACGACCCTGTCCCACTGGTATGTTTCGTGCCAGTATATGCACATATCGGCATATGTCCGTGTCGGGTTGCATAAGATCCCCGGTTTTGAGGAACGCCTTGCCAGCACATCCTCCTGCACACGACTCCGCCAAGTTGCACTTGTTGCATGGTTTGAGATTGCACCACTCACGCGCGGCAAGCGCCGCGCGACGCTGCTCGTCGTAGATGATTCTCCCAGAGCCCTCATCCCATCGCCCATAGACGAACTCCGCAGGACCGAGCCTTCCCAGAAAACATACGTCACACGATGACACGAAACCATCACAGCACAACCTCGGATGCGGAATACATGAAGAACAGTTCCATCGGCCCGGCTCGGCGAAATTCACGGAGAGCCAACTACCGTAAAACACTCCCAAAGCGTCTGCACGTCGGCGCGCCTCTATCACTCCACGGCAGTACTCTGACATGTTCGGTACGGCAAACCCTGCCTGAGTCATGAGGTCGTCGTTCTCGCCCGTGGAGAACACGTTATCGGCGTAGACGGACTTCACACCCAACCGATGGCAGTACTCAACGAGCTCTGATTGCCGCTCCACGTTCAGCGTGGTGATACACGCCCGAATGCCTACCGTAGGCCGCGGGGCCGCCACCAGGCGCCGAATGTTCTCCTCAACACGAGCGGTCGTGTCTCGCCCGTCTCCGTCTGGTCGATGTATGCTGTTTACTTCGCTGGGACCGTCGATAGATACCCACACGATGTCTATGTTCTTGCCGACCCATTCCGCTATGGTTGGGTCGAAGTACCCATTCGTCTGCAACTCCATCCTAACGCGTCCATATCGTTGACGTGCGTATTCGACGAGGTTCTCTATGATGTCCATCCTCTCGGTCGGTTCGCCCCCACCCTGGAACCTAATACCGCCGTTAGAAGCATTACGAAGAAAGTCATCTACGCCTGCGCGAGCAAACTCCAGGTCAATTGTCTCTGCGTTTCGCTCGGCATGTTCTGCGTAGCAATAAGGGCACGCCATACGACATGACGTCGTAACGAAGACTGACACGTAGTTCGCATGTTGTGTTGGCATCCGTTACGCTCTCTTGCATGGGCAGGAAGAAGAGCCGCTATCGACTCGTCAACGAATCTGCTTTTGCCAACCTGAGACGCAATCCACCCACAGGCCACAGAGACGGCACAGGCAGTCTTCCGCGTCTTGTGAACACGTCGCTCGCCGGTTACATTGGCTACACTCATCGGTATCGACTTCGCCAGGAACATGCCCGGGACAGTTCCATCTCCCATCAGTGCGGCGACGGATCTCCTGCATGCCATCAGACGGATTGCGCGAGTAGACGGGACAGAAGAAACAAAAGCCGTGCTCATCAATCAGTCTACTAGCGTTGATGCGATAGCAGAAGCCACAGTCAAACATACAGTAGTTCTTGGTTCCGAGGTGCTCATCCTTGTCGAACAAGCATATCAGGTGGTCCCCATCTTGAAGGACTGCAACCGTGGGATCGTCTTTATCTGTCCAAGCAGCAAGAGCCGGACAGTGGTAGTCGAATTCTACTTCATTGAAAACCTCCCGCAGCAGGTCAGCGGGGACGTCACTGTCTCGCGTCCTCTGGTCGTTGAAGTCCAGTGCTCGCGGAATGACGGGGTCCTCGATGACGACGTGGTTTACCTGGAGAATCCTAGCAACATAGGCCAGTTCCTCCTGAATGGGGTCGGTAACCATCCGGCACACGCGGCTGTTTATGTATGCCGCGTGGGGGCTATCGTGTTGCCGAATATGAACCTCAATTCTAAGGGTGTTCCCCATGGTACCTTCGATCGAGCAGCCCACAACAGAGAAATGTCTATACCAATGCTGCCGCGTGATCGGGTCCAGGCTTCGGTCACTTATCACCGAGAGCGCGTTGGGGACGCGCACATTCAACACATCCAGCTCATCTGCCAATCTGAGAAGGGCTGCAAGAAAGTCCCTTCGCACTTCTTCCATGCCGAGCCGCGCGGCCTGAAAAAGTCCACCATAAAGGTCGACCTTTCTGTGGCCCTCCGCGACCCGAGCGATGAAGTCAGCCTCGGCAGATATGTTAAGCTCCGAACGCCGCGCCCTAATAGCATCAGCGCTCCGGCAGTGGTGAGCGGATCGGAAGTAGGAGCCAACAATCGCCGCATGTGAGGTGAAATACCCGTGATCGCCGCTGCGTATCGCAGCCGCGAGTTCTGAGAATCTCGAAAAATCCCCTCGGTGCTCGTAGCCGCGGCCCTCGATCAACTCCGCGTCGAGATCGCACAAAGCTGAGAACATTCCAACATCGTGCAAATACGCCGCGGCGAGCAGGACAAAGACCTCGGTTGCGTTGAGTTCGTATCGACTGTCAGCGAGGGAGTAGATCGGGATGAGGAGGCGTTCAATGTTGTCGATGACGCGCAACGAGTGGGAAAGGTCGTGCAGCGTCATGTATGGCCAGTAAGGGATTCCTCTTGCCGCACAGGCGTCAACCTCTTGCTCAAAGCGAGCCAGGCGCGCACCGTAGGAACACGTTCCGGGAAGCCGTTCTGCAGCCTCCCGTTTGCTAAGTTCTTCTCTCAGATTGACCTTGTTGAGACGCACTGGCTGTGTCCTTGGCTGACCGGAGCGGAGAGACAACCGATCCAGCCACCTTGGTTGCGGGAAGCGTGAGTTCCACCTGCGATCCAATCTTGACCGGATATTGCTCGATGAATGAGCCAAGGTTCGTGGCGACCTCGACGCGGCCGTAATCATCTTTCAGAATGAGACTCGCCCCCTCGGTAACATCTCCAAACGTTCGACAGACGGGCAGGGATAACCGTCCGTGCCCCGAGATGGACAGCGTTACAGTTTGACCCTGCGTAAGACCGAAGGAGTCCCACTGCTCATGCAGGATGTTGAGATGGAGCGAGCCATAGCGATTGACCTGGATAACGGTCGCATGGACGACATCGCCGGAGACAACAGCCTCTTCGTACGTAGCCTGGACAAGAGAGGATGCTGCAAGTTCTGGCCCAAGTTGAGCTAGTTCCACGCCCATCGCCAAGTGAGCGGCGGCGGGTGTGAAGATGTCTCGCCCGTGAAAAATCGGAGAGACTGGTTGCCGCATGTAGCGGGGGTTAGTGACCTCGTGCACACGCACAAGACCGCCAAGAACCCGAGTCGCTGGAAGAAGGACACCGTTATCAGGACCCACGAGATAGTCGCCTCGCTTCACGTGGCAGCCGATGGCCTTCCTACTTGTGCCTACTCCCGGATCGCACACACAAACATGGGCGCCGACCGGAAGATAACGTACTGTCTCCATTGTTCGAGCCGCGGCGGTAACGTCGAACTCAGGGAGACCATGCATAAGGTGAACCACGTTAGCGTCGGGTGCAATCGAGAGGGCCACGCCTTTCATGATGCCAACACCTTGTGTCTGAACGCCGAAATCGCTTGTGATGCTTATGAACGGTCTCGTGCTCCGGTTATTCTGAGTTTCGTCAACCATCTGCGTGCCTTCAATACTACCTCATCGTGTCCCGTGATGCTCGCTGCAGCGGCTGCAAAACGCCAGGACTGCGGTCGAAGGCTCCTGCCCCATTGTACCCGCGGAAGGGAACCCAAGTACTTAGACCTTTGGGTCTCGATTCCGTGCTCATACCAGGCCAACTTCCCGCGCGATCATCCTGCTGGTCGCTGGCGGCTGAGGGCGGACTGCTTCTACGCCCCGATCGTCGCACTTCCCGTTTCGCTCCAGGGGCCGGCTTCGCCGTCCCGACGTACGTAGGGACTCAGCCAGCGTAGCACATACTGGGCGGCCTGCAAGCGTCCGGGCTGGTGAACTCGGCCTCGGTCCCGGTGCGCCGGGATGCGGGTGCTCAGCGCAAGGAACTTGAGCTCGACCGGATCGGCCGGGGAGACCAGTGTTGTGGGCGGATCGCCGCCGCTGCACTGCGATGGCAAAGAGGGCCAAGCCAAGCGTAGCGCCCGTGGTAGGCTCGGGGATGACCGAGAAATCGATGGAGTAGCTCGCCCCCGACTGCGCGGCGGCTTTCCCCATATCCCAATCCGCGTCTGCGGTTGTGTCACCCCAAGCCTCCAATGCGTACACGCCCGGCCCCAGCACCACTGTCTCGTCGATCGCTAAGGTCCCCGGTGAGGCACCGTTCGTTTCCAGGATGATCTCAAGGACCATGTCGTTCGCGGTCTCATCAAAGATATGGACAGCCGAAAAGGCTTCGGCTAGACCAACGGGTGCTTGCGCACTGAGACTGCCGGTCAAGGCAAAGGTCGTCAAGGCATCCAACTGGAATAGCACGCCGAAATCTGACCAAGCGTACGCCTGCGCTTCTTGGTAGCCGGAAGCCGTGCAGCTTCCTGTCGCAATCGTGGAGTTGTTGGTGAAGCGGGAGATTTGGCCGGCTGAAGCATCGGCCTCCGACAGTGTGCCGGGCTCAGACAAAAACGCAATATGCGCTGAGGCGACAACAGTCACGTCAAGAGGCTCGAACCCAGCCGCTGCGGCCGAGTCACCATCCACGACGCGGTCGCCCTCCTCCTGCCAGTCCGCGAACGCTACCGCCTCAGCGCCAGCCGTACGCTCCTGGTCGATCAGGATAATCGTGGTGCCAACCGCCGAGGGCACGCTGGCCAGCGACCAAAGGACCAGTGAGCGGATGATCGATGTCCTAGCCGCTTGCATTCTTGTACTCTCCAACTGAAGTGTAACCAGTCATCCGCGCGGAATCAACGAACGTCGCACATCCACAACGTGTTCGGTAGTCGCCGGTCCGGGTCCAGACCTCCAGAAGGTAGGCGTCGCGCACCAACGTCGCCGGGGGCACCCGATTGGCCAGCTGTGTCACGTGCTCTGCAACGTGACAGTGTCGGCATCCTCGGCGTGGACGGGCGGTTCAGGCCATCATGCGTCCGCGTGCTGATCACCTGTGCATACCGAAAACGTCGTCCGGGCGGATTCCGGCGACTGGGTTCGCGGGGCCGGCAAATCGACGGACCAAGTCACAGCGTTTTCGGCAGGAGATGGCCGCAAGAGGCTTGTCGGCACGGCGGGCGCACACGCCGGCCAGGACATCTTTACTCTCGGGATGGGATTCGTGGCCTTCGGCGCCAGCGTGCAGATTCCGTCAGGCCGCCCGCGTGTATCTGTAGTGCAGGCCGCCGACCCGGGGGAATCACGATCACCTTTCCTTCGGACGGATGCTCGACTCGGCGTGGGACAGGTGCGTTGCGTTCAAGCGAGAGATGAGCGCGGGATTCGTGGTAGTACGCGAAGTAGCTCGTCAGAATCCGCCGCAAGTGAGCCTCGTTGAACACAATCACGTAGTTCAGGCATTCTCGCCGGATCGAGCCAATCAGTCGCTCAACGTAGGGGCTTTGCCAGGGCGACCGATACGCGATGACGACTTCCTCGATACCCATGTGCTTCACACGCTCGCGGAAGTCGACGCCGTAGATGGCATCACGATCTCGTATCAGGAACCGAGGCGACTCGTTGAACGGGAAGGCCTCGATGACCTGCTGGGCCGTCCAACGGGCAGTCGGGTGGGCGGTGACGTTGAAATGAACGACGCGACGCCGGTCATGCCGCAGGACGATAAGACAGTACAGCAAGCGAAAACGCACCGTTGACACGACGAAGAAGTCGATCGCCGCGATGTCGCCGACGTGGTTTTCGAGGAACATTCGCCAAGTCTGTGACGGCGGCTTGCGATGGCGGCACATGTACTCCGCGACGGTCGATTCGGCCACGATGTAGCCGAGCAGTTGCAGTTCTGAATGGATCCGAGGCGCGCCCCACGTGCTGTTCTCCCGAGACATGCGCCGGATCAGACTACGTATCTCCGCGTCGATCTTCGGGCAGCCTGGTTTCTTACGCGACTTCCATCGCCAATAGAGCCTGAAGCCGTCGCGGTGCCAGCGAAGGACGGTGTCTGGCTTGACGATCATCAGGCACGAGCGCCATTCCGCCCAGAGCCGCGACAACCAAACCCAGAACACCCGATCGCGCGGCCGCAGTTTGGGGCGTCCTTGGGACTGTTCCAGAATCGCCAGTTGCTGCCGAAGGGCAAGGTTCTCAGCAGCCAACGTGGCCCGGCCGACAACGATGCCTCGTATCAGGGCGACGAAGATCTGGAATACGCTCATTCCACAGGCCTCACGGGTGGTTCGTTAGCGATGACCATACTCAAGGGCCTGGAAATGGGCAACATCGTAAGTGCTTATCCGACAAGGAGTACGACGTTTTCGGGAGGAGATATAACCGGAAGTTGTGGATTTGAGAGATGAAAAAAGGCGGCGTACCCTGGGTGTGACATTACTGGCACCCGTTCCTAACGCAGGAGGATACGCCCCGTGAACAACGATACGAGGTTCTCATCCCGTTTTGGTGGTTGTTTTTCGTCCGGGCAAGGCCTGTTTGACTTTGAGCGCGAAGTATTCTGGGTCGTGGAAGCCGTAGGCCTTGCGTTTGATGACTTTGATT
>JAZDCZ010000351.1:0-2223 GCA_036679605.1 Gemmatimonadota bacterium
GCAATCCTTCCCTATGGAGGGAAGCTTACGGCCCCTGGCCCTGATGGAAATTCGCGCATTCCCGGCCTCATCAAGTTGTCGACCTCTTCGGGTCCTTGACAGTATCAGGCTTTCGGGAACGCAGCTTACTGCTTTGTATGCCATCACTTCACTCAATCCACGCAATCCGTTGGAAGTCCTTTACTCCGTTCGCGTTCAGACTTGTTCTGGCTACTTTTGTCGTCCGTGGTTTCTAGAAGGAGTCGGAACCCGGATTGCCGGGGCGCAGCGGAGTGGTCCGGATAAGACAGAGGTTCAATTCTCGCAGGAAAGTATCGGCGGTAAATGTCGCAGCCTCATCGAGTCGACACCCCGTGCCTGTTCGATGTAGGGTGAACGCAAAGGTGCGCTGACTACGGTTCGGTTCGTGGATCGCACAGCCCCCTGGGGTCAACTACGCAGCCCAGCGGTACTCGTGATGCAGGCCGCCAAGAATCGGCGATGCCGCGATCCTTGAACCCGGGACCGTTGCCCCTTCGGCCATCGACGGAACTCTTTGAGCGAGGCCATGATGCGGCCGTTCAGTGTTGAAATATTCCACATACTCCCGCAGCACGCTGTGGAACTGCGCGAGGCTCAGGATCAACATGTGATCTAGACACTCCCGGCGTACGCTGCCCAGAAAGCGTTCGCAGAAAGCGTTTGCCTTGGGCGCATGGTAGGGAGTCTTCAGGACGTTGATGCCTGCTCCGTCGGCGACCTTGTCGAACATCGTTCCGAACTTTGAGTCGTTGTCCCGGATCAGGAATCGAGGCGCTACGTCGTAGGGTGTCGCGTTGCGCAGTTGCTGCGCCACCCAAGCCTGGGTGGGGTATCGCGTTACGCCCACGTGCACGACTCTACGTGAGTCGATGGCAATGATGAAAAACACGAACACTGACCGGAAAAGCGCGTCATGGGTCTGAAGAAAATCGCACGACCATGTCTGGTGGGCGTGGTGTTTGAGAAACGTAGCCCAACTCTGCCCACCCGAGCGCGGGCCACGAACCTGGTAGACATATTTCTGGATCGTCGGCTTGCATACGCGAATGCCGAGCTTGAGTAGTTCACCGCGAATCCGTTCGGCTTCCCAACCAGGATTCTCACGAGCGATGCGGGCGATTAGATCACGATATTCCTGGTCGACTCTAGGTCTACCACCGCGGTTCTTGCTGATACGACGCCAGTAGAGACGAAAACCAACGCGGTGCCACTGAAGTACGGTGTCTGGGTGCACAATCGCGAGCGCGCTACGCCATTGCGGCCAGAACCGAGAGAGGAGCACCCAGAACAGTCGGTCGTTGCTAGTGAGCTTGACCCGCCGATTTCCCAGTCGCTGCTGGAGCAGGGCAATCTGCTAGCGCAACGCGACGACTTCACTCTCCAGAGAAGCGCGAGAGCGACACAGGTCACAAACAAGACCGAGTAGGAGCTTCAGCACGGGCGCCGAGACTTCACTTAGTTCGCCGATAGGTCAAGAATTCAGCGCGGCGGATGAGCTTTTGACGAGGCACAGGTCCACGACACGACGCAGTACGCGAACAACCGAGCGGAAGTTTCGCACCAGCCGACGAGACAACGAGAGCGACAAATGAGACGGTTCAAATCCTGGGTTCAAGCACAACGGTTCTTGTCAGTACACGGAGTGATCCAGAATCTCTTTCGTATCGGACGTCACCTGTTACACGCTGCCAACGCTCGGCTGCTGAGGGCGCGTGCGTTTGGTGATTGGCAGGTGGCGACGTGTGTCTGAAACCAGACGGTCAGCTGTCGGAGTATGGCGCGGTGGCTTGCGCGCCGTCCGTCAAGTTGGACACAACATTGCGGCGGTGGCGTTGGCCAACAAGAACGTTCGTACGGCCTGGGCATTGCTGAGCAAAGGTGAAGAATACAAAACGATCGCGGTAGTCTGAATGCGAACCGAGCAAAGAACTTCCAACCGATTGCGCGGATTGAGTGAAGTGATGGCATACAAAGCGGAGCTGATTCCCAGCACGATCGGGCAAGATCTGTACGGTCATCCGACCCCGGGGGGCGATGTTTAGACGGAGCGGGCATCGGCGAGGGACGACTGCAGCGAGGGCGATCGTATTGCCGTATCGGTGCCCGCGCGGAAGATGATCTGCCATGGCCCATCACGAACGCCGTAAGCAGGTCTACGATCACAGACTTCGAGAGCTGGTGCGCCGCACCGGTGACATCCAC
>JAZDCZ010000352.1:0-10299 GCA_036679605.1 Gemmatimonadota bacterium
CACAGGCCGTGGCCGTAGCCGCAAACAGCTGCGTCGTGCCGAAACCCAGTGCTGCTACCACCAGGGCCACGCTCACACCGCGAAGTAATCCTCTTACCGTAGACATCGTGACACCTCCTTGAAGAATGGGCCACACCGACAACAGAGCCGGTCTCGGCTGTGGAAGACCCCTAGGGCCGGGCGTACTCATAAATCGTTGCTATATCTGTATAACGATTGAAATCGGCAAATTATAGCAGCGATTTCTAAATTCCTGTCGTTTCAGTAGTTAGGTGCACCACACGGTATATCGAATGTCGCAGCAGTAGGGGTGACGCATGCGTCTCCTCTACTGCCATTCCCTCCTCGCTCGGCGGCTCAATGAAGGAAATGCGTCCCCAAGGACGCTTTGCTTGGCGGAGCGGATCCTCGTTAGGACCCGACTCGCTACAAGGCCCTCGTCAGGACCGGCTCTCACGCACGACTCTCTTCTCAACGATCCGATTCTCAAGAGTGAACCCGGCGGTGACGGACAAGACAGCAGTAGGCGCGGACGTTAGATTCGATGCATGGCAAACCGTTCCACCGACTGGTTGGATCAGGGGCGCAGAGACCTTGAACTCGCACGGCACGCTGCCCGAGGGGAGTTTCACGAGTGGGCGTGTTTCGCGGCGCAGCAGGCGGCGGAGAAGGCCGTGAAGGCCTTGGTTACGGCTCTGAACGGGGAGGCGCGCGGCCACTCGATCGTTGCCATGGTTACGGCGCTGCCGGACTTCCCGGCGGATCTGGTGGATGCGGGGCGCCGACTGGACCGGCATTACATTCCCACCCGATATCCCAACGGCTTCGAGCAAGGACGCCCGCATGACTATTTCACGGCGAAAGATGCCGACCAGGCTATAGCCGATGCAGAGTCGATTATTGAATACTGCGGCGGTCAAGTTTCTTGACGTTGAGGGCCTAGTTGGGCGTCTCCGCGGGGTTGCGCGGAGCCTTTTAGCGGCCGAGCACAACGTCACCGCGGTTGTGCTGTTTGGATCGCTAGCCCGGGGTACGGCAACGCCCGCCAGCGATGCCGATCTACTGGTTTTGTTGCGGTCCGACGCCCGCCGAATAATCGAACGTATCGTTCAGTACAGCCAGCCGTTCGAGACGCCCGGGCTCAGCGTTCAGGTGCTGGCGTGGACCGAAGCAGAGTTGAGCGAGCGGCTCGAGTCGGACGATCGGTTTGCGCGGGAGATTCTGGAGAGCGGCATCGTCCTGGCTGGGGCAGTCGCAGCGCGGGCTCCGCTATAATGTGTAACGATCTTACGGGTCGAGTTATAGCAGGATTCCCAGACCAAGGGTGGGTTGGGGAAGGCCGGTCGGTGTCGTGAGTCGAGGGTTAACAAACCCTCGCTCGGCGACCTAATGAAAGAAGTGCGTCCTCCATAGGACGTTTTGCTTAGTCGAGCCTGGCTTTCAAGTCGGGACCATCATGCACGGACTTGCCCGTCTACTGTGTCCACCCCCGCGTCCTCGGCTCAGCAACGCGGCCAAAGTCCACGTCGTCCATTCGCCTCACTACGGAATACTCCGCCACGTCCGCGGCACCACACTGCGGAAGAAATCCACCGCCGTGGTCCTGGTGTTGTACAGAATCTTTCGCCCGTCGGAGCTAATCCGCAGCACCCTCCGCTGCAGAGAACGGGTGCTGGGAAACGCAGGATCGGTATCGAAACCGATGTTCTGGAATCCACCTTCATAGCGGTTGAACCCGCGCTGCACCATGGGAACGCACGGAGGAAACTCAGGATCCTTAGCAGGCCAGATCGACTTCGCGCAGCGGGAGGATCTCGAGTCGGAGAACTTCAACACCACGTTCGGCGAGGGCATGGCCGACAACTGGGACGCCGACGGCTGGACGGCAGGCGGGGCCGCACAGGTCGAGCTGGCATCCCGGCATCTGTTGCTCACCGTAAACGCGCGCTACTCCAACATCAGCGGTGAGGAGAAACGGGCGGAGATCGACGGCGTTCCCTTCACGGCCGACGAGACGCGCTGGCACGTTAACGGTGAACTGCGCGGAAAAACCGACAATGGCTGGGAGGCGGCTTTGCGGTTGGACATAAAGCGGGAGGACCGCAGGCGCAGCGACGGCCTGGCGGTGGCCTCCACCGACATTCGGGCCTGGCGCCCCGCCGCTGCGCTAGAGGTTGCGCGCTGGCTGAGTGCCACCGTCGCACTGTCTGCAGGCATGGCCGTATCGGAGTACAACCCGTCGGGCTCGGTCCCCAAGGCCACCACTCTCGGTCCGATCTACCAGAACTGGTTAGCACCGGCCGTCGCGCTCGCGGTCACCGAGGCCACAGCGCATGCGTTCATGGGTACGCTGCGTTGGCAGGCGCTCACCAGAACGGGGTTTTGGGTACAGGTCCGTTCCGAGAACGCCTCACCGCCCGACAACCGCTCGGGGTTGTTGCCCGGCGCGCCCAGAGGCGATCGCGACAGGTTGCGGGCGGCGTTCGGCGTGGTGTTGGGAGGGCGGTAGGGAATGATGGGTATCGATATTCCGTTCGGCGTACGTAACCGCTTGAATGGCAGTAACTTAGAAGTCGCTGCTATAATTTGGCGGTTTCAATCGTTATACAGATATGACAAGTGATCTGGCTAGGCGCTCCAGGTCGCTTTCTCCACCGCTCTAGGAGGACATCAATGCCCAAATACCGGGCCTCTCAAGTTGTGTCACTCGGCGCTCTGACCGTGGCACTGGCCCTGGTTGGCGTGCTAGGGACGCAGAACCGCTCGCTCGAACGGCGATATGCGGCACTCGCGGAGCAGGCAAGGTTGCCCTATGTGGGCCTCACCGTACCTCCCTTCGACGCCGCCACGCTGGACGGAGACTCGGTGCGGATCGGCAAGTCAGGAGAGGGTTCGGCGCAGATCCTGTTCTTCTTTACGACTACCTGTCCCTATTGCAGGGCCACACTGCCGGCCTGGAACCGGATCGCTTCGGAGGCAGGTAAGCAAGGCGAAGTCGCGATATACGGCATACAGCTCGATTCCGCGCAGTCGGGGCTCGAGTACGCCGAGGAACACGGTCTGGGCTTTCCCTTGGTGACGCTCCCCGACCCGAGGATTCGGCAGTGGTACCGCGTGCGTCTCGTACCGACGACCGTCGTGCTCGACCGGACGGGATTGGTCGTATATGCCAGAGGGGGAGAGATCACCGCCCGGGAGACAATCGATTCGGTGCTGGCGGCAACCAGGAAAGCCGTCTTACCCGAGGTGTCCGATTCAATAATAGCGGGGGCGACAGGAGTGGTTACAGAGCGCCGATGGTTGGCCCAACAGAGTGAGTTCCGAGACCTGTAGCTGCCGTGGCAGTGGCAGGTATTTAAGTATCACCATCCGTTCAAAGGAGGAAGTCATGTCCAAGATGTTGCGGGGAGCACTGGGTGCGGTTGGCGCCGTGTTGGTCGTGGGAGTGCTCACGTTCGGGGCGACGCAGGCGTTTGCTTCGAGCGGGACAGGTGTGGCAAGGGCGTGCACCGGAACCTGCCCGCCCCTTGACCATAACACCTGTTACGCTGCTTGCGCCGCCATTCCGGGCTATGTGGGCGGAGATTGCGGTCCCAGCGGTCAATGCTGCTGCTTCAGTTGAAGCAAAGAACCTGACCCTGGCGCACCCGCATGGCGGTCGGTGCAAAGGCTGGTCGGGACCCGAAGAGGGCCCGGCCAGTCGTGCTGCCCGTTAGCCATAATGCCGTCTCTATCGCAGGAGGTGACACAAATGACACTTAACGAGTGCTGGTTTAGAGTAACGACCGCCGTGGCTGTGTTTGCCATATTGGCATGCCAGCCAGGCCCGATCACGCAGGTGGATTCAAACGAGCAGGCGAGCGGCGAAGTCCCGAATGTGCCTGAGGTCCAGCGCGGTCTGTTTACGATACACGCTTTGGTGGATCCGGCAGATTCGGCGTTGGCCGATTCTCTGGGCTGGCAGGATGGAGTACCGGGCGTCGAGATCCACTTTTTGCGCAACGGGACGGCGGAGTGGCTCACCACCACCACCGATTCCACGGGTACAGCGAGTTTCTCCGATGTCTTGCCGGGTCTCTACCGCGTCTTCGGTGGTCGTACGCTGACGGAGGCTGAGGCGTCGGCAGTGGGCGGAGTGATTCGAGCGTTTGGGGACGGTCGCACGGTCGGATTCGGTCAATCGGGCAAGCTGGAGTTGCAGCTTCTCGGGGACCGTCCGGGCTCTCTCGTGATCAGCGAGATCGGGGGAGACCGGCCCCTACCATGGGAGGTGTCCGGGCCGACTGAAGGCGGCTTGTATTTCGAGCTCTACAACAATTCAGGCACGGACATGTTTCTCGACGGGAAGATCTTCGGCGTTTCCCACGAAGCGAACAGAAACTTCTTGGATTTGTCGTGCGAGGCCAGCGACGTGGTTCGGACGGATCGGGAGGGCGTGTACGCCCGATGGTTCCTGCAGTTTCCTGGTACGGGTGCGGACTATCCGATCGGGCCGGGCGAGACTCGGTTGGTTGCGGTAGAGGCGATAGACCACACACCGGTTCACGCGACTATGCCGGACTTGTCGAACGCGGACTTCGAGATCGGGGGTCTGGCGAACAACCCGGCCGTACCGGACATGCTGGACATCGGACCTGAACCGATCTTCCCGGAGATGCTAGCTGGATTCACATGGACTTATATTCTGGCCGAGCCATTCGGCCTGACGAGTCTTTCTGTTGTCTGGCGTGATGCCAATGGTCGGCAATTCTTCCGGGTGCCAAGGGAGAAGATTATCGACGCAGTGGCATTGATGGGTATTTGGCCACCGTTTGATGCCGAGAACGTGCCGTGTGCCCCCATGGTGCACCCGGACTTCGATCGCTACGAGGGTGGATTCAAGCAACTCGGCCTTAACCTTTCCGATCAGGCCCTGCGCTCCCTGCAGCGCAAGGTTGTGGGGATTAGTCCGGACGGCCGCAAGATTCTGATGAACACGAACACGAGTGCCTATGACTTCTTTCTCGGCCAGGTGCCGAGGACGCCGGGGTGGATACCGTAGCACGGTGAGTAGCTGCACAGGGGTCCGGGCTTGAAGGCCGGGCTCGGGTCCCTCCACTAACACCTCTTATCCTCGTGGAGGTTTTCGGTGACGGATAGGGGGTGCTCTAAACCTATAACGATCCAAACGGCGAAATTTATAGCAAACTCGGTGTTATGGATCGGCGGTCTGGATCGTTATGCGGAGAAACGGGGAGTCCGCCGGTGGGATCCGGCGGTCGGCAGAAGCCCGGAGATTCACGCCGTCAGAAGGCCTCCGATAGACAGAGCAAGCTGAGTCGGCGCACGTAAGTACTGAAACGGCAGGGACTTAGAAGTCATTGCTATAAGTTGACGATTTCGGTTGCTATAAATTGCCGATTTCAATCGTTACACAGATATAACAACGATTCTTAGCTAGTCGCTTGCAGGTCGCTTTCTCCACCGTCCCAGGAGGAATCAATGCCCAAATACCGGGTGTCTTAAGTCGCGTCCCTCGGCGCCCTGGCCGTGGCTCTTGTGCTGGTAGGCGTGCTAGGGACGCAGAACCGCTCGCTCGAGCGGCGGTATTTTGCGCTGGCGGAGCAGGCGAGG
The DNA here is from genome assembly GCA_036679605.1 of Gemmatimonadota bacterium. Taxonomy (GTDB): domain Bacteria; phylum Gemmatimonadota; class Gemmatimonadetes; order Gemmatimonadales; family GWC2-71-9; genus JAZDCZ01. The sequence continues at coordinate 5,614 of JAZDCZ010000352.1, forward strand.
TTGCCCTATCGGGGCCTCACGGTACCCGCCTTCGATGCTGCTACGCTGGCTGGTGACTCGGTGAGGATCGGAGAGTCACGAGAGGGTTCGGCGCAGATCCTGTTTTTCTTTACGACTACCTGTCCCTATTGCAAGGCCACGCTGCCGGCGTGGAACCGGATCGCTTCGGAGGCAGGTAGCCAAGGCAAAGTCGCGATATACGGCATACAGCTCGATTCCGCGCAGGCGGGGCTGGAGTACGCCGAGTCGTACAGTCTGAGCTTTCCCTTGGTGACACTGCCCGACCCGAGAATCCGGCAGTGGTACCGAGTGCGGCTCGTACCGACGACGGTGGTGCTCGACCGAACGGGAATGGTTGTGTATGCCAGAGGGGGAGAGATCACCGCCCGGGAGACGATCGACTCGGTGCTGGCGGCCGTTGGTGACGCCCTCTTGCCCGAGGTTCCCGATTCAATAATAGCGGGGGCGATAGGAGTGGTTACGGAACGCTGATGATTGGTCCAACAGGGTGAGTTTCAAGGCCCGTGACTGCCACGGGTCTCAAGTCCCACCATCTGTTCAAAGGAGGAAGTCATGTCCAAGATGTTGCAGCGAGTAGTTGGGGCGGTTGGCGCCGTGCTGGTTCTAGGAGTGCTCACGTTCGGGGCGACGCAGGCGTTTGCTTCAACCGGTAGTGCTGCGGCAAGATTCTGTGTCGGAACCTGCCCGCCACTTACCCCTGGAGTATTCGGCACTTGTTGGTTCGCTTGCGCCGCCGTCCCGGGCTATGTGGGTGGAGATTGCGGACCCAGCGGTCAATGCTGCTGCTTCAGTTGAAGCAGAGAACCTGACCCTGGCGCACCCGCATGGCGGTCGGTATCGAGGCTGGTCGGGACCCGAAGAAGGCCCGGCCAGCCGTGCTGCCCGTTAACCATAATGCCGTCTCTATCGCAGGAGGTGACACGAATGAGACTTACCGAGTCCTGGACTAGAGTAATGGCCGTCGTAGTTGCGCTTGGGGCTCTGGGGTGCCAGCCGGGCCCCATCACGCAGGTTGATTCAAGCAACGAGACCAGCGGTGAAGGCCCGGAGGTTCCCCAGGTCCAGCGCGGTCTGTTTACGATTCATGCTTCGGTGGATCCAGCAGATTCGGCGTTGGCCGATTCTCTGGGCTGGCAGAACGGAGTGCCGGGCGCCGAGATCAACTTCTTGCGCAACGGCACGGTGGAGTGGCTGACTACCACGACCGATTCCACGGGTACGGCCCAGTTCCTCAATGTTTTGCCGGGTCTATACCGGTTGTTTGGTGGTCGCACTCTGACGGAGGCCGAGGCGTCGGCAGTGGGCGGAGTGGTACGGGCGTTTGGGGATGGGCGCACAGTCGGATTCGGTCAATCGGGCGAGTTTGAGTTGCGGCTGCTGGCGGACCGTCCGGGCTCGCTTGTGATCAGTGAAATAGTGGGCGGTGTGCCGCTGGGGTGGGAGATAGGCTTTGCATCTACTAGTGGCATGTTGTATTTCGAGGTCTACAACAATTCGGGTGCGAGCATGTTTCTTGACGGGAAGATCTTCGGCGTGTCGCATGATGCTGTGTTCAACGCGTCGGATTCACCGTGTTCTTTTAGCCAACAGGTCAGGACAGATCCGGCGGGAGTATACGACCGGTGGTTCGTGCAGTTTCCGGGCTCCGGTACGGACTATCCGATCGGGCCGGGTGAGGCAAAACTGGTGGCGGTGGAGGCGATAGACCACACGCCGATTCATCCGACGGCGCCCGATCTGTCGCACGCGGACTTCGAGATCGGGGGTAGCGCGAACAACCCGGCCGTGCCGGACATGCTGGAAATAGGACCCGCGGGGTTCGGCATTCCGCGGATTGGGCCGGGCCTTTGGACGTATATTCTGGCCGAGCCGTTCGACGTAGCGAGCCTTGACGTTGTGTGGCGCGATGCCAATGGTCGGCAATACTTTCGGGTGCCCAAGGAGAAGATCCTGGAGGCGATCGCAATGCGGGGTATTTGGGCGCCGTTCGACGCTGAGCATGTGCCGTGCGTGCCGATGATGCAGCGGGATTTCGATCGTTACGAGGGCGGCTTAAAGGATATCAGCTCCACTATTTCCGATCAAGCCTTGCGTAGCTACCAACGCAAGGTTCTGCGGGTTAGTCCGGACGGCCGCAAGATTCTCATGAACAGCAACACGAGCGCGGTGGACTTTGGTCGCGTCGCGGTGCCGAGGACGCCCGGGTGGATACCGTAGAGGGGCGAACGGAATTACGAATTACGAGCAAGGAATATCGAAATCCGTGAGGTTCCCCCGGCGGTCTCAAGCGATCAGCGCAACATCTCGGCGTATGCTTTGAGGCATTTGCCCGGAGGTGAGAGATGCGAGGTCGTGGGAACCAGGGGAGGAGACTGAGCGACGCGGAGCGGCAGGGGCGCCTCTCAAACAGAAATGCTTCGCTAGAACCCGACTGTCGAACGGGATTACCACGTTGGGATCCGACTCTGGAACAAGAATACTTCGTTGGGGCCCTACTATCCCAGCTCCTCCACGGGCAGCCGCGATTGGATTGCCGCCAGAACTTCCTTGGCGACAGCCAAAGCCTCATCCGCCTCCTCAGGTCTCGGTTCCGCCGGCTCGCCGGGATACCGAAATCTCCACGCATACTGCGTCAGGGGAACGGCCCGGTCCACGACCGGCTTCAGGGAGCCATCCAGAACTAGGCACGCCTCGCCCAACTCTTCAAGATTGTGCGTCTTGCGGAATGGCCGATCCTGCCACGTGAGGAACGCCTTCATGGCCTTCTCCACCGCCTGCTGGCAATGGAACACTACGGCATCGAGTAGCGGCGGGCGGGCCGTCCCGTCGTGTTCAGCTGCCCGCACATCACTCAAAGCCTTCTTGATCCACGCACGAGTGTCGGCGACCCGTACAGGATCATGCGGCATGCAGCAGAATCCCCTCTCGAACCACCGTGGCCGGGAGCGAGGCTCGAAGGTGAAGTCGCGCGTCGAAGTAGCTCCGCGTGCAAACGAGGACGTCCGCCGCTATTCCCGTCCCTCGCAATACCTCGTAGGCAAGCCGACTCTCCCGACGCTCGGCCGAAGTAGCGTCCGGGACCACAACCAACAGATCATAATCGCTGTCCGGGCCCGCCTCGGCCCTCGCCGTGGAACCGAAGAGATAGACGCGAACCGGTCGGTACGCCTCCACCAGGCGACGGACGATTTCCGCCAACACAGCGTCTTCTGGCGGACTCACCTCGGGTGGCCCAGGAAAGCTGAGGCTTGCGCCGTCACTCCGAGCGTCTGCGGTCATTCAGGTAATCTAGGTTCGCATCACGTCGCTGACCAGCAAAGTATCGAGCGTCCGCCTCCCTACGGAATCCTCCGCCACGTCCGCGGCACCACACTGCGGAAGAAATCCACGGCAGTGGTCCTGGTGTTGTATAGAATCTTCCGGCCGTCAGCACTAATCCGCAGCACCCTCCGCTGGAATGAGCGCGTGCTGGGAAACGCGGGATCGGTGTCGAAACCGACGTTTAGAAACCCACCTTCATAGCGGTTGAAGCCGCGCTGCACCATGGGAACGCAGGGATGGAACTCAGAATTCAAGCTCGGCCAGATCGACTTCAAGGCTACGACGTCGATGAGTTTGTCCTTTGGTATAAGGACGTACTCTCTGCCATTGAACGTGTCCCGCCACGACACCGGTTGGCTTGCCACATCCAACGGCTGCGACAGAAAATACACGTGGCTAAAAGCCAACAGGCTCCCGACAAGGAATTCGTTGGGAAAGGACGCCCTGATCATGTCGGGCACTGCGGGGTTGTTGGCATTTCCCGAAAGGCCCATCTCAAAGTCCGCGTCTGACTCGTCGATCAGTGTCGGATGAACCGGCCTGTGGTCGATCGCCGCCACCGCCATCGTGCGGGTCTCACCCGGTCCGATCGGATACTCCGTACCGGATCCAGGAAACCGCAGAACCTCTGCTGCGTGAATTCCCGCGGGCTCGGTCCGTGGCGTCTGGCTCTCGGAGCACGCTATCACCTTACTCCTGCTTGCCCAAACCGCACCTGACACTCCAAACAACATACCGTCCAAATACATCATCTGGTTGAAGTTGTTGTAGATCTCGAAGTACATGCCCTTGAGGTAGGTCGTCCCTCCGGTCTCCCACGGCACCGGCGCCCCGTTTCCGATCTCGCTGATGACAAGAGAGCGCGGTCGATCGGCTATCATGGACAACTCGAGTGTGGTCTCTCCGCCGATACCGATCGTCCGACCGTCGCCAAACGCCCGCGCCACACCTCCCACTGCTGCCGCCTCTCCGTCCGTGAGCGTTCGCGCACCGTAAACCCGATACAAGCCCGCTTGAAGCTTGCCTACGGTCGCCGTGCCGCTCGAATCGGTGAGCACCGTAATCCACTCAGCAGTCCCGTTCCGCAGGATGTTTACCTCCGCATCCGGAATCCCGTCCCGCCAGCCCAACGAATCGCCCAGCGCACGATCCACCGAGTCCACAGCCGCATGCACCGTGAGCGTAGTGCGGTTCACTTGAGGAATGTTCGGGGCATCAGCGTTAGTCTCACTGGGATCTACCTGGATAACTTCGCCCGGCTGGCAGGCAGCCAGGAGAGTGATGAGGCCGAGTAGAGTGCCAATTCGCTTATTACAGTAGGTCATGCGCCTCGCTCCTTTTACT
>JAZDCZ010000353.1:0-10714 GCA_036679605.1 Gemmatimonadota bacterium
TGCTCAGTTCCAACTGCTCATTGCGGCCGTAGCCGGATGGGTCAACCGCAGCCAGCAAGATGTCATCGAGTACCTTCAAGAGGAAAACCGCGTTCTCCGCGAACAACTCGGAGGCAAGCGTCTGTTGCTGACCGATGCGCAGCGACGTCGCTTGGCTGTCAAGGCGAGGAAAGTCCGACGCAAGGACCTCTTTGGGATCGCGACGGTAGTTACGCCCGATACGTTGCTTCGATGGTATCGCCGGCTGATCGCTCAGAAGTATGATGGGAGCCGGTCGCGCAGGCCGGGACGCCCCAAGACTGCGGCCGAGATCGAGCAGCTGATCGTGACCATGGCGTGTGAAAATCCTGGCTGGGGTTACACGCGCATCCGAGGAGCGCTCTACAATTTAGGTCACGAGATTGGGCGCAACACGATCAAGCGAATTCTCTTGGCCAACGGCATCGAGCCGGCACCAGAGCGCAAGAAGACCATGTCGTGGGAGACGTTTCTCAAGGCCCATTGGGGCGCCATAGCAGCCACCGATTTCTTCAGTGTCGAGGTACTGACCTCTGTGGGTCTGATCCGTCATCTCGTGCTCTTTGTGATCGATCTGAAGACCCGCCGAGTGGAGATCGCGGGCGTCGTTGCGCAGCCCAACGGGGAATGGATGAAACAGATAGCCCGGAATCTGACCGATGCCTATGCCGGATTTCTGGGCCAAGCGCGCTACCTGATCCATGATCGCGATCCGCTCTTTACCCAGGAGTTCCGCGGGATTCTGCGGTACGGAGGCGTGGATACCGTGAAGCTACCGGCACGAAGTCCGAATTTGAATGCGTACGCGGAGCGATTTGTTCGCTCGATCAAATCGGAATGCCTGGCGCAGATCATCCCGCTCGGCGAGCGGCACCTTCGGAACGCCGTAGGTGAGTATATGAAACACTACCATCTCGAACGCAATCACCAGGGACTCGAGAACCGACTGATCAAGAAGCCGAGTGATCTGCCGAGTACCGAGGGCGCCGTCGAATGCCGAGAGAGGCTCGGTGGCATCCTGAAATACTACTATCGTAGGGCGGCATGACGGTGGGCGGAGTTTTGGCACCAAACGGGGTTTAGCGGGACTTGTCGGTCTCCGGCTACCACGTGCCGCGCGGACGAAGCTCGTATGTCGCGTGAACACGCGGAGATTGCGGCACCGCCGCTGCTTCGAGCGAGTGGTTCGCTGCAACCACCGACTGAGTGGCGGTGGATGAAGTCGAGAGCGAACCCGTCTCTCATAATCTAGGTTACGAGTTCCCTGATAACCGGGAAAATACAGGGAAAATTCCCAGCTGGGCTCGGCTCCGATGGCTCTTCATGCAGAGAATCTCTAACGAATATAGCTGCTTAGGGTTTGCCAGGTCGTGGCTCAAAGAAAAATAACAGGGAATGAACAGGGAATCGCCCCTTTCGGAGCGGAGGTTCGGCCTTTGCCCGGAATGGCTGCAAACGCGCGAGACTACCCTTATATACAGTTGAGGCATACCATCCGGATCTAGTTTTGAGGAGGTACACATCCAAGCTACCGGCTAAGGAAGAGTCATCTGTGGTCAAAAGGCTAGCCAAGCTCGGATTGCGCGTCGCGCTGTTCTACGCGGCGGGACTGCTGTTGATCTTGTGGGACCCGTTCGGCATCCAGGACGCTACCTCCCGCTACTCAGTCGACGTATTCCACCAGATCGTGGGATACCGCTACCCACTGGGTCAGCCACCAAGACCCGAGATGCCGACTGACTGGATTTCGGTCGTCTTGGTCGAAGATAGTACCTTCGAGGATGTCCTCGAAGAGAGCTGGCCGATCCCGTACGGGCAGCACGCCCGAATTCTGAGAAGTATACTGGCCCGTGAACCCGCCGCCGTGTTCGTCGATTTCCTCTTCCTCGACCAGAACCGAGACGACCCTTCGCTACTGCAGTTGAAATCTGTCGTCAACGAGTACCAGCGGGCGAACATTCCGCTCGTATTCGCTGACGCCGAATTTGGCCTGGGCGCCGCCGGCTCGACCATCCAGCCGCTCGCGGAACTGGAGGGCATCCTGCTTGCCCAGGTTGCCTGGCGCGAGTCGACAGAGATCCCCTCCTACTACCCCGTCAGCGTTCCGCGTGCAGCAAAGACTCGCTCGTGCCGCGGCGTCCACCTTCCGTCTAAGGAGAAGAAGAAGAACTTTCTAACACCTGCCTTCCGACTTTACGACCAGCTTTGCACCCCCCCCCCGAAGGGATGCGAACCCGAGTGCCACGTATCGAGCTGCGAAGACTCAACTGGGAAATACGATCCAGACTACATGGCAGGAGACGAATGTAGAACATACTGCATCTTCTGCCGGACGCCACGGTGGAGGAGAACGAAGCATCCCGGTGCCAGCGGACATCCATTGCAACCTCCGATGCATATTGATTGGGGCAGCCGTCCGCTCGCCGCCGATGGTGAAGGTCCCTACGTGCCCGGTGGGATCTCGGAGTTTCTTCCACTACGCGCGCTACAGCGTCTATTCTGGGAATCTTCGGCCTTTCAATCGACATGCTACTTCCATGACACGCTGTTGGCCGAGTGTGTGCTGCGCCCTGGGAACTGCGACGAAGAGTCCCTCAGCCAGCAGCTGCGCGGCCGAGTCGTATTCTACGGTGCGCGCATTGCAGGTATTCCCGATTTGGTCGATTCGCCCACGCGAGCGCTGCTTCCCGGCGTGCACGTCCACGCCATGGCGTTCGACAACCTCGCGACTTATGGGTCCCACTACAAAGGGTCGTGGGCTCCCAGATTCCCAGGTTTCGAGCCGGATGATGCTTACCAAGCTCTCGCACTTCCTTTCTTCGCCTTGGCGTTTCTCGTAGCCGCATGGCTCGCTAACAATCTATTGGAACGCCGAATGAACGTAGCCGGAGCTGGCCTCGCAAGTGCAGAAAAGCAGGGGCTCTCAGCTACTTGCCATAGCTTATTTTCTTTTCTGGCCTTCATCGCCGCGGCAATTTTTGTCTGGATCGTCAGCACCCTGCTCTACGTATACTATGGCCTGCCGCCTCTCGACTGGCTCGGCGTGGCTGCTGCAGCGGCCTTGGTCAGACTCGTCATCCCCATTCAAGCAAAGAGCCTGCGCGGCGCCATGCTCATGCACACCCGGTTTGTCAACAGGATCTGGTGGCTGACCGGAGTCACCGACCACCTCGTTCCCTATGAAGACTTCGAAAGGTTCGAGCGGCCTGGCGGTGAACGAAATCCGGGCGATCACGCAGAGCACCTGGCCGACTCGTCCGACACTGCTGAGGAGCAGTACGAAGAACGGCGGAACGTCGAGGACCACGCTGCATAGTAGACAGATAAGGAGGGAAATATGCGTTTCGATCACAGAATTACAGCCGTTGCTGCAGTAGCGTTTATCGTGTGCCTCCAGGCACACAACACGAATGCCGAGGACTTGGGTCGATTGACGGAGTTTGTTGGAGTTACCTCCCCCGTTCGCACTTACGCGGATCGGGACGGCGAGAAATTCACGGAAAACGTGGAACGTAGCGACTTCAAGTTGCCGAAGCCCATCCTGGAAAGGTCCGACTACTTCGCCCGGGTCAAGCACGGCACGAAGTCCGTCTGGATCGACGAGGCACAATTCAAAGTCGAAGGGCGGCATGTAAAGGTCGTCAACGGTAGCGGCCCGGATATGGGCCGTGCCGGCGTCGCGACCCATGCCACACGCGGGATGGGCGAGGATTGATGCGATGAGGAGAGCGGTCGTTACTGCATGCGCGCTGGCGACGACGCTGACACTTAGTGGTCTCGAATCGGGCGGCATCCTGGCCGCCCGCGCGGGCTCGGACTCCAGCGGGAAATCCGGCGGCGGCTTCTTCAAGAAGCTCAACCCGTTCAAACGGACCTACCAATCCTTTGACGGTCGGTTCATCGATACCATCGAGCCGGGCTCGGTCAGCAAGAGCAAGACCCCCGCGACGGAAGGCTCCGGGCTCATTCTGCATCAGACGCACGGGCGCGGTGTCGTCAACGAGCCACATCTACAGCGCTACCTCAGCCACATTGTCGATCGCCTCCTCGTCCACTCCCCCGTGAAGGGCGTGAGCGCCAAGGTTTTCATAGAAGCCGAAGACTCTATCATCCCGCAGTCGGAGGGCGACGGCACCATCTTCGTCCCGCTGGGACTGATCCGACAGGCGACCGCAGAAGACGAGATCGCGGCGGCGCTGGCGCACGAACTGTCACATATCATTCTCAGGCACCACGGCGACGCTTGGTTCATCGAGGGCCAAAGACGAGCGCTCGGACTAAGTGGACTGGGTCTAGATTACACTACCGGGGTCACCGGCTGGCTCGGCGACGAGCGAGCCGGCCGGCTAGCCAACACCACCGACGATATAGAGAAGCACCGCGCCAACGTTCGCCTCTCGATGTTGGCTGGCGACATGGTCGTTCAGAGCTCGTTCGATCGAAAGAAGGAAGACTATGCGGACCTCCTCGGCGTCGATCTGCTGATCGCGGCCGACTACAACGTCCGCGCCGTCTATCGGGTACTCGGTTGGCTCGGAGCCTATAACAAAGAGGCTAAGAAAAAGCTGGGTGACTTGGAAAAGGAAGTCCAGGCGCGGCTTGACGAGTCGATGAGCCGCGATCCAGGCGGCAACCCGCTGACGATCCTACGGCACTCCCTCAGCAAGGTGAGCGGTAAGCTGTTGGGAACGCTCCGCAAGACCTTCGGTCGAGATTACCGACCGGCCGAGGACCGTATCGACGACCTGAAAGGCTATGTCGCCGCTAGCTACGATCCGCCGCCCAATCCGAGGCCGAACAAGAAAGCTTGGGAGGCCGCCAGAAACCAGTCCCGCACGCGCGTTGTGCTCGCGCATTACGCCGATGCACGCGATGCATTCGCGAGCCTTCTCGACGGTGATGCCCGTCGAGCGGAGGCGTTCGGCCTGAAGGGAATCTCGTCACCTACGGGCGCCGCAGCCTATCCGCGCTGGGTAATGTATTCGGTGCGAATGCATCAAGGGCGATCTCGAGATGCCGTCGCGAATTTGAGAGCTGCAATGAGAGGCCCACACCCTCCGCTCAACATCGTACTCATGCTAAGTACGCGTACCGCGCGCGACGGAAAGTTGAAGGAGGCGCTGCAGCTTCTCAAAGACGCCGATCGACGCTACAAGGACCCTCCGCAGACACTTCCGCCTGAGATCGCACTATATCGAAAACTGGGCCGCGCCGCCGACGCAAACGACGCGTACGCGAAGTGTCGGGTGATCGCCAACGACAATCTGACGCGCGATTGCCAGGCAGCGCAGGAAGTGCCGCTGAAGAGGCGTGGTTGAGGCTTTGTCACGAATGTTGACCGAGGGTCAGGTTCAGCTACTGCCATCGCGGCACCTACGCGGCGAGCCCTGCAGCTTCACGCCGGATCGTGAAGGCGTGGTCTCGGTGGTTTCGATGATCAGCAGAGCAAATTCCAAGCGAAGATGGGCAAAAGGTGTCCGAGTACTCGTCATAGCTGAATATCTGGGTTCAGTACGAGCCAAGTCGGGAAGCTTCTGCCCCGTTCTTGCCAGGACCGGGCCGGCGACGATTATAAGGATCTATGTCTGCGCAAGATCGCCGTCAGCAAGTCTACGACGCTGGTTCTGTCCTGGCTACTTTCGCCGTCCGTCGCTGCTAGCAGGAGTCAGACCTAGATTGCGCGGGCGCAGCGACCGGGGACAGGGGGGTTGTGCCTCCTCAAAACTAGATCTGAGTAGCCTGCCTTGACCACGGGTGTAGTCTGGTGAAAGCTCCCGCGCCGTGGTCGAACTGCTTCTGCAAAGCCTTCGCCGGACGCTTCGGTCCCGCGCTGCGCTGCTGGCCGAGAATCTCACACTGCGCCATCAGGTCGCTGTCCTCAAGCAACGCCTCGGACGTAGTCGGCTCAAGCTGACAGCTACCGATCGACTCCTATGGATCGCACTGTCAAAGACGTGGTCAGGTTGGCGTGACGCACTAGCGATCGTTCAGCCAGCCACTGTTGTCGGCTGGCACCGAAAGCTGTTCACGAGCTATTGGCGCTACAGGAGCAGACCGCGCAACGGCCGACCGCAAATCGATGCCGAAATCCGAGAACTCATAGCTCGTATGGCTATTGAGAACCCGCTCTGGGGTGCACCCAGGATTCATGGTGAGCTGCTAATGCTTGGCTTCCGGGTCTCTGAGCCCACGGTCTCTCGTTATCTTCAACCCTACCGTCGGCGGCCTTCGTCACAGACGTGGCGCAGCTTTGTCCAAAATCATCTCCACCAATCGATCGCCGTCGATTTCATGGTCGTGCCAACCATTCGATTCTCTCTGCTGTACGTCTTCGTCGTTCTCGATCACGGCCGTCGGCGCATCCTACGCGTCGCCGTGACGGCCCATCCGACCGCTCAATGGACAGCGCAGCAGCTCACCGAGGCGCTGCCCTGGGAGTCACACGCACGGTTCATCCATCGAGACCAGGACGGAATCTTTGGTCACGAGTTTCAAAGACGTGTTGACGCCCTCGAGCTTCAGGAGGTCGTTAGTGCTCGAGGCTCGCCGTGGCAGAACGGTTACTGCGAGCGCGTCATTGGAACCATCCGGCGCGAATGCACCGACCACGTCATCGCAATCAACGAGGATCAGCTCCAGCGGGTGATCGACGCATACGTGCGCTATTATAATGATACGCGCACCCACCTCTCCCTTACCAAGCGGACACCAGCCGGTCATCGAACGCCGACAGAGCGTCGCGGGCGCGTAGTTGCCAAGCCCCAAGTTGGTGGCCTGCACCATCGCTACGACAGACTCGCAGCTTAATTCTCAGCGGATGAGGTTTTGAGGAAGGACAAGGAGTGGGCGCCCTGTCGATGATTAGCGTACCGGCACTTACCATCTTGCTCTGGTGGGTCTGAGTTCAACAATTGGAACGAATAGAGAGCGTTCACTTCAGAGACTCGAAGATTGAGTCACTGACCGCCGCACGCCGTTCAATACTTCCGTCGAACGTCTCTGCAATTTCGGGGTAAGTGTTCAGAAACCACCTGCGTTGCATAGCGAAGTATTCGCCCTCAAGTCGCCGCAGCGCCGTCGATGCATCCTCTTGGAGCGCGACCATTTCTCTCACTATGACGCCAACAAACGCAGCGTGAATCAGGAAAACGCGTCGGTGTAGCCCTATCGTACCATCCCCTATCTTCCGCAACGCAGCACCGCCAACAACCCCACCGGGGACCGCAGCTTCGAGCCACGCCTTGGCAAGCGATACGGCTCGCAGTAGCCCTTTGTCGCCCTCCTCGACGGCGCGCTGGAACATTGTATCGAGCCCAGCCGCAGCCGCATCGAACTCTGAGGCGATCTCCTGCGGATGGTCCGCAAACCATTCCAGTGTGACACGCTGTCGTTCGTATGGATCCTGAATGCGACCGAGCTTCCGGTTGAACCGTAGCCGTGTGATGAACCCCATTCGAACCTCCTGCTCGTGCAGGCCCTACGTCGGTCCGCACTTACCATCGCCAGAATCCAACACCATTAGGGCCACTGCGCACGAATACCGCCCGCACGGTCGCAGGTCACCTTCGCCGTCGCTGGTCGTGCCGATTTAGACTAACCTGCCTCCCTTGCAATTGGACGTGATGACTGCCCCTTGCCGTTCGGCCTCGCGATTACTCTACGGCCTTTGGAGTTTGACCGGAATTAGTTTATCGCGCAGTGCCACCTATGAAGTTCTCATCACTCTTTCTTACTGGCGCGGCGGGATTCCCCCCATGCGCTCAGTCCACCGTCCATTTTGTTAAAAACCCAAACAACAAAACCCCATTCTAAGATCGATAACACAACAGCGATCAGGCCGTCGTGGTAAACCGATGCATTGCCCAACTCAAGAAACCGAACGACGCCGGGTGACACATCGAACAAAAAGTCTATCGTTACGTTTCCCGCCCCAACGAAGAACTGCCAGGCGTCTCTCAGCAAAAGCCAGCAATCGGAAATCGTAAAGTTGCCATCGCCATTTCTGTCCATACCCACCTAGCCTGATATCCGGCAACCGGCCCGGGAATCGCCGTATCACTCCAACTAGTTTCAGACAACGCTGTCCGTGATTCTTGTGTTCCTTTGGACACGTCTCAGACCCTGAATGAGTCTATTGAAGAGCGCTACAACTCGCCGCGCCTACACTCATCGCTGTGGCCTTGGAAACACCGCTCGACAGCGCGATCCATCGCCCCGTATGCGTCAGCCAATCTGCGAGCTAATTCCGCACCGCCCACGCTCACATCCTTACCGGCCCAGAACTGCTGAAGAGCGTAGGCCTCGCGGTCGATAGCGTGAAGCAGGCTCGGCAGGTCGCGGTCTTGTTCGCTGTTGGCCATACCGCTGTACTACCAGCAGCGCCACGGTGCGTCCACGAAACCGTCACTGACAGGCAATTCTAGCCCCTAGAAGCCCGCCTATATTGCGGTTCTTACGCGGACAAAACAGGGTACCTGGTAGGTAGGGGCCAGGAACGAGTCACGGACGCTTACGAACTCACATCAATGACACTGCACTCCTTAACCTCGGGGCCTGAAAGATCGAGCGCAAGTAGCAGTGTAAGGCTCACCTGAGCCGAGTCTTCAGCCATCAGATAGTGATCGTTCCAGTCGTGGTCAGTGACAACCGGCGTATGGTTGTCATCCATACCCCAATAGTCCGGCTTGAAGATGAACACGTCGAAGCGTGCTCGAACTTCTGCGGACACGGACACCAGTACATTTCCCGGGGCAGTCAGGCGAACACTGCTGACATCGACAGAGTTCACGGTCTCTACCTCCACCATATGGCACGTCTCGTACTCTTCCGGAAATCCAAGGTCCGCTGAGACGAACTCCTGTCCCGCTACGTGCACCACGAACTGTTGAGTGAGCCATGTTCCAAGGTCGAAATTCGGGAGGTTGCCCGCCGCAAGCTGCCCCTGAATGGCCGCTGGCGGACTCAAGAGTTGCTTGAGATGATTCTCGTACACCGATCCAAGACTGCGTTCACAGGTGACTGCATTTGGCCCTAGCCCGCACTGCTCCAACGAAGCAATGAGATCCGGATGGAGCCTCGCCTTGCCGCCGGTAAAGTCCTTCGTATTAGCCGAAACGAAAATGATCGGGACTTGCTGTCTCTTCGCCAATTCAACGACAGTGTGCCAGATGAGAGCGTCTCGGTAGCCGCGGCCGCCGCTAAACGGCTTTCTATCGCCCAGGTCTTGCTGCATCAAAACTTTGTGTTTCACTTCTGGGAGATCTAGAATGCGCCCGTTTAGCTGGTTCAGGCGCTGCCTCAACTCATTCTCGTAGTTGTCTCGCCCAGTTTCTTCATCGACTCGCGATAGGTCGACCGTAACGATCGGGGCAAATTTCTTAAGCGCTCCAACTTCAGCATTAAACTTACGCGCTTGCCTTATGAAGTGCCGGCGTGTTTCCTCGACGACGACCCTAGGAATTGCGACCTCCCATCCGCATTTGACGACGGCCTTGAACTCGGACGCCTTCAGGAAAGGATCTTGGTATAGATGTGTCGTATCCAGCACCACGAGCCTCATAGTTCGCTCCCAATCCCCGCTCCTGGCACAGTGTCGATCCGCCCCATTGCGCCCGAAATGCAGGATAGGCAGGACAGCACTTGTAAGCCTCCAGCACGCGGTGGACCGAACCTTGCAAAACGGATCCTTAGTCGAATACGACTCATTGAGCTAATTCCAAGCGGATGGCCGCGCGTTTTTCCTCCGCGTTATGGGAGCTTGTCGCTGGTCAACAGATCGACGAGGCGCTAGCGACCAACTGTGGCGTCCCGCTATGTGTTCTACCCACACATGCATCTACTGCAAGCAATCGCGTCCCATTAGTGAGTTTAACCGTGAGCACGTAGTCCCGGACTCATTCGGCACGTACGACAACGCGCTGATCATTCGTTGTGTTTGCACTGATTGCAACGAGAGGCTCGGTCGCGAGACGGACTTGGTCCTTGCCAGGGGCTCGATTGAGGGCGCGATGCGATACGGGCAAGAAGATCTCATGGGTGGCACCCACCCCAGACGTAGTGCCACCCTGCGACGTCGAGTCCTTGTAACACTCCCCGGTATCCCGGGTTGGGAGGGCGTCCGTTTCGAACTTGCAGTGCGGCCAGGCAGTGACGCGCGCATACACGTTCCACCGCAAATCGGGCTCCGTTCGCGAGAAACGGGTGAACTTGTCTACTTCTTACTCGATGAACTCGAGTCCGAAGCGCTGGATCTCGACGCCTTTGATCTGTCAGGTACAGGCTCGATCCACATCCGCTGTGATTCGGAGAAGGGCGAGAAGGGCGCAAAGGAAGTGCTTGCAAAACTACGTATTCCTTTCGTTCCGGAAGGAAAGATCGGACCGCCAGCCGATCTAGAGTTAACATTCCGTTACGATGCTCCCTACGATACTCCGATTCGTAGAGCTATCGCTAAGATCGCGTTCAACCATTTGGCTCACGAAATGGGCGCCGAGTTCACGCTGAAGGACTGCTTTGACGAGGTTCGTTCGTTCATAGCGCACGGCGTCGAACAGATTGGGTTCGTAAGTAGCACTCGACGAGATGTTGATTCTCACAACCATTCCCCCCTTGCAGGCCTGAATTTCTCATAATCATTCCCCCCCTGCGGGCGGGGTTTCTCAATATCATTCCCCCCTGCGGTCGTAGCCGCGATGGG
>JAZDCZ010000354.1:0-2863 GCA_036679605.1 Gemmatimonadota bacterium
GATTGCCGGCGAGTGGCTTCTGCCGCTGCGATTTCTCCAGGGCGTCGGCGTGTACGGCTGGCAATTCTGGCTCGGACTGATCGTTCTGGTTCCGGGCCTCGGCCTCGCCCTTTCAGGAAGGGAATTGTCCCCTTCACACACTTAACCTCTAGCGCTGGTGGTCCGCAACTAGGACTCGCATAGCTGGCAATGTTCCCCTAGCCTTGGTTTCAGGACATGGAGAGGATCATGACCACCGCAGAGATCGGAAAACTACGTGAGGCGGAAGCGCGTATTTTGGCGTTGCAGATCGCCGCGACGTTTCCGAATCATCAAGCCAGCACGGAACAGATCAAAAAAGCCGTTCCCGACTATCGGGAATTTTCCAAAGCTGATTTGAAGCCATCCAACACCCGAGACAATGAGCACATGTGGCAGCAGATCGTCGGTAACGCAACGGGCTCCCATAGCAAATCGTTCACAAGCATCTTCGTGCGAGGTCTCGCAGTCCGCACGAAAGACGGCATCCGCGTGACTAAAAAAGGAATCGAATTCCTGAAGTCGAAAGGACTTTACGAGTAGCGTGTCCTATAACCTGGTTTGAACCATTTGAGTTCAGTTCCGCTAGGCGCATCCTTATCCCATACAAACCAAGCATAGGCGGTGGTCCCGGTGCCTTTGCGCTCGACGCCGGTCGGATAGAACGTTATCCGCTCGCTGAATACCCACACGCGAGACGGTGGACACTCAGTGAAGATCGTCCTCGCTCGGTTCGCGCCCTCAAGGAACGCGAGGCGTAACAACAGGGCGAACTTGCGGCGCGCGTGCTTCATACCGCTGACGACGAACCCCTCGGCGGCGTTGTAGGGCGGGTTCGTGATGATGTTGTCCGCCGATCTGGTTGGTTTGAGAAAGTCATGGCCCGCCTCGCCGTAGCCGCGCTCGTATAAGTCGGTGCTGGCGATGGTCCGTCCGGTTTCCGCCAGCACGCGTGACATGGCGCCGTCGCCGCAGGCGCACTCCCACACGTCGCCCTTGAGCGACTCGTTGTCGATCAGAGCGAAGGTCGCCCAAGCCGGAGTCGGGAAAAAATCCGGTCCGTCAAGGTCAGCAAAGCGCTTCAGTGTTGGCTTAAATCCACCGTTCAAATTGTAGGTCGCGTCGGCCATGGCTCTACTCCGGTCCCGTCAAAACGATAACCGAATCAAATGGTTAAGGAAGTGTGAACGGGTGTGACAAGTTGACTCAGGGCATGGGCTGTACCACCTCTGTTTCACCCCAAACGGGGTACGTCTTGCGTCTTTTGCGTTTGCCGTGTTATGTCGGCTTACCATGCGCGCATATATTGAAAAACAGATCGCCGAGCGGCGCGAACGACTTCAAGGGAATGAGCGCGAACGGCTCACGCTCATGGCCGAGCTTCGCTCTTATGAGGACATGCTCCACAGGCTGGTTGCTGAAGAAACCGGTGGTCAGTCTGACCAGCAATCTCCGATGACCAAATCGCCTAGTACCGCGTTCGGCATAACCGAACGTTGGCTACACATACTGCGTTCACTTGAAGCACATGGGCGATCGTTCAATGCTGCCGACATGATCGCAGCCGCCTCCGAAACCGACTTCACACCCAGCACCGCCAATGTTCGGTCCCAGATCGCGCACTACGCCAGACGCGGCCACATTCGCCGGATTAGCCGTGGACGATACGCGTTTACCTCGCGGGGACGAGAACGGATCAGAGAAGGAGAAAGCTCCGGCGATGAGACACCGGAGCCTTCTACTAGATCAGTGGGGACAGCAGGTTCGCCGGGCAGGGACCCTCATCAAGTTCCGCCGGTCGGTTCGAGTCCGACTGTCTCCACCCCTCGCTCGCCGAACGGTTCACGTCCGTTCGGCTCATCCTAACGGCCGGTGGTTCCCGTCACCAAGCCCCTAGCCGGGCCAACCCCGAAGGGAGGTGATACTCAGTGCGGAAGGACCGCGCGTTAAAGACGTAGCGGTCGGCCGGGTCGTCGGGAATAACCGCCCCGGCGGCTCGGCCGCCGCCATTTCCCTAGCAGATATGGTCGAGTCCGTCTAGAATCAAACGATGCTTACTCTTTCCGAGGCCCTGAAAAGCGGCCGATTAGCTGAGTTTGTGGCCCAAGAGGAAGCGCGCGGCGTTGGGGCGGCGGATATCGCCAAGCTCGACCGCGCGCTCGCCAGAGTGATTAAACAGCCCCGATCAAAAGGTCGAACATCGCGTTCTGCATCGCGCGGTGGTTCGACCGGAAAGCGAACTCGCCAAGGTAACGGTCGAGGTACTTCGGGCTGACGTGAGTGTGCGTCGAGTGAACCGACGCCTTGAACAGCTTCCAAAATGACTCAACTGCGTTCGTGTTGTGGAACACGCCCTCGCGGTCGTCGTAGTAAGACCATTCCTTCGCGCCGTGCTTCACCGTGCCGTGCACGTACCCGTCGCCGGTGAGTAAGCCGTAGCTCATGAGTTCGTCGGTCGAGACGACGGAACCGGGCGCGACATTGCGGAGCACTGCGTCACGAAGCGTCGCCTTCTTTACGTCTGGGATCACTTCGGTAGTCACACGCCCACCGCGCTCCTTCATGCCCATGACGATGGTCTTTCCGGGTGCGCCACGACCACGCTTGCCACCGGAGCGGCGACCACCGACGTAGCTTTCGTCCGCTCGACATGGCCCTTGAGGGTCGCGAAACCGTCCGCCTTTTGCATGAGTACCCGAATGTGCTGACCAATGCGCCAGGCGGTCTTGTAGGCCACGCCAAGAACGCGTACTGGTACGGTTCGCAGCTTTCGATCGACGAGACCCGCGAGCTTGCCCCTTACCAGAATGCCACCGGCCTGCAGGTGACGTCCGCCGTGCTTGCC
>JAZDCZ010000355.1:0-2568 GCA_036679605.1 Gemmatimonadota bacterium
GGGACAGCCCCCGTGTTTACCAAAGGTGCCGCATACCGCACTAACAAAAACGAACTTCCGAGCGTCCGACTCGACCCCGTCCGCCAGACATAATCAGCCCCGTGAAGACTCTCTACCCAGGCCGTGGGTGGAATCATGCTCGATACCGCCGCAAGTGCCGGCGCGAAGGGGATCCGCTTCGAGAAAAACCGGCTAAGAGGTTGCACGTCCTTGGCAAGCCGCTTCTGCTGATTCTGCAACTCCGCGATCGGCACCGCTTTGGCCCAGATTGCTTCCGCATTCTCACGGAGAGCAACGTCGAGTTGGCTACGCAGCGACCCTGCATGGCTCGACATGACGAAGAACATTCCCAAAAACAAAGTGGCCAAGAATCCGAGTTCCTTCCACGGGAGGAGCGCCAAGAACGTCTTCGGGGGTCTCAGGCTCCTTCCAAGGTCGAGAGTGTTCTCCTCGGATTCGAGTCCGCCGAGAGCCAGGCCCAGCGCGATGAACTCATCGTCATAGACCGGTCCCGCAACCTGCTCCACTTCGCGACCCAGGGGAGCCTCGATGGTGTGCCATCCCTCTTCGAGGTCGACGCATCCCTGAACGGAGACATGCCTGATTTCACTTATCGACAACTGCCGCCTCGCGTACAAGTTGAGCATATGAAAAGCCTGCACGAGCGCTGCACCTTTGTCCTGGGTCCGCCACGACAACACCTGCCACGCCAGCGGCCAATGGCGATCGCCAAGGACGGCAAGCCCTTCTTCCTCTCCGAGAATGTAACGCAAATGCACACCACTCCGGTGTTTCAACGGGGCGAAATAGAGCGACGCACGCCACGCCGCCCATGGACCGGGCTCGAAGCGTGGCCGGCGCCGCAGATCCTCTGAGTCCGAATCGGGCAATACACCTGCTATTTCCTTGCTGCGTACTCGTCCGGTCAACACGAACTTTGTTTTGGCTACGGTTACGCCGATGCTGTCGATTAAAACTCCCGGCGCGGCTTGTGCTGCGACGGCGGCCGATTTCATCTCGTCCCCACTCCCGTCCCAGGCTTCTTCCGTCCGGTCGGCATCGGCAACGAAGTCGACAGCGCTCGGACGAACCCCGACCGTAACCGTCTTCATGCGTTCGCGCTCGAGAATCTCTAACAGCAGCGCCCGGACATGCTCACGGCCTTTGTGCGTATCGCTATCGTCATCATCTTCGATGCGCCGGGAACGGATACCGGCCAAACCGAATGGGGTGCGCATGGTCTCTACAATCGCAACCCTCTCGCCGCTCGAGTAGAACCCAATCGCGGAACGCAAACCCGCCTTGAACAGGTTTTTGATCACACCGGGTTTCACGGCAGCGACACCGGGCATTCGGCTTGGAACACGCTGGGGCAATCCGGGTCCTGACCGGCGGCTGTGGTCGCCTGTATCTGCCAGATCTCCGGAGCCGTTTTCGTGTAATGTACACGGAATCGGTTCGAAGCCCCTGCAGGCCTGTCGTGCAGATCGAGGGTACAGACGACATCGTCAGAGGCGGGCACACCTGTCTGCAAACGCGCGACCGCGACCCCGAGGGCCTGCTCGATAGCGACAGTCCCACCCGCCGAGGCGAAGGCTTCGGACTCCACCCTCAGGGCTTCGTGCAGGCGCTCATAGCTCGGCAGCATGACTATAAAGGCAATCACGACAAACACCTGAACGGCAACGAGGATGAAACCCTCTTGTGTCCTCGGCACAGTCCGCTGCCCTCGAGCAGTCCTTCCCTTGTATCGGCCCGTAGGCATGCTTCAGCCGGCCTCCGTGACTTCGAACACCAGCCTTGTTTGCTGGCTCGCGGTACCGAAGGCCATCACAGCTTCGAGTTCTCCCGCCCCCGCATCGACACAACTCAGTGACAGCAATCTGGACGCGACACTGATGTCCTGGCCGGTATCCAGACGCACTCTATGAAGTGCGCCACCGACCAAGCGGTATTCTATAGTCGTGACCGGCCCGTTAACGCCGTTGGTCACGAGCCCGACCACGTTCGGTCCGTTACACAGAAACGAAGCTGCCTGTTCAGCATCGACCAAGAGTCGGTCCCGAACGACTCTGCTGACAGTGAAATTGTCGGTGAGCTGACGGAAGGCTGCTGTTTGACGCGCAAAACCGGTTGACGCGCCCGCAACCACTGTTACCAGAAACGCCACGATAGATGACGTAAGAATGACCTCGAGCAACGTTAGGCCGGATTCCGAGCGTTTCATCATGGGCCGGCATTCCTCGTAACCTGTACGTCTGCCGTTGCTCCTTGCCCCTGCGTCGAAGTTGCCAGCAAAACAACATCACAGGTCGGAAGCGGTAGAGCACCGTCCTCCTCTGTAAGCGTCATCACTACCCGCGAAGCAGTAAGATCGACTATGCCGTGCGCTTTTCCGTACTGCTCGATCCAGGCCAAATGCCGGTGCTGAAGCGCTCCGTGGACGGAGACAGACATCAAGGCCACCAGAAGCAGAAGCATGGCGACCTGAACTTCGAGCAAGGTGAATCCGGCCGTCCCCTTACGGGCACGGCCGTACTCACGCGAAACCGCCCTCCGGCACCGCTC
>JAZDCZ010000356.1:0-4683 GCA_036679605.1 Gemmatimonadota bacterium
TCCCGTCTTGTTATAATTGTCCATGGTTCGCTTCGCTCCTTGTTGTATGGATTTGTTCCATCATGGCACGTTGATGCCGTTTCAAGAGCGGGGCGGACCATTCCATTAACTTAACGGACCGTGCGCAAACCAACGCGCCGCGCCTCGACAACGGCTCGTCTGATTCTAGACGCACGTCACCTCCTGCCAATCACTGAACGCACGCTCTCTCAGCAGCCGGGCGTTCACAGCGTGCAGCAGATGACGGCCTATACGAAACAGATTCTGGATCACTCCGTGCACTGATAAGAACCGCTGCGCTTGAACCCAGGATTTGAACCGTCGCATTTGTCGCTCTCGTTGCCTCGTCGGCTGATGGGAGACTTCCGCTCGGTTGTTCGCGTACTGCGTCGTGTCGTGGACAACCGAAGGCATGACCGTCCGATGCGCAACCCGGTAGCTTCCCAGCTTGTCTGTGACCAACCGACGAGGCCCGCCGCCCTGCCCTTTTAATAGCTTACGAAAGAAGCGCTTTGCTGCTCGCCCGTTACGACGGCGCTGAACCAAAATGTCGATAACATCACCATCCTGATCGACCGCACGCCACAGGTAGTACCGCTGGCCACGAATGGAGATGAACACCTCGTCGAGATGCCAAGTATCGCCGAGCCGGCCTTGCCGCTTCTTCAGCCTAGCAGCGTAGCCCGGGCCGAATTTTCCGCTCCATTGGCGTATCGTCTCAAAGGAGACCACGATTCCCCGCTTTGCTAGGAGATCTTCTACATCTCGGAAGCTTAGGGAGAATCGATAATACAGCCACACCGCGTGGCTGATGATCTCAGAAGGAAATCGATATCCTTTGTATGACGGCGCCGAGTTGTTCATTCCGGTAGTCTGCCAATCACCGCCTCAAGTTGACAGTACCGTTCAAGGCCCGCGGCATCGACGACATCATTTGCGTGTCGGTCAACGACGCCTTTGTCATGAACGCCTGGGCTGCCGATCAAAACATCGACAACGTCACGATGATCCCGGACGGCAATGGCGAGTTCACCGAAAAGATGGGCATGCTCGTCGACAAGTCAGAACTCGGCTTCGGCAAGCGCTCGTGGCGCTACTCGATGCTCGTACGCGACGGTATCATCGAGCGGATGTTCTGTGAGCCCGAGGGCGAGGATGACCCCTACGAGGTCTCGGATGCACAAACGATGCTGCGTGCGATCGACCCGAACGCTGTCGCCGATCGCCATGTCACGGTCTTGACCCGGCCGGGCTGCCCGCACTGTGCCCGGGCCAAAGACATGCTCGCTTCCCACGAACTGACTTTCGAGGAAGTCGTTGTCGGCAAAGGCGTTGGCGAAACTACCCTGCGCGCTGTTTCGGGGGCATTGTCAACTTGAGCCTAGGCGGGGAGCATGAACCCCAACATTCTGTGTCGGTCGACCCGCGAGCGTCCCATATCCTGTGGTAGCTTTCGG
Source organism: Gemmatimonadota bacterium (assembly GCA_036679605.1). Taxonomy (GTDB): domain Bacteria; phylum Gemmatimonadota; class Gemmatimonadetes; order Gemmatimonadales; family GWC2-71-9; genus JAZDCZ01. Next base: position 1,458 of record JAZDCZ010000356.1, read on the forward strand.
CCACGAGAGCTTAACTTGACAATACCTTCCACGACAAGCACGAGCTGTATACCAAGGTTCTTGAAAGGCTGTTCGGCGACCTCATAGATGAGATAGCCGCCGTTGCCGTTTCTAGCGACCGACCGGACATGCGGATGGAGGCCATGATCGATACTTGGATCTCCTATGTCGCCAAGCGACCTGCGGTGGCGCGTGTGGCACTGCGAGAAACCGCCTCTGTCACGCCAACGCATACTTCAGCGATAGCGAAGCACGCCGAACGACTCTTCGAGCTTGCAACGACGGTCATTAATGAAGGCGTTGAGCAGGGCTTGTTTCGTCACGTTAATCCCATCCGGATCTTGAGCGCCGTCGCAGGACCAACCGTGTTCTTTGTAGCAGTAATGCCAGCGCTTGGCTTTTCGTCCCCAACTGCGCCGCTCGAAAAGGAGGAGCTCGATGCGCACAGAGCCGAGGTACTGGGAATCGCTAGGCGGATCCTCGGTACTAGGGGGCCGAGGCCAGCCAAAAGGGGGCGTTGACATGGGCTACATGAAAGCCACTGAGTCCGTGCTTGTATGAACCGCTTCAACCGTTGGGTTGTCGATCACCCTTGGCCCACCATTGCAGTGTTCCTTTTGGTGACGGTGTGGCTCGCGATGGGATTCTCGCGGCTTCACGTCAACACTGACATCAGGTCCATGATGCCTCAAGAGCATCCCGTCTTTCTTTACAACGAGTGGGTGGAGGACTACTTCGCCATTGAGGATCCAGCCGTCATAGCGGTCATCAACGATGGCGGCGACGGTGTCTTCACCCCGCCAACCCTGCGTCTGGTCAAGCACATATCCGAGGCGATGGCGGCGCTCGAATCGATCGACGGTGATGATCTGATCAGCCTCTCGGCCGTCGACAATATCACCGGCGAAGGTGATGTTCTCAGCGTAGACCTGTTCTTCGAGAAGCCACCGTCAAACGCGCAAGAAGCTCGGGCTTTGCGCGTAGCAGTATTTGAGAATCCGATGATGGTAGGCACAGTCGTCAGCAAGGACGGCCACGCGACGGCAATCATGGGTGAGATGTATGACGGCTACGATAAGGTCGAACTTTATGCAGATCTCCTGGCCATAGTAGCGGCATCACCGGTCACGACCGAGCGTGTCATCATCGCTGGGCAGCCGGTGATCGAGGGTGAGATCTCCACGCTGATGCGCAGTGACCTGGCCCTGATGTTCCCATTCGTCATCGCATCTACTGCGCTACTGTTATTTGTTGCGCTCCGCTTGATCCGCGCAGCGGTCTTACCATTGTTGGTTGTCGTTACGTCTGTCGTGTGGACCGTAGGGCTGATGGGCTGGACGAAGTCTTCATTCTTCGCGATCTCCTCTTTGATCCCGATCTTGCTCGTCGCCATCGGCGTAGCCGCTGGCATCCACATCATCCATACCTATCTCCTCAGTGTCGCGACACATCCGACACGCCGAGCGGCCGATACCGTGTTCGAGACTATGCAGAAGATGACCAGACCGGTTGTGATGACTTCGATAACAACCGCAGCCGGTATCAGTTCCCTTGCTGTCTCGCCTCTACGACCCATCCAGAGTCTCGGGATCTTCACTGCTTTCGGTGTCATGGCTGCAATGGTGTTCTCGATGACGATCTTGCCGGCGATCCTGTCTCTGTTACCGTTGCCGCTCAAAGCAGCCCGACGTGCGAGACGCGCTGAAGCGGTTTCCGGAGGCACAGTATCCAGGCTTGTTCGCATGCTGTCCGCTTTAGTTGTCGGCAGACCTCGACTCGTCATGGCAGCGAGTGTTCTTATCGGCTTGATCAGCCTGAGCGCGCTTCCTCGCATAACGGCCGATGGTTCAATGCTTCAGAATTTCCCCGTCTCGAGCGTGGTCAATCTCGCCGACCGCGAGTTCGTCAAGTATTTCGGAGGTTCCATACCGATCCAGATCGTTCTCGAGGGCGGTGATCTTGATGCCTGGAAGGATCCGAGCAACTTACGAGCGGTAGAGGGGCTTCAGAGACATATCGAGAAAAGCGGCCACACTGAGGAAACGCGTTCCATCGTTGACTATATAAGACGGATGAACGCGGTCATGAATCCTGATGATCCGGCAGGTTATCGTGTGCCGGATAGCCAGGAATTGGTTGCGCAGTATCTGCTTCTCTATTCGCTGTCAGGTGAACCCGACGACTTCGACGACGTCGTTGATTACAATTACAAGCAGGCCAATATCCGCGCCCAGATTGATTCCGATCACTCACCTGTAGTGCAACGAGTAATACAGGACGTCGACTCGTATGCCTCTGAGCATCTCGCGCCACTTGGGATCAAGACGACGGTGTCCGGAACTGCACAAATAATGGCCACCTTTGTTGATTTGATCATTACGGGGCAAGTACGCAGCTTACTTCTGGGTGTTTTTCTCATCGCATGCCTGACCGGATTCATGTGTCGCTCGATCATCGGTGGCCTGGTAACGGTCTTGCCCGTAGCAGTAGCCATATTACTCAACTTCGGACTTCTAGGGATGTCCGGGGAGCCGTTGACTGTCACGATAGCGCTGATGAGCTCGATGGCCCTCGGGATCGGTGTGGACTACGCTATCCACTTCGTCATCAAATATCAGAATGAGCGACGACAACGATCTTGCCCCGTCGATGCTCTAACCCGAACGTTGAGCACCGTGGGTGTTGCCATCTTCTACAATGCGCTTGTCGTGTTCGCGGGATTCTTGGTGCTGGCGATGTCGAACTTTCCCCCGCACAGGGTTCTCGGCCTGCTCGTCGCACTTAACATGCTTGTTTGTTTCGTCGGCACCGTAACCTTGCTCGCTGCCGTGCTTCACTGGTTCCAACCTGATTTCGTCTCACTGCGGCTTCCTCGCGAGGGTACGCGACGCCGGAAGGAGAGCTTGAAGAAAGCAGCTTAGCCGGCCTGGGCGAACGGGCGTTGGGGCGGGCACTGTCATATATGGTCCGCCCCGCCTAGCAAGGACAGAGTTCGAGAGGCATCATAAGGGTACTGTCAACTTGAGGAATTCGAGCGCTAGCCAACCGCAATATCTGGTTGTTGAAAAAAGTTTCAGCACAAGATTCTGTGGTCATGGCATGCCCTTAGAGCTTAAGTTAATGGAATGGTCCGCCCCGCTCTTGAAACGGCATCAACGTGCCATGATGGAACAAATCCATACAACAAGGAGCGAAGCGAACCATGGACAATTATAACAAGACGGGA
>JAZDCZ010000357.1:0-4445 GCA_036679605.1 Gemmatimonadota bacterium
TTCCAGCGCTCGCAGAGGATTTCGGCGGCACGGGCCAAGGCGCAGAACTGCGGATAACGGAAGTCGGACACGGGCACAGCTTGGCCATTGTTACTACGGATGTCAAACAGCCTAATTCGGAAATCGAACTATCGTCCGTTGGCTCACCAATTCCCGAGCTGGCGGGGTGTCCGGCGCACTGCCGAAGGCGGTGCGTTCGCGTTAATCTGAGGGCGGCGACCCGGCAGGCAATCGTCTAGAACTACACTACTACGAACTTTGAGGCCGGGTCGCCAGCCAATCTCGGTAGGTCGTAGCGGAATGATGACAAGATGACACTCAGAGATGACACTGAGAGATGATGAGTTCGGGCGTTTGAAACGGTTTTTGCATTGCTGCTTGCTCTGCGCAGTTCTTCTGCCGGTACCTCGAGCGGCATTGGCTCGGTGGCTGGGATCGATGCCGCCGGTAGCGATGGTCGAACCGCTAGGGCCCGGTTTCATGGTCGCCGATTCCCAGGAGCGGCTGCGTCGTATGGGAGCGGCTCTGATCTTGGCCGAAGCCCGGCTCGGCAAGAATCATTTCGATATTGAGCTGCGTCGTACCATCGGTACATTGTATTTGCGTAAGGCGCGGTTGAGTGAAGATGCCGCCGACTACCGAGCGGCCGAGAAACAATTTCGGGCGGTGGTCAGCCTCGACGGGACTGATGGGCCGGCCCGAATCGGACTCGCACGTGCCTTGGCCGGCCGCTACCGGTTCGGAGAAGCTCTGGTGCAAGCACGCGAGGCGGCCGTTTACAGCGACCGTCCACAGAACGTTATCGAGTTGCTCGGCGACATTCATTTTGCAGTTGGTAACTACCTGGAGGCGGCAACGGCCTACCGGCGTTTGCTGGCCGACGGAAATAGTCTCGGTTCGTTGGCGCGTATGGCTCTCGTGCATGAAGCGCGCGGTCGCGACGAACGCGCCGAGGTGATGTTGACGCAGGCCTGCCAAGCCGGTCGCAGCCAGAACCCCGATGTTGCCGATTTGGTCTGGTGTGCGGTTGCCCGCGGACAGTTGGCGCTCTCACGAGGGCGCTTGGCTCAAGCCGAACGACGTTTTGCTCGCGCTCTGGCGATCGATCCGTCCTCGGCGGAGGCGGCCTGGGGCAAGGCCCGTGTGAGCCTTCGGCAGGGCCGACACGAAGCAGCCGAACGTGATCTGCTCGCTCTGACCCAACGTTTTTTGCGGCCTCGTTTTCTTGAGACTCTTGCCGTGGTCTTGGACGCCGTGGGAAAGAACGAGGCTGCGGCCTCGGCTCGCAAACTTGCCCGCGAAAAACTCGCGGCTCAATTTGATGCGGGAAACCGCAGGGTGATCGGGGCCTATGCCGAATCGTTGCTGCTCCCCGATGGTGATGCGCGGCTCGCGCTAAAGACAGCCCGCCGGGAGGTCGAGCAGGTACGTCACGACACGGAGGCCTACGCAACGCTTGCTTGGGCCCTGTACCACCGCCAGCGTTTCGATGACGCGCTGAGCGCGATAGAGCGTGCCTTGGCCTCGGGAAGCAGCAACCCTCTGCTGGCTGCGCGTGCCGGCATTATCTACGCCGCTGCCGGTAGGCGAGCGCAGGCGCAGACCTACTTGACTCGCGCGCTTGTCGCACCGACGGCGCTGCCCCCGGCTCTGGCCCGGCAAGCCACGGCTCTGGTCGGTCAAGCTGCAGACCAGAGGAAACGAATCGAGCCCGAACAACCGGGCATCGAAGATTCACCGCCGTCCTAGCCGATCTTGTAATAGGCCTTGAGGGCTTTTTCGATGAGGCCGGCCGGCAAAATCCGCTTCAGTCCCACCGCTAGTCTCTGGGTGCGCGTGCCTGCCGTGTAGCGGAGGCGCGGAGAGTCAAATTCGATAACCCTTGCGAGCAAGCGGCTTAGTTCGGTCGGGTCGGCTCCGCCGTGCTCGTCGTGTTCCATGACCGTGATCGCTCGACGACAGCGTTCTTTATAGGCCGGGTTGGATGCGGATTGAGCGGCGAAACTGCGGGCTGCCGTGAAGCCGGTCTTGAAGTCTCCTGGCTCGATCATTACCACTCGTATTCCGAACGGCGCGGTTTCCATGCGCAGGGCTTCGCTCAGGGCCTCCACGGCATACTTGGAAGCTGAATAGAATCCCTGGAAAGGAATGGTCACTCTTCCGCCGAGAGAGCTGATGTTAACGATGCATCCGTCGTTTTGCCGACGCATCACCGGCAGCACAGCGCGGCACACGCGGTGGACACCGAAAAAGTTCGTCGCAAAGAGTGCCTCGGCTTCTTCGATCGAGGTGTCTTCGATCGATCCGGCCAGGCCGACCCCGGCGTTGTTGACGACAACGTCGAGCCTTCCTTCGCGCTCCAGAATGTAATCTACGGCGGTTCGTACCGAGACATCCTCGCCGACATCCATCGGTAGCAGGATGGGAAAACGAGACGGCGAGTCTTTGCTAGGTGCTTTGGCTTTGCGGCTGCTGCCGTAAACGCGGTATCCGAGGTCGCTGAGATGCGACGCACAACTCTGTCCAAAGCCCGACGAGGCACCGGTGATGAAAACCACTTTGTTCATGAATAAGCCAAGCTAGGAGTTGTTGCTGAAAAACTGCTTCGTTCCCTGGGCACTGATGGTCTCTCCGATACGCGCTAGTGCTCGGGCGTAGGCAGCGTCGCGAAGCGGGATGTTATCGGAGTTCGCGAGTGTCCATACGGCATCGAACGCTTCGATCAACATACCTTCCAGTCGCGTACGAACCTTGTCGAGGGGCCAAGCGAATCCTTGCCGGTTCTGCGCCCATTCGAAGTAACTAACGATGACTCCGCCGGCGTTGGCCAAGATATCGGGCACGACTGTCACACCGCGAGCGTAGAGTTCCTCATCGACCCGGGCATTGATCGGACCGTTGGCCACCTCGACGATGTTCTTGGCACGGACATCGGCTACGTTGTCCTCGTTTATGACGTTATCGAGCGCGGCGGGTACGAGGATGTCGACGTCCAAGGCGAGGAGTTCCTCGTTGGTGATCCCCTCGTGTTTGACTAACTCGCACACCGAACCTTGGCAGTACACGCCTCTTAGCTCACGGGAGGCCTGTTTTTCCTGATATACGCTTTCGATGTCGAAGCCGTCGGCGCGGTGGATTCCGCCTTTCGAGTCGCTGACGGCGATCACCCGGTAGCCCGCCCGGCACAACAGACGTGCGGCGTAGGATCCGGCGTTTCCGAAGCCTTGCACGGCTATCGTCGTATCGGTAGGTACCAGTCCCTTCTTCTTCACGAGTTCTCGGATCACGAGGAACGCTCCGCGCCCGGTCGCTTCTTCGCGTCCATGGCTGCCACCGAGGATGACGGGTTTGCCGGTAATCACATGTGGGGCGCGCACGCGTTTGATGGTCTGATACTCATCGGCCATCCACCCCATGATACGGGCATTGGTGTTGACGTCGGGAGCCGGAATATCGACGTCGGGGCCTATGAAGTCGGCCATCGCACGAATGTATGCCCGCGAAAGACGTTCGATCTCCATGGGGGTGAGCGCTTTCGGATCGACGACGACTCCGCCCTTACCGCCGCCGAAGGGCAGGCCCACCACTGAGGTTTTCAGCGTCATCCACAGAGCTAATGCTTGGACCTCGGAGGCGGATACGTCGGGATGAAAGCGGATACCTCCCTTGGTCGGTCCCAAGGCGTCGTTGTAGCGGCAGCGGAAAGCGCGGAAACGGCCGGTTGACCCGTCGCCCATGCGCACAGCCAGGGTCGCCGACAACATGGCATAGGGCTGCGACAGTTCAGCGATGACTTCGTCGTCTACGTCGACGCGCGCGCCGATGCGCTCGAGCCTCGACAGTGCGTTCTCGAAAGGGTCGTGGGTTGCCATCGCTTCCTCCCTGCATCAGGCTTCGAGATCTATTGCCGACCTATAGCATAGATTTTCTGATGTAGCGGGTAACAACCGGTCCTTATCGTTCGTAGCAAGGCGGGCGGGAGGTAAGACATGAAAGCCAGTGATTTGTTCCTACGGTGTCTCGAAGCCGAGGGCGTGGAATATATATTTGGTGTTCCCGGCGAGGAGAACGCCGACGTCATGATCTCACTGCTCGACTCGCCGATCCGTTTTGTGATCTGCCGACACGAGCAGGGGGCCGCGTTCATGGCGGATTTGTACGGTCGCATGACCGGTAAGCCCGGGGTGTGTTTAGGCACTTTGGGCCCGGGCGCGACCAATTTAGTGACCGGGGTGGCCAATGCCAACATGGACCACTCGCCGGTAGTGACGATCACTGGTCAAGGTGCGACCACGAGACTGCATAAAGAAAGTCATCAGGCGATGGACGTAGTGCAGATGTTTACGCCGATCACTAAATGGGCGACGTCGATTCGCGACGGAACCACCATTCCCGAAGTCGTGCGCAAAGCCTTTAAGCTGGCCGCAGCCGAGAAACCCGGGGCC
>JAZDCZ010000358.1:0-2408 GCA_036679605.1 Gemmatimonadota bacterium
TCTGTCAAGGTCGGCGCGCAGCGCCGACCCAAGGAGGGGGTCGGCCAGGGCAAGGTCGGATAAGAAGCTTCTTATCGGACAGGGCATGCAAGCGACGTGAACGGGCCGGGGACAAACCCGCGTGTCACCCAAGTGCGAGCAGCCCGGGCGCGGCGCTGGCTTGCCCGGCCTGCCCGTGCCCGGAGCGAGCGCAGCGAGTGGAGGGAGGCCGGCCCCCTCCGCAGCTTGGGCCGGGCGGCTCGGCGGGAATTCGTTTGCTGTTGCGAGAGCTCGCCTTCGGGCCGCTCTTCGCATGACAACCAAGTTCCGATCGTGAGGCGCCGGCTGGGCGGGCGGGGGTACTCCACGGACTCGATTAATTGACTGCTAACAGTTCGCTGTTTCTCCAACCCTTCGCAAGATCGCAGAAAGCCAGACCAAGCCGGCTCCAACAGGTGGCATCTCCCCAGAGCGAATCTCCCGAAGTCGATCAAGATCCTCGGAGAGCTGACCGATGTCGAGGTCTTTCGGCCTGTCTATGGAGTCGTACTTCTCCGCTGCGTTGATGTTCCAGTAGAAATCTGAATCGATCTCGACATTCGCAGGTCCGTTCTGCTCTAGGTGCTCAAGGAGAACGAGGGTGAGCGACTTCAGTTCCTCGATAGTCACGCGCATTTCTACTTCCCTCTCCTTGCCGAATCAATCTGGCGCCGGAAGTTGTCGATCTGCCCTTCCAAGTTTCGTCTTCGACCCTCGATGATGTCATCACGCCGATCCTCGTTTCGAGGATCACTCAAGAATCCCTTGTCGTCATGACTGTCCGGATCTGAAAGGTAATCTCTGAGTCGCTGCTCATGCGCTGCCAGCTGCTTCTCCAGGCCGGTTGCAGATTCTCCGCCCGCGGCTGCACCTTCCGCCGCTGCCACGCCACCGAGCGGCCCGAATCCGTACACCAGTCCATATGCCAATAGCGCGGCTTCCGCTCCTAGCGTTGCCTCTCCCGCAGTCTTGCTGCCCTTGAGTGTCGGATCACACGGATCATAGAACCCCGCGTCGGCAAATGGATCGGCGAATGGAATGAACCCGTCAGCGAATGCTGCAAGCCCTTGGTTTGTGTTGATCGCGAATTCGGCAATCGAGTTGAGGCCTCGTGGATCAACTCGCACCATCGGGTTCGATTCGGCGTAGCGGAATACATTCGCTCCACCTGCCTGCCCGATCGGATCCGCGTTGATGTATCGCCCAATCCCCGGATCGTAATACCTAAACCTGTTGTAGTGCAAACCGTCGGCTCTAGTAGGATGCGTAGTGGAATTTGTCTACGACGATGGAGGAGTCATTTAGACAGACCGCCCATTGCTCAGGCGTCAGCGCCGATTCGTACCACAATTCGCGGGTGCATTCCGGCGTGAGTTCATCAGCTGATTTCGAGCCACCGTAGACCGAGACCCCGCCGTCGGTGACACGGCTCGGTGGGCCCATCTTGGTCATCACCGCCTGCTGCGAAGCCCCAACGGCAATGGACGAAAAGGCCTCCCGATACTGATCGGCTTGTCGCCAGAAGTATCCTACCGCCAATACGCAAATAGCGAGAAGCGCAAGCCCGACAGGCCTTGACTGTGACCGGGCAAGCAGGCCAGTCCCTATCAAGGCCGCGACAAGGATCGCGACAACGACCAGTATATTCATCCCTTGTTCACCTTCCGCTCATCCCCAACCCCGCACTCCGTGGTCACTAGGGATTGAATCGGTTGAAGGCGCGTGTATTTGGGTTACTTCCTTCTGGAATTCCAACCGTGGTCGGGCTGCCGCCACCGTTGTCTTTGCTGCTCCGCGCTTTCGCGCGCTCGCCCGAGATCCCGGGAATAGAACCGGGCGCACCCTCTCCTTCGACCCCCGCCGCGTCCAAGCCTGCGTTCACAGCGGTTTCACAGTTGTTATTCAGAAAATCGTACCCCGCGGATGCAGCTGCCTCGAAAGCTGCGATGAAAGCCGCGTCCTCCTCCGGAGTCGTCTCGATTATCGTGACCTCTTGATCTCGGTACTCCGACTGACTTTCGAGATAGTCGGTGAAAGAACTACCAAAGTCCTCGCGAGTTCCAAAGCTGTAGGTGCCTCTTCCCTCAACGGCGGCAGCGGAGTGCCCCGCCCGATTTCGACCCGTGGGGCCACCTGTCACGATCGCTATATCGAGACCAAACGGGTCGATCCAACCTGTCGGATTGTTCGCGGCGTAGCGGTAGAGATTGAACCCGCCGTCCTGCCCAATCGGATCCGCGCTGACGTACCTGCCGATGTTGGGATCGTAGTACCTGAACCTGTTGTACTGCCCACGTTGTTGTAGTCGTACACGAAAATCTGCAGGGCTACTCAAAATACTTGCCAACGATCACCGGATCGGTGGAAAAGCCCACCCACTTGAAGCCAGG
>JAZDCZ010000036.1:0-3446 GCA_036679605.1 Gemmatimonadota bacterium
CCGTAAACCACCGTAGGTCGTCGAACATCTTCCAGATGGAATACTCGTCGGCCAATACCGAGAGAAGGATCGCCGTAGCGGGAACGATGGGAATCAACACCAGCGAATAAACCAGCCGTCTGGTGATGGGGCCGATTTTGTATCCAGCCTCTTCGCTCATGGACCTCACAGTACCGCGCGACGGACCGCTTGACGATTCGCCTGCCCACGCAGCATCGATCAGCCATCACACGCCGTTTCTTGCCGCGATCCCCTTGCACCGGTACGATTTCCGCTGGTGGCGAAAAGATTTCTTCAATCCGGATGGACCATCCAACGGATCGGCTTGGCGGTGGTGGCGACGGCTCTTTTGTTGCCCGTCTCAGCTTGCCGTGAGTCGCCCTCCGTGGATGCCGTTACCCCCACCGTCGGCGCACCCGCTCCATCGGCTCCCAAGCCCAAGAAAGAGGTCATCGTCTTCCCGGAGCGCCTCCGCGTGGCCGATGAGAGCGTCAATCGGTTTGTCTCCCACGCGATGGAAACGTGCGCCTCCGGCGATTACGACGCCTTTCGCCTCATCTGGAGCGCAACGCAGGAGCCGATGCCCCGTCGGGAGTACGACGAGGGCTGGCAAGCCGTGCAGGAGATTCGCGTTCTCACGCTTGAAAAGGTCAAATTGGCCGCCGAGGACGCGGGGTCGTCGGAGCCGACCACGGTGTACGCCCTTTACGTCAACGTCAAGCTTGATCCAGAGCACCCCGCCGCCCAGCAAGAACCGGAGCGCAACGTCATCGCGATGATCGTCCGAGAGCACGACAACTGGATGCTCGCCCGGGCTCCGCGGGCGATGCGCCATTGGATCAAAAAGAGGCTCTCCAGCAGAATCGGTGGGTAGATGCTGGGGCTCCGCCCCAGAGGCCGATCGTGTCGCGCGAGGTGAAGCGACCCGCTACCGGATCATAGTACCGCGATCGATACCAGTATAGCCCCGACTCCTCGTCAAAGCGACGGCCGGTGAATCGGTAGGGATTCCCGATGGTGCTGACCGCTACCGTCGGGTCACCGTAATCGCTGTACGAATACGCCTCCGCCGCAGCACCGGTCGCATCGGTGGCCGCCATGACGTTGTACAAGTCGTCGCAGTGAAAGTAGTAATCCTCGGCTGAGCCGTTGGCGTCCGCATCCCGCTGCATGGAGATGATTTCGTCGACGTCCTCGCCGTAGACGTAGGTCGCCAGGACGGAGCCGGTGTCGGTCTGCTCCTCGATGACGTGATCGAAGTTCTTGCCGCCGTAGAAGTAGCGGGTCTCGTCGTTGGCTCCGGTTGCGTCGACGATCTTGGTAATCCGCCGACCGAAGGCGTCGTAGTGATAGACGTGCACCTGCACCGTGTCGTACGACACATAGCGGACCATCTGGTTGCGATAGTCGTAGATGAGGCCCGCAATCGGAGCCCCGCCACCCGGGCCCCTCAATCATTTTGATTTATCTCCTTAAAAAGCTCTTTTACATCCTCGTATACAAATTTATCCGCTTTGCACAATTCATATTCCCCATCATCACGTTTAACCTCAACAAAGCACGGTAGATACAAGATAAAAACAACCTCTCTCTCTTGACGAACAACAATTTTTGCCGTCCCTCGCCGTTTCCTACGAACCTGCCTGAAGTTCTTATATGTTTTCACCGTGCAATCAAGAGTTTCACGGACAGATTGATACAAGGGATCTCCGAATTCGACATTTAGCGTCTGATGTCCTTTTCGGGTCTGACGTTCAATCGAAAAGCCAGCTTCTTCCTGCAAGAAACTCAATAGTTCGTATCGACGATCTGAAAATGAAAAATCCGGTACCCAGATGAAGCGCATGTAAGCGATGACAAGGACTACTACCAAAGCCAAGCCAGTGATCCATCTTTGTATATTAGACGACCCGAAATTTTGGGTTCCTCCGCCAAATCTGTGGAAGCGTTTTGACGGTTGGTGTGATCTCTCGGCCTCGGGTTCTGGAGCTGGCAGGGGTGGCCCCTTCCGCACCGTCCCCCTCGGCGTCGGCCCCGAGGGGGACGGAGCTACAGGGGCCGGGAGGCTCCGTGTTGTTGGCGTTATAGGTCGTCAAGAAACCGGTTTGTGGTCGGCATAGAAAAAGTGCATCGTTCGAGAATCCGGTACATTGGTGTTTGCGAAGACATCAACCCGGAGAACACGAACGATGCAAGTGAAGACCCTCCTCAATCGCGTCCACAAAGTCAAGGGCTTCGTCTACGAGCGTGTTCGATTCCGCGATTCGAAGGAGATGGGTATCGAGGTCGCGATCCGGCCGCGACGCGGCAGCCGGCCGTTTTGTTCGGGATGCGGGCGACCGGGCAAAATGTATGATCGATTGGCGGCGCGATCCTTCACGTTTGTTCCTCTGTGGGCCATCAGCGTGGTGATGATCTACGCGCCTCGCCGAGTGAACTGCCGCCGATGCGGCGTGAAGGTCGAACTGCTGCCGTGGGCCGACGGTAAGAAGCGAATCACCAACGCCCACGCGTTGTTCCTGGCTCGTTGGGGACGTCGGTTGAGTTGGCAAGAAGTCGCCACGGTGTTTTCGACCAGTTGGGACACCGTCTACCGTTCGGTGGCCTGGGTGGTCGAATATGGCTTGAAACATAGGGATTTGGACAACGTCGCCGCGATCGGTGTCGATGAGATTCAATTCCAGAAGGGGCATCGCTACCTGACGCTGGTCTACCAGATCGATCAGTCTTGCCGACGCCTGTTGTGGGTTGGCCAGGACCGAACCGCGAAATCCTTCCTGCGTTTCTTTCGGATGATGGGCAAGCAGCGAACGGCCGCGATCCAGTTCGTGTGCAGCGATATGTGGCAACCCTATCTGAAGGTGATTCGCAAGAAGGTTCCCCACGCGATCCACATCCTCGATCGGTTTCACATCGTGGCTCGGCTCAACAAAGCGGTCGATGAGGTCCGGGCGGCCGAGGTGAAGGAGTTGGCTTGCGAAGGCTATGACCCGATTCTGAAGCACAGCCGGTGGTGCCTGCTGAAACATCCCGCGAATCTGACGGCCAAGCAAGGCGCCAAGCTCAACGACCTGATGCGATACAAGCTCAAGAGTATCCGCGCCTACCTGCTCAAGGACAGCTTCCAGGCGCTCTGGGCCTACGAGTCGTACCACTGGGCCGGGCGGTTCCTCGACGGCTGGATCAAACGTGCGATGCGCTGCCGGCTCGAACCCATCAAGAAGGTGGCCCGCAGCCTGCGAACGCACGAGAGTCTGATATTGAACTGGTTCGCCGCGAACAAGGAGTATTCGTCGGGCATCGTGGAAGGACTCAACAACAAGGTCAAACTGACCCTTAGAAAAGCCTACGGATTCCGAACGCTCGAAGCCGCGGAAATCGCCCTATATCACGCCCTGGGACGCCTACCCGAGCCGAAACTCGACCACGGATTCTGCTGAGGAGGC
>JAZDCZ010000359.1:0-2686 GCA_036679605.1 Gemmatimonadota bacterium
ATCCGAATTGAACACCAGGAGAGCAGACGCACCCGCCACCGCTCGGAGCCCATGCACGGGAGCAGATGGCTGGAGGTGGTCGTCCACGAGGTGATTCACGCCTTAGAGATCAAAACGCTCTCTACGCAGAACACCGTGCTCGTAGAGGTACGGCAGCGACTGGGGGAGAAGGAGAGGGACGCCAATACCCTGTGGCACCTCCTGCTGGGTATGGAGGCGCATGAGGCAATCCGTCGGTTCGTCGATCGGACACACCAGCTCGAATCTCACAGCAACTACGAACGTCGCCTGGAGGCACTGCAGAGCCTGAGACCGTGGCTCGACTACTTAGATGGGAAGATCTCCAGAAGGAAGGCCATAGATGCGCTTGTGCAACTGGGTGACCACAATTCGGCTGGTGCTCCTCGGCCAAAGCAAGTGGCAGAATGAACGGTTTATGTCGATGCTTTTCGATCCCCATTGAATGCACAGCGCAAGTGAAGTATCACTGAACATCTGCGCGGGATCAAGTTTGAAGTGCAACAAAAGCTAGGCGGCTGAGTTGAGTTCATAACACTCAGCGGGGGTTCGGAATCCGAGGCGTTTGCGTGGTCGGTGGTTGAGCTTGCTGGTGCGATCACAGTCATGCTGGGTGAGCAGAGCCAAGCTGGTTCTCTTGGGCGCATACTGACGGATAAGGCCGTTGGTGTTCTCATTGGTACCTCGCTCCCAGGAATGGTAGGGTGTGGCAAAGAAGAAATTGGCACCGGTAGCGGCCTCGATCTTCTTGTAGCCATGAAACTCAGTGCCGTTGTCGACAGTGACAGAGCGGATGCGTCGGCCGGCATTGGTAATGAGGGCGATGGCCCCTCGGTTAGTGGCCTTGACGGTACGGGCGCGGAGCTTGGCGATCATGACGTAGCCGGTCTTACGATCGACGAGCGTGAGGATGCAGTGCTTGTCGATTCCCAGGACGGTATCGCCCTCCAGGTGACCAACGCGGGACCGATTCTCGGCACCGGGTGGCCGCTCAGAGATGGGTTTCTTGCCAGCGAGCCGGCCTCGCGAGTCGTTGCGACCGTATCGTTTGCGGCGCTTCTTTCTGGAGCCCCGGAGATGGACGTAGAGGGTCCCACCCCGTTTTCGGTCGGCCCAAACGTAGCGATAGATGGTCTCGTGACTGATGGAGAGCTGGCGCTTCCTACGGAGCCAGCCGGAGACCTGCTCCGGACTCAGATCCTCCCTGAGCCATGTCTCGACGAGTTGCCAGTCGGCCGCCGTAAAGCGTTGGTTACGACGCGACCGGGAGCGTCGGCCGCACGTCATTTGATCGGCGGTGCTGGGCCGGTACGCACCGTCTTGTCGGGAATTCCGTCGGATCTCGCGACCGATCGTGCTTCGGTGCCGACCAATGGCGCGAGCGATCGCGGCCGGACGAAGTCCTTGTTTCCTGAGCGCTGAGAGTTCATATCGCTCTCCAGGGGTGAGCTGGCGATACCTGTTCATGAACGACCTCCTTTTCGTCGAGAAGGAAGTTCTGACAGGTCCCAGCTCATCTCAACTTTTTCCGGGTCGACCACGGGTCGGCCGTTTGTTGCACTTACTTTATGAATCCACGCCCTCCTCGCAGGCTGCGCATCTACTGAGACATCTGCCTCTGCTCACAGCCCTGAGTTGAGTCGGCCGTCGGTCATCTTCGCTTGGTCACCCAGCCAATCCTTGTTTCCGATCCAGGCCTCGGGCCCCCGGCAGATCGGTCAAGAAATCGTCGTCAATGTGACCAGACCTGGTTTTGCGACGCGGCCGTGGTTCATAGACCCACCGTTTCAATGCCCGATGCCCGTCGTCCGACTGGATTCCACGGCATCAGCGCTCGCCCCTGCCGTCGATGCAGAAGCGGCACGATCAATTCCAATGCCCACGCTCAACAGTCGCTGCTCGAATCCGTTGGCACCGTGGGAGGCACTACCTAACAAGCGTTAGCAGCTGACGCGGCTTACATTTGGGGCTGGCGTTGCAGCCGTCATGGCGCGCAGCTGAAACACAAGTCCGTTAGGCAGATGGGTCCTGTGGAAATATAGGCTCACAGCTAAGTCGAAAGCGTACTGCCGTGAACAAGATCGCGATCTCCTGGGGTGTCATGAGCCTGCTGGCGTCGGTTGCCTCTTCCAACGCCCAACCCATGGTCGCTTATGAGACGCCACTTCGAGAAGGCCCGCAGCTCAGGATCGAGTTAAACCCCCTCCTCAACCTGTTCTATACGGTCAGCCATGCGGTAGATCACCCGGAGGATCAGCCGGCGATCGAAGGGTTTGACCGCGCAGTCGAGGTGGTCAGAGAGCTAGAGTCACAGCACCTTCTGGGAATCTGGAACTATCTGAGGTACTGGAACTTTGAGGTGCCTCATATCGAAGGCGAGCTGACGGCGTACAACACAGCGGCCGACGCTCTAGCCGGCTTCAAAGAGCTTCCTGAGGAGGTTGAGCTGACCACCGGCATAAAGGTGGCGCTGCGAGAAGCCGCACTTCGCCTCGCCGAGGCGCTTTCGGTGATAGAGAAGGAGTACCTTCAGACCCTCTGGCCAGAGCATCGGGCAGCACTGGAGGACGCGCTTGCTTCAATAGAAGAGAACCTGCTCCCCAAGCAGGGGGAGATCTTTACGTTCCTCACAAGCACCCTGAAGATGGAGGTACCGCCAGACACGATT
>JAZDCZ010000360.1:0-6687 GCA_036679605.1 Gemmatimonadota bacterium
CGGCGACAAAAGATCGACGACCAAAACCGGCTGTGGCGGACACAACTTGGAGACGACCAACCCAACCGACATGCGTAGGACAGCCGCCGCGTCGGTTGCGGTCACCGATCCGTCGCCATCGACGTCGCAACGCCAATCGGGACAGATCAGGCCCTGACCGACGCTGCTTCTGAGTACCAAGAGACCGTCAGAGGCAGTAACGCGACCGTCGTTGTTGGCATCTCCGCAGGCGGTCTCGATTTGACAGGTCGCCGAACAGCCATCGCCGCTTGACGCATTGCCGTCATCGCAAGTCTCACCGGCCGGTGCGTTGAGGGTCCCGTCGCCGCAAACAGCAAGCGTACAGTCACCGTCGCAAGTAGCCGAGGGACCGCCGGTATCGCAGTTCTCGCCCGCAGTGACGATTCCGTTGCCGCATGAAGTCGGCGTGCAGTTGCCGTCGCAACCGTCACCGTCGACGATGTTACCGTCGTCACACAGTTCGCCGGCCGTCACGTTGAGAGTGGCGTCTCCACAGACCCTGAAACTACAGTCCGTGTCGCATACGGAGGACTCGCCGCCATCGTCGCACTGCTCGCTACCGGCGACCACCCCGTCGCCGCAGACGCTGGCAGCCGGAACGATTTTGAAAACCTCGCCGGCAAGATCCGCAACGTAAAGCTCTCCACGTGCGTCCTCACCGAAGGTCGTGATCTGTCTAATACTCAGACCACCGCCGGGTACCAGGTCGGCCGTATGGTCAACGAAGCTTTGTGGTATCTGGCCTACGAGGCGAAAACTGCGTACGAATGCCGAACAGAAATCACCGTAGAAATAACGCCCGGCGTTGTCAGGCATCGCACAGCCTCGGTAAACGTAGCCGCCCGTTATCGAGCATCCCTGGGCGTGATCGTACTCCCAAACCGGCATCGCAAAGCCGGTGCTCGGCGGGCAGCCCGGACCCGGCGATGGCTGGAAACAATGTGTGTCTCCCTCGAAGATCGGCCATCCAAAGTTCAAAGACCCTGTCGAAGCCGCCGGCTCGAGGTCGATTTCTTCCCACATATCCTCGCCCACATCGGCTATGTAAAGATCGCCTGTCGCTCGGTCGAAGCTAAAACGCCAGGGGTTTCGCAAACCCTTACCCCACACCAGTGCAAGCAGACCCGGAGCAGTCGGGTTCGGGTTGCTCAGGGGCGCTGCGTAAAACGGCGCCGTCGTAACGTCCACGTCGATTCGCAGGATCTTGCCAAGCGGAGTGGCATCGTCCTGAGCGTTTACACGGCTGGCCCTCGAACCACCGTCTCCCATCATCACGTAAAGATAGCCGTCGGGTCCGAAGGCCAGCTGGCCACCGTTGTGGTATATGGCCGGCTGAGGAATCGTGAACAGAACCTTGGCGCTAGCGGGATCGGCGAGGTCGGGATTGTCGATGCGCGTTTCATAGCGGGCAATAACCGTAGCACCGACAGGATTATTATAGTTAATGAAAAAGATACGATTTTGTTGGTAAAGCGGGTGAAACGTCAGGCCCAACAGACCCCGTTCACCGCCGCAGCAAGCAACCAGTGTGCTCACATCCAGGAAGGGCGTCGGCAGCATCGTACCATTCTTGATCAGCTTGATCAGACCGCCTTGCTCGACGATGAACAAACGATCCGGGTCCAAAGGCGGCGCTTCGATACCCAGGGGCCGAGTCAGGCCGGAGGCTACCAAGACACTGTCCAGGGCGGTTCCCGCGGTGCTGCCCACTCCAGCGCATAAAGCGTCGGTATTCTCGAGAAGGCATATCGAAGAACAGCCGTCACCGTCAATGAGATTGCCGTCGTCGCACTGCTCCGGGAATACCGCGGTCCCGTTGCCGCAGGCCGGCAGTGTACAGTCGGCATTGCAGCCGTCACCGCCGACCGTATTGCCGTCATCACACTGTTCACCGGCATCGATGACGCCATTGCCACAAGACGACGTAGAGGGGCCGAACACCTCTAGTTCAGCTACAGAGATGAACGTGGCCGAACCGCCCGGCACACCGAAAATGCGGATTGCATCGCCAGAGGTCGGATCGAAGGTAAAGCTGTAGGTCTCGAAGCTAACCACATTGGTTACGGCAGGGTAGGCGGGCGCCACGACCAGTCCGGTAACATCGCTCCACAGACCGCTGTTGCGAACCTGCACGGTAAGAGTCGTGAACCAACCACCGTTGATAAAGTGTTTACCTTCTTGAAATACCACGCGCGAAAACACCTGTCCGCCCGCGTATTGGTAGCCGATCCAGTCAGCGGCCGACAGAGCACTGCCGTCGAAGGTGTCGTATTGGCGAAGGGAATTCGCGCTTCCGGCAGGCGGCTTGTCACCGTCGCGTATGACCTCGAGATTCTTACTGCCGCTGCCCGTAGGCACGGTAACAAGCGCTATGATGCTGCCTGTGTGTGTAAGGTCGATCTCCTGCGCGAAGGCGGAAGAGGCGCTCAGCAAAACGCAGCAGCCCAACGACAACGGCAAAAATACGAGCAATGAACGACGGTCGGAGCCTAACATAGTCAATCGCCTGTCTTTACTACGGCCGGCGCGGCGAATCCTCATGCATCGCGTGCACTGGTACCCCCAATCCCCTTGAAAATAAAGTTAACATTGCTTACGAAGGTATGTCTACGCCCCCGATCGGGTGGGGCTCGCTTGCCTAGTAGCCCCTGAGGCGGCTAAACTTTCTCTTCGCGCTGCGCGCAAAGGCTGCAAAAACATTGCCCAAGATACTCCCCGCCACCTTCCATGACCCTTTCGGTCTGGCTCGCCGTCTTCTGGCCAGCCACAGCCGACAGGCCTATTCGGCAGTGGCCACTGCCGGGGGGGCGCTGGCTACAACGCCCCTGGACCTGCTGCTAGCCCGCTGGGAGGCGCCCCGCTATCTTCGGGCCAAGCCGCCAAAGCTGCCGTTGATCTTCGTTACTGGCGCTCCGCGAAGCGGCACCACCCTGGTAGCCGAAACCCTGGCCGCCCATCTCGAGGTCGTAGGCTTCAACAACCTGACCCAGCTGTTTCCACATGCGCCCATCACGGCAAACCTCATTTTCGGTCGACTCCTTAGCCATAGAACGCCGGATTATAAGGCCTACTACGGACGTACCTCGGGCCTGGATAGCCATAACGACGGACTTCATATTTGGGATCGCTGGTGGCCCGGCAGCCGCTACGAAGCACCGACCGCGTTCGATGAGACCGGCGCTGAGAATATGCGACGCTTCTTCGGCGCTTATGAAGAAGCCTTTGGCAAACCCTTCCTTAGCAAGAACAACGCTCTATGCACCGGCATCGAAGCCGTAGCCGCGGTGCTACCAACCGCCCGCTTCCTGTGCGTGCAGAGAGAAGCAGCCTACAACGCTCAATCGATTATCGTTGCCAGGGAAACTATCCAAGGATCTCGCCAACATCCCTACGGAGTGGGGGCTCCCGATGCTTGGAAAGCGCAAGGGCCGTTTGAAGAAGTCTGCGCGCAGGTGCTGTTTCACCAGAGACGCGCACTCGAACAGCAACAACGCTTGGGCAAGGATCGTGTTTGGATCGTCCAATACGAGGAGTTCTGTAAGGATCCTGGCGGGCTCGTAGGCCGGGTGGCCGAGGACATCCTCGACCGACACGCCGAATCCTCAAGTGCCCTGACCGGCTTCCGCGTTTCGCGGAGAAAAACCTTGGCCATCGGCGAATTCCAGGAGCTGCTGGACGCGATCGATCAATTCTCCGATTCTCGGGGCGCATAAAGAAAGCCTTGCCTGACGTAAGCAGACCGGCCCTGCGGCTTGCAGCCCACCCGTTTAGGGGGCATTTCTCTATACGATGCTGGGGGTTGTAACCGTCCTAGGAGTGGGCATTTCCAACCTGAGTAGGGAAGAAGCCATCGCAATCATGGAAAGCTGGATCGATGCGGACACACAAGTCTCCCGAAGCGTTTTCATCGTCAATGCCCACACCTTGAATCTGGCCTGCGAAGATGAGTCCTACCGAAGCGTCTTGAACGGCGGCAGCATAGTGTTCGGCGACGGCACTGGGGTGCGAATGGCAGCACGTCAGCGAAACACTCATATGGTCGACAACCTCGTGGGCACCGACCTGATCCCGGACTTCATCTCCGCTAACCTCATTCGCGAGCGAAGATATTTCTTGCTTGGCGGGCAAGAAGGCGTGGCCGAATCCGCTGCAGCCCGCTTACGCCAAGATTACCCGGACATTTGCATCGTCGGCCACCACAAAGGTTTCCTGCACGCGGGCGAGAGCGATCGCGTAGTCGAGATGGTCAATCACAGCAAAGCAGACATGCTGTTGGTCGCAATGGGCAACCCTCTCCAAGAACGTTGGATCTCGGACCACCTCTCTTCCCTACGTGTGCCGGTCAGCATCGGCGTTGGAGGGCTCTTCGATCACTGGGCCGGCAATCTTCGCCGTGCGCCCTTGTGGGTGCGCCGCCTCGGCATCGAGTGGATGCAGATCCTTTTGCAACAGCCGGGTAGAAAATGGAAGCGATATCTGCTTGGCAATCCGAAGTTTTTGCTTAGAAGTTTACGCTCTCGAAATGCCGATCTCGCAGAAGGTGCCGGGGCGCAAGACTGATGAACGCCCATGTAAGCAGGCTCCGGCTCGGCGTCGGACGGTGGGCGACCAAAAAGCTGGCGAGGGGCAGCGTGGCTATCGGCTCTCGCCTGGTCAACTCTCTGGTCTCACGGGTTTCATCCAAACCGCTTCCATGCGTGAGAGTTCTGACCTACCACCGCTTCGGCCCATCACGGCGGGATCCATTTTGCGTCTCGTCAGAGGCTTTCAATCAGCATATGCAATGGCTGGCAAGCAGAAGGCTGGCGGTATCGCTCGATCAAGTAATCGCATACCTGGAGCGGCGTGAGACGCTGCTGCCCGGGTCGGTTCTAGTCACCATTGATGACGGCTACCGTAGCACCCTGACCGAGGCCCTGCCCGTACTTCAGAAGTACCAAGTCCCGGCGATCGCCTTTCTAACCAGCGATCGAGTCGACAGGCGGCCGACGGGCGACTCTCAGGTGGAGTCCGGAGTAGAAGAACCGATCCTCACCTGGGAGGAGGTGCGAACCCTGCGTGCGGGGGGAGTCGAGATCGGCTCCCACTCCCTGACACACCGGTCGTTGGCCCGTATGCCCGGAGCGCAGGCGCGTGAGGAGGCCCTAGGCTCTCTGCGCCGGATCGAGGAGAAAACCGGCTCGGCGGTGCGAGCTTTCGCCTACCCTTTTGGCACCCGTGCCGACTATAGTGCAAAGACCGCGGCGTACTTGCGCGAGGCCGGATATCGTTGTGCGTTTACATCCCAGCACGGGAGTGTGACGACAGGAGCCGACATCTTCGAACTCCCGCGCGTCAAGGTAGAGGGCGGAGAAGGTTTTTGGATGTTTCGCTTGTTGGTACGCGGTGGGCTCGACGCCTGGCAATTCGTCGATCGTACTCTGTGGCGCTGGCAGCAGAGTCCCGGCTCATAATGCTGTTCATTAAACCTCGTGGCTTACGAGTCATCCGAACAGGACGTCGCCGATGAGCAATAACGGCAACCTGAGAACGTGGTTCCTACGAGGACTCCTAGTTTGCACCGCGCTTATTTTGGCGTCGTTCGTCGGCGAACTGGCCGTCCGCGTTTTTGCTCCGCAGATGACCTACCGGTTTCCAGTTGGTCTGTTCCAGAATCACCCTACACTTGGGTACACTTTCGTTCCTAGTTTCGAAGGGCGCATGCGAACCCCCGAATTCCGTACGCACGTCCACATCAACTCGCGCGGTCTCCGCTCAAAGGTCGAGGTCAGCCCAGACTCAGACGATTCTAGTCGTATTCTTTTCATCGGCGACTCCTTCACCTCGATGTTCAGCGTCGAGGAAGATGAGACGTGGACTCACGTGATCGGGGAGCGGCTAAGTAGGCAACACCCTGACCGTCACATCGAGGTACTGAACGCCGGCGTCCCCGGCTACAACACGTTTCAGGAAGTAGAGTATCTTAGAGAGGACGGATTCGCTCTTGCTCCGGATCTCGTCGTGCTCGCCTTCTTCGTCGGAAACGACATTATGGATAACGCGAACGACCTACCTTCAGTAGTCGTGCGCAACGGCTACCTCGTAGGAACGCGGGAGCAGGACGGCATTCTCCCATACCCGATTCGCAGTTTTCTTCAGAAACATTCACAGCTGTACCACCTTGCATGGCCGTTGCTGCACGCGTTGCCCCGGCTCGGACACGCCGACGCGAAAGCGCCTAAGGCACCGGCGTATACACGAATATACAAGACCGACCCGCCGCGTGATGTCGTACGGGGACTGCAAGCAACTCGCAAGCATCTAGAGGCGTTCAAGTCACTTCTACGGTCTCACCGAGTTCCCGGCTTAGTAGTCATCGTACCCGATCCGATACAAGTCGGCGCGGCACACCAGCGATACAACCGCGATAGATGGAACGGGTTCGGAGAAAAGTATAAACGAGTCGTTCCAAGCAAACAGGTCCGAGCCATCTGCGAGTCTGTGGGCATCCCCGTATACGATTTCTTCGATACTTTCGCTCTAAACGAACACCCTGAGAATCTATATTTTCCTGTGGACGGCCACTGGACCGTAGCCGGCAACCAGCTTGCCGGGGATGCCCTGCTCTCTCGGATCCTCAACTTCGATATTTTCCGATGATTTCAAGCGCCACACTTCACATCAACG
>JAZDCZ010000361.1:0-3560 GCA_036679605.1 Gemmatimonadota bacterium
CGCGGATGTATCGCGGGACGAACAGGAGCGGATGGGCATGCCGTCGGGTTTGGTCAGGCTGTCGGTGGGTGTCGAGTACTACGAAGACTTGATAGCGGACGTAGAGCAGGCGTTAGAGGCAGTGTGATCCGGAGATGATGGCGCCCCTCGACTCTAGATTACACGAGGGTCACGTCCTTCCGGAGCTGTCCATCGCCAACTAGACGACCCCCTTTGCCTTCTTCTAGTCGCCCAAACCCAAGGTACGCCACAGGCCGGCCAGGTGTTCTTCGACGCTCAGTCGTAGACTAGTGGGACCATCTTTTGAGCCCCGACGATCGAACTCAGGCATCTCGGCCCCGTTTTCCTCCGACCCAATTAGCTCGTCCCATTCCTCCGCCGTCAGCCCCCATTTTCCTGCTCGCTTGAAGTCCATAGGATTCCTCCTGCGATTACGCACACTGAAGGTACCCATCCCCACATTAATTCTGTCCCAATAATTTGTGAAGCCTTGGGGAGCGTGCTTACGGCAGTCATCCCAATGGACTTGCAGGTCAGGAGTTGCTCGGCGGGAGTCGCAACCGGGGCGTTGTTATGATGCGGCGATGTTGGCAGCCCTCTCCTGCTCCGAGCGAACCTCTCTGCTGATGCGCTGGCCGAGTGCGCCCCGCCTCGGTTGCGGGGAGTTGATCAGGGTTGCTCAGGCCAAGCGGTGCCGTCCCAGAAAGTGATCTCGATGACGGTCGCCGAGGCAGAGACGCTGCTCGGGGGTAGCTTTGATACGAAGAACGTCTCGTCCCCGGCACGTACGAAGGCGGACACATCTCCTTCAGCATTGGTTTTGGACGTGTAGGTCACTGTGTCTATGTGTGCGAGGTCGCCGGCTTGAGACCGAAACGACAACTCGAAGCTGATCGAACGAACGTCCTGTTCCGACCGATTCTCGATGGTGAACCGCGCCAGTCCGTCCGTAGCTTCTTCGAACGTGACAGTCACTGGCTCAGAGCTGCAGCCAGCTGCCACCAAGAGAGAGATCATCACTAGCGGTGATCGCAAAGCTAGTCTCCTTCCTTAACAAATTGCAGTGTACGGTTCCTGATGACACTTAGCTAGTCGCCGCGAGGGTACACCGTCTTGCCGCCAACCACAGTTCTGGCTACCTCGATGTCCTTGATCCGATCGGGATCTACTTCGTGCGGATCTTCTGCCAGCATCACGAAGTCCGCCAGTTTACCCTCTGTAATCGAGCCCTTGAGATTCTCCTCGAACGATGCGTGAGCGCCGTTTATCGTACAGACGCGTAACGCCTCGTCCACCGTGATCTTTTGATTGGGTCCCCACACCCGGCCGGACATATCCTTGCGGGTGACCATACTTTGGATCGCCATGAGCGGTTCGAAAGGCCCGGGTATGTAGTCCGAGCCGGCGGCAACGGGAATCCGCAAGTCGATGAACGATCGGTGCGCAAACATCCAGCGCATCTTTTCGGCACCATACTCTATCCACTTGTTACCGTGATAGTGGATATAGGTATAGAACGGTGTGGGGATAGCACCTACGGCCTTGATCCGTCTCAAGAGATCGGGGTTGACCAGCGAGCAGTGTTCGATCCGATGGCGCGCGTCGGGCCGCGGCCAAAGTTTCTGCACGCGCTCATAGGCGTTCAACACCATGTCGATCGCCACATCGCCGTTGGCGTGAATACCGATCTGGAACCGTTCGCGATGGGCTGCCTCGACGGCCTCGTGAACTTCCTGTTGCGTCATGTTGAGGATACCGAAATCGTCGGGCCGGCCGATGTAAGGTGTACTCATGCGCATGGTGCGTTCGGACGCCGACCCGTCGGCGGTGAATTTGACGCCACCTATTCGTAGGTACTCGTCACCCAGTCCAGTATAGAGCCCCGAGTTTTTCACATCCTCATACGCCGCCCCCCTCAACATCATGTAGACGCGAAAGCCGAGTTCACCGGCCTTGTATGCGTCTTCATACGCCGTTGCGTACGCCTGCGTAGTCAACGCATCGTGCACGGACGTGAGGCCGGAAGCCGTCATGAGCTTCGAGATCAATGCAACACCGGCCTGCCGTTGCTCGCGGGTTGAACCCGAAGGGATGATTCGCTCAAACGGAGCATTAGCTTGCTCGGCGACCAACCCGTTCAGTTCGTTGCCGTCGTGATAGAATTTGCCGTGCGGTGGGTCGGGCGTGTCGGCGGTAACACCTGCGAGTTCGAAAGCCTTGCTGTTGTACCACGATGTATGCCCACCCCGATGTGTTACCTGCACCGGATGGTCGGGTACGGCCTCGTCCAGATCCTTACGCGTGAGCTTGCGGCCGTCGCGCACCTTTGTATCATCGTACTTGAATGCGACCACCCATTCACCGGCCGGCGTGTTGCGCGCGCGCTCCCTGAGCGCGGCCTGGATTTCGGCGATGCTTCTGAGATCCACGTTGACCTGAGTGAGTTCGAAGATACCGGCGTACGCAGGATGAGTATGTGCGTCGATGAACCCGGGCGTAATCGTCATACCCTCGGCATCCAGCACGGTCGTAGCCGAAGTCGCGAGATTCCGCATATCGGCGGAGCTTCCGACCGCCAGGAAACGCCCGTTCTTTACGGCGAAGGCCTGGGCTAGGGGTTGGGTATCGTCTATCGTATAGATATTTGCGTTCAGCACGACCATCTCTGGACCCGGGCTCGACGGCAATGTCTGGTCCACGCCCGAAACCGAACTCCAACGCCCGAGTCCGATCGCCGCGCCCATTGTTGCACCACGCTCGATGAATTCGCGTCGTGTTTGCTCTGTCATCGGTACCTCCGAAAGATCACTCAGGGACTGCGTTTGACGACGGCCTGACGGACATGTCGGCCGGCGTCTCCAAAAGGAGAATCAACGAGCTGTTGATGCCGGAATCCCACCGATCTGCTCCATCAGGCCCAGGCGATCGTATTGATCCCAGGCTTCGACGAGTTGACCGTCGGCGATGCGGAAGATCTCTGTGACGGAGAGACTCATCTGACTGTTGGATGCCGGGATCTGGAGGAACTCACCCGTGTGCGTTCCCTGAATTGTCCATCTCAACACCAACTTGTCGCCTTCCACAATCACGTCATCGACCGTGGAATGTAGGTCAGGGAAGGCTGTGAGGAAGGTCGCCCAGAGTCCCCTGATGCCGTCCCGACCCCTCAACTCCTGACCGCCGGGCCCGTGGTAGGTGTAATCGGGCGAGTAAAACTCGAATGCGGTGTCTAAGTCTCGATCGTTGATCAAGTCAAGCACCTGACGAATCAGGACCTCGTTCTGCTCCTCCAACGTGGTCCGGCCCCGGGTATCACCGGGCGCCGAACATGCTGCTGCTACCACAATCATTACGGGCAATAGGATTCTGTGTATTTGCAACTCTCTAACCTCCTCTCGCAGGGCCGTACTTACTCCGACTGGGTTCTCGGAGTGGTGCACACAGCTAACTAGTGGACTGTAACAATTGATTCGGTAGTGGTTGTCATGTATATTGTGCTATGCCAACTCATCGTATTCGGTTGTCGCCGTCGGAGCGGCACACGTTGACCACGCGAGTAC
>JAZDCZ010000362.1:0-3777 GCA_036679605.1 Gemmatimonadota bacterium
CCAAGTAGGAGCCACCATCGAGCGTTTCGGCTTTCGGTTGCGGTCGATGATGCTACGAACGACGGGTGATCCGTATGCCATCGCTTCCCAGGTGCGACAAACCGTCAGATCGCTCGATAGAAACGCTCTTATCGATGACATGGAGTCGATGACCGACACAATATCCGGCTCTCTCGCCAAGCCACGGTTGATCATGCTCCTGATCTCACTGTTTACGGGAACCGCTTTGATTCTGGGAGCGATAGGCGTGTATGGCGTGATAGCCTATGCCGTAAGAGAGAGAACTAAGGAGATCAGCATACGTGTTGCGCTTGGCGCATCTCGGCGTCAGGTGCTGGGCGCCGTACTGCTCAACGGCATGAGGATGGCAGCCATAGGCACGATACTCGGCGTCGGCCTTGCCGTCCTTGTCCTCAGGGTGCTGGAAAGTTTCCTGTTCGAGGTGGCCACGCTGGATCCCTTTGTGTTGGGAGCCGCCGCCGCACTGTCGATGGTAATTGCACTTCTCGCGAGCTTCATACCGGCACGTAGGGCGGGGCTAGTCGATCCGGTTGACGCCCTGTCTGCGAACTAGCCGGGCTCTACCACTACTAACTATTCTTTGGTTTCGGTGGCTTTGGAATCTGGCCCTCGCGAAGATCCTTTAGCGGTGGCGGTGTGGGCTTTGGCCCGGGGTGTTGAGGTTTTTTCTCAGTCATGTCAGTGCAACTCCTGCATCACAGTAGTATCGACCGAAATGATGGATACTAGTTGGAGTTCCGGTTTCGCCATTCTACTGTGCATAACAAAAGGTACATAGGACAGGGCAGCAAGGATACCGCAAAAAATCAGCGCCCCGTTAGCACGGTATAGGAACTCGGACTTGGCCGCGTTGACGTACCAGTTCTTGTCGGCTGCGACGGCGTACTGCCCGTCCAACCACCGATCATACTCTGCGCTTGCTGTGGAGCCATCGTCACCTTGGTCTGCGTACCACTTGCGCAACTCACCCAAAAACTCTCTCCGCTCCGTCGCAGTTGGCATGGCCTTGTATCGATGTCCGTGATAGGAACGGATCAGATAGTAGGCTGCACGTACGAAGAAGAAGCCGCTCGCCACGGACGCTGTCCAGAAGATCCAAGCCAGCAAGACGGGGCTGATCCAGGCGTCCTGGATCATTCTACCGAGCAGACCACCAAGGATAACCAACAGGCCGAACGGGATGCTAAGTGCCGCCCGGAGCTTGTCGCGATGTTCCAACTCATCTCTGTAGAGTTCACTGAATTCGGATGACATTACAGTCTGACCCAGGTTGCATAGCGAAGTGATCTGACGATCCGGCAAACGGCGGCGGCGATGGACAGTCGATCAGTTCCCTCTTTGGCATGGAGTGCGCGTTTGTATCGTTACTGCTCAACTGCGCACAAGTATGGTCCCAAACTAAAGCGACGTGGCGCAAGGTACTGTACCGAATTTTCGCTACCCGAATCAAAACGTCGCGTCGCTACTCCCGGTGGCGGAGCACCTGGCCTCCAGCTCGGCCGGGGACAGCGACCTGGATGTGAACCTTCCGCTCAACTCGGGTCGACACAAAAGCAAGAGTCACTTCCGAGCTGTCTCGCTGCAATATTCTGCAAGTATGGATTCTCGATGATCCTCTCGACATCAAATGCGCTCTTCAACCGCTGGTAAATCGCTACCAAATCCGATAGAGAATACTTGATTTGCGTTCCTAAGCTCTCATCAGTTGTCAAGAAGCGTATCCCGTTAAACTCGAAATTCAGCCTGTTGCGCACGTTATGGTTTCCGTCATAATGGACCGTTGAATTACGAATGCGACGGAAAAAAACTAGAAAACGCTTATCAACTTTGGTGAGGAATGGATTGAGCGCTGCAACTTCTTCCTCGTGTTGCTCTGTATGAAACTCGGGTTCGGGGGGATCCTTGCCGTTTAGAAAATTCCTTGCTAACACCGCATCCCGCGCAATGGTTAAGAAGAGATCGTTGATGAAGGCACGACGGATCTCAGTGAGATAGGGCTCTTGGTGTGCTTTGAGTTGCTGTCCAGTCGCTACGATGGTCAGAACATGACGAGACGGAACGATAGGATCCACAATATCAATCGTGTAGTTATTGTCCTCGTGTTCAATCCGATGAAGCCAGAGGAGCTTCACCTGGAACAGTGAATAGGTCACATCTAGATGATGCTGCATTCGCTCCAGGCACCGGCGAACTTCCGCAGCCCTATTGGGCATTTGTCATGTCATCACTTGTCAGCGGCCTACCCGTGAGGCGAGGGATCCCGATCCTGCGCATCAACGCGTGCTCTTGGTGCTAGCCTTAGCCGTCATCCTTATCCGAAGTATATCGAGGCTCAGCCACCGCTTATCATCCTTGTCGTAATACTGCCATTCGTTCCAGCCGTTTACCGAGCCATAGCCAATAGCACGAGCAGCGCCCGAGGGAGTGTCGAACCGGTCCCCGTCTATCCAGATAAACCCGCTACGCACCTCCCCTTCCAATTGCTTGGACTTGTACTCAATTCTCAACTTGGTGCCGTTCGGGATCTTCCCGCCGCGACAATAGAGATAGCCATCAGATGACTGGGGTGGCAGATCCGCGAGCACGTTCTTCCCGGACTGCGAACAGCGGGGAGGAGAAGTAGCGCTACCTGTGCAAGGCTCAGGATCGTACCAAACGGCAGATACCACAGACCAAGGACCGCGCAAACGAGCATCCGCCACCAGGCCCACGGCAACCGCAAGGCAAAGCAGACCATGACTATCAGCCACGCGGACCCCAGGGCTAGGTGAATCGATTTCATCAACATTGATCGTGGCTCGATTCCGACAGCCGACACGACGCGGGCCCATGGCCCCAGCTGACCGGCGTACTTGCCCGACTTTGGAGTGACGTAGTCACCCATAACTAACGCACGACCACCGTCGAAGGCCAGCCAAGAACCTTCAACAAACGCCAATACCAGCACAACCCAGATTAGCCAACGCATCCCTATTTCCTCCTTCTCGCGGCGGCTGTCAAATTGATGGACCCGATCAGCCTATTGATACCGCCCACCCCAAAAAAACTATCCCTTGACTCCCGCCGTACTGCTAATTATGTAGTCATAACGTTAATTATGTAGGCACCTATGAATCGCAAGACATATCTCGGTGAACTGGAGCAGATGGTGCTCCTCTCGGTCCTGCGCCTTGGCAAGGAAGCATACGCCTCCGCAGTGCGCGAGGAGTTGATCGAACAGACCGGGCGGCGAGTCGCTCGCGGCGCCGTTTACATCACACTGGACCGCCTGGTCAAGAAGGGCTACCTGTCGTCCCGCCTCGGCAACACGAGTCCGGACAGGGGCGGCCGCGCAAACCGTTTCTTCAAACCGACAAGAGAGGGACAGACCGCACTCCGCGCTGCCCGCAGCGCCCTCGTCAACCTCTGGACCGGTTTCGAATCGGTGTTGGAGGACCGGTGACGCCACCACGACTCGCCGAGCGCTGGCTCCGCAAAATCATTCTGAGACAAGAACACGCGCATGTAGCCCGTCGTTTTACGATCGTCGTCGCACACGTCTGGTACTGGTTCCAAGCCGGCATGACCGCTCTCTCGTACATCGTGGAGCAAGCGCGTGAGCGGCGGGAGCCCAAGCAGAAAGAAAGAGGAAGCAGCGTGAGCGCTTTTTGGAACGACCTGAAACTCGCAGCCAGAGTTGCGAAACGTGCGCCGGTTTTCAGCGCCGTTGCAATCGTCACGATCGCGCTGGGCGTGGGAGCGACAACCGCAATCTTC
>JAZDCZ010000363.1:0-13642 GCA_036679605.1 Gemmatimonadota bacterium
CCACGGCTGCGAATGAACTCTGGAGTTGGGATATCACGAAGTTGAAGGGCCCGGCGAAATGGACTTACTACTACCTGTACGTGATTCTGGATGTTTTCAGCCGCTACGTGGTGGGCTGGATGGTAGCGCAGCGGGAGTCAGCAGTGCTGGCCAGGCGGCTGATCGAGGAGACGTGCGAGCGACAGGGAGTCACCCGAGATCAGTTGACCTTGCATGCGGATCGCGGTTCATCGATGAGGTCTAAGGCCGTGGCACTGCTGCTGGCCGACCTGGGTGTGACGAAGACGCATTCGAGGCCGTACACGTCGACCGACAATCCATTTTCGGAGGCGCAGTTTAAGACGATGAAGTATCGGCCGCAGTTTCCCAGTCGGTTTGGATCCCTGCAGCATACGCGTGGCTTCTGCGGGCCTTTCTTTGATTGGTACAACACCGAGCACCGCCATAGCGGACTGGCGATGCTGACGCCTCAGGCGGTGGTTTGGACAGGAAAAGCGAACCCGTAGAATGCCCTGAGAGCGCTGATCTCGAAATGGCGAGAGGAAGGAGTACCCCCGAATCCGCAGTTACCGGGACGCGAAACGAGCAGGAGTCACTTGTAAATGCTCCTTAAACTCCAACCCGTGTGTGTCTCACTTTCATTGACAGGTACCGCTGGCGCAGGCGTCCTGAGAGCCGGCGAGTGAAGGAGAATCGGCGCTTGCTAATGGAGATTGAGCAGTCTCACAAGGCGAGTGATCGGAGCTATGGTAGCCCGCGAGTGCATGAGGATTTGCAGGAGCTGGGAATTCGGTGTGGCCGCAAGCGTGTGGCGCGACTGATGCGAGAGAACGGGATCCGAGCGAAGCACACTCGGCGGTACAAGGCTACCACGGATTCCGCTCACAGCGAGCCGGTTGCTCCCAACCTATTGGATCGGCAGTTTGAGGTTGCTGAGCCGGATCGTGTCTGGACAGCAGACATCACGTACATCCGGACACGAGCAGGGTGGTTGTATTTGGCGGTGATTTTGGATCTGTTTTCACGTCGTGTGGTAGGGTGGTCGATGAGCAACCGGATCGACGGTCAGTTGGCTGTGACGGCTCTGAGAAGGGCACTGCGAAGCCGCAGGCCGTCACCTGGCCTTCTGCACCACTCCGACCGGGGACGTCAGTACGCCTGCGGCGACTATCGCGACATACTAGAGGATCACGGAATGATTTGCAGCATGAGCAAGAAAGGCGATTGCTGGGACAACGCAGTGTCGGAGAGTTTTTTCAAGACTCTGAAGGTCGAGCGCGTGAACGATCGGGACTATTGGACCCGGGAGGAAGCCAAGATAGATATCGTCGAGTACATCGAGCGGTTCTACAACCGCAAACGGCGGCATTCATACCTGGGCTATCTCAGTCCGGTGGAGTATGAACTACAAAAAGCGGCTTAACTCCGTGTCCACAAAATCGGGGCAACTCCAGAGCTACTCAGTCGCTGCGAACGCGGTGAGGTCGGCGCAGTCATCGTGCTAAAGCTTGACCGCCTGACTCGCCAGACCCGCCACCTCTTGAGCATCGTCGAAGATCTGTTCTTAGCCAAGAACATTGAGCTTCACAGTGTCAGCGAGAGCCTGGATACCTCAACCCCACATGGTCGCTTTGTCCTGACGTTGTTCGGCGGCCTCGCCCAGATGGAGCGAGAGTTGATTGCCGAGCGTACAAGAGTTGCTCTCGAGTTCAAGCGCCAACAGTGCCAGCCTACCAGTCATGCCCCTCTAGGCTTCCGTGCAAATGGCAAGCGACATCGGATGCTGCCGGTGCCGGAGGAACTTGAGACCGTGCGGCACATCCTCACGCTATGGCGCTGCGGTTCTTCTTATGCTTCCATCGCTGCCAAGCTCAACGTTGAGGGAGTCAGAACAAAGCGAGGCGGTCGCTGGCACCGTTCGACCATCTCAAGGGTGGTGAAGCGACGTGATCTGTACGTGGAGGTTCTAGGGCGACTCTAGAGCCTCGGCTGATACGCCCGAACGGACGTGTCAGTTGGAGGGAACCGTAAGCAGGCTGTCCGTCCCTATGATCTGGCAAACCACCAGCACGAAGAGCACCACCGTTCCCCTGTCCAGTGAGCTTTGGGACGGTTGTATTACCACAGTAGAGGCTCTGCTCGGTGTTCCTCTCTCATCACGTCCTGCCTTATTGCATAATTGAGTGGGTCCCTTCTGCGGCAGTTAGGGTGATGCCACGTGAAGTCCCCACCCCCCTGTTTGCGTTCCTGCAGGAGGTTGGAAGGGGCCGTACGGGGGGAAGGGCATTCGGGCGGCTATACGATCACCCCCTCAGAAATTCGCGACCAAATTCCACGAGGGTGCCCAAGTCAGCTTCGCGGACCTGGACCTGTAGCTTCGCGATCTCGTTCCGAAGCGACGCTCATGGTAGTGAGCGTCCTGTCTCAGGTGTACCTACAAGTGACAGTTCGTCGCTTGGCTACCATCACCCCCGACGACTTGGTTGGTGACCCCGCGTCTCGTCGTCGGGCGGCTGTCCTGCTGGGCTTCAGACTAACGGCGGGACCAGGACGTTCGGCGGTTGCACCGGCACGAACGCCGCCCGCTAAACAAGGAGACCATCGAGGTCGCACGCAGCCTCGGTGTGACGGTGCGGTCCCATACCGCGGATCGACCGGGCGTCAAGCTGAGTATGGGTTAGCCAGCCCAGGACACATTACCGAAACCTCTAAGAACCCGAACCTTTCTTCTTCTTCTTCTCCTGCCGTGGCGCTCGCCTGGTCCAAATCACGATTACACCGCACCGGGAATCACTACTTAGAAAGTCCGCTGGTGTCTCTGCAGGACCGCGGTAGACCTCTACCGCTTCCACGTCGTTTGCCGCCACCATCTGGTTAATGATCCCAGGCCCCTCCCTGAGGAGCGCCCCGTCGATGTAGACGTTCACACCGCACGCCTGTTTGTCCACATCCCGAGGGTCTGGACAGCCTGTGCCAGTGCATGCACTTCCGAATAGCGTTGCCAGCGGTGGACTAGCCCGAACCATTCGGATGCTCCACTGCCGACCGCCCTTCGACACGACGCGGACCCCGGCCATATTGCGAAAGATGTCAGTCACCTGTCCCGGATTCTTCGCCTCGATCTCTTCACGGGTCAGAAACACTCCCCATCCCCGGCGCTTCCGCTCGTAGAATCCCCGCAGCGGACCCGGCGCAAATGGCTCGGCTTCGCCCACTACGGCAACCGTATCAAGCACGAGTGCGTCCTGAGGTAGTATCACTGTCAATTCAATGTCTGCAACGGCGGCAGGAACTTCGAATTCAGGTGTAACTGTCGGAGAGTACCCGACTCGGCGCACATGGAGCAGGAACCGACCAGGCTCGGCGTGCAACAGGAACCCTCCGTCGCTACCCGAAACCGCGCTCGCGACTGCACTCCCGTCCACACCCATCAGCATAACGAACGCTCCATGGATCGCCGTCAAGGTCGAATCGGCGCGAACCGTACCACGAATTAAGGTCTGGGAGTGAAGGGCTGAGCTTGCCGCGAGCAAGCTCAGGATGGTTACGGCAACGCTGACTGTGCATCTCATTCTTTCACCTCCAGTATACGAAACGCCGATAGAAACTAACCGCTTACCGAGTGGCGCGGCGCGGCAGCCGAAACCTCTGAACATACGGCACATCCTCACTGCTCACTCCAACGCCATACAGGTACCGCACACCGATCGCAAGAGTCCTTGGATCTACGTCCTCCCCTCCCTGCACATCGATTGTTCCCAGAAACCGACCAGTCCGCTCGAACACGTCAAACGTAGCAAGAATGTTGGGGCGTTCTCCCGATGGTACTTGCACCCAGATTCGGCCGAGACGGTCCGAAACGAGTCCAAGAACAGGGGGATGCATCAGGGGGATCTTGAGCTTCCGTTTGAACCGTTCCGAACTCGCTTGCGCTGTCTTGGCATAGCGCTCAATCAGTGCTGTGGCGGAATCGTGCGCCAACGCCGCCTCTACAGAGCCTACCGGCATTGCCTGAACATCTCTGCCAATGCTTCCGATGCGTCGTCCAGACCTGTCGCTGATCGTTAGATCGTACTGATCACCAATGGCAGTGACAAGCCACCCGTTTGGCAAGATCGTCCACGCCAGGTCAGCCGTGAATGGCTGATATAGGTAACCTGTATAGCCACGCGCTTCTCCGCTCACTCCGATCATCGGTCGATAGTAATGAGGCAGCGGTCGCCTTTCACGCGTTACCGCCGCGTCTCGTACATCAACGCCCTCTAAGTATCGTTCGATCGATGTGTCTCGTACGTTGCGCCAAGCGGCATAGAAGCGTCCCGATTCCCCGCTCACCAACGGCTCTCGTAGGAATCCGAATCCCTTGATTGAGCGGGAACCTTCATACGCTCCATCAGCGTCAAATATTGCATACAGTTGTTTGCCCGCATCGCCCACGACAACTTGGTAATCCGCCAATACGGCGATTGATACCGGTCTCTGGAACTCTCCCGGCCCCCAACCTTCACTGCCAATCGTGCGCCAGTATCGGCCCTCATCATAGACCTGCACCCGAGAAAACAATCCATCAAGTACGTATACACGATCACTGTCATCAACTGCTATGTTCGCGATTCGTCCAAATGAATACGCATCCTCGTCCTCGAGTTTCCCCCCAATCATAATATCGGGATTAGTGCTCAAGTGACTCTCTCCCCAAACAGCAACGGATCTCTGACTGGGAACGGCTGTCCCTTGTGCTTCGCTGCTCTGCGCAGCTGCCAGGAAGGAAAGCAGCATCCAGAAGTAGCGGGAAGGACGCACATGCATCGTTAAACCTCCGAAATTTGAACGCTATTTATACAACTGGAGCTGGTACCGCACCAGTTCATAACCGTTGATGCTTCTAACCACATACAATTCACCTACATCACTCGACGCCACGAGACTCATCGCAAAGGGCACTTCACTTGCCGATATGACATTGCCGTCTTTACTTAGGATGCGAATCGTTGTGACATCAGTTTGCGGCGAGTACGTCAAATAGATCATGTAATCGCCGACCCACCCCACACCTACACAGCGCTCGAATACGTCCACCAAACGTCGACCTTCATTTGCCACGTCAACCGCAAACTCTTCAGCCCGCTTCATCTCCACCTCACGATTCCACCATGACTCAGGCTCTCCTGCTAGGGAGTATTGGGAGACTTCGAAGGGATTCAGCCTCACGTGAGTTAGATCGGCGCCAGGGCCGGCACTGGCAAGTCCGAGGCCCCAACCGAGGAGTATCGAGTCAGCCGGGTTCAATTCGCGCGGTCGCCCGAAGGTACCGACGGCAGAGAGATCAGCGGTATAAGTGTGCAACACCGTAGTTATACTGTCCGCCCATCCAAGTACGACCAAATAGCCGGAGGCAAAGAACACCTGTGATATACGACGGAATCGGTCAGGTAGTTCGCAGTCCTCCGTATGTTTCAGCGTGGCGTCGTACCGTCGACAGTGAGACGACGAACCCGAGAAGAGCCATACAGTGCCATCGCCGGATACTGTCACGTGCTCTGGCCAGGACCCGTCGACGAAGCGTCGTAACCGAAGCCCGCGGGCCACATCGCCTACCGTATCAACCACATGAAGTCGCAAGCTAGTGCGATCCAGCACCAGAAGTTGCGAGGAAGGCGAACGGGCTGCACTAGCGAGCGAACGTATGCCCGTGCTATCGCCTAATTCGATCGCATACTGCTGCACCAACTGACCGGGAACTCGATCGGCGCTGCGGCATCCATGCAAGCAAATGCAGGTGTACGACATCAGTGTCAAAAGCAGGGTGTTAACTCTCCCTGGCCGTCTATGTGGTTCATGGCTGGTGCGCAACGTTATCTCTCGCAATTGAAAGTACCGTCATTAGAGACTATAGGAGTGTGGCCGACAACATCAGGAGTCAAAGCGAAAACACATCAACTGCAGCTCCTCACGCCGATCTCAGGTTCCTCATTCCAACGTGATAACTCGGGCCACCTGCAGACGGTTAGCTTCACCATGGCCACTGTACACGACTTCAATTTGCGTTCCACTACATGTCCTTACGGCGAAAGCGTCCTCAGAAATCTGCTTACCTTTGATCACGGCTCCGTCTGCAAGAACATGGACATCGCCGGTGTATTCTCCTAACGCTGGAATCCTGCACCTGTCAAAAGGCATACATCCAAGGAGCGGGTCTTGGGTGCAGGTCCAGTAGCCGCTTTCGAAGCTCCCGAAGCAAGTGTCTTGGTTACATTGCCAACAGGGACCAGCCTCCGATGGCGTGGCCGTTACGACTATTCCTGTCAGACTGATAGCAATCGCTACTGCAAGTCTCTTCATGCTCACCTCCGGTTAGTGAAATGATGGTTCTTTGGTGCATCCAACCATTGCTACGGTTGCGATGTTTCCGGACATTGCCGAACCACACTCCCTGTACCAATGCAAAATTAGGTTATTGATCACCCGGCTATCCACCCGCCCTTCCTGCCGCGAGTAATTCCTTCAAAGTCCGAGCCTTCCGTAGAAGTTTTATTACACAGCGAACCTGAACGTCATCTCTTGCTCGGTCGCGCAATTCCGCCGGCCGACCAAGCAGATACCTAGTCAGCTGATAATGGACCTGCCGTGCGACAGATTCTCGAGCGGCTCGCGACAAGTGAATGGGTACGGAAATACCACGTGCACGGGACCGATCAAGGAGTTTATCGATCATGACATCCGTGACTTCTAGATTGTTGTGGGAAACCATGCCTGCCGCTATCACGTCGAAGGGGTAGAGTGCTATAATTTCGCGGAGAGCTTGCGCTTCATCATCCGGCACAGTGACAAACAAATCATCGCCAGACTTAGCCGAGTCGGCGGCCACAACTATATCAGGAACGATACGACCTTCACCACCAAGCACTCGCCCGGCATCTGACACGTACACTGTCGTCGCAGATGGCCAATCGCCACGTCCCGTCAATTGCAAACCTGTCGTCAACTTGCTCTGATGACGGTGATCAATCCTAGATATAGACCGGCCGCTCGGTGTGTACAGACGCGCAATAGTAATCCGCACTGCGTGGCTATCAGAGAGCTGCCGGAAAAACGAACTCACGCCCTTTCCGAAGCTCGGGGTGCCAACGAGGAGTGCTCGGTCATGGTCCTGAAGGGCCCCAGCAACTACTTCGGCCGCGCTCGCCGTAGCTTCATTCAGAAGGACAACTAGGGGCATGTCGGCCCACCGTTGCGGGTGGCTTGCCTTGTAAGTTCGTGGCATCCCCGGCCCGTGCCCTTTCATCGTCACCACCGTTTGAGCGCTGTCAAGAAACAGATCAGCGATGCCAACGGCCTCGTAGTGGCTCCCGCCAGGGTTGTCTCGCAGGTCAAGAATGAGCCCCCGCGCGCCTCTGGCTTCCAGCCGTTCTACCGCTGCCCTTACCTCGTCAGTCGCGCCTTGGGTGAAAGACCTAACTCTTATGTACCCGATTCCGGGAGCGATATTGATCGGCTCGTCAACGCCTCCTACGTGGACGAAATCACGAGTGGCTTCTATGTGGAGCGGCTCCGCTACTCCCGGGCGGAGCACCGTGAGTTTAAGGCGTGTGCCCAGCTCTCCTCGTGTAGCGCTCGCCACCTGTTGCGTAGTCCATCCTGTTGTCGACTCATTATCCACCTCGATAATCCTGTCACCCGGCTTTAGTCCCGCGCGGGCGCTGGGAGAGCGTGGCAGCGGATGCACAACGGCGATCCAGCGACCTAGTGATTCGATTTCCATTCCAATGCCAGCGAAATTGCCGGTCATCCGGAAGAGTAGGCCGTCAAGCCGGTCGCCGCGGAGCAAGGTTGTGTAGGGATCGTTTAGGCTTGCCAGCATGCCGTCGATGGCCATGTCGTAGAGGTCATCGGAGTCGAGCGAATCGACGTAATGCTCGGTCAGCATTGCGACGACAGTTCTCAACCGGCCTTCTGCGGATACGTTTCGAACCGCCTGCAGTTGAGAAAGCAGAGAACTGGGCACCGTCAAAACAACGATGAGCGATGTCAAAGTTGTGCTACCCATATCGTCCGTGCGTTGAGGATTAACCCCGTTCAGGGGCACGGCGCCATTGCTGCCTACTCAATACAGGTGCCACGAACAACCGAAAGGTCACACGCCAAATTCGATCACGTTTGCACACAGGGCTCAAGTTGATGCTTTGCAACAAGTTACGTGTCAGGGCGATAGGATCGGAAGGAACAAGGACCTCTCCGCCGCTCGCTGAGGGGTCCGTTGTTGCGAGCGCTCTCTCCTTTAGAGATGGGTTGGTCTGAGTGACCGGGATGGCGTCCTATGTAACCTTTGCGGGTTTCGTGGCACCAAGTAAGGAGAGAGACAAGGTTCCTTTCTCATTCCATGTGAGGTTCCGATGAAAGCTCAGTCGATGTGCAAGATCTTCTTTGCCGTAGGGGTCTTGGCCGTGTTACCCGTCGCCCTTACGAGTTCGGGTCAATCCATTAGGGTTACAATCGTTGACGCATGCGCTCAAGGCGGTTGCCGCTTTTCACCAGGAGAGTGGTGTGACAGTGAAATACCTGACGGGCAACCCATGTTCAATTATGTGGACCGCCCCTAAAACAGTCGCTCTTGCCCCGATCCTCTTGTTGTACAACGCTACAGTGACTGGATACTGTACCTTCTACTCTGGGGCTTCGTGGTATGCGCACGCTGCCTGTTAGGAATGCTGCTTCAATCCTGCTAGTCGTTGCAGGGTGCGGAGACTGGGAAGGAATTCAACGTAGGGCACCAGCGGAGATCGAGCACAGCAACATCGAGGTCGTTGAGATAGGTGCTCGGATACTTTCCGAGTCGGAGGTGCTGGGTCTTCCATCCGACATCGCAATCATTGGAAACAGATTGGTCGTCATCGATATGAGCGGCGACCCGGCGCTTCTGGTATTCGATCGCGCTAGCGGAGTCTTCGAACGCTCATTGGGCGGGCCCGGAGAGGGTCCAGGAGAATTCAAAGTAGCTTGGTCGCTCGATCCGGTTCCGGGCAGTGACCTGGATCTGTGGGTCTACGACATATCGTTAACGAGACTCACGAAGATCAGTTTGGTGCCTAATCCTGTCCAAGCTAGAGATGTCAATGGCGAGATAGTTAGCCTTCGGTCCGAAGGGATGCCAACCGGACCGCTTTGGCTCGACGATGATACGATAGTCAGCCTAGGCCTCTTTCCTGGTGGGCGCCTGGCGTTCTTCGATAACTCAGGAGCGCAGACGGCCAGCACAGGAAGTGTCCCACCGGGTCCTTCAAACGTGCCAGCCAGTGTAAGACAGCATGCCTATCAAGCCACGATGGTGGTGCACCCGCGGCGACGGATGCTGGCAGCGGTCACAAGACGCGCCAGCAAGATTGAGATCTACCGGTCAGACGGTTCGCCCATCGTGCAAGTTGATGGACCGCTTCCATTTGAGGTGACGTATGCGCTCAGGTCGAGTCCACGTGGGCCCGTGTTTAAGACGGAGCCCTATCACCGTTTGGGCTACATTGACGGGACCGGGTCAAGTGAGTACATCTTTGCGTTGTTCTCCGGCCGAACGTGGGGAGAGTTCTCAGACCGAGCGGGCTTCGGAAGATTCGTACACATATTCGATTGGGATGGCACCTTCAAGAGGGCACTTCGCCTTGATCAGGATGTCCTTAGTATCGCCGTGGACAAAGAATCGACGACGTTGTACGCTGTGCGGCATTATCCGCATCCTGCAATACTGCTATACTCGCTTGTCGACGAGGTGCTGTGATCACGAGACGTGACTTCCACTGTGCTGCCGCAATCGAAGTTGGCCGATTACCGTCTTGCTATCGCCCCGAACGATGTAGACGCGAGAGCTTCTGCCACACGCATAACGTCATTTAGGGAATTGCTAACGAACCGCAAGCGAACTGACTTGTCCAAGATCACATACATGGGTGTTTCCCATAGACCAAGGGCTTGCCGAATCATTCCCCGCACGTCCTGAAAAATCGGTAACCTTCTGACCGAGATAAGCGCTCGAACATCGGCAGACGGCGCGTTATGGGTAACGATCAAGACCCGGCCACCTCCTACCTCAAGCCGATCGGCCACCGTTTGCAAGAGCGGTAGCTCATTCCGACACGGTGCACATACCGACGAGTGGAAGGCGAGCAGCGTGATCCTCCCGGCTGCCAGCTCGTGCAGACCTTGCACTTGATCTGTTGAGTCCAGAAGTTCCACATCTCTGGAGATACTCTTGTTAATAGTTTGAGCGAGAGCGCGCCGCCACATCTCGAGACGAGCACGTTCGGCGGCTTGCTCCCACTGTTCGCGATTGATGAGTTCGGCGGCAATCGCGATGGTGGAGTCGGCGGAAGCCGAGGCTACATTGGGATCCACTGCCACCCGCGCCAACATCTCGATGGCACCTGCGGTATCGGCAACTTGTAGTCTGATGTCGGCAATTATTCTTGAGGCGGAGGGATCCCAACCAGAAGCCGCGGCTGCCATCAACATATCCTGGCCGGCCTCGATCTCACCAGTTTCTACTAGCATTTTGCCCAGAGGCACCCGAATCTTGTTGCGTCTTGTTTCGTCGCGGCCTTCCTGTTCACCGACGGCCACATATAGATCTCGGTTCCGGGTCGTTTCATCGTCGATGCGAAGGAGTTGTGCCTGGAGCTGCTCTACGGCGTTGGATCTGAGTTCTGACACCTCGCCCATCCGCCGTGCTATTTCCAGAGCCGTCCAGGGCTCGATCGCGATACGGCGGTCGGCCCACCGCACAATGCCGTCTATATCTTGAGCGGCCAACGCCGTACGAAAACCCTGCCGTGCTAGCCTCACATGTGCCCGATTGGACACACTCCAAAGACCTTCCAACTCGATCAGCAGGCGATCTTTGGATCTACCATACTGACGAACATTATCTTGGACACGCAGCTCGATAGCGAGCGAATGCTCTGGTGCCTGTGCTAGCAAACGCTCGCGCCAATATCGTATGGTACTAGGGTCCGCTTGTGTGGTTAGGGCAAACAAATACATACCAGCTATGTCGTCATCATCAAGTGATGGCTGTGCGGCAGATCTCGTTTGTAGCCGTGCGAAACGCTGAGAGTGACGAGCACGGAGGCTATCGATGCTGTTCGTGCTAGCTAGAGCCGCCTCGAACCCGTTCAACCTGACCCACGCGTCGGGTAGAAGTGGGTAGAGTTCCGCGGCAATCCTCGCAGTCTCAAATGCCGCCTCCCAGTTGCGACCGATCAAGTCGTTCTGCTTCTGGACAAGGGCGCGATATTCCGGTTTGCCGGTGTCGTCGTGAGTCATGAGCTCCCACAGCTTCCGGCCGTTGCTATCAACCCGCTGGATGGCTGAGTCCTCCACTGCAAATACCGCATATACCACTGAGTCAGGCAGAATGAATGTTCCGGCGAACTTCCGTCGGCTCTTCTTGGAAAGCTCGCCCACCACAATCTGTTGCATTCCGTCGTTGTAGGCTCGATCGCCAGGTCTCCGATAGCGAGCCCGCAGGACTAGCCGCTCCTCGCCAGACAACATCGACGTGGCGCGATACTCGACTGTTATTCGATCTCCCGTTCTCGGTTTCTGCGGCGTCAAGTGCAACTCGCCTGTCGTCAGCTCGGCACCCAGGTCGGAAGATGAAACGACAAACAGGAGGCCCACTCCCGCAAGCAGGACGAGTGTAGCGGCGACCATCATCGGACGCGCTACTGATCGGTGCCGCAGTGGGTTGTTCGTTGGCAGCTCGACTCTGTCGCCCGCCTGGTTTCTTGCGAGGATCTGCCCCAATAGCTCTGGCCGAGGGGTCTTTAGCGGAAGTGACTGTGCCTGCTGGGTTAGCTCACGAATGGATGCTAAAGTGCGTTGACACGACCGGCACTTGGCCACGTGAGCTGCCGTGCGCTCGCGTAGTCTTCCGTTCAATTCTTGGTCAGCGAGGTCGTTCAGTCGGGAACGCGACGGGTGCCAAATCATCGTTCATCACCGATTACGCGGCGGAGGAGTTCCCGTGCGCGATGGAGTCTCATCCTAGAAGCTCCACTCGTGATTCCTAGCATGACTGCAATCTCCGAATGTGAATACCCTTCCGACTCCTTCAACACGAAGACGACACGAAATGACGTGGGAAGGCTTTTGAGTGCTTCTTCAAGCGTCACTCGCTCACAGTATCGTAACGGAGGGTCTGTCCGTGCATCTTGCGGTAGCTCGTCGAGCGACATCTCGGCCCTTCTCCTGTCGGAGCGGAGTTTTATCAATGCGGCTCTCACCGCAACCTTTCTTATCCACGCCCCAAGATTTCCGCGGCCCTCATATTTCCGGAGGGCGTTCGGAAGGTCTAGAAAGATATTTTGCACGACATCTTCTGCGTCCATTTGGGAGTGCACCAAGTAGTAAGCGACCGTGTATACGACCCCTGCGTATCGTTTGTATAATCGTGCGATGGTTTCCGGGTCCCCGGACCGTGCACGATTCAAGAATACGGAGAACTCGCGCTTGCCAAGGCCTGGTGTCACGTCAACCGGCATTATCTGCGAGGCTCCGTAGCCCACATACACATGGTGCCATGAACCAGACGAAAGTTACATGGGTCCGCTGGACGGCCATCCGGACCAAACCGGTGCCCGCCGTTCCGTCGAGTCGAGGAGATGCTGCCAAGGCAGATGAAGTTTGGACGGGGCTCTAGGGGCGCCGGGATCGTGAATAAGGCTATGGTGATCATGGCGACCTATAGATACAGCACGAACCGCAGTATCGCGAGGCCGATCGTCAGAGTTTTCACGTCTCAACAACACATGATCGTTCATGGGACACCTAGCCAGTGCGCCCAACCGAGCTAACCTCTTATCTACTAGAAACTTAGACGAACCGAGCAAACGGACTGAGTGTCCCGATCCTGCACCAATACGGTGCATGTGACCTTTTTGCGATTCGTGGCACCATTGAATTGTAGGGTAAGGCCGAACATGCGACCCGAGACATCGGGCCCGAAACTCACGGATCGAGAGGGGTCACTCACCAGGACGGAGGTTCACGGAAGCAATCGTGAAGTTTCCGGAGTTCTCAAAAAACATTCTAGGAGGATATCATGGCGAAGTTCAACCAGGACCAGACGGGCATGTTGCAAACAGCCGGGCTCACAACCGATGAGATCAAGTCTCTGGAGACCGCTGGTATTGACCCGGCCTGCTTTCTCAAGTGTGCCGTAGCGTTTGCGGCTTGCATCGCGGCGGGAGGTAGCGTCATGGAATGCGCAAAGGCACAAGCCGGGTGCATCGCTGCCTGCGTCCTTGGTTGAAGGAGCGGAGAGAGTTCGACCTGATACGGCAGCGGCCCCACGGTGCTTCCATGTGGCTTCGGTTGTTGTTGGCGACGTGCGCCGATGGCTGTGAGTATGGAGAGGGCCTTAGATCGACCGATGGGTCCCTACAATCACACCAGTGAACAGTAAAGTGCTTCACCGGCGGACGACGGTGCACTCCCTAAACGGAGTTTTCAATTTCAGGAGGTTTCCCAATGGCAGACCCCCCTCTCTGCCAATATGAGTGAGACACCTTTCTACTGTTAGTTTAGTGAGCAGGGCGATGAAGGAGAATGGGGATGGACACGATGGATGTGGCTCTCTCTGATCATGGTCTGG
>JAZDCZ010000364.1:0-6056 GCA_036679605.1 Gemmatimonadota bacterium
GGATCGT
The DNA here is from genome assembly GCA_036679605.1 of Gemmatimonadota bacterium. Classification (GTDB taxonomy): domain Bacteria; phylum Gemmatimonadota; class Gemmatimonadetes; order Gemmatimonadales; family GWC2-71-9; genus JAZDCZ01. The sequence continues at coordinate 8 of JAZDCZ010000364.1, forward strand.
CGCCAGCGCGGAGGCCGCGAGCGAGCCCGTTGGCCTCGTCGATTTTCTCTATGAGGTGACCCACCTGACCCCCTGCGCCGAGGATTCCGCTCGGGCCGTCGCGCGCGTGTTCGCTCTGGGGCAAGACAACTTCGCTCCGATCACCTCGACAGAGTTCGGCTACGCGGGAATCCTGACGCTGTTCGACCGCGCACGTCTGGATCGACTCGAAACCATCGCGCCGAGTGACGACGGCAAGAGTATGGGACGCTTCTTTGCCCGACGCGGCCCCTCCCTTTACATGTGTTTCACCGAGGCCGCAGATACGGCAGCCGTGCGGGCGCGACTGATCGAGCACGCGCCCAACGACTGGACGGGACCGCGTGAGGTCGAGCAACCGGACGTCCTTTTCATTCACCCCAAGGCGCTCGGTGGAACGATGATCGGCGTGAGCCGAAAAACATTCGCGTGGACCTGGTCCGGACAACCCGAGCGCGTAGAAGAGGCGAGGAGTACATGAACCGACAAACGGTTGACGAGGAAATTCGCGACGGTGTGGCGCTCCTGACCATGAACCGGCCCGAGCGGCGCAACGCCTTCAACGACCGGCAATACGACGACCTGCGTGACGCCCTCGCCGATGCTCAAGCCAATGACGAGGTGCGAGTCGCGGTCATCACCGGCATGGGAATCGCGTTCACGGCCGGCCAAGACCTCAGCGAAATGGGAGGCATCACCCACGCAGACTCCGAGCCGCACGGCTTCACCCCGTTCCTCGATCGCCTGGCGGCCTTCGACAAGCCGCTAATGGCCGCGGTCAACGGTGTCGCCGTGGGAATCGGCGTGACGATGTTGCTCCATTGCGACATCGTCTACGTTTCCGACAGTGCCCGGCTGCGCGCCCCCTTCGTTTCGCTCGGCATCGTTCCCGAAGCCGGCAGCTCGTTGCTCTTGCAGCTCGTCGTCGGTCCCCAGCGAGCCGCCGAAATTCTCTACACCAGCGAATGGATCGACTCGGCCTACGCCGTCGAGATCGGACTGGCGGCCCGACGCCTGTCCGACTCGTCCCTCGTCGAACAGACCCTTAGCAAAGCACGGCAGATCGCGGCTCAGCCGCTCGCCGCGCTACGTGAAACCAAAAAGCTTCTCCTCGCCGTCCGGGCCGACGCACTGGCGACGGCCCGCAAGCGCGAAGACCGCACGATGCTCACTCGCATCGGTAGCCATTGCTGCATTTCGCGAGAAGCGGAAGGTGGATTTTTCGGGGCTGGCCTAGGGGACGGCGTGCCGTTGCGGACGGGGTTGTGGCGGTTGGGTAGAGTCGGATAGCTGAGTGTTTTTTAAACTGGGTGTGCCCAGGGGCGGAATCGAACCACCGACACGAGGATTTTCAGTGTTCGGTCGAACCGTTCTCGATCGTTCTTGAAAGTTCCTATGTCTTCGATTTTGAAAGGGATTCGGGGCTTTGCCGATGCGGGCGAGTTCTCGCGAATTCCGCGATTTTGTGCAATTTTCCTGGCACGATTACACAGGAATTACACACGACGGTGCGTCCAATTCCTGTGTCTATAAGTAAACGTTTTGGCTGCTCGGGGCCCGCCGAACAAGAGGGCCTCATGCCGACCGGGGGTCGATCATCAGTGCTTCGAGTAAGGGCGGAGACCAGGTGGCGAAGGCGCTTGCAACTCCATGGGCATGTTAGCTGCTCTCGACCGCTGTCCGCCAGAAACGGACTTCGTTCGTGTCTGCTAAGCCCAGCTGGTTGTACGCTACTTCGAACGACGCGGCCGCCCCGACCGTGTCGTAGCCGTACAGGACGATGTGCATCCATCTCGCTCGGACATAAAGAGCTACTGCGTTCGCAAGTAGCAAATCGGGAAATTCCTTGGGCACCGCCCTAACCTTGATAGTGCCGTACCTTGTTGCATCACCAGTATTCATAAAGCCAACTTGAGAAACGAGTGCCGAGTCAGCGTGCGCGATCGCGGAGAGCCCACGATAAAGATTTCCGAAGTTGAACTGCGATTCGACAAGATCGAGTATCTTTGGCTTCTGTATGCCGATCCCAATGCGACGGCCCTTGCGATCGACTACCGGATCGTACCCAAGTGCGATTGCTATCGACTCGATTCCATCCACTCTCTCGTCAATCCTTTTGACCGCAGCAGTATCGTTCACCCCGTTCGCCATCTTTCGTTGTTCCACGAGGGTGCTGTATCGAAGTGCTAGGGATCTCTTCACACGTTCTTGTGGCGTGTTGGTCGGGTCTAGTATCCAGGTTGCGGTCGCGGCGGCCTCCAACAAACCGCGCCAGCATGTCCACGGTGCGAGAGAGTACTGCTCGGCCCTCAGTAGACAGTCCAGCGCCGCCAGGTGATCCGCCGCTGACTCAAGTGCAATCAGCCCATAGGAGTACGCGGTATCGAGAGACTCCGGACGAACGAACGCCCGACGTTCCAGTTCGGCAGGGGACTGAGGTTGTGGCGATGCTCCGGGTTTCTCGCACAGGGCGCGAATGTCATCAAGAAGTAAGGTTAAGACTTGTGCATTCCTAACTCGACTCATCATCTTCTTCGTATAACCGACTATCGTCCGACCCGACGCTACTTCGGCCGTCCATTCCGCGCATGGCCTTGGATCAGACTGGACGCTTCTTAATACTCTAATAGCTTGCGTAAACCTGATGATCCAGCGCTGGGCCAGTGCGGTGTTGCTCCAAGAGCAGGAGAAGTTCCGTCGCGGACGTGGATACAAAGAGATGGAAACGTTGCACAGCTTGACAAGCGAAGCCCGCTTTACAGAAAAGAGGCCGCTGGCTAGGTTCCAACCCCTGGGAACTCGTCACCCTCGGTTCGAAGTTGAGCAGCGAGCGGGACATCCCGCGGCGGGCTTAGTACACAGTAGTTGTATTCTGATTGGTGATGTAGGTGCTTGACGTAGCCTGACCTTGAGTTTTTGGGCCACCGAGAACTTGCCAGCCGATACCAACGAGTTTTCCGTTGTTGAATAGATACGGAACAAACTCATCGTCCGTTGTAAGTCGATCTGGCTGACGCGCCGATCTTGCGTAATAGATTTCGACTTTAACGTCGGCTTTGATGTACTTTTCAGGATTCTTGCGAGCGGACCGAGGTAAACCCTCTTGCGTAGCCTGAAGGATGGGCAAGACGCTTTCTTTACTGTCACCTAACTCGATTTGGTCGCCTACTGCTTCGTACTTCGAAATCGCAGAGTCTATCCGCATAGCAAGACAGCCGGAAAGAACTGCTGCTGGAAATAGTACCGCGACCGCGCGCGAGACTCGGAGGAAAGCAGCGGAATTGCGTGGGAGTATCAAGGTTCTCAGGCTGTCTTTAGCGTTGGCCGGATCTGTTCCCAGGTATCTACCAAGGAATTGACGGCAGCTTCGGTTTCATCCCGAGTCTGGTCTTTGAGCACCGCATCAAAGCTTGGCCCGAGTTTTGTTTGGAGAGTGTCCGCCGTCTGCGACGGGACGCCCTGCTCGTCCTCATCCCAGAAACGTTTAACGTGCGCGGCAATTGCTTCGCCAGCGTAGCGATGGGCGCTGCTGCAGTTTGCCAGGACGCTAGCTAGCTTGGGCTCTAGCTGCGGTAGGTCTTCGGGTATATGTATCGACATCTTGCTGAGGTAATTTTCGCGTTTGCAGAATCTCTGACTTCGTGAAGATTGCGTTAACCGGCACACCTGGAACCCTATCTCGGATACTGGCCATCCCGTCGTTCTCTTCACGGTCGACGAGAACCACGACCGCGGCGATATCTAGGCCAAAGTCGATGCACCGCTCGATGGCCGTGATCGTAGAAGCACCACTGGTCACAACGTCATCAACGACAACGACGCTGAGGCCACGTTTGACTGGTCCTTCGATGACCTGTCGTAGCCCGTGTGCCTTCGCTTCCTTGCGAACCATAAAGGCGTCGAGGACGCGCTCACGAGACAAGTCCCGCATTGCGTACGCGATCGGGTCAGCGCCGGCTGTAAGCCCGCCGACTGCTACCGCTTTCTCCGGGACGTACTGTGCAAACTCGTTGGCGATCAGTTGGGCCGCCTCGTGGCGCATCGTCGTGGTTTTACAGTTTATGTAGGTATCGCTGAGTTGACCGGAAGCAAGGTGGAACGTGGGTTGGTCGGCGTGTTGAACGGAGTACCTGACCAGTAGGTCTAGCAGTGCCTCGTGATCGCTCATGACTTCTCCCGCACTAGGTGCCCCGACTGTGGAGCCGCTAGTTCCTCCCGTCAACCTACCGATATAGTGCCTTCAAAGCTAGGGGATGCATTCTCACCCTCAGAACCTGGGATCAGTCTTAATTGTCGGGCTAGATTTTGCAAGAGTGTATCAATAAAATTACGCACACTACGCGGCGCCGGTGTATTCAGCCCCGGGACACAGCCGTAACCCCGACGGAACCCTGCCTTGCCATGCGGGGGGCTCCGGTGCGCCGATTCTCGGGGATCTATTTTATGCACAAGTAAGTTATTTGCGAACGACGCTCTCTGTCGCTCCTGTGCCCTGCATCACTGATTGGTCAGGTGGTCGACAGCCCGGCGTTGTTCGCGCATTAGGAGCGCCAACCGTCGCAGCAGCTCTCGCTGCCCACCTTTGTAGGCATTGCGAGACACCGCACGCTTACCTGCGGGGGTTCTTGGCCCGGTCGATCTTTTCCACGGTCGCCATCGTCGGATCAGCGCCGATTGTTGCGCCCGGCGTTCCGGTGTCCATCCGTTCGCCATCCTGAGCCTCCAATACTCCGTTATGCGGGTTTTTCGTGTCCCGGGTGCGTGAGGCTTGCCTGGCCGGTTGCACGCCGTTGTTCACCTGTTGCGGTCCATTCGCGATGTTAGCCTGCTTCACAAAAGCCACAGGAGGCGGGTTCTTGATACCCGCGAAGGCCTCCAGTGTCGTACGGCATTGGCGCTGAGCGCGCAGCGCGAGTTGTAGGTAGCTATCCAGGTGGTCCATGCGCTCGGATCTGATCGCTCGGCGGGCAAGGTTGTTGAAGACCGCGTCTAGTGTATGAGCTTGCGTGACCAGTATCGACTCGGCGCGTCGCAGATTACCCTCGGTTGCTGCCTTGGTCTGATCGGCGAGTGCATCGATGAGAGCCATCAGCTCGACTTGATCGCCTACCGCAGAATACTCCTTCAGCGTAAGCGCTGCGTTCGCTGTTGGCGCGACTGCCGTCCGTGCCAGGACATTCTGCACTTCTTCCGCTGATGACGGACGGATCACGAGAGTATTCGGAGCATGCACGGCTGGCTTCTCCAATGCCTTGTTTTTAGTCGCTACTATTCGTTTTGAACCCATATGCGTCCTCCTCCCTGGCGGTGCTGGCTGATCGGGAATTGCGCGGCGGCGGTACGGCGACACCGTTGCGTCTTTGTGAGGTCGGTTGGGCCGTCTCTAGACCGGACTCCGACCGAAGGCGGCCAGAGTCCCCGAAGCTGTCCAAGCTTTTTTGTTGGCCATCTTCGTCATCTTTGGACGCCTTCCCGGGAAGGCGTCCATATCCAGCCGCCACTGAAACCGTGTTTCACTGGCCTGATACCGAGCGCGGTTCGCGCTCTGCGGATGGTCCGTTCGGACAATCCCGCCTCTAGGGCTTCAGCTGTCGCCTTTTTCCCTGGGACCGGACCATACAGAAGGATTTGCGACAAAATGGCTTTCGCATCCTCGAGCGCGCTCTGCTTCTCGGCATCGGGCCCCGGTGCCATGGCTTCATCGGCGGTTACGGTTACCGGTTCGGGTTCCCAGATTACGCAGGATGTCTCGATGTCGCCGGGAAGGAAGGTTCCCTGCACCCGGAAGGCCAGGCCGGTTTGATCGGCTCCGAGGTTATTCTTAAGGGGCAAGAACAACCGACGGTCGCTGTCTTCTTTGTCTCGCTCCACGATGAAAGCCGCCCTCGCTGCGGCCACGAAGGCCATGCTGCCGTTTACGCGCGTGAGTGCTTGGGTGTTGTTGCCCTTGTTCAGATGAGCGACGCACACGACGGCAAGATCGTGATCTTCCGCTAGTTTGGCCAGTGGGGTGAGCAGCGCTCGTACCTCA